>NZ_JAXCWU010000002.1:0-648597 GCF_034044895.1 Sphingomonas sp. CFBP8993 | reverse complement strand
ACGGAGGCCAGCCTCCATATCCTGGCCTATAACTTCAAGCGGCTGATTGCCATCCTCGGCGTCCCGGCAATGATCGCAGCAATTCAGAGCTGAGCGCCAACGCTCAACCTTCAACGCGCCGCGCCGAAAATACTGACCAGCTGCTGTGAAGCCGTTTTTACACGGCCTGGCCCAGTAGCGGACATTCAGCTTTGCTGGCACGATGCCGACCATGATGCAGCGACCCTTTACGAACCGTACTGTTGGCGTGATCGCGATCGCGCTGGTTTCTGCGGCAACCGGATACGCCGTCGGGCGGTCGAGCCAGCACGCTCCTGAAATGTACCGGCCCCGCACTGCCGAAGCTGCGGTGATCGCCCGATCTCGGGAAGACTTCGGAGGCTCGCCCATAGTGCAAGATGCAATCCGCCGTTGGACGCCGAAGAATGGTGGGACGGTCGAAAAGGCGATGTCAGGCTATCAGGTCCAAGTAGTGGACACGCCCTCGATGTCCTGCGTCAAGTTCGCTGCTATTGCATATGACGTGGGAGGAGAGCCGACCTACTGCTATAACCCCCGCACCGCCCAGCTGGTGTGGGAGAACAGCAACGTCGAGTGAATGTCCGCTTTCCACCACGCCCGGTCGGTCTGCTAGCGCCCAAACCCGGTCATTCCCAAAACTCAATTCCATACGAGACGGCGAAGGCACGGCATACGCAGGCCGGACTAATGGTTTTGCCAGCGGATACCGGGTGCGCGATGTCGCCATCGTCAGGTAACAATCCGAAGATCACCCCCGGCGAGGCGGTCCATGTGGTCGACATGACCTTGCGATACACCGCCGCCCGCACGCTTGACCTGATACGATGCCAGATCGGCCGCACGCACGAGCGCGTCGAAATCCATGCCGTCATCATATGCGACCGCGAACCCCAGGCTTGCTCCGACATACACGCTGGTGTCGCCGATATCGTATGGCTTGCGCAACGTCGCGAGTAGCTGATCCGCCAACGATATGGCGTCCTCGGTGCAAGCAACGCCGCCCTGGAGGATCGCAAACTCGTCTCCGCCCAGCCGTGCAGCCGCAGCACCCGGTGCAGAGGCTCGGATGCGCCGGGCAACATCGACGAGCACCTGGTCGCCCGCGGCATGGCCATGACAATCGTTGATGGGCTTGAACCCGTCGAGATCGAAGCAATGAATTGCGAGGCCGCCCGGCGTGCCCGATGTCACGCGAAACGCCTCTCTGAACCCCAGACGATTGAGAAGCCCCGTCAGGGGGTCGTTGCGTGCCAGCGTCGCCATATCCAGCTCGGTCGCGATATGGCGCACGGCATTGCGATAGACGTGTCGGACCGTCTCGAAACTGCCTGCAAGAAACACGGCGAACATTGCCGCCGTGACCCGGTGCGGAACATCGCTCCAAAAGCAGCATGCCACTATGACGGGAACAGCGGCAACGATCAGCGCCGCGACCGCCAGCGCGGGACAAACGGCAAGACGCGCCACTACACCCGCGCAATAAGCGAACAGGAGCGCCGTCCCGAGTACATGCCATTCCGCGTCGATATGGAAAAATAGCAGGCTCACCATTGCTGCGATCGAAGTTGCTGTGGCCAGCGTCACGACCAAATGCCGCTGTTGGTAGAAGCGGGCGGTAGAAGCACAGTGTGTTTCATTCCTCAGTGCCTCACGCTGGTAGCTCATCAGGAACAGCTTTCCGCCTGTTCCTGCCGCTCCGGTCAACGCGGCAAGGGCGAAAACAGGATTGCCAATCCGGAGCCAGGCCAGCGACGCGATACCGACCAAAGTGATCCCCATGATTGCGGTGGGTACCGCGCTGTACGCCAGATCCGAAATCAACGCCGCATAGACATCGGGATCTATACGGCAGGGAGCGGTCTGCGTGAGTTGGGGGCGCTTCATAATGGTGAAACCCGGCGATCAAGGGGAACGGGACAATTACATTCGCATGGGAATGTCTAACGCAATGTTATTACGAGATATCACGGGATTGATCGGCGCGCACTGGCTGCAGTGTCGCGTCGCCGGCTGTCCTTGGGCACCAGCGACGGGGAGGATTGCCGATCTCACTCCCATCCGTAGCAGCCGCTGATGGTGAGACCGGAGAGGATCAATGTCGCTGCCCCGATCCAGACGTTACGCCCGATCGTGATTGGCCTGCCAACCTCCAACGCCCTGGAGCGTAATGACGAGTTGCGCAAGTGGTCAGCCGTGAGGGGGGTGGACGCCGGGACCGATTTCCGTGACGGTGCCTATCCACCCATAGCAGACAATCAGTCCGGGCATCTTGGTCCGCCATGGGGCAAAGGTCTTCCCGGCGCCCACGTCATGCCGAACAAACAGGACACGCGAAAACGAAAAAAGCGGGCTTTCGCCCGCTTCATCGTCGTCCACCGATGTCAGTAGAAGATTGGTCGGGGCGACAGGATTCGAACCTGCGACCCCCACACCCCCAGTGTGATGCGCTACCAGGCTGCGCTACGCCCCGACCGAGCGGCGGCCTCTAGGCGGGTTTTATCCGGGATGCAAGCCTTGATGTTACGATACCGCCGACACCACATCCGCCTCTCCATTGCGCCTGTCCGCCTGCGATGGTAGCGGGCAGGCTATCCGACATGGGGGCTTGTCGATCGTCATCGGTCGACCGGTGCCCGTGCCCATTCAGCATAGACGGGTCCGAATGTTCATTCCCTTCACCGCCCCAGTCGCCGCGGCCGCCGCCGCAACCGGGGCCGCCGGCTCCAGCGGCGTCGCCTCGTTCATCAGCCTCGCGCCGCTGATCGTCGTCTTCGTCGTCTTCTACTTCCTGATGATCCGCCCGCAACAGCGCCGCATGAAGACGCTGCAGGCGTCGATCGAGGCGGTCAAGAAGGGCGATCAGGTCACCACGGCGGGCGGCATCGTCGGCAAGGTGACCCGCGTCGAGGACCAGCTGGTCGAGGTCGAGATCGCGCCGAACGTCCGCGTCCGCGTGGTCAAGGCGACGCTGACCGACATTCTCGATCCCACCGCCAAGCCCGCGAACGACTGACCCCATGCTGGATTTCCCCCGCTGGAAGGTCGCTTCCATCATCGCGCTGCTGGGCGCGCTGTGCCTGCTGGCGATCCCGAGCTTTCTGCCCGAAAGCATGACCGACAAATGGGGGGCGATCCCCCATCCGCGCGTCAACAAGGGTCTCGACCTGGCGGGCGGCAGCTATCTGCTGCTGGAGGCGGACACCGCCGACCTCGCCAATACGCGGCTGGAGACGATGCGCGACCAGGTCGCGGCCGAGATGCGGCGCGGCAATCCGCGCATCGACATCGGCGACATCTCGGTGCGTAACGGCCAGCTCAGCTTCATGCTGCGCGATCCGTCGCAGGTCGATGCGGCGCGCGAGCGGCTGCTGACGATCACCGGCGGCGGGGCGGGCATGACCGGCCAGCGCGAATGGGACATCAACGTCGTCGACACCTCGCGCTTCGTCCTGAAGCCGACCCAGGCGGGCCTGACCCAGGCGGTCGACACCGCGATGAAGACCGCGACCGAGGTGGTCCGGCGCCGCATCGACGCGCTGGGCACCAAGGAGCCGACGATCCTCCAGCAGGGTTCGAACCGCATCGTGGTGCAGGTCCCCGGCCTGCAGAACCCGCAGGCGCTGAAGGACCTGATCGGCAAGACAGCCAAGCTGGAATTCAAGCTGGTCGACACCACCGCCAATCCGGCCGAGGTGGTCAAGGGCAATGCCCCGGCGGGCAGCCAGGTCCTGCCCTATCCCGGCAATCCACTCGGCGCGCCGGTGATCGCGGTCAAGCGGCCGGTCATCATCTCGGGCGACCAGTTGATCGACGCGCAGCAGACGTTCGACCAGCAGACCAACGCGCCGCAGGTGGCGATCACCTTCGACGCGCAGGGCGGGCGCAAGTTCGCGCGCATCACGCAGGAAAATACCGGCAAGCCCTTCGCCATCATCCTCGACGGGCAGGTGCTGTCGGCCCCCAACATCAACGAACCGATCCTGGGCGGTCGCGCCTCGATCAGCGGCAACTTCACCGTCGACACGGCGAACCAGCTGGCGATCTCGCTGCGCTCGGGCAAGCTGCCGATCGACCTGAAGGTCGTCGAGGAACGCACCGTCGGTCCCGACCTGGGCGCCGATTCGATCCGCGCGGGCATCCTCGCCTCGGCGATCGCCGCGGTCGCGGTCATCATCTTCATGACCGTCACCTATGGCCGGTTCGGCATCTATGCGAACATTGCGGTCGTCATCAACGTGCTGGTCATCCTGGCCGTCATGGCGATGCTGAACGCGACGCTGACCCTGCCGGGTATCGCGGGCTTCATCCTGACCATCGGCACTGCGGTCGACGCCAACGTGCTGATCAACGAGCGCATCCGCGAAGAGCGACGGCGCGGGCGAAACGTCATCCAGGCGGTCGAGCTGGGTTACAAGGAAGCCAGCCGCACCATCTTCGAGGCGAACGTGACCCATGCGATTTCGGGTGTGATCATGCTCGTGCTCGGCTCGGGGCCCGTCAAGGGCTTCGCGGTCGTGCTGCTGATCGGCATCGTGACCAGCGTGTTCACCGCCGTTACCTTCACGCGGATGCTCGTGGCGCTGTGGTTGCGCCGCGAAAAGCCCAAGACCATCAACATTTGAGGCAGGAGAACAGATCATGCGCCTCCTGAAACTCGTCCCCGACAACACGAACATCGATTTCGTCCGCCTGCGCGGCTGGGCGTTCGGGCTGACGCTCGCGCTCACCCTGCTGGCGGTCGGCGTGACGTTCGTGAAGGGCCTCAATCTGGGCGTCGACTTTGTCGGCGGCCTGATGATCGAGGAGAAATTCCCCACCCCGCCTTCCGCCGACCGGGTCCGTTCGGTCGTCGACGGCCTGGGCGTGGGCGAAGCCAATATCCAGACAGTCGGCGACGGCCGTACCATCAGCATCCGCCTGCCGGTGCCCAAGTCCAACGACGAAGGCGCGACCAACGCCGTCGTGCGCAAGGTCGAGTCCGCGCTGGGCCAGCAATTCCCCGGCGCGACCTTCACCCGTTACGACACGGTGTCGGGCAAGGTCTCCGACGAACTGATCAAGCACGGCGTGCTGGCGGTGGTGCTGGCGATCCTGGGTATCGGCCTGTTCGCGATCTTCCGCTTCGAATGGCAGTTCGGCGTGTCGACCATCGTCGCCATCGTCCACGATCTTCTCGTCACGCTGGGCTTCTTCGCGATCACCCAGTTCGAGCTGGACCTGACGATCATCGCGGCGTTCCTGACCATCATCGGCTATTCGATCAACGACAAGATCGTCATCGACGACCGCATCCGCGAGAATATGCGCCGCTATCGCAAGATGGACATGCGCGAGATCATCAACCTGTCGGTGAACGAGACGCTGCCGCGCACGGTCATGACCTCGGTCACGATCCTGCTGGCGCTGATCGCGCTGCTGCTGCTGGGCGGCCATGTGCTGCGCGGCTTCACCGCGGCGATGATCTTGGGCATCGTGGTCGGCACCTATTCGTCGATCTACGTCTCCTCCTCGCTGCTGATCTCGCTGGGCCTGCGCGCCGAGCCGAACCGCGAGAAGCCGGGCACCACCGACAAGCGCAAGGTGGCCGACGCCGAGCGCATCACCCCGCGCGAGAGCTGAGCCGCCCGCAATGAGCGACTCGATCCGCATCACGCGTGATCCGACCGCGCCCGGCCCGATCGTCCGCGGCTTTGCCGCCACGGGCTTTCGGGTGGGCGAAATCGCCTATCCGGCACTGCTGCTGGCGCCGGACTGGCACGAACCGTGGAGCCCTCCGCCCTTCGAGGCGCTGACCGCCGAGGCGGTGGCCGCGCTGGTCGACGAGGCGCCGGAGTTCCTGCTGCTCGGCACCGGCGCGACCTTGCGCCGTGCGCCCGCCGCCATGGTCGCGGCGCTCGAGGTGCGTGGTGTGGGGGTGGAGGTGATGGACAGCCGCGCCGCCGCCCGCGCCTGGGGCGTGCTGCGCGGCGAAGGCCGCAAGCTGGCCGCCGCGCTCTACCCGCTTGACGCCTGAGCGTTCCTCCCCCGCAAGGGGAGGAACGATATGGGCCTACCGCGCTCGCCCGACCAGCTCCGCCAGATGCGAATGCAGCGCCGCCGCATTGGCGGGCCAGGTGAAGTCGCGCACCGCCGCGCGTGTCGCCCAGGGGTCGGGCGGCTGATCGAGCAGGTCGCGGATCGCGGTGGCGAAAGCGTCGGCATCCGCCTGCGCGATGCGTCCCGCCGCCCGGCTGGTCACCACATCGGCCGCCCCGCCCGCGGGCGTGATCACGACCGGCGTCCCGCAGGCGATCGATTCGACCCAGGCATTGGCCAGCCCTTCCGATACCGAGGCCAGCGCCATCACGTCGGCGGCCCCCAGCCATTCGGGCAGTGCGGCATGGGCCATGCCGCCGACCAGCCTGACCCGGTCCGCCACCCCCAGTCGCTCGGCACGCGCGGCCAGGGCGGCGCGGTCCGCTCCTTCGCCGATGATGACCAGCGTGACGCCGGGCAGGCGCGCCACCGCGTCGATGACGACACCGTGCCCCTTGCGCGGGATCAGAGCACCCAGCGACACCACCATCGGTCCGGTGATGCCCAGCGCCGCGCGGGCGGTCAGGCGGTCGATCGGCTGGAACCGGGCCTGGTCGACGCCGGTATGATGGACGCGGATGCGGTGGCGCGAGACACCGAGCGCGGCGACATCCTCCGCCATCGCGTCGCTGACCGCGAGCAAGCCATCGGCCTGCGCCGCCGCCTGCGCCACCTGTCGCCGGGTGGCGGGCGCATGGCCCCAATGGTGGATATCGGCACCGCGCGCCTTGATCGATACCGGCACGCCGTAGCGCCGCCCCAGCGCGACCGCCGCCGGTCCGTCGGGGAAGAAGAAGGATGCGTCAATCACGTCGAACCGCTGCTCGTCGCGAAGCCGGTCGAGCATGGGGACAAGTGCCCGCCGCATCGCCGGGACATGAAACCGCGCCCCCGTCCCCGGCAATGTGGTGAAGCGCGGCCGCGAGACGTCGAGGCCCGACCAGTCCTCCCGGAGCGGCAGCGCGGCTTGCGCCTTGAAACGCGGCGCCCCGGCCAGCGGCCAGACCGGCAGGCCGATCGGCGCGACGACACGCACCGCCACTCCCGGCCGCATCGCCAGCGCTGCGGTCTGGCGTTCGACGAAGATGCCGAAATTGGGCCGCGTCGCATCAGGAAACAGGCTCGACAGGGTCAGAACGTTCAGCATGACATTCGATACTCCCGCCGCGCGCCCACGGCTTGCCGCCATTGATTCCGATTTCGGAACGATCTGGTTAAGATGTCGCCTCCATGGTCGGCATCTGGCCACATATCACCCCTTTGCGACAAGGATCATGACGGCATCGCACATGGCCGTTCATCCATGCGACAGATCGCGCCTGACACAATCGAATGTGGCGGCTAATCTGCCGTCGACTTCGGGGGGTGGATGTGATGGCGCGATTCGGACGTCTGGGTGCCGTGTTGGCACTGGGTGCGACGCTGGCGGGTTGTGGCGGCGGCGATGGCGGCGGCAGCGGTGGTGGGGCCGCGACCAATCCCGGCGGCGGGACGACGACCGGCACGACCGAATCGGCCTGCTCGCTGCGCAATCGCCAGAACTGGGCCGCCGCGCAGTTGAACGAATGGTATCTGTTCCCCGAGACGCTGCCCGCCTCGCTCGACCCCTCGCCCTATAAGACGGTCAGCGACTATATCGACGAACTGACTGCGACGGCGCGGGCGCAGCGCAAGGATCGCTATTTCACCTACATCACCTCGATCGCCGAAGAAAATGCCTATTACAGCTCGGGCGCATCGGCGGGGTTCGGCTTCCGGCTGGCGGCGGATGCGGGGCAGACGAAGCTGCAGATCGCGGAGTCGTTCGAGGGCGGCGCGGCACTCGCCGCCGGGATCGACCGGGGTACGGCGATCCTGGGCATCGGCACCACCGCCGACAATATCCGCACCATTGCCGACATCGTCGCCGCCGATCCCAATAACGGCCTGTCCAACGCGCTCGGGCCGAGCACGGCGGGCACGACGCGCTTCCTGCGCGTGTCCGATCCTGCCGGTGCGGTCCGTACGGTGCAGCTCGCCAAGTCGGACTATTCGCTCCAGCCGGTGTCGCCCAATTACGGGGCGCAGGTGATCACCGACAACGGCCAGCGCTATGGCTATATCAACCTGCGCACCTTCATCAGCACCGCGGACCCGCAGTTGCGCGCCGCCTTCGCGACCTTCAAGCAGCAGGGCATCACCCAGGTCGTGGTCGATCTGCGCTACAATGGCGGTGGCAGCGTCGATATCGCCGACCTGTTCAACAACCTGCTGGGCGGCGCGCGCCAGTCGTCCGACGTGATGGGCTATACCGCCTATCGCGCCAGCAAGTCGGCGAACAACCAGACGACCTATTTCTCACCCCAGTCGCAGTCGATCACGCCGACCCGGATCGCCTTTATCGGCACCGGCGCGACCGCCTCGGCCAGCGAGCTCGTGCTCAACCGGACCCTGCCCTACATGGGCAGCAACACCGGGCTGATCGGCACCAACACCTATGGCAAGCCGGTGGGGCAGATCGCGCGCGACAATGCGCAGTGCGACGACCGCCTGCGCATCATCGCCATCGCGATCCAGAATGCGAACCGGCAGGGCGATTATTATAGCGGCCTGGCAGGCGTCGTTCCCGCGAGCTGTCGCGCGGCGGACGACCTGACCCGCAAGATGGGCGATCCGCAGGAAGCCTCGACCCGCGCCGCGCTCGACTTCCTGCAGGGCAAGAGCTGCACCCCGATCACCGCGACCGCCTCGGCACAGGCGTTCCGCAACGACGATCTGCGCAAGCTGGTCCAGCCCGACCGCCCGACCGCCGCGCAGCGCGACGTGCCGGGGCTGTTCTAAGATTCCGTAAGCCCTCTCTCCCAGAATCGGGGAGAGAGGGCCAGACGCCTCTTACAGGCGCTGCGTACCCGCATAGGCGAATAGCGCGTCGCCGTCCGCCGACAACGTGACGGTCTCATGCCCGGTGACGGTCACGCAATGCCCCGCGTGAAAATCGACATCCGCGACTTTGCCTGAACCGGTGATCGGGATCAGCCAGGCGGTCTTGCCCTCGGGCAGCGCCACGGCATGGTCCCCGGCCGCCCAGCGTTCCAGCACGAACTTGGGCCCCTCGACCAGAATGTCGCGGCCCTCGCCTGCTGCGCCCGGCGACACGATCGGCTGGTACGGAGTCAGATGCGCAACGTCGACGCCATCCTCCAGATGGAGTTCGCGGTCGCTGCCATAATCGTACAGGCGATAGGTCGTCTCGCTGTTCTGCTGCACTTCGATCACGGTCAGCCCGGCGCCGATCGCGTGGATCGTGCCCGAAGGGGCATAATAAAAGTCGCCTTCCTTGACCGGCACCCAGTCTAGATCCGCCTCGACCGAACCGTCGCGCGCGTCGCTGCGCAGCTGTTCCTTGGTCATCGTCGCCTTGGGCCCCAGCGCGATGGTCGAATCGGGCTCGGCGGTCAGGATCGTCCAGCATTCGTCCTTGCCGCGCGGCAGGCCGCGGGCATGGGCCTGTTCGTCATCGGGATGGACCTGCACCGACAGCTTCTCGCTGGTGAACAGATATTTGATGAGCAGGTCGGGCGAGGTGTCGCCGGGTTCCTGGAACCAGACCTCGCCGATCGGCGCGCCACCCGGCGCGACATCCTCGAACCCCGGATAGAGCGTGTGGCGGCCCCAGGGCTTTTCGACGCGGTGGGTGTGGAGCAGCGTGGCGGGCATGATTCAGGGATTCCTTCACGATCGGGCGTCGGTGAAACCGTTGGTACGGGGCGGCGTTCCACCCCGGCACCTTCGCTGCCGTCCATGCCGCGATCGCCGCGCCGATGGCAAGTCGTTCGACCCCGGAATTGCCCGCGCCGACCGCTCGCCAACCATATGTGCGGAGGGACTGTTCCCGGCCGTTCGCCTGCGCTAAGGACATGCGCGATGCGTAACCCCCGTTCCCGTGCGCTGTCGCTGGCGCTCATCGCCGCTTTGGCCCTTCCGATCGCGGGTTGTGCCCGCAACCGTACCCGCACCGACCTGCCCTATGTCGCGCGCGACGTCGGCACGCTGTACACGGCCGCCAAGAACCGGCTCGACCAGCGCCGCTACAAGGAGGCCGCGCTGCTCTTCGACGAGGTGGAGCGACAGCACCCCTATTCGGTCTGGGCTCGCCGCGCGCAGCTGATGAGTGCGTTCAGCTATTATCTGGGTCGCGAATATACCCAGTCGATCCAGTCGGCGCAGCGCTTCCTGGCGGTCCATCCCGGCAACCGCGACGCCCCCTATGCCTATTACCTGATCGCGCTCGGCTATTACGAGCAGATCCAGGACGTGACCCGCGACCAGAAGATCACCCGCCAGGCGCTCGACGCGCTGGGCGAGCTGATGCGCCGCTATCCCAACACCCGCTATGCCGCCGATGCGCGGTTGAAGGTCGATCTGGTCAACGACCATCTGGCGGGCAAGGAGATGGAGATCGGCCGCTTCTACGAGGACCGCCACCAGTGGCTGGCCGCGTCGATGCGCTTCCGCACCGTCATCGACAAATATCAGACGACCAGCCACACGCCCGAGGCGTTGATGCGCCTGACCGAAACCTATCTGGCGCTGGGCGTACGTCCCGAGGCCGAGCGGTCGGCCGCCGTGCTGGGCGCCAACTATCCGGGCACCGACTGGTACAACCGCGCTTACAAGCTGATGCGCGAATATCCGGTGGAGCCGATTCCCGCGATTCAGCCGGGCCAGCCCGTGGTGCCGACCGGCACGCCGGGTTCGGTCAATGTCGGCCTGCCAGGCGGCGGTGGCGGCACCGTCACGCCCAGCGCTGCCGCGCCGGGCCGTCCGACCCCGACCGGCAACAACAGCTCGCCGACGGGTTAAACACCTTATCCTCCCCGGTACGGGGAGGTGGCAGGCCACAGGCCTGACGGAGGGGGGCTTCCACAAGGCATGTCCTGTGTGGCGATCCCCCTCCACCAGCTTTGCTGGTCCCCCTCCCCGTGCCGGGGAGGAATAGATGCCTCCCGAACAAATCGGGATCATTTTCGCCGCGGGGGGATAACATCGCGCGGCATTTCGCTTTATATCGCGGCCTATGCTGACCGCGCTGTCCATTCGTGATGTCGTCCTGATCGAGGCGCTCGACCTCGATTTCGGCCGTGGCCTGGGCGTCCTGACGGGCGAGACCGGGGCGGGCAAGTCGATCCTGCTCGATGCGCTGGGCCTGGCGCTGGGCGGGCGTGGCGACAGCGGACTGGTGCGGCATGGTGCCGGCCAGGCGATCGTCACCGCCAGTTTCGAGCCCCCCGCCCCCGACAGCCGCCTCGCCGCGATCCTCGACGACGCGGGAATTGAGATCGAGGCGGGCGAGCCGTTGATCGTACGCCGTCAGGTCAAGGCCGATGGCGGCAGCCGTGGCTTCGTCAACAACCAGCCCGCCTCTGCCGCGCTGCTGCGCGAGATCGCGCCTTTCCTGGTCGAAATCCACGGCCAGCATGACGATCGCGGCTTGCTGAACCCGCGCGGTCACCGGACGATGCTCGACAGCTTCGGACGGGTCGATGCAAGCGCGGTCGCTGCCGCCTGGACCCGGTTCCGCGAGGCGGAGGCCGCCCTGAGCGCCGCGCGCGACGAGATCGAGACGGCGGCCCGCGATCGCGAGTGGCTGGAACATGCGGTCGCCGAACTCACCAAGCTCGCAGCCGAACCGGGCGAGGAAGAAGCACTGGCCGATCGCCGCCGCACCATGCAGCGATCGGAAAAGATCGCCGACGAACTGGGCGCGATCGACGAGCATCTGCAAGGATCGGACGGCGCGCTGGCCGGACTGCGCCAGGCGGCCCGCGTGCTGGAGCGGATCGGCGAGGACCATCCCGCGCTCGCCGAGGCCCTCGCCGCCATCGACCGCGCGGTGATCGAGGCGTCGCTGGCCGAGGATCGGCTGGTCGAGGCGCAGCGCGAACTCGCTTATGACCCGCGCGCGCTGGAAGAGGACGAGGCACGGCTGTTCGAGTTGCGCGGCATGGCGCGCAAGCATCGCGTCCAGCCCGACGATCTGGCCGACCTGACCGAACAGTTGCGCGGGCGACTCGAGCGCCTCGACGCGGGCGAGGAAGGAATCGGGCGACTGGAAGCGGCGGTCGCCAGTGCGTGCGCCGCCTTCGACCAGGCCGCCGCCAAGGTGTCGAGCGCGCGCATCGCCGCCGCCGAGCGGCTGGACCGGGCGGTAAAGGGTGAGCTGGCCCCGCTGAAGCTCGATGCCGCGCGTTTTCGAACGATCGTCGCGCCGCTCGAACCCTCGGGCTGGTCGGCGGCGGGCAAGGACCGGGTCGAGTTCGAAATCTCGACCAATCCCGGCGCCCCCTTCGCACCGCTGATGAAGATCGCCAGCGGCGGCGAATTGTCACGTTTCCTTTTGGCGTTGAAGGTCGCGCTGGCGGAGGAAGGCGGCGCATCGACGATGGTCTTTGACGAAATCGACCGCGGCGTCGGCGGTGCGGTCGCCTCGGCGATCGGCGACCGCCTCCACCGGCTCGCGGAGCGGACGCAGCTGCTGGTCGTGACCCACAGCCCGCAGGTCGCGGCACGCGGCGCGGCACATCTGCTGATCGCCAAGAGCCATGACGGCACCGTCACCCGCACCGGCGTTCGTGGCCTGAGCGCGGTCGAACGGCGCGAGGAGATCGCCCGGATGCTGTCGGGTGCGACGATCACCGACGAAGCGCGTGCCCAAGCCGACCGGTTGCTGGAGCCATGACAGCCAGACATTGGAAAAAGATTTTGTAAGTGATAGCAAGCAGCGGATGGTTAACGCGTCCTAACGCCTGTTTGCAGGACGTATCCGATGTTGAACAAATTGACCGCCGCTCCCCTGCCCGACGCCGCAAACGATATGACCGTGCTGATGGAGCGTGTGCAGTCGTGCATTGCGTTGGCTGACCGGCTGGAATTGCAGCATGTGGCGATCTATCTCGACCAAGCGCGGGCGCTTCTTGCCGAAAAGGGGGCCGAGGATCAGGCCGCCATGGGTATGGCGCCCCTGTCCTTCTCCGTAACCCCTATCGACCCCCAGCCCTGATCCGACTTGCCCGCGCCGATTGGCGCTCGGGCCATCTTGATCCCGTGACCGGGGCTGGACTAGCACGGGTCGCGTGACATCCCCGCTTCCCCTGCCGCAAACCGATCTCGAAGCCGCCGCCCAGCTCAACAGCCTCGCCCGCGAGATCGCCCATCACAACCGCCTTTATCATACCGATGACGCGCCCGAGATTTCGGACGCCGATTATGACGCGCTGGTCCGCCGCAACACCGCGATCGAGACCGCCTTCCCGCACCTGATCCGCAGCGACTCGCCCAATACCCAGGTCGGTGCCGCCCCCGCCGCGCATCTGGCCAAGGTGCCGCACGCGCGGCCGATGACCAGCCTCGACAACGCCTTCACCGACGAGGAGGTCGAGGAGTTTGTCGGCCGCGTCCGCCGCTATCTGAAGCTGGCCGAGGACGAACCCGTTACCCTGACCGCCGAGCCCAAGATCGATGGCCTGTCCTGCTCGCTGCGTTATGTCGACGGACGCCTGGTCCAGGCACTGACGCGCGGCGATGGCGCGATCGGCGAGGACGTGACCGAGAATGTCCGCACCATCGCCGACATTCCCCACACCCTGCCCGCCGACGCGCCGAACGTGTTCGAGGTGCGCGGCGAAGTCTATATGAGCAAGGCCGATTTCGCCGCGCTCAACGCCCGGCTGGCGCAGGAAGCGGCCGAAACCGGCAAGGAGGCGCGCCAGTTCGCCAATCCGCGCAACGCCGCCGCCGGATCGCTTCGCCAGAAGAACCCCGCCATCACGGCCGGGCGCCCCTTGCGCTTCCTCGCCCATGGCTGGGGCGAGGCGAGCGCGGTGAGGGTAGAGACGCAATATGACATGGTCGAGGCTTGGCGGCGCTGGAGATTTCCCATCGCCGACGCCTTTGCCCGCGTGCCCGACGCCGCCGCCGCGCTGGCCATCTATCGCACCATCGAGACGCAGCGCGCCGACCTGCCCTTCGATATCGACGGCGTGGTCTACAAGGTCGACCGGCTCGACTGGCAGGCGCGACTCGGCATTGTCGGGCGCACGCCGCGCTGGGCGATCGCACACAAATTCCCCGCCGAGCGCGCCCAGACCACGCTGGAGAAAATCGACATCCAGGTCGGCCGCACCGGCGCCCTCACCCCGGTCGCTCGGCTGGAGCCGGTGACGGTCGGCGGCGTCGTCGTAACCAACGCGACACTGCACAATGCCGACGAGATCGAGCGGCTGGGCGTTCGCCCCGGCGACCGCGTGGTCCTGCAACGCGCGGGCGACGTCATCCCGCAGATCGTCGAGAACCTGACCCGCGACGTGGCGCGCGAACCCTTCGTCTTCCCCGACCACTGCCCCGAATGCGGCAGCCTCGCCACGCGCGAGGAGGGCGAGGTCGTCATCCGCTGCACCGGCGGCTTGATCTGCCCGGCGCAGCGCGTGGAACGCCTGATCCACCTCGTCTCGCGCCATGCCTTCGACATTACCGGCCTGGGGCTGGTGCGCGTCGAGGAATTCTTCCGCGACGGCCTCATCGCCTCACCCGCCGACATCTTCCGTCTACACAAGCATCGCGAGGCGCTGATCCAGCGCGAGCGCATGTCGGAACTGGTGGTCGACAAGCTGCTCTCCGCCATCGACGCGCGGCGCGACATCTCGCTCGACCGCTTCCTCTTTGCGCTGGGCATCCGCCATGTCGGCGAGATCACCGCGCGTGACCTGGCCCGCCGCTTCGTCTCGATGGCCGGTTTCCGCGCGATGATCGATGCCGCGCTCCAGGTCCGTGCCGAAACCGTCCCTGCCCTGGGGGAACCCGAGCGCAAGTTCGAACTCCGCCGCCAGCGCGCCATCGTCGCCGCGATCGACACGCCGCAGATCGGCCCCGAAGTCGCCGACGCCCTCCTCGACTTCTTCGTCGAGGAGCATAACCGCGCCGTCGTCGACGACCTGCTGAGCGAAGTCACGCCCGCCGACACCGTCCACCAGACCCGCGAATCGGAGGTGACCGGCAAGACCCTGGTCTTCACCGGTACGCTCGAAACCCTGTCGCGCGACGAGGCCAAGGCGCAGGCCGAGGCGCTGGGCGCCCGCGTCTCTGGCTCGGTATCGGCCAAGACCGACCTTCTGATCGCCGGACCGGGGGCAGGATCGAAGCTGAAAAAGGCGCAGGACCTGGGCATCCGGGTGATCAACGAAGCCGACTGGAACGCACTGGTCGCGGCGAGTTGAGGATGGCGGGATCGTGACGGCATCGTCATGATCTGGGTTCCGGCTCGTATGGCCCGGCGGGACTTACTGCACCCTCCGCAGGACCCCATGCAGGCGGACAGTGCGCAAATTCCGGAACCGAATGAAGGCGATAGCGCCGATACCGCTCCCATTACCGTTGCCAAACTGCAACGCTTGACGAATGAGTGAAGTCCCCCCTGTCACCGCCATGAACTTTGTAACATAACGGCAATGTTCGTAGCGCAGGGGCACGCTCAACCGAGCCGAAAAACGGCCGGACCGCGCCGCTTCGCGCGCGAAAAGGGGACCTTTGATTTATGCGTAATTCGCTTTTCCTGGGCGCGGCCGTCGTTGCGCTCGCCATTCCGGCCGCAGCGTCGGCGCAGTCGACCGGCTCGGTGGATGCCGAAGAAGTCGTCGTCACCGGCAATCGCAATGACAGCGTGGGCGGCGTCAAGACCGTCGACACCACCCGCAACAAGGCGGTGCTGACGCAGCAGTTCATCAGCCGCCAGACCCCGGGCCAGAGCGTCAACGAAATCATCAACAACCTGCCGGGCGTCAGCTTCCAGAACAACGACCCGTTCGGTTCGGCCGGCGGCACGCTGACCATCCGCGGCTTCGACTCGACCCGCATCAGCCAGACCTTCGACGGCATTCCGCTGAACGACACCGGCAACTATGCGATCTACTCGAACCAGCAGCTTGACCCCGAACTGATCGAGCAGGTCAACGTCAACCTGGGCACCACCGACGTGGACTCGCCCACCCCCGGCGCGACCGGTTCGACCGTCAATTATCGCAGCCTGATCCCGACCGACAATTTCGGTGCGCGCATGGTCGGCTCGGTCGGCGACTACAGCTTCTTCCGCGTATTCGGCGTGGTGAACACCGGCGTCTTCACCCCCTGGGGCACCAAGGCCTGGATCGCGGGCAGCAACGCCACCAACGACGTGGTGTTCAACAACTTCGGCAAGATCGACAAGCAGCAGTATAACGCCAAGGTCTATCAGCCGGTCGGCAGCAACGGCGACTTCATCGCCGTGTCGGGCCACTACAATCAGCTGCGCAACAACTTCTTCGGCTCAGCCCCGCTGCGCAACGACACCAATGTATACAGCAACGTAACAGGTACCGGCACGTCGGCCGCGAATCCCCCGGTCCTGAACGTCGGCGCGATCCGCACCGCCGGCACCGGGTCGAGCAACCGCTTCCCCAACAGCCGCGACGAGCTGCCCTATTCGGTCGCACGCTGCCAGATCGCTACGGCCAATGCGGGCGTCAACGACGTGCCCAACAGCTGCGGCACCACCTTCGACGAGCGTTACAACCCGTCGAACACCGCCAACATCCGCGTCAACTCGCGCTTCACGCTCGCCGATAACCTCGTCCTGTCGGCCGACCCGTATTTCCAGTACACCAAGGCCAATGGCGGCGGCACGGTGCGCGGCCAGGAAGGCGCCTTTACCGCCCGCAACGGCCAGACCTTCTACGGCTTCATCGGTAACAACTATTATTTTGGCCGCGACCTGAACGGTGACGGCGACGTGCTCGATCGCACCACCACCGTCGGCAGCACCACGACCAATGGCGGCGTCACCCTGCTCGCCCCCAGCCAGACGGTTACGCGCCGCTACGGCCTCATCTCGTCGCTGCGCTACGACATCGCGCGTGGCCAGACGATCCGTGTCGCCTACACGCACGAATATGCGCGTCACCGTCAGACCGGCGAGCTGGGCTATCTCCAGCTGAACGGCCGGCCGTTCGACGTCTTCCCGGTCAACAACCCGATCCTCGCCGTCAACGGCTCGGTGGTCCAGAAGCGTGACCGCCAGTCGTTCGCGATCCTGGATCAGCTGTCGGGCGAATATACCGGCAAGTTCTTCGACGACACGCTGACCATCCAGGCGGGCATCCGCGCACCGTGGTTCAAGCGCGACCTGAACAACTTCTGCTTCGTCACCTCGGGCAGCGGCAATGTCGACTGCCTGGGTCGTGGCAACGATGCGGCCAACGCCGCCTATGCGGCCGCGAACCCGTATTCGTACAACGCCACCACCAACACGGTGACCGGCTTTGCGGCGCCGCAGCAGCGCGTCCTGCGCTACAACCGCGTCCTGCCGAGCGCGGGCTTCACCTATCGCCTCGACAGCAATGCCTCGGTCTTCGCGAATTACTCGCGTGGTTTCCAGGTTCCGGGCACCGACAATCTTTACCAGACGCTATACTATCCGGCGAACACCGAGGCGGCCAATCCGAAGCCCGAATTCTCGGACAACTTCGACCTGGGCGCCCGCTACACCACCAGCCGCATTCAGGCGCAGCTGGGCCTCTGGTACACCAAGTTCAGCAACCGTCTGGCCTCGGCCTATGACGTCGACACGCAGCAGACGATCTATCGCAACTTGGGCCGCGTCGATAAGTACGGCATCGATGGCTCGATCGCCTATCGTCCGGTCGACGACGTCATGCTCTACGTCTTCGGTTCGTACCTGAAGTCGGAAATCAAGAACGACGTCGTGCTGGGTCGCTGCCCGACCACGCTGACCGCCGCGAACACCACCTCGAACTGCTCGGGCCCCGGTGCCCCGGTTTATGCGCTGACTGCTGGCAAGCGGGAGTCGGGTGCACCGGTCTACACCTTCGGTGGTCGCGCTCAGGCGACGCTCGGCCCCGTCGATCTCGGCATCCAGGCCAAGCGGACCGGTCGTCGTTACCTGAACGACCAGAACCTGCCGCAGTTCGCCTGCACCGTGGCGCTGATCAACAGTGTCTGCCCGACGGTCAGCAACGTGCCTGCGTCGTTTACCGGCACGCGCGGCATTCAGTACCAGACCTACGGCGCCTATGCGCCGGGCTACACGACCGTCGATCTGGACGCGCGGATCGCGCTCGGCTGGACTGGCATCGGCACCAACAAGACCTATATCCAGGTGAACCTGCAGAACGTGTTCAACACCTTCTATGTCGGCGGCATGGGTCAGGCGGGGCAGACGGCCAATGTCGTCTCGTCGCTGCCGTTCGTGCAGATCGGTTCGCCGCGCGCGCTGATCGTGTCGCTGAACACCCAGTTCTAAGATTCGCCCCGGCTTTCACGCCGGATCGGTTCGGGGCCGCCCTTCCTTTGGGAAGGGCGGTCCTTTCTTTTTGCCCTTTCGCAGACTTTGCCCTTCCCCCTCAGGCCGTGTAGGTGTCGCCCGGCCATGGCCATGCATTCGCCCGTCGCGACCCCGTACGCGTCCTCCGCCGCCACCGACAAACCCTCGGTCCGGCCGTTTTTCGAGAACAAGGCCCGTGCCTTCTGGACGCTGCAGGCGGTCGGCTGGTCGGGCTATCTGGTCCAGCGCTCGGTGGTGGGCGTGTCCAACGGCTTTTCGCTCGAGAAGATCATCCCGATCATCATCGAGGCGATCCTGGGTTACTGCATCACCCTGCTGCTCTCGACGCTGTACGGCTATTACCGGCGGCTGCCGCGGCTGATGGGGGTGTTCCTGACGCTGGCGACGCTGGCCGCCGCGACCTTCCTCTATGCCGCGCTCAACGCCTTTTCCTTCTCGTTCATCACCACGACCCAGCCGGGGGTCACCGTCTCGCTGCTGCTCGGCAACCTGTTCATCACCTTCGAGGTGCTGGCGGGCTGGTCGGCGCTGTACTTCGCGATCAACTATTATCTGATCGTCGAGAGCCAGATCGACGAGATGCGCGCGCTGGAGCTCCAGGCGTCGACCGCGCAACTGGCGATGTTGCGCTATCAGCTGAACCCGCATTTCCTGTTCAACACGCTGAACTCGATCTCGACGCTGGTGCTGCTGAAACAGACCGAGCGGGCGAACGCGATGTTAAGCCGGCTGTCAGCCTTCCTGCGCTACACGCTGGCGAATGAGCCCACGGCGCATGTGACCGTGGCGCAAGAGGTTGAAACACTGAAACTCTATCTCGAAATCGAAAAGATGCGCTTCGAAGATCGCCTGCGTCCCAGTTTCGAGATCGACCCGCGGGCCGAGCGGGCGCGCCTGCCCTCGCTGCTGCTGCAACCGCTGGTCGAGAACGCTATCAAATACGCCGTCACGCCACAGGAAGAAGGCGCGGAAATTCGGGTCGATGTGCGACTGGTCGGGCAACGGGTGCGGATCGCCGTATCCGACACCGGCCCCGGCTTGCACGAAATCCGTCATTCCTCAAGCGTTTCGACCGGCGTTGGACTGTCCAATATCCGCGAACGGCTGGCCCAGGCCTATGGCCCGGACCATCGTTTCGAATCCCGCTCCGCGCCGGCTGGCGGATTCTCGGTCGAGATCGAGATCCCCTTCCAGCTTGAGAATGTGAACAGAGAGGCCGCATGACCATCCGCACCATCCTCGTCGACGACGAGCCCCTGGCGATCCAGGGACTGGAGATCCGTCTCCAGGCGCACGACGACGTCGAGATTATCGAGCGTTGCTCGAACGGGCGCGAGGCGATCCGCGCGATCAAGACGCACAAGCCCGACCTCGTCTTCCTCGACATCCAGATGCCGGGTTTCGACGGTTTCTCGGTGATCCAGGGCCTGATGGAGGTCGAACCACCGTTGTTCGTCTTCGTCACCGCCTATTCCGACCATGCCCTGCGCGCGTTCGAGGCGCAGGCGGTCGATTACCTGATGAAGCCAGTCGAGGAAGCGCGCCTGGCCGATACGCTGGACCGCGTGCGCCAGCGCCTGAACGAGAAGCGCGGCGCGGGCGAGGTCGAGAAGCTGAAGGAAGTGCTCGCCGAACACGCTCCCGACGCGGTCACGGACCTGAGCGAGGGCGGCGAAGTGGCGTCGAGCCGGTTCGAGAAGCTGATCAACATCAAGGACCGCGGCCAGATCTTCCGCGTCGATGTCGACACGATCGAAATGATCGAGGCGGCGGGCGATTACATGGTCATCAACACCGGCGACAACTCGCTGGTGCTGCGCGAGACGATGAAGGACCTGGAAAAGCGGCTCGATCCGCGTCGGTTCCAGCGGGTGCACCGCTCGACCATCGTCAATCTCGACCTGGTCAAGCAAGTCAAGCCGCACACCAACGGCGAATGTTTCCTGCTGCTCGAATCGGGGGCGCAGGTGAAGGTTTCGCGCAGCTACCGCGACGTGGTGGCGCGGTTCGTTCACTGAGAAATGTTCCTCCCCTTTAAGGGGAGGGGGACCAGCGAAGCTGGTGGAGGGGTGTCACCCTATCGAGAGCAGGACACCCCTCCGTCAGGCCTAACGGCCTGCCACCTCCCCTTGCAGGGGAGGAAGGGAGTTTACCGCAACCCCAGCATCTTGTGCGTTTGGAGCGTCAGCCGCCAGCGCGGCCGCTCCATCACCATGGCGATACACGCCTCGCGATGCGCCTCCGCCTGCGGATCGTCGAGCGGCTGAAGCAGGTGATTCGCGAAATCCCAGTTCTCGACCTCGGCGGGATCGATCCCCGCCTGGGGCCAGACCAGCTTCAATTCCTGGCCCGAACGCTGGACGACGTCCGATCCCGCCTTGGGGCTGATGCACACCCAGTCGATGCGCGGATGCGCCGCGATCGTGCCGTTGCTCTCAATCGCGATGAAGAAGCCCGCCGCATGGAGCGCATCGACCAGCGCATCGTCGACCTGGAGCATCGGCTCGCCCCCGGTCAGCACGACGAAACGCTCGTCCCGCGATCCGCCCCAGAAACCCTCGACCGCCGCGACCAGCGCGCCTGCATCGGCAAAACGCCCGCCGCCCAGGCCGTCGACTCCGACGAAATCGGTGTCGCAGAAACGGCAGATCGCGTTCGCCCGGTCCTGCTCGCGCCCCGACCACAGGTTGCATCCGGCGAAGCGCACGAACACCGCGCGCCGCCCGGCCTGCACGCCCTCACCCTGAAGGGTCAGGAACATCTCCTTGACGGCGTAGCTCACCGCCTCAGTCCTGCGGCTTGACCGCATAGGCGGTCGGATCGGGGATACCCGCTTCCTCGAACCCCTTGGAGCGCAGGCGGCAGCTGTCGCATTCGCCACAGTGCAGCCCCTCAGGCGTCGGGTCGTAGCAGGACCAGCTCAGCCCCATGTCGACGCCCAGCCGCGTGCCTTCGCGCACGATGTCGGCCTTGGTCATGTGCTGGAGCGGCGCGTGGATCTTGAACGGCTGCCCCTCGACGCCCGCCTTGGTCGCGATCTCGGCCAGCCCCTCAAAGGCGGCGATGAACTCGGGGCGGCAGTCGGGATAGCCCGAATAGTCGAGCGCATTGACCCCGATGAACAGGTCCCGCGCGCCCGCCGCCTCGGCCCAGCCCAGCGCCAGGCTGAGGAAGATCGTATTGCGGGCGGGGACATAGGTGACGGGAATGCCCGGCTGGACGCCGTCCTTGGGCACGTCGATATCGGCGGTCAGCGCGGATCCACCGAACGCGGACAGGTCGATCGGCAGGACGATGTGGCGCTCGGCGCCCAGCGACTCGGCGACGCGCGCGGCGGCGGCGAGCTCGACCTTGTGCCGCTGGTTATAATCGACCGACAGCGCGAGCACGCGATAGCCGGCGGCCTTGGCCGAAGCAGCGGAAATCATCGAGTCCAGCCCGCCCGAAACGAGCACGACCGCCATGGGAGCAGAAGATGTCATGATGGGCGCGATCGCTACGCCCATTGGCGCGCCGTTGCAATGCCGGGGTTATGGCAGGGTAAGAAACGGCGGGGCCGAAAGATCAGCCCCGCCAAGGACCTGGCCGGGCATGCTGATGACCCGGACGAGGGAGATTTCCGCTACTGAAAGCAGAAACCCGCCTTAGCAGCGGTTCGGTTAAAAAACCGGAAAAACCTGATCCGTTTCAGTTCTTCAGCTTCCAGCCCTTGCGCAGCAGGACATAGCAGAGGACGGCCATGGCGATGTCGATGCCCAGCACGACGAACCCGCCCAGCGTCACCGGCGAGTCGGCCAGGCCCAGAAAGCCGTAACGAAAGCCCGAAATGACGTAGAAGAACGGGTTGGCGTGACTGATCGCGCGGAAGGCCGGGGCCAGGCCGTCGACCGAATAGAAGGTGCCCGACAGCAGCGACAGCGGCACGACCACGAAATTGGTGACGGCCGCGGCGTGATCGAACTTCTCCGCCCAGATCGAGGTCAGCACGCCCAGCAACGCCAGGAAGATCGAACCCAGCAGGCCGAACCACAGCACCGCGAACAGCGCATGCGGCGTCACATGCACGCCCGGCCAGATCGCCATCGCCGCCCAGACGGTCACCCCGACCAGCACCGCGCGCGTCACCGCTCCGCCGACCAGCGCGGCCAGCAACTCGGCGGTCGACAGCGGCGGCATGAGGTAGTCGACGATCGTGCCCTGGATCTTGCCGACCAGCAGCGAGAAGCTGGCGTTCGCAAAGGCATTGTTCATCATGCCCATGACGATCAGGCCCGGCGCGATGAAATCGGCGAACGGCACCTGCGCGCCCGCGACCGGGACGGCATGGCGGCCACCCAGCGCGGTGGTGAAAATGATGAGATAAAGCAGCGTCGTGACCGACGGAGCCCAGATCGTCTGGAGCTGCACCTTGAAGAACCGGCGCACCTCCTTGATATAGAGGGTCTTGAGGCCGCCCCAGTTGATGTTCCGGATTACGGGCTCACCGGGGGCGGCACGCACCGCCGAGGGAATTTCGCCGATAGGGGGCTGGCTGCTCATCGCCATAGCGCGTAACCGTTGCCGTGGCCGCCCGCAACCCGGTACGATGATCGGCGGTTGCGATGATGAAGTAAGGAAAGGTTTCGAATGTCGTGGACCGATGAGCGGATCGATACGCTCAGGACGATGTGGGAGGCGGGACAGACCGCCAGCCAGATCGCCGAAGCACTGGGCGGGGTCAGCCGCAATGCGGTGATCGGCAAGGCGCACCGCCTGGGCCTTCAGGCGCGCCCGTCGCCGGTAAAGGCCAGCGAGCCTGCCCCCGCCGCCGAGCCGGTCGTCGCCGCGCCGCCGCCCCCTCCCGCGCCGGAACCGGAGCCCGAACCGATTCGCGCCGAGCCCGAGGTCGAGGACGAACCGGAAGCCGAAGTCGAAGCCGCACCGGTGCGCGAGCCGCAGCCGATCCTGCGCTCGGTCGGCCCTGGCGGCTTTGTCCGCCAGTCGCCCGGCGAGCAGCAGCCGCCGCCCTCGCCCGCCCCGCCGCGTCGCCTGGTCCCGGCCAAGCCCAGCCCCGAGATGGCGGGCAAGACCTCGCTGCTCGAGCTGAACGATCGCATCTGCAAGTGGCCGATCGGCCATCCGGGTGAGCCGGACTTCCACTTCTGTGGCGACAAGGTCAATCCGGGCTTCCCGTACTGCGTCGCGCATTGCGGCCATGCCTATCAGGCACAGCTGCCGCGCCGCGACCGCCGTCCGCCGCCGCCCCTGCCCTTCGGCGGCCCGCGCGTTCGCTGATCGGGTTCGGACGAATCAAAAAAGCCCGCCGGTTTCGTAACCGGCGGGCTTTTTCGTGGCTGGCGTCATGCCGTGCTCTTCGACGTCGCTCGGGCCGGACGGAGGGCGAGCCATGAGGCGCCGCCGCCGTTCACTCTGAGCGAAGTCGAAGCGCCCGCCCCGCCGCTTTCCTCAAGCGACGGGGCGCGGCTCGCATCAGAAGCGGAACGCCGCCGTCGCGCGCAGCGAATGCCAGCGGAACTTGTCGTCCGAGCGACGGAGATCCGTACCGGCCGTGTTGGGGGCCAGCACGAACGGGTTCGTCGCGGGCGCCGAACCCTGAGTCACGCGGACGCGCGTGTCGTCGTCCTGATACTGGTGGTACATATATTCCATGCCGATCGAGAAGTTGCGCCCGATCTTCTGTTCGATACCGCCGCCGCCAAGCAAACCGAACTGGTTGCGCTTGCCGCTGAGAGCAAAGGCGTTGGCGCCGTTCGAGGTCGCGAACTCACGGTTGATGCGGGCATAGCCGCCGCCGAACGTGCCGTAGAACAGCGTGTTGTTCGCCGCATAGCCCAGGCGACCACGGACCGAGGCTTCCCAGTCGATGCTGCGCGTGAAGGTGTACCAGGCCGGGGTGGTCGAGAAGGCCGAGACGCTGTCGGTGATTTCCGACTTACCGAACTCGCCGACCGCACCGTACACGATGTTGCCCGCCTGATGGTCGATGCCGACGCGGCCATAATAGGCGATGCCGTCCTTGTCGTTGTCACAGCCCGTCGCGGCGTTCTGCGGCGACAGGGTGCTGCGCGCACGACCGTTGCAGAAGCCCGGCGAGAAGGCGTTGGCACCGGTCGAGGTCGTCACCACGTCGCCGAAGCGGCCGTCGAGGTTGCGGTCGAACAGGAACCGCGAGCCGACATCGTTGGGCTGCACGTCATAGCCGAAGCTGCCGCCGACATAGACGCCGGAGAAAGGCGCAGCGTCCTCGCCGGCATAGCTGCTGTCCTGCGCCATCGCAGGCGCGGCGATCAACGCCGAGGCCATGGCCCCCGCCATCCAGAATTTCATCATTATCACTCCCGTACCCTTGGCATAAAGGTATCGCGGTAACGGTCCGGGTCGGTGAAAATATCCCACGTTAGAATATCGGCAAAGCTTTGTTGCATTTGCGCAACGCGCCAGGGCGCTGGCGCAAGCGTCCTGCACCGCCTATAGTTCCCGTTATGTCCAATGATCTGTTCGCGGGCGGTGCCCGTCCCCAACCCGCCTATGACGCCTCCTCGATCGAGGTGCTGGAGGGGCTGGAGCCGGTGCGTCGCCGCCCGGGCATGTATATCGGCGGCACCGACGAGCGCGCGCTCCACCATCTGGCGGCCGAAGTCCTCGACAACGCCATGGACGAAGCGGTGGCGGGCCATGCCAACCGGATCGAGGTCAAGCTGGAGCCGGGCAACCGCCTGACCATCGTCGATAATGGGCGCGGCATTCCGGTCGATCCGCATCCCAAATTCCCGGACAAGTCGGCGCTGGAGGTGATCCTGTCGACGCTCCACTCGGGCGGCAAGTTCACCGGCAAGGCCTATGCGACTTCCGGCGGTCTGCACGGCGTCGGCATCTCGGTGGTCAACGCGCTGTCGTCGGACACGGTGGTCGAGGTGGCGCGGGAGCGTATCCTCTATCGCCAGCGTTTCGCGCGAGGCCAAACGCTGGGCGCGCTGGAGACGGTCGGTGCGGCCCCCAACCGGCGCGGCACCAGCGTGGCCTTCACCCCCGACACCGAGATTTTCGGGCCCGAGCTGAACTTCAAGCCCACGCGGCTGCACAAGCTGGTCCGCTCCAAGGCCTATCTGTTCGCGGGCGTCGAGATACGCTGGCACTGCGCGCCCGAGCTGATCACCGACGACACGCCGGCGGACGCGGTCTTCCAGTTTCCCGGCGGCCTGGCCGACCATCTCAAGGAACAGATCGGCGGCCGGGAATGCGCCACCGCCGATTTCTTCTCCGGCAACCAGGATTTCCCCGGCGAGCAGGGCCGCGTCGAATGGGCGGTCGCATGGCCGCTCTGGAGCGACGGCAGCTATAGCTGGTATTGCAACACCATCCCGACCCCCGATGGCGGCACCCATGAACAGGGCCTGCGCCAGGCGCTCGTGCGCGGCCTGCGCGCGTTCGGCGAGCTGGTGAACCAGAAAAAGGCCAAGGATATCACCGCCGACGACGTCATGGTCGGCTCCGAATTGATGCTCTCGGTCTTCATCCGCGAACCGCAATTCCAGAGCCAGACCAAGGATCGACTGACCAGCCCGGAGGCAGCGGGCCTGGTCGAAAAGGCGGTGCGCGACCATTTCGACCATTATCTGTCGGCGAACATGGATCGCGGCAAGGCGTTGCTCGGCTATGTGCTCGACCGGATGGACGAGCGGCTGCGTCGCAAGGCCGAGCGCGAGGTCAAGCGCAAGACCGCGACTTCCGCGCGCAAGCTGCGCTTGCCCGGCAAGCTGACCGACTGTTCGGCTGACAGCCCGGAAGGCACCGAGCTGTTCATCGTCGAGGGCGACTCGGCGGGCGGCTCGGCCAAGCAGGCGCGCGACCGCAAGACGCAGGCGATCCTGCCCATCCGTGGCAAGATCCTGAACGTGGCCTCGGCGACCTCGGCCAAGATCCTCCAGAACCAGGAAATCGCCGACCTGACCCTGGCCATGGGTTGCGGCACGCGCAAGGATTGCGACCCGACCCAGCTGCGCTACGAAAAGATCGTCATCATGACCGACGCCGATGTCGACGGCGCGCATATCGCCACGCTGCTGATGACCTTCTTCTTCCAGGAAATGCCCGACCTTGTCCGTCGCGGGCACCTGTATCTGGCCCAGCCGCCGCTCTATCGCCTGACGGTCGGCGCCAAGTCGCTCTACGCCCGCGACGACGCCCACCGCGCCCAGCTGGAGCGCACGGCGTTCAAGGGTAAGAAGGTCGACGTCGCGCGCTTCAAGGGCCTGGGCGAGATGAACCCCGGCCAGCTGCGCGAAACCACCATGGACCCCGCCAGCCGCAGCCTGATCCGCATCACCCTGCCCCAGGAATATGAGGAGCGTGCGGGCGTGAAGGACCTGGTCGATCGGCTGATGGGCAACAACCCGGCCCACCGCTTCGCCTTCATCCAGGAAAATGCGGCGCGGCTGGACGAAGAGGTGATCGACGCTTGAGGCTGGAGACTTGCAAACAAGATTAAAGTTTGAAAGGATCTTCGCTTTCCCATCCGGCATTTCAAGTCACGCCACTCTTTCATGATGACATAGGTCGCAGGGGACTGTCCTTATGCTTTTGCTGGCTTTTACCCTTCAAGTACAATCGCCGCCTCCCCCGCCCCGCCCCGAATTGCAGCCGAATCAACCGGCCGAGATGGATGCCACGGTCGTGGTGACCGGCAAAAGCTTGCCCTCTACTCGAGAAGCGCTTGAAAAGTGTCTGGCAACGAAATGTCCGTCGAAGGAGGACATCGCCAAATCGCTCGCTTATGCGGAAGTCCAGTTCATGAGCGGCGACTATAAGGGCAGTCGCAAAACATTGCTGGCTGCACGGCATCGTAACGCCAATCAGGCAAGTTCTCTCCCCTATGATGTCGCCAGACTACACCGCGCGTTGAGCCGGATCACTCGGTTGAACGGCATTGCGATCAACCCCCGCGTCAATGCGGCGGACGCGGTCTATGCCCTCCGCGCCGGCCTTCCTGCCGCCTCGCCCGCCATTTTCGCTCAACGACTGGAGGTCGGCGACGAACTGGCGCGCGAGGGACGCCTCAACGGAGCGTTACAGCATTACGACTGGGTGGCGCGAGAGGCCGGGAAGGCGGGGCTGAAAGCCTCGACCGGCATGGCCTATCTACGGTCGGCTATCTTGTTGACGGCGGTCGCGGCCGAACAGCCGCCCTACCGCAATCGTGCAATGGCGGCGGTGACGCGCATCATGAAGTTGGAGGGATCGGACATGCTGCCGTTCCGCAATGCCGCTCGTGCTCTGCAAATCCAGATTGTACCCGAGCAAGACCGGGCATCGATCGCCGCGCGGCTGGCACCTGAGATGGAATTGGGCGACGATGGACAGCAGATGCTTGTCTACGCCCCGATGATCGATACCAGCCGGATGCCCTTCGGCTCTGCCGCCGGGGAAGAGGCGCCCGCCTATGCTGATATCAGCTTTCGCGTCATGCCTGACGGCCGCGTCACCGACGTTACCCCGATAACCGTCACCCAAACAGTCCGTCCGATCTGGGTCGAGGCCATAACCAAGGCGCTGGCCGAACGCCGGTATACACCACGCCGGGCCAAGGCCGGCGACGGGGGAATGCTGCATCTGGAACGGTACAGCTTCGTATCTCCACTCATCGCCGACTCCGGTTCACGAATGCCCCGCCGTTCGCCTACCCGTGAAATTAACACGACCGATCTGACGGCTGCCATTCCTGATCGATAGGTGCCGCGGCGCATTGGCAGCGTGCATCCCCATGCGTTGACGACGGCGAGCAATAGCCCGTATGATCAGGAAGGGCGGCCAACTGTGCCGCCCTTTGCTGTTTGAAGGAGACACCCCGTGACCATCACCGCCCTGATGCCCGTCTACCCACGGTGCGGGGTGCGTCCGGTCCGAGGCGAGGGCGTCTACCTTTATGGTGAAGACGGCCAGCAATATCTGGACTTTGCTGCGGGCATCGCGGTCAACGCGCTGGGCCATGGCCACCCCAAGCTGGTCGAGGCGATCGCGAACCAGGCCGCGACGCTGATGCACGTGTCGAACCTGTACGGCAGCCCGCAGGGCGAGCATTTCGCGCAGCGGCTGGTCGATTCGACCTTCGCCGACACGGTGTTCTTCACCAATTCGGGTGCCGAAGCGGTCGAGTGCGCGATCAAGACCGCGCGCCGCTATCACTTCGCCAATGGCAATCCGCAGCGTCACACGCTGATCACGTTCAACAACGCGTTCCATGGCCGGACGCTGGGCGCGATCTCGGCGACCAACCAGCCCAAGATGCGCGACGGGTTCGAGCCGCTGCTGCCGGGCTTCGCCTATGCCCCGTTCGACGATCTGGAAGCCGCGCTGGCGCTGATCGACGAGAACACCGCCGGTTTCCTGGTCGAGCCGATCCAGGGCGAAGGCGGCCTGCGTCCGGCCAGCATGGAATTCCTGCAGGGCCTGCGCAAGGCGTGCGACGAGCATGGCCTGCTGCTGGTGCTGGACGAGGTGCAGTGCGGCTATGGTCGTACCGGCAAGTTCTTCGCGCATGAGCTGTACGGCGTGAAGCCGGACATCATGGCGGTCGCCAAGGGGATCGGCGGCGGCTTCCCGCTGGGCGCATGCCTGGCGACCGAGGAAGCGGCCAAGGGCATGGTCGCGGGCACGCATGGCTCGACCTATGGCGGCAACCCGCTGAGCATGGCCGCTGGTGAAGCGGTGCTCGACGTGATCCAGGAGCCGGGCTTCCTCGAGCATGTCGAGGCGATGGGCCAGCGCCTGCGCTCGACGCTGGAGCAGATGATCCCGAACTTCGACCATCTGTTCGAGGAAGTGCGCGGCCACGGCCTGATGCAGGGCCTGAAGATGAAGAGCGACAGCCGTCGTTTCGTGGCGCATTGCCGCGACCATCACGGGTTGCTGCTGGTAGCGGCGGGCGAGAACGTCATCCGCATCCTGCCACCGCTGGTCATCGACGAAAGCCACATCACCGAGTTCGCGACGAAGCTGTCGGACGCCGCGCGCGTCTACGTGCCCGCTGCCGACGATTGATATCTTTGCCACCCCGGCGGCACCGTCCGCCGGGGGACGGAGTACCGACCCATGACGATCCGCCACTTCCTGAACCTCGCCGACGCCGGTCCCGAGGGTGTGACCGCCATTTTGCAGGATGCGCAAGCCCGCAAGACTGCCCGCGCCGGTTTTCCGAAGGGCCGCGTCGATGCCGACGCCCCGCTCGCCGGCCACACGCTCGCCATGGTGTTCGAGAAGAACTCGACCCGCACCCGTGTCAGCTTCGACATGGCGATCCGCCAGCTCGGCGGCACCTCGATCGTGCTCGATGCGGGCACCATGCAACTGGGTCGCGGCGAGACGATCGCCGACACCGCGCGCATCCTGTCGGGCTATACCGATGCGATCATGATCCGCACCGACGACCATGCCAAGGTCGAGGAAATGGCACATTATGCCAGCGTGCCGGTCATCAACGGCCTGACCGACCTGTCGCATCCGTGCCAGATCATGGCCGACCTGCTGACCGTGATCGAGGCGGGCAAGACCCTGTCCGGCCTGAAGGTCGCGTGGCTGGGCGACGGCAACAATGTGCTGCATTCGATCGTCGAGGCGGGCGGGCTGCTCGGCTTCGACGTGGTGGCCGCCTGCCCCGATGGCTATCAGCCCGAAGCGGCCACGCTGGCGTTGGGCCAGGGCCGTGCGACCTGCACCACCGATCCGCGCGCCGCGGTCGAGGGCGCGGACATCGTCGTGACCGACACCTGGATCTCGATGGGCCAGTCCCATGCCGAGGAAAAGCTGGCGGCGATGATGCCCTATCAGGTCAATGCCGAGCTGATGGCGCTGGCCAAGCCGGATGCGAAGTTCCTCCACTGCCTGCCCGCGCACCGCGACGAGGAAGTGACCTCGGACGTGATCGACGGCCCGCAGTCACTGATCTGGCCGGAGGCGGAGAACCGGCTCCACGCCCAGAAGTCGGTGCTGCGCTGGTGCTTCGGCCAGATCGGTTGATCGCGGCCCGCCCCATACTATCTATGGAAAGGCCGGCGGGTTCGTCGGCCTTTTCTCTTTTCCCCGCCGCACCGGCATCACATCGCCCGGACGCTCTCCGGTGCGTAGAGGCACGACCATGACCGACATCACCCTGCCCGACCTCGACCGCGCGATCGCGTTCACCATCCCGCAGCAACATGCGCGCGGACGGATGGTGCGGCTCGGGCCCGTGCTGGACGAGATCCTGACGTCGCATGCCTATCCGCCTGCGATCGAACGGCTGCTGGCCGAGGCGCTGACCCTGACCGCGCTGATGGGCGCGACGCTGAAGGACACCAACGGCCAGCTGACGATCCAGACGCGCAGCGACAGCGGCGTGATCCGGCTGCTGGTCTGCGACTATCGCGGCGGCGAGTTGCGCGGCTATATCCAGTATGACGAGGACCGGCTGGCCGAGTTGCCCGCCGACCCGACGCTGTTTGCGCTGTTCGGCCAGGGCTATCTGGCGATCACCTTCGATCTGGCGGTGACGGGCGAGCGGTATCAGGGCATCGTGCCGCTGGACGGCGAGACGCTGTCGGCCGCCGCCGAGAGCTATTTCACCCAGTCCGAACAGATCCCCAGCCTGCTGCGCGTCGGCATCGCCAAGGGGCCTGACGGTCGCACGGTCGCGGGCGGCCTGTTCCTGCAGCATTTGCCCGAGGGCGAGGAAGGCCGCGAGCGACTGCACGTCAAGCTCGACCATCCCGAATGGGAGCATGTCCAGGCGCTGGGCGAGACGATGCAGGTTGAGGAACTGGCCGACGCCGCACTGCCGCTGGAGACGCTGGTGTGGCGGCTGTTCAACGAGGAGCAGAATGTTCGCGTGTCGGAATCGCCCGCCATCGTGCGGGGGTGCCGCTGCTCGGCCGACTATATCGCCAGCGTGATCACCAAGTTCTCGATCGACGAACGGCGCGAGATGGCGGATGCCGATGGCCTGATCCAGATCGACTGTGCGTTCTGCGCGAAGAAATTCCCGGTGCCCTTCGACGCCGAACCGGTGGCCTGACCGTAAGATACTCCCCGGTACGGGGCGGACTGGACCGGTTCCTGTTCCCCGGCAAAGGCCGGGGTCTAGGTTCGGAATGTTCGAAATGGGGCGGATCGACGCGTGGCAGGCATCGCCTGCTGATCGCGTTTGCCTCCCACGTGGCGCACTCCAGCACCCCCAGCCGCTGTGCAACTGGATCCCGGCCCGCGCCGGGATACGGGATGTATTATGGACTTACCCGCCCAGCGCCTCGACCAGCGCCTTGACCTTTTGCTGGCGCCATTGCGGCAGCGGGGCGACCAGCCAGTACCCCATGCGCGACGGCACAGCCTCGCCGGTGGCGACCACCCGCCCCTCGGCCAGATCGCGTTCGGCAAGCAGTTGCGGGACGATGGCACGGCCCAGTCCGGCGGCGACCGCGTCGATCGCCAGGCCCGCATCGGTGACGCGGACCAGCGGGGCGCCCTCCTCCGGCGCGCCCGGCCAGGCGATCAGGGGTGCGTCGCCAGAACCGCCGGGCGCGCCGATCGGGATCATGCCATCCGACTCGATCGCCTCACCCTCCAGCCCGCCGGGCCCGTCACCCCAGCGTATGGCCAGGTCCAGATTGGCCTCGGTAAAGTCGAGCCCCTCGTCCGATGCGATCAGCGAGAAGCGCAGATCGGGGTCCCCCGCCGCGATCGCCGCCAAGCGCGGCATCAGCCACTTCTCGGTCACGTCGCGTGGCGCAGCGATGGTCAGCGACTTGGACGACTGGCCCGCCTGCATGGCACGCACCGCATCCTCGAACTGCAGGAAGCCTGCGCGCAAGGGGGCAAGCCCCGCCTCCGCTTCCGGGGTCAGTTCCAGCCCGCGCGTCGTGCGACGGAACAGGACGACGCCCAGCGTATCCTCCAGCGCGCGAATCTGCTGCCCGACCGCCGCCGGGGTCACCGCCAGCTCATCGGCGGCGCGCGTGAAGCTCAGATGGCGCGCGGCGGCGTCCAGCACGCGCAGGCCGTTGAGCGGCAGGTGCGTGCGCTTCACGATTCCACCGCCGGGGCGATCAGCGCGAAATGCGGGATGGCCGCGTCGAAGGTCACGCCGTCCGCGCCGACCATGCGATAGCTGCCCTGCATCGCGCCGCTGGTCGTCGCCAGCGGACAGCCCGAGACATAGTCGTAGGACGCGCCCGGCTGGATCACCGGCTGCTCGCCGACCACGCCTTCGCCCTCGACCGAATGGCGCGCGCCGCGTCCATCGGTGATGATCCAGCGGCGGGTGAGCAACTGCACCGGCTGGTCGCCCTCATTCTCGATGCGCACATGATAGGCCCAGAACCAGCGCCCGCGCTGCGGCTCGGACTGTTCGGGCAGATAGCTGACCGACACGCGGATCGTCACCGGCCCGCTGGTCAGCGCATGGGGAAAGAGCGCCTTCACAGACCCACGACGCGCAAGGCCTGATCGAGATCGTCGATCAGGTCGTCGGGATCTTCCAGTCCGATGTTCAGGCGCAGCATCCCCTCGCCGATGCCCATCTCGATCCGCTTCTCCTCGGCGACCCCGGCATGGGTGGTCGAGGCGGGGTGCGTCATCAGCGAGCGCGAGTCGCCGATATTGTTCGAGATATCGATCAGCTCCAGCGCGTCGAGCAGGCCGTGCGCCTGTTCGCGCCCGCCGTCCAGTTCCAGCGCGAAGATGCTGCCACCCGCCTTCATCTGGCGCATGGCGAGTTCGTGCTGCGGATGGCTGGGCAGCGCGGGGCACAGGACGCGCGGCACGCGGCCCTCCAGGAAGGTCGCGACCTTCAGCGCCGATTCCGACTGGCGATGGATACGCAGGTCCAGCGTCTCCAGACCCTTCAGCACTACCCAGGCGTTGAACGCGGACAGCGTCGGGCCGGTGTTGCGGGTAAAGGGCAGCAGCGTGTTGTTGATGAAATCCTCGGTCCCGCACACCGCGCCCGCCAATACGCGGCCCTGCCCGTCCATCATCTTGGTGGCGGAATAGGCGGTCACGTCCGCGCCGAAATCCATCGGCCGCTGGAGCGCAGGCGTCGCAAAAGCGTTGTCGACGACGGTGGTGATGCCACGCTCGCGCGCGATGGCGCAGATCGCCTCCAGGTCGGCGACGTCCATCGTCGGGTTGGCGGGCGTCTCGAAGAAGAAGACCTTCGTCTCGGGCTTCACCGCGTCCAGGAACGCCTGCGGGTCGCGGGCGTCGACGACCGTGGTGGCGATGCCGAACTTGGGGAGCAGCGTGTCGGTCAGCCAGCGGCACGATCCGAACGCCGCGCGCCCGCCGACCAGATGGTCACCCGCCTGCAACTGGCAGAGCAGCACCGCGGTCATCGCCGCCATGCCCGACGCCATGGTGCGGCACGCCTCCGCCCCCTCCAGCAGGGCGATGCGCTGTTCCAGCATCTCGACGGTCGGGTTCTGCAGGCGGGAATAGGTCATCCCCTCCTGCTCGCCCGCGAACCGCGCCGCCGCATCGCCCGCCCGGTCGTAGCAATAGCCCGAGGTCAGGAAGAGTGCTTCGGAGGTTTCGCCATACTCCGACCGCGCGGTGCCGCCGCGCACGGCCTGCGTCGCGGGGCGCCATTGGGAAGTGATCGAACGGTCCTGGCCAGTCTTGCGCTTCATGCGCGTTCATTTGCCGGTCCGGGGGGCGGGGTTCAAGGATATTCCGACGCCGATGGCCAAGTGTAGCCGTTACTGTGGCGGAACGAAACAGCGTGACGCCCGGTTATCGGCATCCAAACCGAACAGGGAGAATATGCATGAAGATCCGTATCGGCCTGCTGATGGCCGCCAGCCTGGTGTCGCTGTCGGCCTGTGGCGGCAAGGGGACCGACAAGCTGGCCGAAAATGTCGAGAAGGCTGCCGACAACCGCGCCGACGGCATGGAAGACCAGGCGGATGCGCTGCGCAACCAGGCCAAGATGCTCGACAAGCAGGCCGAGAAGACCCGCGACTATGCCGAGGACCGTGCCGACGCGATCAAGGCCGCCGACGTCAACGCCGCCGCCATGAGCCCGGAGCAGCGCGAGGCGGTCATCGACAATCAGGCGGCGGCGGTACGCTGATATATATCCTCCCCGGTACGGGGAGGTGGCAGCGCATAGCGCTGACGGAGGGGGGCTTCCTCATGGGATGTCCTTGGCGGCAAGCCCCCTCCACCACTGCTTCGCAGCGGTCCCCCTCCCCGTGCCGGGGAGGATTTCCGATTACTGCGCCTCGCGGTGGTTGGTGACCTTGCCATAGATCGGCTTGGCGACCGTGGTCAGCCTGTCGCTGGTATCGCCAGTCAGGTCGAAGAACAGGATGCGGTTCGCCCCCGCCTTCAGCCAGGGCGCGGGCGTGTAAAGCGTGTGCACCGGCCCGATCCCCCAGAAACGACCCAGATTATGGTCGTTCAGCCACAACTGCCCCTTATGCGCGCCGCGCATGTCGAGATAGGTGTCGCCGGGCTTGGCCACCGTCATCTCCGCCTCGTAGAAGCAGGGCCCGGTGCACGGGTTCGCCGACAGCTTCAGCCTGGCCAGATTGTCCATTGGCAGGCGGAACATCTGCCAATCGGTCAACGGCGCGCCCGCCAGCGTCACCGCCCCGGTCAGGCCGGTCTGCTCGGTGCGGATCGCGTGGGAATAATTCACCCGGCCGGTATTCTCGACCAGGATGTTGAGCACCGTCGGCCGGGTGCGCGCGGGCAGATCGACCGTTTCCTGATCCAGCCGCCGGTCGAGCGTGCCGACCAGCGTCTTGTCGAGATACACCTGCGCATAGCTGTGCATGCCTTTCAGGGTCAGCGGTCCGGCCGCGCCCGCCGGCACGGTCACGCGGTATAGGACATAGCCGTAATTCTGGTCGAGTTCTTCGAACGTCATCGGCGCGGCCGCGCGCACCGGCGTCGGCAGATTGTCCCACAGCGACGCGCTACGCCGTACCGCCGATACCGGGAAGGTCGTCGCCACCGTCGGCGCGGGCGTGGGCGCGGCGGGCTTGCCGGTTACATCGGCGATGGCGGCAGCGATCAGGCCGTATTTGTAGCGGGGATTGCCCGCCTCATCGATCGGCGCGTCATAGTCATAGCTGGTCGTGTCGGGATGATAGTCCTTGCCGGTGTGCGAGTCCGCGCCGTTCATCCAGCCGAAAGTGGTGCCGCCATGCACCATGTAGAGTGAGATGGAATAGCCGCGCTTGAGCATATAGGCCATTTCCTCGGCCTCTTTCCTGCCGTCCGTCTCGTGGTGCTCCTCGCCCCATTTGTCGAACCAGCCCGCCCAATATTCGCCGACCATGCGCAGGCCGTCCGGGCGATACGCCTCCAGCTTGGCGACCGAGCTTTGCGCGCCGCCCGAACCGAAATTCACGACCGACGGCAGGTTGGGCAGCGAGCCCTTGGCCAGGTCGCCGCCCTGGTTCGAGGTGAACAGGATGCCGTCGGCGAACCCGGCCCGCTTGTAGCTCACCTCAAGTCCGCGCAAATACGCCTGGTCGTCGCCGAACGCGCCATATTCGTTTTCCAACTGCACCGCGACGATCGGCCCGCCATTCTTCAGCAGCAGCGGCTTGACCTCCTGCCCCAGCCGCATCAGCCAGCGATCGACCGCGGCGGTATATTGGGGATCGGTCGAGCGCAGGACCAGCTTGCGATCCTTGAGCAGCCAGGACGGATAGCCGCCCAACTCCCACTCGGCACAGACATAGGGGCCGGGGCGCAGGATCACGTCCAGCCCCTCGGCCTGCGCGTCGCGGATGAAGGCGACGATGTCGTTCTGGCCACTGAAATCATAAGTGCCGGGACGCGGCTCATGCGCGTTCCAGAAGGCGTAGGTGGTGATGGTGTTCAGCCCCATCGCCTTGGCCTTGCGCAGCCGGTCGCGCCAATAGGCACGGGGGATGCGGACATAGTGCATCTCGCCCGAGATCACCTGATGCGGCTGGCCGTTGCGCAGGAAGCCCTTGCCCTGCACCGCGAAGGTCCGGGGCGGCCCGTCATTGGCAAGCGGGCTTTGCGCCGACAGCGGCGACAGCGCCGAAGCCGCCAGAATTCCACACAAGATCGATCGAACCGCTCGCGTCACGTCACTCTCCCGTCATTCGGACATGGCGGGACGAGATGTCTGACGATCATTGCCCGCCCTTGCCCTTTTGCCATGGGTGCCACGGGGAAATGGGTTCGTCAAATTGTCTGACCAATGGGATTGCCGTGCCGACCGTCATCGTCGGCAGGCCACGAGGCGGCCCTCCCTTCCCCCTCGTCAGGCCGCCTTCCACATCGGCTGCGCCATCGCGCCGGAGTGACCGGACAGGCGGAAGCGGCCGACCTGATCGCTCATCACGCCCGCCTCGCCTGCCAATTCCCGGACGGCGGCGGTGGCTTCCTCGACCATCGCGGCGTTCTGCTGGGTCACCGAATCGAGTTCGCCGATCGCGATCGTGATCTGCGACGCGCTGCTGGCCTGCTGCTCGGAGGCGGTGGCCATGTCGCCGATCAGCGTCGCCATCTCCCCCACCTGCGCGGCAATGCGTTGCAGCGTCGATCCGGCGGCGTCGACTTCGTGCACCCCGGCGCGAATCTGCGCGTCGGAGGCGCCGATCCGGCTTTTCACGTCCTTGGCGGCATCGGCCGAGCGCTGCGCCAGCGCGCGGACTTCGGAGGCGACGACGGCAAAGCCCTTGCCCGCGTCCCCCGCCCGCGCCGCCTCGACCCCGGCGTTCAGCGCCAGCAGATTTGTCTGGAACGCGATACCGTCGATGACGCCGATGATCGCGGAGATTTCGCTCGACGTGCGCTCGATCCCGCCCATCGCGTCGATCGCACGCTGGACGACCACGCCACTCTGCGCGGCATTCTCCTGCGCCGAAGCCGCGACCTGGGCGGCGCGATTGCTGATCTGGGCGCTTTCCTGGATCGCACCGGTCACCTCGCGCATCGCAGCGGCGGTTTCCTCCAGCGAGGCGGCCTGATGCTCGGTGCGGCGCGACAGGTCACCCGCCGCCTTGCCGATTTCCTGTGCGGCATTGTGGACCCGACGCGACGAGCCGTCGATCGCCTGGATCGAGTCGCCCAGCATCTGCGCGGTCTCGTTGAAGTGCAGGCGCAGCGGTTCGTAATCGTCGCGAAAGGGCTTGTCGATCCGGCGCGTCAGGTCGCCATTGGCCAGGCGCGACAGACCGTCGCCCAGCTGGTTCACCATCGCCATCGTATCGCCCATGTCCTGGATCAGGACCAGCACGTCCTGCGGCGTGACGACATGCGCCGGAATCAGCGTGACCAGGAAACGCTCGATCTGGCCGCGACGATCGATGTTCAGCCATTCGAACCGGGCAAAGCCCTCCCGCAATGCCTGTTCGACGCGCTCGCCGACATGCTCCTCGCTGGGACGGCCATCGGCTTGGCAGGGGGCGGAGAATTCGATCGGGCTGTGGCCCAGCACCTCTCGCATCGGACGGTCATAGACCCGCTCCGCCGCGGCATTGCCCGCGATGAACGACCCGCCGGAAAGCAGCATCATGGCATCGGGCGACTTTTCGAACACCGCAATCGCCAGTCGATCCGTGACATTCGCCTGCTTTTTACCAAACAATCCCATGATATCGATTCGCCTATCTGCATGGCTGGGCTTGCCCGGCACCAGGGCGCGTCGGCGCGCCATCCTCATCCGTGACCGGCGGACGTAACCGCCAAGTCTGAAGGATGGGTTAGGGGCACGCCCCGTCGCATCGGTCCGTTGCGGAAAAACCGTTTGTGCCCCCCGCTCCGCCCGGTCATGACCGGGCCATGCGCCGCCTGCTCGCCCCGTTTCGCCACCCGATTCCGGCCCTGCTGGCTTTGCTGGTCGCCGCGCAGGCGCTGTTCTGCTGGCGGTTGACCACCCCGCACAAGCTGGTGTTCGACGAGGTGCATTACGTCCCCGCCGCACATACCCTGCTGGCGCTCGACGGACCGGTGAATATCGAGCATCCGCTGCTCGGCAAGGCCCTGATCGCACTGGGCATGATGATGTTCGGCGATACGCCGCTCGGCTGGCGGGCGCTGTCGACGCTGGCGGGCACGGCGATCGTCGGGGGCGTGTTCGCCATCGCCTGGCTGATGACCCGCCGCACGCGCACCGCGGCGATCGCGGGGCTGCTGACGCTCGTCAACTTCATGGTCCTGGTGCAGGCACGGATCGCGATGCTCGACGGGTTCATGGCGGCGTTCGTCGTGCTGGCGGTCGCGGCCATGGCGTGGGCGATGCGGGGGACGGCCACCCAGAGCCGCTGGCGATGGGCGCTCGGCGCGCTGTTGCTGGGACTGGCGGTCGGGGTGAAGTGGGCGGCGGTGCCCTATCTCGGCTATGCCGCGATCGGCTTCGTCCTGATGAAGCGCGACGACGCCAGCCGCTGGCCGGGCCTGCGATGGTGGTCGGCATGGGGACTGCTCGGCCTGGTGGCGGTGCCGGCGTATCTGGCGACCTTCGCCCCCGCCTTCTTCTATGCGCACGAACCGATGACCTGGGCGCGGCTGTTGCCCTTCCAACTGGAGATGTACGCGCGCCAGACCCAGATACTGCCGCCGCACACCTATCAGTCGACCTGGTGGAGCTGGCCGGTGATCGGGCGGCCGATCTGGTATTTCTATGAGGTCGCCGACGGTGCGCAGCGCGGCATCTTCCTGCTGGGCAATCCGGCGGTGATGTGGGGCGGGCTGATCGCGGTGGCGGCCTGTGCGCTGGGGTGGCTGCGCACGCGCGAGATCCGGCTGGGCGTGGCGGCGGCCCTGTGGATCGGCGGCTTCGGGGTGTGGGCGATCATCCCCAAGTCGCTGGGTTTCTATTATTATTACTTCCTGCCCGCGATCTGGCTGTCGGTCGCGCTGGCCGTGGCGATCGACCGGTGGCGGGCAAAGCTGCGCGATTGGGACGAGGCGTATCTGGTCGGTGCGATATGCCTGTTCGTCTATTTCTACCCGATCCTGACCGCGGGCGCGCTGGCGGGGCCGGGGTCTTTCGCGCGGTGGACGTGGTTTGGCGATTGGCGGTGAGGTTCGGGGCATGCACTTCGACTTTGCTCAGTGCGAACGGAGCTATGTCCTCAAATCCGTTCAGGCTGAGCGAAGTCGAAGCCCACGCCCTGCCCTCACCCGAAACTCAATACCGACCCCAGACGAACCGCGACGACAGCGCATAATTCCACACCGCGCCGACCAGCACGCCGATCAGCGCCGATACCGCCCATTCGTTCGCACGCGCATCGTGCAGGAAGGCCGCGACGCCGACATTGGCGATCGCCCCGACCGCACAGACCAGACAGAACGACACCCAGCCGTCGAGCAGCGGCCGGAAACCCGTCAAACGCCGATCGCGATAGGTCAGCGCGTTGTTCAGGAAGAAGTTGAACGTCATCGCCGCCGTTACCGCGACGATCTGGCTGGCCAGGAAGCTGGTGCCCAGCGCCACGAAGAACAGGCTGAGCACCGCCATGTGCACGCCGACGCCCAACACGCCGATCGCCGAGAACATCGCGAAGCGCACCGGTACGACCTTGCCGAACCGGCGATCGTACAGAGCGATCAGATATTCCATCGCCACGACGTGATCGAGCTTCGACTCGCCCTCGGTCCGCAGGCGGAAGACATAGGGCATTTCGGCGGCACGAAGCGGGCGCGGCGACGCGCTCATGATGTCGAGCAGGATCTTGAACCCGATTCCCGACAGATGCGGCACCGTCGCCCGCGCCACATCGGTGCGGACCATGAAGAATCCGCTCATCGGGTCGGACAGGTTCACGTTCAGCACCCGTTGCGACAGCTTGGTCGCAAAGGCCGACTTGGCCACCCGGTCCCGGTCCCAGTCGCCCGTCCCGCCGCCATCGACGAAGCGCGAGCCGACGACGATGTCGAGGTCGGCTTCCGCCTGCAACCGGTCGAGCATCTTGGGGAGCAGCGTCTCGTCATGCTGCAGATCGCCGTCGATCACCGCCACCATCGGCGCGGCGGTGGCGCACATCCCCTCGATACAGGCCGAGGAAAGCCCGCGCCGCCCGATGCGCTGGATCACCCGGACGCGGGGATCGACCTTGCCCAGTTCGCGCGCGGTGTCCGCCGTGCCGTCGGGGCTGTTGTCGTCGACGAAGATCGCCTCCCACCGCCGCCCGACCAGCGCCTGGTCGAGCTTGGCGATGAGCACGGGCACATTGGCGCGCTCGTTGAAGGTCGGGATGACGACCGCAAGTTCGAGGAGCGCGCTCATGGGGCTTAGAGCCGTTCGAGGATCGCGTCGGCCATGGCGCGGGTCGACAGGCTGCCGCCCAGGTCGCCGGTCCGCGCGCCGTCACGGATCGCGCCCGCCACCGCCGCGTCGATGCGATCGGCGGCTTCAGGCTCACCCAGCGAGTGGCGCAGCATCAGCGCCGACGACAGGATCGCCGCACAGGGATTGGCCTTGCCCTGGCCCGCAATGTCGGGGGCCGAGCCATGGATCGGCTCGTACAGCCCCTTGCCGGTCGCGCCCAGCGCGGCGGAGGGCAGCATCCCGATCGACCCTGCGCACATCGATGCCTGGTCGGACAGGATGTCGCCGAACAGATTGCCGGTCAGGATCACGTCGAACTGGCCCGGATCTCGCACCAGCTGCATCGCGCAATTGTCGACATACATATGCTCGAGCGCGACGTCCGGATAGTCCTTCGCCACCTCGACCACCACGTCGCGCCACAGCTGCGAGGTTTCCAGCACATTGGCCTTGTCGACCGACAGCAACCGGCGGCGGCGGCGCATCGCGGTCTCGAAACCGACGCGGGCGATCCGCGCCACTTCCTCTTCGTCATAGCGCATCAGGTCATGGCCCTCGCGCAGGCCCGCCTCGGTGGTGCCGCGGCCCTTGGCCCCGAAATAGACGTCGCCGGTCAGCTCGCGCACGATCACCATGTCGATGCGCCGCGCGATGTCGGGACGCAGCGAGCTGGCATCCTCCAGCCCCTCGAACAGGCGCGCGGGGCGCAGGTTGGCGAACAGCCCGAACGCCTTGCGCAGGCCCAGGATCGCCTGTTCCGGGCGATGCGCGCGTTCCAGATTGTCGAAACGCGGATCGCCCACCGCGCCGAACAGCAGCGCATCGGCGCGCTCCGCCACCGCCAGCGTCTCGGGCGGCAGCGGATGCCCGGCCGCCTCATAGGCCGCCCCGCCGACCTTGGCCTCCTCGAAGATCAGGCCCAGATCCAGCGTCTCCAGCACACGCCGCGCTTCCGCCGTCACTTCCGGGCCGATGCCGTCACCGGCGAGGATCGCGATCAATGCCATGGCTGGCCCCTTTTCACCTGATTTCGACGCGCCCTTTGCCTTAGCGGACCGGCATCACGCAACCGCCCTTTTGAACCGATCGAAAAGCCGCGCACGCGCGGGCATCGGATCATTGCGCAACCCGACCAACAGATCACGCGCCAGGAAATGAGCGGTAATCCGCCCGGCGGCCAGAATATCGGGCCAGTCGGCCGCCCCGCCCCCGCTCAAGAAGCCGGGAAGCGGGAACAGCCGCGCCTCATATCCGAACGCCGCCCCCCCCGACACCGCCGCCCCGCTCTTGGGGCTGACAAACGCCAGATCGGTGGTCGCGCCGGTCACGGTGCACCGGTCGAGATCGAGGCCGAAGCCCAGTTGCCCCAGCAGCAGCAATTCGTACCGCACCAATGCCCCGGCCCAACCCCGCGCGGAAGGTGCCGACTCGATCGCGGTCAGCACCGCGTCGAGCGCATCGTACAGTACGGGATAAGGCTGCTCCTCCGGCAGCGTCGCGGCGGTCAACGCGCATAGCCATTCGATCCCGGCGGCGGCCAGCGGTTCGCCGTGAAGCCCCGCGCGGCTATGCCCCGGCTCGATGGTCAGCGCGGCGAGCTGCTCGGCGGTCCGCGCCCGCCACTCGCCGACGATCCCGTTACCCGGTTGCAGGATGGGCCGCAGCCCCCGCGATCGCCCGCCCCGGACATAGCCCGGCTGCACGCCGTCCTCGCGAGTCAACGCCCGCACGATCGCCCCATGTTCGCCATGCGGCCGGACCGACAGGATGATGGCGGGGGCAACACGGTGCATGGGGAACGATGTAGGGCGGATTGGAGCGCGATGCCATGCGCCCACCTGGGCATCGCCCCCGCAAATCCGGCGGCAAATGGCATCATGAAGAAGTGAAGGAGGCAAGGGATCGACGGATTTTCCGATACCGGCCCAGGGGCGCATCCTGGTCGGACAGCCGAAAAAAAACCTGCATGTAAACAGTATCTTGACGACAGCCTGCCGCCAGCAAGCGACAAAAGCGCTCTCAGTTAAATTATAATTAGTCCCGATCGGGCATCTTTACATGGATTAGGTTCAGTGCCGTGTGTGTGAGGATGCGTATGCCGTTCGGTTGGTCGAAAAAGCGGGACGATGGCTCAGCCGAAGTCGTCGACGTTCCTGAGATTTCCGCCATCCGGCGTTCGCAGGCGGTCATTGAGTTCAGCCTGGATGGGACGATTCTCGACGCCAACGAGAATTTCCTCTCGGTCATGGGATACCGGTTGGACGAGATCGTCGGCCGTCACCACCGCATGTTTCTCGAACCGTCCGAAGCGGCCAGTGCGAAATACGGCGAATTCTGGCATAGGCTGAACCGCGGCGAATATTTCGCGGCGGAATTCAAGAGATTGGCAAAGGGTGGCCGCGAGGTATGGATCCACGGCGCCTATAATCCCATCATGGACGCGAACGGCAAGCCGTTCAAAATCATCAAGTTTGCCAACGACATCACGGAAAGCAAGCTGATCAGCGCCGATCATGCGGGGCAGATCGCGGCCATCGGCCTGACCCAGGCCGTCATCAGCTTTACGCCGGACGGTCATATCCTGTCCGCCAACGCCATATTCTGCGACGCGGTCGGCTATCCCCTGGAGGAGATTGTCGGCCGTCATCATCGCATGTTCGTTCGCCCCGAAGAGCGGGACGACCCAGCCTATACCGGCTTCTGGAAATCGCTTCAGGCCGGCACGTGCATGGCGGGCGAATTTTGCCGGGTCACGCGCGACGGGAAGCCGCTATGGCTGCAGGCCTCTTACACACCCATCCTCGACCCGGATGGTCGCCCGTTCAAAGTGGTCAAATACGCGACCGACATTACCGAACGCGTCCGGGAGCGGCGCAAGTTCAACCTGCTGTCGCTTGTCGCCAACAACACCGACAATTCGGTCGTCATCACCGATGCCCAACGGCGTATCATCTATGTCAATGACGGCTTCGAACGCATGACCGGCTATCGCCTGGCCGACGTACGGGGCAAGAATCCCGGATCCATCTTGCAGGGGGCCTATACCGACACGGATACGGTGGACCGGATTCGCACATGCCTGTCTGCCGGTGAGCCGTTCTACGAAGAGATCCTGAACTATAACCGCCTTGGCGAACCCTATTGGATATCGCTCGCCATCAATCCGATCCGCGATGCGAAGGGGAAAATCGAGAAGTTCGTCTCGATCCAGGCGAACATCACCGAAACGAAAGTCCGCTCGCTTCAATTCAACGAGACGCTGGCGGCGATCAGCGCCTCGACCGCGATCGTCGAATGGAGCCTGGACGGTGCGTGCCAGTCATTGAACTCGTTTTTCAAGGGCAGGTCGCCGGTGCCGCTGGCGCGTCTGCTGCCCGCCGAGACCATCGCGAGAATTGTCAAAGGCGAACAGGTGCGAAGCGAGTTCGTCTGGCCCGGCTCTGGTCAGGATGAGTTGTGGCTCGATGGCATGTTCTCCGCCATCAACAATCTTGGAGGAGAGCCGGAAAAGATCCTGATGTGCGCGGTCGATATGACGCCACGCCGCCGAACCGTGGTCGAAACCTCCGACGCGATGCAGACCATGTTGTCGCGCGTTTCCGACATCGTCGGCAAACTCGACGACATCGCCCGGATGACCAACCTGCTCGCCCTGAACGCCTCGGTGGAAGCCGCCCGTGCGGCCGATGCCGGACGTGGTTTCGCGGTCGTCGCCGCCGAGGTTCGCGTCCTGGCCCATCAGGCCGGGGAAGCCGCGGGCGAAATTCGCGACCTGATCGACGAAAGTCGCCTGCAAATTCTCCGCCTGGGCAGCAAGACGGCCGAAAACCACGCTCACATCACGGCTGGCACCGCATGAGTTCCTTGCATAGGCCGTTCCCGAAATGACCATTGGGGCTGGACGACACGAGGACCCGGCATCGTCAAGCTGGCCAGAGGGGAAATGCCGTCACCGGCTATGATAGAAATCATAGACCTGCTGTGCAACCGCCTGGCTGACCCCCGGCGCCTTCTGCAAGTCCTCAAGGCTGGCGTTGCGCACCGCCCGACCTGTCCCGAAGTGCATCAGCAGCGCCTTCTTCCGCGCCGGGCCGATGCCGGGCACTTCGTCCAGCGGACTCGCGCCCATCGCCTTGGCGCGCTTGTCGCGGTGCGCGCCGATCACGAAGCGGTGCACCTCGTCGCGTAGCCGCTGGAGATAGAAGAGCAACGGCGCATTGACCGGCAGCATCCGCTCGCTGCCGTCCATCATGTGGAAGACCTCGCGCCCTTCGCGGCCGTGATGCGGGCCCTTGGCGACGCCGACCAGGCAGACATCCTCGATGCCCAGATCCTCCAGCACCGCCTTGGCCGCGTTGAGCTGGCCACGCCCGCCGTCGATCAGGACCAGATCGGGCCAGGTCGCGTCGTCACGGTCGGGGGTTTCCTCCAACTGGCGGGCGAAGCGGCGGCGGAAGACTTCGCGCATCATGCCGAAATCGTCGTTGGTCGCCGCCTCGTTCCCCTTGATGTTGAACTTGCGATACTGGCCCTTCTGGAAACCCTCCGGCCCGGCCACGACCATCGCGCCCAGCGCGTTGGTGCCCTGGATATGACTGTTGTCATAGACCTCGATCCGCTGCGGCGGTTCGGACAGGTCGAAGAATTCGGCGACCTCTCGCAGCAGCCGGGCCTGCGTCGTCGATTCGGCCAGACGCCGGTCGAGTGCCTCGACCGCGTTCCGCTTGGCCTGGTCCAGCAGGCGGCGGCGATCGCCCCGCTGCGGCACCGCAAGCTGCACCTTATACCCGGCACGCTCGCCCAATGCCTCGGTCAGCAATTCGCCTTCGGGCAGGTCGCGGTCGAGCAGGATTGTCTTGGCGGGGGGCACCTCCTCGTAGAATTGGCTGAGGAAGCTGGTCAGCACCTCCTCTTCCGGCACATCGTTGGTATGCGCCGGGAAGAAGCTGCGATGCCCCCAATTCTGGCCGCCGCGGATGAAGAAGGCCTGGATGCCCATCACCCCCTCGCGATTGGCAAGTGCGAAGATGTCGGCGTCGCCCACCCCTTCGGCGTTGATCGCCTGCGTGCCTTGGATGAAGGTCAGCGCCTTCAGTCGGTCGCGCAGGATCGCGGCCAGCTCGAAGTCCATCGCCTCGGCCGCGTCCTGCATCTGCTTGCCCAGCTTTGCCTGCACCTGGGTCGACTTGCCGCCGAGGAAATTCTTGGCGTCGGCGACCAGCTCGGCATAGGCGGCTTCGTCGATCCGGCCGACGCAAGGGGCCGAGCAGCGCTTGATCTGATAGAGCAGGCACGGCCGGTCGCGTCCCTTGAAGAAACTGTCGGTGCATGACCGCAGCAGGAACAGCTTTTGCAGCGCGTTCAGCGTGTTGTTGACGCTGCCCGCACTGGCGAAGGGGCCGTAGTAATTGCCCACCGCACGCCGCGCACCGCGATGCTTCTGGATGCGCGGGAAATCATGGTCGTGGCGCAGCAGGATGAACGGGAAGCTCTTGTCGTCGCGCAACAGGACGTTGAAGGCAGGGCGATAGCGCTTGATCAACTGCGCCTCGAGCAGCAGCGCCTCGGCCTCGTTGTTGGTCGTGACGATGGTCATCGACCGGGTCTGCGACACCATGCGCTGCAACCGCTTGGGCAGCCGGTCGACCTGGGTATAGTTGGCGACGCGGTTCTTCAGCGCGCGTGCCTTGCCGATATAGAGGACGTCGCCGCGCGCATCCTGCATCCGATAGACGCCCGGCCGCAGCGGCAGCGTGGCCAGCACGTTGCGGATCGCGGCCACGCCTGCGTTCAGATCGGGCGCATCGGCCCCGCGCAGGGTGAAGGTGGATTTCTCTTCGTTGAAGCGGTCGACGGGAGGCTCGGACATTGCGCCCGATTTAGGAGCGCAGGGTCCGGATCGCTACCCTGTGCGGTGGCTTTGGTTCAGGCAAAACCGCGAAGATACGAAGGTTTTTTGTGCGCGCAGAGGCGCGGAGGACGCAGAGATAATTCCTCCCCTGCAAGGGGAGGTGGCAGTCCGAAGGACTGGCAGAGGGGTGCAACCGCCAGCGGGACACCCCTCCACCAGCTTCGCTGGTCCCCCTCCCCTTACAGGAGAGGAATAGGGCTCACCCTTGTGCGAACAGCTTGGTGCCCATCACGCCGATCACGGTCAGCACCATGAAGCCCGCCTGGATCGGCGCGATCTTGTCGCCGAACACGATGGCGCCGCCGATCACGACACCCACCGCGCCAAGGCCCGTCCACACCGCATAGGCGGTCCCCGCCGGAAGCCCGCGCATGGCCAGCGCCAGCAGGCCCATATTCACGAAGCTGAGGACGATCGGCACGCTCGATGCCTGCCAGGTGGCGACGGTCGCCGCCCATTTCAGGCTGAGCGCCCAGCAAATCTCGGTAATCACGGCAATGCCCAGAATGACCCATGCCATCGGAAGTATCTCCTTTGTCACGGGCTCGGCGATATGGGCATCGTCGCCGGAAACCCGGAAGAGACGGCGATGCGGCCCCGTGGTGACGGGGCTATGGGCAAGGTTGGATCAAATACCCAACTTCCGTTCAGGCTGAGCGAAGTTGAAGCCCACGCCCTTTCCCATCCCAACGCGGAGCAGAGAGATTCCCTTGGGCTTCGACTTCGCTCAGCCTGAACGGAGGGGGGATACAGCTCCAAAACGACCGAACCGCGCCTCGGCTTCCCGAAGCGCGGTCCTGTCTCCGGCCAACAGGCCGATCAGTTGGGGCGACCGAGCCCCGAAATGGTGCGGTCGATCATCGCCCGGTCGGCATCCGCCGAATGATGCTCTGCGATCAGCAGACCGGCGGCCTTGGCGGCAGCCTCGGCCGCGCGGGCGCGGACTTCGGCGATCGCGGTGCGCTCGGCGGCGGCGATCTTGTCCTCGGCCATCTTGGCGCGACGCTCCATCAGCGCCTCGGCATCGGCTTTGGCCTTGCTGAGCAGCTGACCCGCTTCATGCTGGGCCTGGGCGCGCATCGCCTCGGCATCGGCATGGGCGGCCTTCGCCTTGGCCTCATACTCGGCCTTCAGCGTTTCGGCTTCCTGACGCAGCTTGGTCGCTTCGTCGAGCTGGGTGCGGATACCGGCGATCTTCTGGTCGAGCGAACGACCGATCATCGCAGGTACCTTCTTCACCAGCATGCCGATCAGCACGACCAGCGCGGCAAGCGCCACCCAGCCGGTCGAATCGAAGCCTAGCGCGGTCGGGCTGGCGGCGTGGTGCTCGACCTCGGCGGCCACGACGGTGTTACCGGTCAGGCCATCACCTTCGCGGATGGGCTTCTGGGTCATGCCCTCGGCCGAGGCCGCATCGGCCAGGTTCTGCGCGACCAGCGCATCAGCGTTGGTCAGCGCGCCGTTCGCGGATTGATTAGCCATGCGCGCTCACCTTTCGCACCGCGTCGGCCGCCGCATCCTCGCCCACATGGACGCCGGAAAGCTTGGCGACGAGATCGCGCGCGGCATCGGCCGCCACGGTCTGAAGATTGGCCATCGCCTCGACCTTGGCATTGGCGATCGCCAGGTCGTGATGACCCAGACGCTCGGCCAGGTCGGCATCCGCCGCCTTGACCTGCGCCTCGAAAGCGTGGGTCGCCCGCGACTTGGCGGCGTTGGTCTCGGCCATCGCGGCGACACGGGCGGCGTCCATCTCGGCTCGCCATGCCGCCTCGACCCGGTCGGCCTCGGCACGCGCGGCCTCCGCCGCCGCCAGATCACCGGCGATACGGGCTTCGCGAGCGTCGACGGTCGCCTGAATCTTGGGCACCATCCCACGACCGACCACAAAATAGAGCAGGCCGAAGGTGATCAGGAGCCAGAAGATCTGCGACGCATAGGTCGCACTGATCTGTGCTATCTGGGGCATGGAGTCCTCGTTGCCATATCAACCGGGCGGCAAAATCGCCGCCCGGCCGATCCGAATGATTAGGCGACGAACACCAGGATGATCATCGTCACGAAGGCGAGCAGGCCCAGAAGCTCGGCACCGGCGAAACCGATGAACAGGCGGCCCTGCTGGCTGTCCGCCGCGCCCGGATTGCGCAGCGCGCCTTCGAGGAACTTGGCGAACACGTTGCCCACGCCGAGCGAGGCGATGCCCATGCCGATAGCGGCCAGACCGGCACCGATCAGCTTCGCGGCTTCTGCGTCCATTTCAATCACTCCAGTTCAAAAAGGGTCGTTTGGGTATTCAAGTCGGCGGCGCGTCCGCCCGCCCGATCCGGCGTTACCGGATCAGTGCAGGTTGACGGCGTCGTTCAGATAGACCGAGGTCAGCAGCGCGAAGACATAGGCCTGGATCGCGGCGACCAGCAGTTCGAGAAGCGTGATGCCGATCATCAGCAGGAAGCTCGGCAGGGTGATCAGCGCGGCATAGCCGGGGCCCATGTTGATGCCGTTGATGACGAAGGCGGCGAGAACCTTCAGCAGGATGTGCCCCGCGGTCATCGCGACGAACAGTCGCAGACCGAGCGAGAAGGGGCGCACCAGGAAGCTCATCAGCTCGACCACGAAGATCAGCGGAATCATCAGCTTGGGCGTGCCGTGCGGCACGAACAGCGCGAAGAAGTGGAAGCCGTGACGACCGAAGCCGACGATCAGCACGATCGCGAACGAGATCAGCGCGAGCACGCCGGTGACGGTCACATGGCTCGTCACGGTGAAGGGATGGACACCCGGCACCACGCCGAAGGGCAGCAGGCCCAGCACGTTGGCGAACAGGATGAACATGAACAGCGAGAAGACGTAGGGCAGGAAGCGCTTGCCCTCGGGGCCGATGTTCGACGTCAGCATCGAATTCACGAAGCCGGTGAACCCCTCGACCGCCGCCTGCCAGCGCCCGGGGACCAGATCGCGCTTCATGCCGCCGATCATGAACACCCACAGCGCAACCAGCGTCGCCACCATCCACAGAGCGGAATTGGTGAAGGAAAGGTCGTAGCCGCCGACCACCCAGTGCTGACCGAGCACCGGCTCGATCAGGAACTGGTGCATCGGATCAATCTTGCCGCCCGATTCTGCCGCCACGCTGCTTCGTTCCCACATATGACGAACGCCCGGTTACTCCGGGCGTTCGCCAGAAATCCGAATAATCTGCCTGAACGCCACGCCGATCCCCAGGAACAGCATCACGATCAAGGCCCAGGGTGCGGTGCCGAACCAGCGGTCAAAAAGCCAGCCGATCAACGCACTGCCGACAAGACTTCCGATCAGCGCGGAGATCACGCGGCTGCCCTGGGAATATCCCCTGTCGGCATCCACCTTCACCCCCTGCCGCGCTACGCCTTCCGCTTTCGCCTTAGCCAATCGCTGATCCAGCGCGGCCAGACGCGGATCGTCCGCATCGCCAAAGTCCTGTCCGGGTTCCTTCTCCGCCACGCAGCCACCCTCACCTGATTTCGTCACCGAAGGGGAGAATGCGCGCAAACGGCGAGCGACCCCGCCAAGGCGAGGCCCGTTTAGAAAGCGTACCTGCCCAAGTCAACCGCCTGGGGAAAGGGTTATGACAGATGCGTTAAGGGTTGTTGCCGGGGAGTGACAGGCACACCCTTGTTCCTCACCTTGTTCTCCCCTCCCGCAGGCGGGAGGGGTTGGGGGAGGGTTGGCGCTGTCGGCGAGAGATGCCGCTTGTCTGTTGGGTGAACACCGGCCCGCCCTTCCGATCGTCAGCCTGATCGCGACCGGAGTCCCCTCCCCCAGCCCCTCCCGCCTGCGGGAGGGGAGGAAGAAGGCTTACACGCAGGCGGGGGCGCGTTCCGGTGCCGCCGCCGTGCGGGTCTTCCACACGCCTTCGGGCGTCTTGTACTTCTCGCCGCTGACCGTCTGGGCGATCAGGTTGCAGCCGCTGGTGAAGGCCATCTGTTCGACGGTCGCGCCGCTGGCCTGGGCCTTCTGGGTATAGGCGGCCTTGCGCTGGATGTTGATGCTGTTGACCAGCGTGCGCAGTTCGCCGGTCGCGGCGCCGACGATGCCGAGATAGCCGTCGGGCTGCTCGCCGACCTGCCCCGCCGCGCGCGCGGCCGCATAGGCCGGATCGCGCTGCGCCATCGCCATGCCCGACACGCCCAGCAGGGCCACCGCACCGAGCGCCAGGATCACCGTCTTTGCCTTCATGATTAGAATATCCCCGGATTCTGCTGGATCAGCGATTTGGCCTCGCCATCCAGGCGATATACCACTTCCTGCGTCACATTGATGTTCAGATTGATCTCGATCGGCTTCTCCGGCGCGGAGATGTTGACGCATCCCCCGCTCGCCAGTGCCAGCGCGACCGGCATCCATCGTGTCGCATCCAAGATCGGCATCCTTCCCAGCATTTTCAATCCTGTTACGGTCATGGCACGGTCTCGCTTGCGGCTGGCTGAATGGGGGTGGCGGCGGGTTTGGCGGGCGACGTCGCGGGCGGCGCGGCGCGCTTGTTCTGCTCGTCCAGCAAGGCGGGCAGGTTGCGCTGGATCAGGCGGCGCGGATCGTAGAAGGACTGCGCCGAGTCGAGCAGCCCCCGGAAGGGCGCCTTGATCCGGACGTTGAAGATGAAGGGCAGGCGCTGGAGCCGCCGGATGATGAAGTTGGACTTGGCGCCCTTGCCCTGGCTGATCCCGGCGAAGCGGACGTCCGTCACCATCTCGCCCGCCAGCGGCCCGTTCATGTCGATCCGCAAGGACCGGTAGTTGAGCGAGCGCAGCGCCCCGAACGCCAGATTGCCCCAGACGCCTAGATTCTTCTGACTGAGCTCGCCCAGATAGGCGATACTGCCGCCGCCCGGCCGCACCACCAGCCGCCCGCCCTCGATCCGCCCGCCGCGCTCGTCGAAGATCATCGGCAGGGTGCCGTCGAAGACGCCGGTGGCGTTCAGGTTCTGAAAGTCGAACTGGAGCAGGAACTGGTCGGCGGCGGCCCCCTCGACATGGAAGGTCATGCGGCGCTCGACCGGCTGCGAGAAGTCGAGCAGCGTGGGGTCGAGGGTCAACATGCCGCCCGCGAACGGCCAGCGCCCACTCTCCACCTTCACCCGCGCGCCGGACAGGGTCTGATACCGGACGACGCCGTTCGTCACCTGGATGCCCGGATTGATCGTCTTGATCGTCGCCACCTGTCCGGGTGCGCTTTCCAACGCCAGCAGGTCGGTGAAGTCGATCGTGCCGACGATACCGCCGACCGGGCCGAGCGCGGCGGCCAGGTCGATGCCGGTTGTGCCGAATCGCCCGGTCGAGCGGACGCCGTTCGCATCCCACGCAATTTGCCCACGCCCGTTGATAGGCCCGCGCACATCCTCGATCACGCCCTTGGTCACCGGGGTCAGCAGATCGGGCTGGAATTCCTTGGTGAAGACGATGCCCGGCACGTCGAGCAGCGCCTCGCCCGCCCCCTTGTCGAGCGCATGGGTGATGGTGAGGTCGGCGACCTTGACCGACTTGCTCGGTTCGTAAAGCGTGCCTTTGGCCTCGATCCGGCTGCCCGCCAGCGTCAGCGTGACGTCGCGCGCCGCCATGGGGAGGAAACGCGGCGAATCGGCGCGCGCATCGCGCACCTGGAGCGCGCCGGTCAGGCTCAGCACGCCCCCGGCCAGTCGCCAGTCGCCCGTCGCTTCGCCGAGCAGCAGCGGCACCTGTCCCAACTGTCCCGCGCCGCCGGTGAACTGGCCCGCAATCCCCTGCGGCGTGATTCGACCCGACAGGGTCGCGGCGTCGATCCGGGTCGGCGATTCTGGGCGGCCGATCCGGCTCTTCACGTCGGCCAGGGTGAAGGCGCGATCCGCCAGCGCGAAGCGGGTGCTCGCCGCCGCCAGGCTCAACGGGCTGCTGCCGATCGTGCCGGTCAGCGTCGTCGCACCCAGTTGTGCACCGCCGCCCAGCCGTGCGCCGTCCAGGCGGACCAGCGCGCGGTCCAGCGGACAGAGCCGCGTCGCCACCCGCACCAGCCGCAGCCCGGACAGCGCCAGCCGGTCGATCGCCAGCGGCTGGCAATCCGGGTTGATCACCAGCCGCCGCCCGCCATCCCAGCGCGCGGCGATCGGCAGGACGAGTCCGTCGATCCGCCCGCCGCTGATCGGCCCCGACAGCGACACGAGGCTCGTCACCGCCGTCGCGCCATCGGCGGCGGCGGAAAAGACCAGCCGGTCGAACGCCAGCGCCGCATCGCCCGCCGCGTAACGCGCCATCGTCGCGGTACCCCGCACCGGCGCACGCGGCGCGGCCTGGCGAAGGGTCGCGCGGATCGTGGGCAGGCCGCCGCCGCCCATCGCCAGCGCGGTATCGAACCGGACACCGCGCGAATCGACAAGCAGCCCGTCGCCGCCGCCCAGCGCGACCCGTCCGCCACTGTTGGCGGCCAGGGTCAGGCTCGGTACGCGCAGGGCAAAGCCGGTGCTGCGCGGCGCGGCCTCGCGGTCAAGCGCGAGCTTCAGGTCGGCGGCGAAACCGCGTCCGCTGCGCTGGACGGCCTGTGCGACCGCCGCCGCGACCGGGCCGATCGGCGTGTTGGCCGCCGCGCGCGCCCAGCCGTCCATGCGCCCGAGCAGCGCAGGCGCGACCCGCGCACCGCCCATGCGTACATCGCCGTCGAAGCGCAGCGCCTGCCCGACCAGATAGCGGCCATCGATTGCCAACCGGTCGGCACGTCCATAACGCGTCGTGACGGTGCGCGCCGCGAGGTTCAGCCGACCGCTGGTCGCCGCCGCCTTGCCCGCAAAGGTGATTTGCCCACTGAGCGCGACGGTCGCCGCCACCGGATGCCGCAATGCACCGCCCTCCAGCGTGGCGGTGCCGTTCCACTGGTCGAGCGCGGGCTGGAGGGTGACGTCGACCCGCGCGGCCAGGTCGCGCCCGGCGACCTCGCCACAGCGCAGGGCCGACAGCCGCAACGGCCCACTGAGCGTCGGGCGTTCGCGCACCACCCGGATGCGCAGCGGCGCGGCCAGCCCGGCCATGACGCAGTTGCCGACCGCCAGTCGCGGCGCCACCGCGCCCAGCCGTCCGCTGAATCCGTCGTTCAGCACGCCGCGCCCCGACAGGCTGAGCCCGACCAGCCCATAGGGCGTCTCCAGCCGGATGCCGCCATTCGCCACATCGACATCCAGCGCGGGCAAGGCGAAGGGCTTGCCCGAGGACGGCCCCATCAGCTTGTCGAGCGCACCCAGCCGGACCTGCCCATCGACCAGCCGCCCGCGCAGACGCACCCTGCCCGCGCGCACGCCCGTCACCACCGGGCCCGACAGGCCGATGCGCGTCCGCGTCTCCAGCCAGTCGGCGACCAGATCGGGCCGGCGGGGATCGCCGATGACGACGTTGGTCAGCCGCTGCCGCCCGAAGCCCAAGTCGGAGATGGTATAGCGGGCGGGCACCCCGCGCCGGGCCAGTTCGCGGTCGAGCACATCGCCCGCCAGCGGCTTGCGCTCGACCCATAGGATCAGCAGCGCGGCCAGCAGGATCAGGGCGATGGCGATCAGGATGCGCTGCGGGCGCCCGACACGCCGTGGCAGGCGACCGGGCGTCCGACTATCCTCGCTCGCGCCCTTCACCCCGATCGTTCGTCTCCCGTCCTGATCCGCGTCATAGCCGCGGGGCCCCGCGCCACGCAATCGCACGAGCCCCGGCGACAGTTCCCGCCGCCTGTCCTATGCTGGCCCGGTACGGTGGACCAGCACGGGGGAGCAGGGACATGGCCAAGGACGGCGACCCACAGGCAATCGACCAGGCCGGGCATCGCGGGCGGCTGCGCGAGCGATTGTTGGGCGGCGGCGGATTGCTCGATCATGAACTGATCGAATATCTCCTGATGACCGCCATTCCGCGCCGCGACACCAAGCCGATCGCCAAGGCGCTGCTGCGCGAATTTCACGATATCGGCGGCGTGCTGACCGCCGATCCGGTCGCGCTCCAACGCATCGACGGGGTGGGCGAGACGGCGGCGGCGACGTTGAAGATCGTCCAGGCCTGCGCCCTGCGACTGGTCCAGGCGGAGGCAGCGAAGCGCCCGGTCCTGTCCAACTGGCAGGCGCTGCTCGACTATCTCCACGCCGACATGGCGCATCACGGGGTGGAGCGGTTCCGGGTCCTGCACCTGAACACCCGCAACATGCTGATCCGCGACGAGCTGATGGGCGAGGGTTCGATCGACCAGGCACCGGTCTATATCCGCGAGGTGATCCGCCGCGCGCTGGAATTCGGATCGGCGGCGGTGATCCTGGTCCACAACCACCCCAGCGGCGACCCCTCGCCCAGCCGGGCCGATATCGACGTGACACGGGGCATCGCTGAGGCGGGCAAGCGGCTGGGCATCGCGGTGCACGACCATCTGATCATCGGGACGTCGGGGCATGTGAGTTTGCGGGCGCAGGGGTTGATTTGAGAGGGAGGGATTCCCGTGGCCTCCGCCCTCAACCGCATTGGAAACCCTCACACCCCGGTGCTAGGGCCCGACCAACCAAGTGAGCGAGGAACACCACATGCAGGTCTGGACCGGGCTGGGCAATCCGGGGCCGCAATATGCGATGCACCGCCACAATGTCGGCTTCATGGCGATGGACGCCATTGCCGAGGTGCATGATTTCGGCCCCGTGAAGAAGCAATTCCAAGGCTGGACCCAGGAAGGGCGGATCGGCGGCCAGAAGATCCTGCTGCTGAAACCGGCCACCTTCATGAACGAAAGCGGACGTAGCGTCGGCGACGCGCTGCGCTTCTACAAGCTGGGCGTCGAGGCGCTGACCGTCTTCCACGACGAGCTCGACATCGCGCCCTTCCGCGTCAAGGTGAAGACCGGCGGTGGCACCGCCGGGCATAACGGGTTGCGCTCGATCGACCAGCATCTGGGCCCCGACTTTCGCCGCGTCCGCCTGGGCATCGGCCATCCGGGGCACAAGGACCGGGTGACCGGCTATGTGCTCGGCAATTACGCCAAGGCCGAGATCGATCCGCTGTCCGACCTGCTCGGCGCGGTGGCGGGTGAGGCGCATTGGCTGGCCGAGGGCGACGATGTCCGCTTCGTCAACGATGTCGCGCTCCGGCTGGGGGACGCCGCATGAGCGTGCGGCGCCTCTTCGCCTCGCTCCTGTACGAGGGCCAGCTGGACGATGCCGACCTGCTGGGCGAGATCGAGCAGAGCTGCTGGGCCCTGGCCGAGGACGACCGGGCCGGGCGGCGGTGGAGCAAGGAGCATGGCTATCGCGGCTATACCAGCTATGCCTCGCTCAACGACCTGCCGATCCGCGACCCGGTCTTTGCCGACCTGAAGAAGAAGCTCGACCGCCATGTCGCGCGCTTCGCCGAGGAATGCGCCTTCGACCTGGGCGGCCGCAAGCTGAAGCTCGACAGCCTGTGGGTGAACGTCCTGAAGCCGGGCGGGCATCATTCCGCGCATATCCACCCGCATTCGGTCGTCTCGGGCACGCTCTATGTCGCCATGCCCAAGGGCTCGGGCGCGTTGAAGCTGGAGGACCCGCGCCTGCCGATGCTGATGGCCGCGCCGCCGCGCCGCCCCCACGCCCCGGACGACCTGGCGACCTTCGCCACCGCCACGCCCGAGCCGGGCACCGTGCTGCTATGGGAAAGCTGGCTGCGCCACGAGGTGGTGCCCAACGGCGCCAAGGGTGAGCGGATCAGCGTCAGCTTCAACTATCGCTGACGCAGGTTGCGACGATGCGGCACCGACACGCGACAACCCGAAAAGTTCCGGCCATTCATCGATGATTCGCCTCGTTTCGTCGCGCTGATATCGTGCGATTAACCTATATCGGTTAGGGGAAGGACGAACGCACCCCGAACCGGACCTTATTCCCGATGCTTGAATTTTCTGTCTTCACCTTTGGCATGTTGGCGAGCTTCATCCTGTCGGGGCTTGGCCGGAACAAGAAGGCGCAGCGCGCCAATCCGCCGATGCTGCATTATATGGGCCTGGTGATGATGGGCTTTTCCACCGCGCTCGGCGTGCTGCTGCTCGGCTGGGCCGCCGCGATGATGGTCGGGGTGGCGTAAATTCTGCCACCTCGAGGATGAATGGAAGTCGAGGGGTTCGCATCCCCCTCGCCTCCCACCATCGGTTGAGAAATTTCCGCATCGTCGCTAGAGGGGCGCTTTCCCCTTGATCCACAGGATACGCGACGCATGGGTTTCCGCTGCGGCATCGTCGGCCTGCCGAATGTCGGCAAGTCCACCCTCTTCAATGCGCTGACCGAAACGGCGGCGGCGCAGGCCGCCAATTATCCGTTCTGCACGATCGAGCCCAATGTCGGCAACGTCGCGGTCCCCGATCCGCGCCTGTACCAGCTCGCCGAGGTCGCAGGCTCGGCAAAGATCATCGAGACTCAGCTGGCCTTTGTCGACATCGCCGGCCTCGTGCGCGGCGCGTCGAAGGGCGAAGGGCTGGGCAACCAGTTCCTCGGCAATATCCGTGAGGTGGATGCGATCGTCCACGTCCTGCGCTGCTTCGAGGACGGCGACGTCACGCACGTCGAGGGCAAGGTCGATCCCATCGCCGACGCCGAGACGGTCGAGACCGAGCTGATGCTCTCGGACCTCGAAAGCCTGGAAAAGCGCGTCCCCGCCTTCATCAAGAAGGGCCAGCAGGGCGACAAGGAAGCCAAGATCGCTGCCTCGGTGCTCGGCCAGACGCTGGAACTGCTGCGCGAGGGCAAGCCCGCGCGCCTGACCAAGCCGAAGGACGAGGAAGAAGCGCGCGTCTTCGCGCAGGCGCAGCTGCTGACCGCCAAGCCGGTCCTCTATGTCTGCAACGTCGAGGAATCGAACGCGGCGAACGGCAATGCTCATTCGGCGCGCGTCTTCGAAAAGGCCGCCGCCGAGGGTGCGCAGGCCGTCGTCGTGTCCGCTGCGATCGAGGCCGACATCGCGACCATGCCGCCTGAGGATCGCGGCGAGTTCCTGTCGGAGCTGGGCCTGTCGGAAACCGGCCTGGCCCGCGTGATCCGCGCCGGTTACGCGCTGCTCGACCTGCTGACCTTCTTCACCGTCGGCCCCAAGGAAGCACGCGCCTGGACCGTGCATCGCGGTGCCAAGGCCCCCAATGCGGCGGGCGAGATCCACAGCGATTTCGAACGCGGCTTCATCCGCGCCGAGACGATCGCCTATCCCGACTATATCGCCTGCAAGGGCGAGGCCGGCGCGCGCGATGCGGGCAAGCTGCGCGCGGAGGGCAAGGAATATGTCGTCCAGGACGGCGACGTCATGCTGTTCCGCTTCAACGTCTGATCCGGAATGCGCCGGTCGCTTTACGACGACCGGCGCATTTGGACTTTGCATCGGGCGATCGGAGTATTACCCCCGGCTTTACCATGATCCATGTTAGTTCATACCGCCGCATCATCTATAGCAGCCGTCCGGTCGGCGATGACGTTCGCGCCGATCACCAGGCGATCCTGGCGGTATCCCGGCGAAACAACGGCATGGACGGCATCTCGGGCATCCTCTGGATCGGTGGCGACCAATATCGCCAGTTGCTCGAGGGGCCGGTCGACAGCGTCGTCGAGACGCTAGAGCGGATCCGGCACGATCCGCGCCATACCGACATCGTCGTCCTGGACGACCGGATGATCGACGCGCCCGAATTCGGCGAATGGGCGATGGCTGGCCTGCCCGGCGACCGGCCGGACGCCGCCGCCGAACGCCTCCGCTTCCTGCTGCGCAATGCCGCCCCGGAAATCCGGCAGTATTTTCCGGTCGACTGACGGGCCACGGCCTGGGGCCGTTACGGCCGCTGGCGGCGCCCTGAAAGGGATACTCGCCAGCGTCACACAGGCCCGTTATCTGGCGGGGACGAAAGGAAACGTTTCCCGTGATCCGACTCCCCCTGACGGCCCTCGCACTCGCCCTGCTCGCGGGCTGTGCCTATCCTTACACCCCGCCCGCGCTATCGCCGGTCGCCACCGCCGCCCCAGCACCAGCGGGTGCCGTCGCCAATGTGTCGCCGCAGGAAGCACGGGCACCGGTCACCATCCTGGTGTCGATCGATGGGTTCTGGGCACCCTATCTGCAGCGCGGGCTGTCGCCGAACCTGGCGCGTCTGGCCGCCGGGGGCACGAGTGCGTCGATGCGCCCGTCCTTTCCGTCCAAGACCTTTCCCAACCACTGGACGCTGGTGACCGGCGTCGTGCCCGACCGGCACGGCATCGTCGCCAACAGCTTCACCGATCCGGCGCATCCGGGCCAGCGCTTCACCATGTCGTCGGACCAACCCTATTGGTGGGACGAGGCCGAGCCGATCTGGGTCACCGCCGAACGCGCAGGAATTCCCACCGCCACGATGTTCTGGCCCGGCTCGAACGTCGCCTGGGGCGCGACCGGCGAGGGTCACGATGCCACGAACGGCATGCATCCGCACGACTGGCAGCAGTACAACAAGAATGTGACCGACCGTCAGCGGGTCGATTCGGTCATCGACTGGCTGCGCCGCCCCGCCGCCAGCCGCCCCCGCTTCCTGACGCTGTATTTCGACGAGGTCGATACCGCAGGCCATGAGGGCGGCCCCGACTCGCCCGGGGTGAACCGCGCGATCGCATCGGTCGACCAGGCGATCGGACGATTGATCGCCGGACTGGCGGAGCTGAACCAGCCCGCCAACCTGGTCATCGTCGCCGACCATGGCATGGTCGCCACGTCGAGCGATCGGATGATCGTCCTCAACCGCTTCCTCGACCCGGCCGACTATACGCTGGAGGAGGATGGGCCCTTTGCATCGATCCGCGCCAAGCCGGGTCGCGAGGCGGCGCTGGAGGCCAGGCTGCTCGGCCACCGCGACCATCTGGACTGCTGGCGCAAGGGGGAGATTCCGGCGCGCTTCCACTACGGCCGCAACCCGCGCATCGCACCCTATTTCTGCCTGGCCGAGGCGGGCTGGACGATCGCGGCCAAACCGCCCGAAAAGCCCTTTGCCGGGGGCACCCATGGCTATGACAATGCCGATCCCAGCATGGCCGCGCTGTTCATCGCCAATGGCCCCGCCTTCCGGCCGGGTGTGAAGCTGGCACCGTTCGACAATGTCGCGGTCGCCCCGCTGCTGCGTGACCTGATCGGCTTGCCGCCGGGCCAGGGGCTGGACGGCACCGACCGGCCCTTCGCCCGTGCCTTCAAACGATAAGGGAAGCTTCATGACCTATCTGGAGGATATCTCGGTCGGCGACGTCGCACGGTTCGGATCATACCGGGTCGAGCGCGACGCGGTGCTGGCGTTCGCCGGGGCCTTCGACCCGCAGGCCTTTCACCTGTCCGACGAAGCCGCCGCCGCGACCCATTTCGGGCGGCTGTCGGCCAGCGGGTGGCACACCGCGTCAATGGCCATGGCGATGATCGTCGCGCATTTCCGCGAAACCGGCTTCCAGAGCCTGGGCTCGCCGGGCGTGGACGAGCTTCGCTGGCTGAAACCCGTCTATCCCGGCGATACGCTCCATTGCGAAACCGAGGTGCTAGAAACCCGCGCTTCGGCCAGCCGCCCGGAAATGGGCTTCGTCATCAGCCGCTGGACGGTCCTGAACCAGGACGACGTGGCGGTGATGACGATGCGCCCCACCGTCATGATCGCCACGCGCCAGGCTCGGGGATAAGGGGCGCGGCGGGGATCAGCGGCGGCCGCGACCGCCGCTTCGCCCGCCACGCCAGCCGCCGGGCGTCCCGCGATTGCCGTGCCAGCCCTCGGCGCGTGGTGCCGACGGCGCGGGCCGGGCCACGCCGTTGCCGCGCCAGCCATTGTTGCCGCGCCAGCCGCGACCGGGCACTTCTCCGCGCCAGCCGCCCCGGCCCCAGCCGCGCCACTGGTCGCGGATCGGCCCTCCGTGCCACGCCCCGCGCCGCCCTTCCCAATAGGCGCGCTGCCCGTCGTTCCACGGATAGGCCCGGCGATAGCGATCGTAGACGAAGGCGCCGGTGCCCGGATAATAGAAATCGTCGTACCAGCCATAATAGGACGGCGCGTAACCATAACCGCCGCCGCCATAATAGCCCGGCGCATAGCCGCCATAGCCCGCACCGACCGACACCCCGCTATAGCCATAGCCGTCGGTACATCCGCCCAGCGCCATCAGACCGGCGAGCATCGCCGCCGCCCATGTTTTCCGACCGAGGACCATCGTCCCTCTCCAAACCCCTGGGCTGTCATTGCGGGCGCGGCGGCAGGGGTCCGCCTTTTCCCGCATCCATCACCGGTCAACCCGGGCATCATTCCATGGTTCCTGCGCGCCTGCGCCTGCACCCGTGCTGAACGCCCATGCCGAGCGGTCGCGAAGGCGCGGCCCAAAGGGGATTGGCAAAGCGGCTCAAGCAAGGCTAACCTGACGCACCGTTCATCAAGGGCGGGCCGTCCTTCATGGGGCGGGAGTGACAGGCGGCGCATGACCGGGGACAATCCGGCACGACCGTCAAAGCGTACCACGGTGCACGCGAGCGAAGGTGGAGGGACAGGACGAATGGCGATGACGGAGAACACCGTACCCCCCGGCGAGGCGCCGGAGCCATTCCATGAAGAGGTCCATGATCCCCGTCGCCGCGACTTCATCAATGTCGCGGCCGTATCCTTCGCGGGTGTCGGCGCGCTGGCGATCGTCCTGCCGCTGATCAACCAGATGAACCCGTCGGCCGATGTGCTCGCGCAATCGACGACCGAGGTCGACCTGTCGAAGATCGAGCCGGGCCAGGCGATCAAGACCAGCTTCCGCAAGCAGCCGCTGTTCGTACGCAACCTGACACCCAAGGAAATCGCCGAAGCCAACGCCGTGCCGCTGTCCGAGCTGCGCGATCCGCAGACGCTGGCGGAGCGGACCAAGCCCGGCAAGACGAACTGGCTGATCACGCTGGGCGTGTGCACCCATCTGGGCTGCGTGCCGCTGGGCGCGGGCGAGGGCGAGAACAAAGGCCCCTATGGCGGCTATTTCTGCCCCTGCCACGGCTCGGCCTATGATACCGCGGCGCGCATCCGGAAGGGTCCGGCGCCGCTGAACCTGCACGTGCCCGACTATACGTTCAACACCGACACGACCGTCACGGTCGGCGCGGCGGCTTAAGGGAGACCCGAGAGATGAGCTTTCCCTGGGCCAAACAATATCAACCGAAACAGCCGCTCATGCGCTGGCTGGACGAGAAGCTGCCGGTGCCGCGCCTCGTCTACAACGCGGTGGGCGCGGGCTATCCGGTGCCGCGCAACCTGAATTACTTCTGGAATTTCGGCGTGCTGGCGGGTGCCGCGCTCGCCATCCAGATCATCACCGGCGTCGTGCTGGCGATGCACTATGCCGCCAATGCGGGTGTCGCCTTCGATTCGGTCGAAAGCATCATGCGCGACGTGAACGCAGGCTGGTTCCTGCGTTATGCCCACGCCAACGGCGCGTCGATGTTCTTCATCGTCGTCTACACCCACATCTTCCGCGGCCTCTATTACGGATCGTACAAGGCCCCGCGCGAGATGGTGTGGCTGCTCGGCGTCGTCATCTTCCTGCTGATGATGGCCACAGCCTTCATGGGCTATGTGCTGCCCTGGGGACAGATGAGCTTCTGGGGGGCGCAGGTCATCACCGGCTTCTTCTCGGCCATCCCGCTGGTCGGCGACACCATCCGCATCTGGCTGCTGGGCGGTTTCGCGCCGGACAATGCCGCGCTCAACCGCTTCTTCTCGCTCCACTATCTGCTGCCCTTCGTGATCGCGGGCGTGATCATCCTGCACATCTGGGCACTGCACATCCCCGGCTCGAACAACCCGACCGGCGTGGACGTGAAGGGCGAGCAGGATACCGTGCCCTTCCACCCCTATTACACCGCCAAGGACGCGGTCGGGCTGGGCGTCTTCCTGCTGGTCTTCGCCGGGCTGCTGTTCTTCTTCCCGAACTATCTGGGCCATCCGGACAATTACGTGCCGGCCAACCCGCTCTCGACCCCTGCGCATATCGTGCCCGAATGGTATTTCTGGCCCTTCTACGCGATCCTGCGCGCCTTCACCGCCGACTTCATCCTGCCCGCCAAGCTGTGGGGCGTGCTGGCGATGTTCGGGTCGATCCTGCTGCTGTTCTTCCTCCCCTGGCTGGACAGCTCGCCGGTGCGGTCGAACAATTTCCGCCCCAAGGCGCGGATCGCCTTCTGGGTGCTGGTCGTGGACGTGTTGTTGCTCGGCTGGTGCGGTGGATCGGCCGCGACGCCGTTCTTTATCATCCTCAGCCAGATCACGGCGGCCTATTACTTCCTCCATTTCCTGGTGATCCTGCCCTGGATCGCCCGGACGGAGCGTCCCGCGCCGCTGCCCAACTCGATCACCGAAGCCGTGCTGTCCAAGCATGGCGGGACCGCGCCCACCAAGTCGGCCCTGGCCTGACCCGAACCGAAAGAGGATAGCTGAACATGGTTCGTGGTATCGCATTCCTGGTCGGGGCGGCCTTCACCCTGGTCCTCGCCATCGCGCTGTGGGGCAGCGTGTCGGGGCTCGTCTCCGACCCGCCAGCCCCCTCGGCCGAGGAGGAGTTCCACCTTCATCCCAAACAGGCGCATCTTGCCTCCGACGGCATATTGGGCCGTTTCGACCGCCGCCAGCTGCAGCGCGGGCTGCAGGTCTACAAGGAGGTTTGCGCGGCCTGCCACTCGCTGCGGCTGGTGGCGTTCCGCGACCTGAAGGACCTGGGCTATAACGACGCCGAGGTGAAGGCGATCGCCAACCAGTGGGCGATCGAACAGCCGAGCATCAATCCGGAGACGGGCGAGGCGACGACGCGCAAGAACGTGCCCGCCGACCGCTTCCCATCGCCCTTCGCCAACGAGGTGGCGGCGCGCGCGGCGAACAACAACGCGCTGCCGCCCGACCTGTCGCTGATGACCAAGGCGCGGCATGACGGCACCAATTACGTCTATTCGCTGATCGGCCCCGACGCCTATCGCAACCAGCCCGCCGAGCTGCTGCGCAAGTTCCCGGACATCAAGACGCCCACGGGTCTGCACTACAATCCGTATTTCGCGAACCTCAACATCGCGATGCCGCCGCCGCTGAACCAGGACGGCCAGGTGCAATATACCGACGGCACGCTGGCGACCCGCGACCAGATGGCCAAGGACGTCGCCGCCTTCCTGACCTGGACCGCCGAGCCCAAGCTGGAGGCGCGCCATTCGGCCGGGATCGGCGCGGTGATCTTCATCCTGATCTTCTGCTTCCTGGCATGGGGCGCGTATCAGAATGTCTGGCGCGACGTAAAACACTGAGATCGGGCAAGCCCGTACGAGCGCCTGGGGCGGCTTCCGACACGGAGGCCGCCCATTTTATTTGGGTAACACGTCCCCACCCCCGCTCAGGCCGAACGGGCGTTGAGGGAGCTTCGCCCCCCCTTTACCGCCGCGCCCCAGAGGCCCATGACGCGACGCATGAGCGCCAATGACGACCTGAAAGCCCTGATCCGGACCATCCCGGACTTCCCCAAGCCCGGCATCCAGTTCCGCGACATCACCACCCTGCTGCTCGACCCCAGGGGCTATGCGCAGGCGATCGAGCGGATGGCCGCCGCGACGCGGGGGAACGTCGATCTGGTCGCGGGCATCGAGGCACGCGGATTCCTGTTCGCCGCCGCGCTGGCGGTGCCGCTGAACGCGGGCGTGCTGCTGATCCGCAAGGACGGCAAGCTGCCCGGTGCGACCATCGCCGAGGATTATGCGTTGGAATATGGCCAGGACCGGATCGCCATCCACGAGGATGCGCTGGTCCCCGGTGCGCGCGTGCTGCTGGTCGACGACCTGATCGCCACCGGGGGCACTGCGCGCGCCGCCGTCCGGCTGATCCGCAAGGCGGGCGGCGTGGTGGAGCAGGCCCAGTTCCTGGTCGACCTGCCCGATCTGGGCGGAGCCGATGCGCTGCGCCAGGACGACATCGCGGTCGATGCGCTGCTATCCTTTCCGGGGCACTGATGCGGCTTGCCCTGTATGAGCCCGATATCGCGGGCAATGTCGGCACGCTGATCCGCACGGCGACCTGTTTCGGCGTCGCGGTCGACCTGATCGAACCGATGGGCTTTCCCTATTCCGACCGCGCGCTGGCCCGCTCGGCGATGGACTATGCCACCATGGCCCAGGTGGTGCGCCATGCCGACTGGCAGGCCTTCCGCACGGCGACACGCGGCCGGGTCGTGCTGGCCACGACACTGGGCGCAGTGCCGCTGCCCGAGATGGTGTTCCACCCCGACGACGTGATCCTGCTGGGCTCGGAAGGGGCGGGCGTGCCGGAGGCGGTGCACAATGCCGCCGACATACGCGTGCGCGTGCCGATGCGGGTCGGCGTCCGCTCGCTCAACGTCGCGATCACCGGCGGCATCCTGCTGGCCGAGGCGCGGCGCCAGACCGGTTGGGACCAAATACCCGGTTGACCCTGCCCCCTACGCCCGCCCAGAACGCGGCCGACATGACCAGCCGTATCCCCGACATCGCGCTCGACGCCGAGCAGGACGCCGCCCGCCTTTGGTTCGAGTCCCTGCGCGACCGGATTTGCGCCGAGTTCGAGGCGATCGAGCGGGAGGCCGGATCCGACGCCGCCTTCGGCTATACCGCCTGGGACCGCACCGATCCCAGCGGCGAGCCCGGCGGCGGCGGCGTGCGCGGCGTGATGAAGGGCCGCGTGTTCGAAAAGGTCGGCGTCAACGTCTCGACCGTCGGCGGCACGTTCGAGGGGCCGTTTGCCAAGACGATCCATGGTGCGGGCGACGACCCGCGCTTCGTGGCGACGGGGATCAGCCTGGTCGCGCACATGGCGAACCCGCATGTGCCCGCCGTGCACATGAACACCCGCTTCCTGACCACGACCAAGCGCTGGTTCGGCGGCGGCGCGGACCTGAACCCGCCGCTGCCCATCGAAGAGGATACTGCCGACTTCCACGCCCGGATGAAGGCGGCCTGCGACGCGCATGACGCGGGCCATTACCCCCGGTTCAAGGCATGGGCCGACGACTATTTCTACATCCCCCATCGCCAGGTGCATCGCGGCGTCGGCGGCATCTTCTACGACCATCTGGAGGGCGATTTCGACCGCAGCTTCGCCTTTACCCGCGATGTCGGCGAGGCGTTCCTGGACGTCTACCCACGCATCGTCCGGCGGCGCATGGGCCTGCCCTTCGCCGAGGCGGATCGCGCCCAGATGCTTGCATGGCGCGGCCGCTATGCCGAATTCAACCTGGTCTATGATCGCGGCACGCTGTTCGGGTTGAAGACCGGCGGCAATATCGACGCCATCCTGATGAGCCTGCCGCCGCTCGCGACCTGGGAATAAGGTCATGGCGCTGACCCCCGTCGACCAGACCGAGATCGCGACCATCGTCACCACGCTGGAAATGCGTGAACGCCCGCGCCCGCGCCCCCTGCCCGCCTCGCCGCTGTCGCTGGCGGCCTGGGCGCCGCCCGATCCGGCGAAGTACCGGACGTTGTTCGCACGGGTCGGCGCGCCCTGGCTGTGGTTCTCGCGGCTGGTGATGGACGAGGCCTCGCTGACCGCGATCATCCACGATCCCGCCGTCTCGGTCTTTGCGGTCGTCGACCGGATGGGGATCGAGGTCGGCCTGCTCGAGCTGGACCATCGCCAGCCGGGTGCGTGCGAGATCGGCTATTTCGGGCTGGTCCCCGAACTGGCCGGGCGTGGCCATGGCCGCTGGCTGATGGCGCAGGCCATGATGCGCGCCTGGACGCCGGGGGTCGAGCGGGTGTGGGTGCATACCTGCACGCTCGACCACCCGTCGGCGCTGAACTTCTACCGCAAGCAGGGCTTTACCGCCGTCTCGCGCGCGGTGGAGACGTTTCCCGATCCCCGCCGGCTCGGCCTTTTGCCGGAAGACGCCGCGCCGCAGATCCCGCAGCTGGCGCCTAACGATTGACCAGGCGACGATAGGCCGCGACCGAGATCAGCGCCTGGGCCAGCCCGGCGGCCATCGCCACCGCCGCCGCGCCCGCCTGCAACAGCGCGATCGCGACCGGATTGCTGGCCCCGCCGTCACCCTTCACGACCTCGACCAGCGCGACGAAGGGTTGGCCCGCGACGATCCCGCCCAGATAGGTGCAGGACGCCAACGCCGCCATCGAGAGCCCCGCACCGCGCGTCAGCTTGACCGAGCGCGCCATCGCGGCCAGCGCCGCCATCCGCCGCTCGGCGAACAGCACCGGCCCGACCAGCAGCAGCCGGCCCGCAATGTACAGCCCCGGCAGGATATAGAGCAGCGTCCCCGCCCCCACCGGAATGCCGACCAGGATCATCGCCAGCAGGAAACGCGGCGCGGCCTTCAGCGCACGGCCCAGCGCTTCGCCGACACTGGTCGAGCCACCGCCCAGTTCCAGCGCGAGCACCGCCGCCGTGCCGATCATCCCGATCGCATAGGCCGCGAAATACCAGCCGCCATATTGGCCCGCCCAGGCGCTGACCGAATCGATCCACGCCATGGCCCGCATGCTCGGCTCGCCCCCGCCCTCCGGCGGCAGGGGCGGAAGCGGCGCCAGCAGGCCCAGCGCCAGCGCGGGCAGGAAGAGGAAGGGCGCCGCCAGCCGGATCAGCAGGTCGCGATCCCGGCGGAACAGGCCCCAGGCATCGCGCAGCGTCGCCATGACATCGAGTTTCATCACAGCGACGGCGAACCATCCCCGGCCAGGCGCGCTTCCTCGCCCGTCGCCGCGACGTACAGCCGCGCGACGAAGACATAGGCCAGCGTCATGAAGCCCGCGCTGACCACCGCCGCGACCAACGTCGCCACGGTCACCGCAACCGGCGCGCCGTCCGGCCCCAGCATCAGGCGCAGGACCGCGCCGGTGATCCCCTGCGCCGCGCTCGTCGCGACGGTCAGGACGATCAGGAAGAGGGCGAACACGCCGATCAGCCGCCAGGTCATGCCCCGCGTCAGCGCGATCGAGCGGCGGATCGCCCCCAGTTCGCGCCGTTCGTTCAGGACGACCGCATAGACCAGCATCAACCGCGCCACGAGCCAGAGCGAGGCGACGCCGACCACCAGCCCATAGACGATCAGGAACAGCGCCGAGCCCGACGTCATCGGCGGCAGTTTCGAGGGATCGCCGTTGGCGGCCATCGCCGCGGCAAAGTCATAGCCCGACGCGCCCAGCACCAGGATCGGCACGAGGACGACGATGGCGAACACAATGCCCATCGCGATCGCCACGCCCAGCACCGCCAGCAGGCGACGAAGCCCGGCGCGCGATGCATCGGCGGTCGTGGTCGACGGATGGGTCGCGACCGCCATGATCGCCAGTTGCGCCCAGATCCCCAGCACCAGCGACACGAAGGTCATGACGACCCCGGCCACCCCGACGGATATACCCGGTTCGCGCGGCAGCAGCAGCACCTGGACCAGCGCGGGAAGGACGAAGCCGATCGCTGCGATCGGCGCGAGCATTCCGGTCCTGCCCGCCAGCACCTGCTGCGTGCTGTCCCACACGGTTCCGATCCTGACGGTCATCATTCCTCCCTTGGCCGGGTCACCCCACCCGTCCCGTTTCACCTGGACCATCGGCCTAGACGATTGGCCCCGCCAATACCATCGGTGCCATGCCCCACGCGCCGAACGCCCCCGTCGGGCGCCCGATACTTGCATCGCGGGGGACGGAGGCGCAGATACGGGCCACCGTGACCCATAGCCCCGACATGCCCGATATCGAATGGCGGATCAGCCCCGGCCTGACTCCCTATGACCAGTCGCTCGCCGAAATGGAGGCGCGCGCCGCAGCCGTCGCACAAGGGGAAGCGCGCGAGCTCGTCTGGCTGCTCGAACATCCGCCCGTCTATACGGCCGGGACCAGCGCGAACCCGGTCGAACTGGTCGACCCGCGTTTTCCGGTGTTCCAGACCGGGCGTGGCGGCAAATACACCTATCACGGGCCCGGCCAGCGGACCGGCTATCTGGTCCTCGACCTCACCAAGCGCGGGCGCGACGTGCGGCGGTTCGTCCACGGGCTGGAGGACTGGCTGATCGCGGCGCTGGCGCGGCTGGGCGTCCATGCCTTCAGCGTCGAAGGACGCGTCGGCATCTGGACCCGCGACGGTGGCCCGGAGGCCAAGATCGGCGCGATCGGCGTGCGGGTGAAGCGCTGGACCACGCTGCACGGCTTTGCGATCAACATCGCGCCCGATCTGTCCCATTTCGGGGGGATCGTCCCTTGCGGGCTACCCGAATTTCCGGTCACCAGCCTTTTTGCGTTGAACGGTGTCGACTCCCTGGCAACCTTTGACGAGGCGCTTGCGTTCACATTTCCGGGTTTCCTCGAAAGTCTCGATGCGGTGCGACAAAACGAGGCTTGAGGACCGGACGGTATCCGATTAATGTCCACTCCGATTTGGGTAATAGGGCCAGCAAGCCATTCCAAATCCATAATATCAAGGGAGCTTCCAATGCGTGCAATCATCTCCAAGGTCCTGACGGGCTCGATCATCGCCGGCGCGGCGCTCGCGGTTTCGGCTTGCGGCTCGAAGACCGAGAACACTGTCGATGCGAACATGACCACCGAAATGAACGCTTCGGAGAGCATGGACACCACGACCACCGACAACATGACCGCCGTCGACGGCGCGATGAACGGTGGCACGATGGCCAACGACACGATGGGCAACGACATGATGATGTCGAACGACACCATGTCGATGAACGCATCGAACGCGATGTAATCATCGTCGGGGTCACACCCGATCGGAAAGGGCCGTCCGGGCGACCGGGCGGCCCTTTTCATTTGGCCGGCAAAGCCCTTGAAACGCCGGACTTTCACTACCTTCCCGTAACGACCGCGCCCGTCGCGCAATCGGCAAGACGCCGCGATTTCCATTTGGGGAAAAGGCCAAAAAGCGTTATGTTTCGGGACGCTCGAAGGCCCTCCGGGGGAAGGATCGGAATATAATGAAGGTGGTGCGTACCGCGCTGGTCGCTGGCGCGGCGTTTTGGGGGATGGGTGCCGCGGCACCCGCATCGGCACAATTCTTCCTGCAGCCCTATAATTTCCAGGGAAAGCCCGTCCAGGGTGACGAACCGGGTATCGGGCAGCCCCTGCCCGGCGCGACTCCGGCGGAATTGCGCGCAGGTCTGTTGTGGAACATGCGGGCGGCGCTGAACGTGGCCGCGCTGCAATGCCAGTTCGAACCGATGCTCTCGACCGTCGCGAACTATAATGCGATCCTGAAGGATCACGATGCCGAGTTGAAGGGCGCGTTCGACACGCTCTCCGACTATTTCAAGCGGACGAACAAGACGCCGCGCGCAGGCCAGATGGCGCTCGACCAATATGGCACGCGCACCTATTCCAGCTTCGCGGCGGTCGCGGCGCAGCTCAACTTCTGCCAGACGGCGGGTGAGATCGCGCACCAGGCCATCTTCACGCCGCGCGGCCATCTGGGCGAGCTGGCGGTCGACCGGATGCGCCAGCTGCGCAACAGCCTGACCCCTTATGGCGAGCAGCGTTTCCCGCGCTATATCGGCCGCGAGCATTTCGCCGCGACCATGCCGCGCCTGGATACGCTGTGCTGGAACAAGAAAGCCGAATGGGTCGTCAAGAAGTGCGGCCCACAGAACTGGCCGCCCGCCGGCGCCACCAGCCTGGCGGCACGCTGACCGACTCAATCCTCCTCAAGCTGTGCTTGGGGAGGGGGACCATGCGAAGCATGGTGGAGGGGCAGAGCCGCCAAGGACGCCCTATGTGGAAATCCCCCTCCCCCACCGCTACGCGGCGGTCCCCCTCCCCGTGCCGGGGAGGATAAACGCCCTCTCCCCTTTCTCCCCAGAATTTGCTAGGCGCGCCGCCTATGCTCAATCTGAATGGTATCACCGTGCGCCTGGGCGGCCGCACGATCCTTGATGGCGCATCCGCGGCCCTCCCCCCCGGCAGCCGTGTCGGCCTGATCGGCCGCAACGGCGCCGGCAAGTCGACGCTCGTCCGCGTGATCGCGGGCCAGCTGGAGGCCGATGACGGCGCGTGCGAGATGCCCAAGGGCGCCAAGCTCGGTTATATCGCGCAGGAAGCCCCGGACGGCACCGCCACCCCGTTCGAAACGGTGCTGGCCGCCGATATCGAGCGCGCCGACCTGATGGAGCGGAGCGAGACCGAGAGCGATCCGGAAAAGCTGGGCGATATCTATGAGCGCCTGATCGCTATCGACGCCTATACCGCGCCCGCGCGCGCCTCCAGCATCCTGCAGGGCCTGGGCTTCGACGAGGCGATGCAGGCGCGCCCGCTGTCGAGCTATTCGGGCGGGTGGAAGATGCGCGTGGCGCTGGCCGCCTTGCTGTTCTCGGCCCCGGACGTGCTGCTGCTCGACGAACCGTCGAACCACCTCGACCTGGAAGCGGTGATGTGGCTGGAGGATTTCCTGAAATCCTATCGCGCGACCATCCTGCTGGTCAGCCACGAGCGCGACTTCCTGAACAACGTCGTCGACCACATCCTGCACCTGCAAGGCGGCAAGGTGACGCTGTACCCCGGCGGTTACGATTCGTTCGAGCGCCAGCGCGCCGAACGCATGGCGCAGCTTGCCGCGGCCAAGGCGAATCAGGAGGCGCAGCGCGCCAAGCTGCAGGACTATATCGCGCGCAACTCGGCCCGCGCCTCGACCGCCAAGCAGGCGCAGAGCCGCGCCAAGATGCTGTCCAAGATGCAGCCGATCGCCGAGATGGCGAACGATCCGTCGCTGTCCTTCGACTTCCCCGATCCCGACCAGCTGCGCCCGCCGCTGATCACGCTGGACCTGGCGAGCGTGGGTTATGCCGAGACGCCGATCCTGAAGCGGTTGAACCTGCGCATCGACCCGGACGACCGGATCGCCCTGCTGGGCCGCAACGGCAACGGCAAGACGACGCTGGCCCGCCTGCTTGCCGCGCAGCTGACGCCGATGGAAGGCGACATGAATTCGAGCGGAAAGATGCGCGTCGGATACTTCACCCAGTATCAGGTGGAGGAACTCGACACCGACGACACGCCGCTGGAGCATATGACGCGCATCATGCGCGGGGCGACCCCGGCGGCCGTGCGCGGACAGCTGGGCCGGTTCGGCTTTTCGGGCGACAAGGCGACGACCAAGGTCGGCAAGCTGTCGGGCGGCGAGCGTGCGCGGCTGGCGCTGGCGCTGATCACCCGCGACGCACCGCATATGCTGATCCTCGACGAGCCGACCAACCACCTGGACGTCGACGCACGCGAAGCGCTGGTCCAGGCGCTCAACATGTACAAGGGCACCGTCGTGCTGGTCAGCCATGACCGCCACATGCTCGAGATGACCGCCGACCGGCTGGTGCTGGTCGACAACGGCACCGCGCGCGAGTTCGACGGGTCGCTCGACGATTACATCGCCTTCGTCCTGAAGGGCGATGCGGGCCAGGGTGACGCCGCGTCCAAGGCGGACCGGGCCGCCAGCAAGAAGGCCTCGGCCGAGCAGCGCGAACGCTTCAATGCGATGAAGAAGACGCTGCGCGGCATCGAGGACGAGATGACCAAGCTGACCCGCGAACGCGAGGCGCTGGACAAGGCGATGAACGACCCCAAGGCCGCCGAACCGCACCATGCCAAGCTGTCGATGGGCGAGCTGAACAAGCGCCGGGCCGAGGTGGTCGAGAAGCTGGCCGAGGCGGAAGTGCGCTGGATGGAAGCGGGCGAGGCGATGGAGGCGGCGTAATCCGCTTGCCTATGGGCGAGGTTGGAGGGCTGAGAGGGTTTCCCTTGGCCTTCGACTTCGCTCAGCCTGAACGGCGGTTGGGACGCACTTATCCCTCAACACCGACCTGTTCCCCGGCGAAGGCCGGGGCCCAGTTTCCATAACGCCGATGGCGCGCTGGCCGCCGCGTGGGAGGCCATTGCCCGCACACAGCGGCTGGACCCCGGCCCTCGCCGGGGTGGGACATGGAATTACGCTTCGTCCGAACCCTCGGCGGCGTCTTCACCATCCGCCGGATTTTCGATCCACGCTTCGACTTCGCCGTTCAGCTTCAGGGTCAGCGGGCGGCCATGACGGTCCACCTTCTTGCCCAGCGCGACGCGGATCCAGCCTTCGGAAATGCAATATTCCTCGACGTCGCGGCGCTCCGCACCCTTGAAGCGGATGCCGACCCCACGCGAGAGGAGGTCCTGGTCGAAATAGGGGCTGTCCGGGTTGGTGGACAGGCGATCGGGAACGGTATCGGTCATGCCCCGGCCTTAACGCCGAGTCGGCCACCCTGCCAAGCAAAAGAAAAAGCGGCGCCGGGATCGCTCCCGACGCCGCCCTGGGGATTAGTCGCAGACCCGAACCTGCACGTTGCGGCCCCAATAGGGGTCCCAGCGCCAGTCGTTCCAGCACCGCGGGGCATAGCCGCGATACTCGTACTGATACACCGGCGGCGGGGGAGGCGGTGCGTAATAGGGGTCATAGCCGCGATCATAATAATAACCGCGATCGACGTAGCGCGGCCGATTGCTGCTGGCGATCGCCGCCCCGACACCCAGACCAACGATCCCGCCGAGCAGGGCGCCCGCCACCGCATCTCCACCGCGATCCCGGTGGTAATAGCCGCCGCCCCAGCCACGACCCCAGCGCTGCGCTTCGGCCGGCGCCGCCGCGGTCAGCGCGGTGGCGCCCAGGGCCAGCCCCAATCCCAGCTTCTTCAAAATCCCGTTCATATCGAACCTCCGATACTCATACGCCCGGTCCGCTGATCGCAAAACGCGCCCATGGCGTCCGTGTTGCGTTGTTTGGCACGATCGGGCTGAATGGACGCGGAATGCGGTGTTTAGTCCTCGTTCAGGCGCATGGCGGGAGGATATGGGGATATGGCCTATTGGCTGCTGAAGTCGGAGGCGGACAGCTATGGCTGGGACGATCTGGTCCGCGACGGCGCGACGGAATGGGACGGCGTACGCAACGCCGCCGCCGCCAAGCACCTGCGCACGATGGCGGTGGGCGACCATGCGCTGTTCTATCACAGCGGCAAGGACAAAGCGGCGGTCGGCATCGCGACGATCACCCGCGCCGCCAGGGCGGACGGCGATGACGGACGCTGGGTGTCGGTGCAGATCGCACCCGATCGCCCGCTCGCACGCGCCTTGACGCTGGCGGCGATGAAGGGCGAGGCGCGGCTGGCCGACCTGCCGATGCTGCGCCAGTCGCGGCTATCCGTATCGCCGGTCGGCGAAGCGGAATGGGCGGTGCTGATGGCGATGGCCGAAACCTGATCCTCCCCGGCAGGGGGAGGATCAGCCCAGGCTTCGGGCGTAATCCGCCGCTTCCCGGACCTGCTCGGCGGTCGGGCGCACGCCGGTGTACAGGATGAACTGCTCCAGCGCCTGGATCGTCGCGACCTCGGTGCCGGTGATGATGCGCTTCCCGCGGGCCCGCGCCGCCGCCAGGAAGCGCGTCTCGGGCGGATATTGCACCACGTCGAAAGCGATATCCGCCCGGTCGATCAGCCGCTCCGGAAAGGCGAGGTCATCCGCATTGCCGCCGGTCATGCCGATCGGCGTCACGTTGATCAGCAATGCGGCCCCCTCGCCCGGCTCACTGGCCCAGTCATAGCCGTACAGCTCGGCCAGGCCACGTCCCGCTGCCTCGTTGCGCGCGACGATGGTGCCGTGCGCGAACCCGGAGTCGCGCAGGCCCGCCGCCACCGCCTTGGCCATGCCGCCCGATCCGCGCAAGCAGAAGGGCGTCGCCCGGTCGATATCGGTGATCAGTGCGACGACGGCGGCATAGTCGGTGTTGTAGCCGGTCAGGCGTCCGTCATCGTTGACGATCGTGTTCACACTGTCGATCGCCGCCGCCGATCCCGCCAGCCCGTCGAGCATCGGGATTACCGCCTCCTTGAACGGCATCGAGATGGCGCAGCCCCGGATGCCCAGCGCGCGAATCCCCCCGACCGCCGCCGCCAGATCGGTCGTGCTGAACGACTTGTAGACATAATCCAGGCCGGTCAGCTCGTAGAGCCGGTTGTGGAACCGCGAACCGAAATTGCCGGGCCGCGCCGACAGCGACATGCAAAGCCGCGTATCGCGGCCGATGGGGGGCTTGGTGGTCATGCCAGGGGTTTAGCGGAGGGTGGCGGCCAGCGCATCCCCTGCCCTTGGCCCTCCGCTTCCCCCGATCAGCGCAGCAATTTCGGATCGATCACCACATGCCGGATATGCTGGCGGTTCCAGGTATAGGTCACATGCACCAGCCCGTCGCGCGTCTGGATGACCGCCGGATAGGCATAGCCATCGGGCATGGGCTTGCTCTCCAGCGTCAGGACGTTGCGCCAGCGCACGCCGTCGTCCGACAGTCCGATGTTCAGCGGCCAGCGCGGGCCGTCGCCCGGCGTGCCCGGTGCGTGTCCGGCATGGTTGTACACGATCAGCTGTCGCCCATCGGCCAGGGTCACGGCATCGGTGCCCGCATTGGGATTGGGCAGGTCGATCGCCGCGACCGGCGACCAGCTTACCCCGCCATCGCGCGACCAGCTCTGCGCCAGCGCGCCCTGCCGCGTTCGTGCGACCAGTTCCAGCTTGCCGTCCTTGTGGAACAGGATGCTCGGCTGGATCGCCTCGATATGCATGGGCGAGGCGATGGCGGGGGTGACGGTCCAGTTGCGGCCCCGGTCGGTGCTGCGTTCGATGCGCAGCGACCAGATATTGGCCTCCGCCGTCCCCTCCTCGCGGCTGGACGGCGACAGCCAGGCGCCATCGGGGGCGATGACCGGCTTGTTCTTGATCGGCCCGAGCACGCCGTCGGGCAGTCGTTCGGGCTGGCTCCAGTGACGGCCGCCATCGTTCGACCGGATGACCATGCCCCACCATGCGCGCGGCGACGGCCCGACCTTGTAGAACAGGTGGAGCGGCTGGCCGGGCGGCTGGAACAGCACGGGGTTCCAGGTGGGTTGACGCTGTCCATCCGCCGCCACCCCGTCCGCGACGGGGCGCGGTGCGCTCCATCCCTTGGCCTCGCGACGGGCGAACCAGATGCGGACATCGGGGCGGCTTTCACCCGATCCCGCGAACCAGGCGGCGGCCAGCGTGCCGTCCGGCAACTGGACCAGGGTGGAGGCATGCGCCTGTGGATAGGGGGCGCCCGCATCGACGAACTCCGACAGCAGGATCGGCGAGCGTCGTTCAGCCGCCGGGCTTGCCGTCGCCACGATCGCCAGTGCCGCCGCCATCACGATCCGCATCATACCCATCCTTTGCATCCACCAGGGACCGCGCGGATAGCCGCTATCGCCGCATCTCGCCAGCGATGGTGGCGACCAGCGCGGCGGCGGGCATCGCGCGGGCGAGCGGTGCGCCCTGCCCTGCCCATTGCGCTCCATACCCCGCCTCGCCACGCGCCTTCGCCGCCGCGTTCAGCGCCTTGCCCGCATCATAGGCGACCGGATAATCCGGCACCGGCCCTGCCAGAGTCTCCGCCAGCGCGGTGAAGCGGTTGGCCAGGCAGCGCGCGGGACGCCCCGAAATCGCGCGCGTCATCACCGTATGCGCCGCCCCAGGTCCCAGCAGTGCGGCGCGGTAAGCCGCATCCGCCGCGCTTTCCGGGCACGCGATGAATGCCGTCCCCAGTTGCGCCGCCGCAGCACCGAGTGCCAGCGCCGCCGAAACCCCCGCCCCGTCCATGATCCCGCCCGCCGCGATCACCGGCACCGCCATCCGCTCCGCCAGCAGCCGGGTCAGCGCCAGCGTGCCCAGCCGGTCGTCTAGCGCATCGGGATTGAACAGGCCGCGATGGCCGCCCGCCTCGTGCCCTTGCGCGACGATGGCGTCCATCCCCGCCCGCTCGGCGGCCCGCGCCTCCACCAGCGACGTGACGCTGGCAAGCAGACGGCATCCCGCCGCCTTGAGCGCGACGACCTGTGCCGGGCGAGGCAGGCCGAAATGAAAGCCGACCACCGCCGGTCGCGCCTCGACCAGCAGGGCCAGCATCGCATCATCGTCGAGAAAGCTGGGATAGATGGCGTGCAACGTCGCGGGCGGCCGAGCACCATGTTCGGCGAAAGCAGGGCGCAGCGCGTCGCACCAGGCGGCCTCGCCCACCGGATCGCGACGCGGCGGCGCATGGACGAACAGATTGACGGCAAAGGGGCGGTCGGTGCGTGCCCGTGTCTCGGCGATCATCGCCGCGGCGGCATCGGGGCGGCTTGCCCCCAGCGCGATCGCGCCCAGTCCACCGGCCGTACAGACCGCCGCCGCCATGGCGGGGGTCGATACCCCCGCCATCGGTGCCTGCAACAAAGGCACGTCCAGGGTCAGCCCGTCCAGCATGACGGGCCTTAGCGGGGCGCCTTGGTCCCCTCGATCGCGGCCTGCGGATCGACCGAGGGTGCCCCCTTGGCGGGCGTGCCGGTATTGGCGATCGAGCCGGTGTCGCCGCGTGGGTCCTCCGCGACCTTGTTCACCGCCGCATCCGCACCGTTGGCCGGCGCGTCACCTGCCGCCGGTTCGGTTTTGGCCGCCGGTGCCGCGGGCAGCGGCAGGTTCGATCCCTGCTTGTTGAGATACAGGATCACGTTTGCGCGGTCCTGCGGATTGGACAGCCCTGCAAAGGTCATCTTGGTGCCGGGCGCGAATTTGCGGGGGCTGGTCAGCCACGCATTCATCTTGTCCCAGTCCCAGTTGCCCCCGACGCCCTTCAACGCGTCGGAGAAGGCAAAGCCCGCCTTGCCTTGCGCGATCGCCTCGCCCATCGTCGCATAGAGGTTGGGGCCGATGCCGTTGGCGCCGCCCTGGTTGATGGTGTGGCACGCCGCGCACTTCTTGAAGACTTCGGCGCCCTTGGCCGCGTCCGCCGTAGGCAGCAGCGAGGCGATCGGCACCTCGGCGGCACCGCCGCCCGCACCCTCGGCCTCGACGCCTTCGATCGCATAGCCCATTTTTTCGGGACGTTCTTCGTGGAAGATCATGCCTCCGACGATCGAAAGGCCCAATGCCGCGCCTGCCGCGCCCAGCACCCATCCCGCGATCGTATTGGTCTTTAGGTCCATCGCGTTTCGCTGCCCCGCCAATATCTCTCCTGAACGCCGACCTTAGGTGCGGCTTTCGCGAACGGCAAGTTTTGTGTCGGACGCCGCACCTTGATCCGCCCCGCCGCCGTCTCTAGGCCGCTGGGCCATGGAGAATTATGCCGCCCCCGCCCGCCCGATCGTCGCAGGCATGACGACCGCCGCACTGGCCGAGCCTGCCCGCGCCGTCGCGTTCCAGGGGGCGCCCGGCGCCAACAGCCATGTCGCCGCGATGGAGGTATTCCCCGACGGCCTGCCGCTGCCCTGTTTCGATTTCGCCGATGCGCTGGACGCGGTGAAGACGGGCAAGGTCGACCAGGCGATCATCCCAATCGAAAACTCGCTGCACGGTCGCGTCGCCGACATCCATTTTCTGCTGCCCGAATCCGGGCTGGCGATCGTCGGCGAGCATTTCCTGTCGATCCGCCACGCGCTGATGGCGACGGGCACGCGTGACGAACTGGTCGAGGCGATGAGCCATCCGCAGGCGCTGGGCCAGTGCCGCCACTGGCTGCGCGCGCACGGGTTGCGACCGATCGCTTATGCCGACACCGCCGGTGCCGCCGCACGGGTGGCGGAGATGGGCGATCCACGCACCGCCGCGCTCGCCCCGCTCAGCGCCGCCAAGCTCTATGGCCTGAACCTGCTGGCCGAGGATATCTCGGACAGCGACAGCAACATGACCCGCTTCGTCGTGCTGGCGCGCGGCAACCAGCCGCCGGTCGGCGAGGGGCCGTGGATGACCAGCCTGATCTTCGAAGTGAAGAACATCCCCGCCGCGCTCTACAAGGCGATGGGCGGTTTCGCGACCAACGGCGTCAACATGACCAAGCTGGAAAGCTATCAGCGCGGCGGCAGCTTCGCGGCCACCGAATTCTACTGCGACGTGGTGGGCCGCCCCGGCGAACCGGCGTTCGACCGGGCGATCGAGGAACTGGGCTTCCACAGCAAATGGGTGCGGATGCTGGGGACCTACCCCCAGGCGCGGCGGCGGGGGTAAGATCCTCCCCGGCACGGGGAGGGGGACCGCCGCGAAGCGGTGGTGGAGGGGGGCTGCCACGAAGGACGGCCCGTGCGGCAATCCCCCTCCACCAGCTTCGCTGGTCCCCCTCCCCGTGCCGGGGAGGATTTAATCGGCCCACGCCTCCAGCAGCGTGTGCGCGATCGCATAGGCCGGCGGTACGCCGAAGCGCGAGCCGTCGCCCGCCAGCGCCGCACGAACCTCGTCCCGCGATACCCAGATCGCATCCTCCAGCTCGGTCGTGTCGATGGTCAGCCGGTCGTCCACCGCCTCCGCGACGCAGGCGATCATCAGCGACGACGGGAAAGGCCAGGGCTGGCTGGCGATGTAGCGGACATTGCGTACCCGCACGCCCGCTTCCTCGAACAGCTCGCGCGCGACCGCTTCCTCGATCGATTCGCCCGGCTCCAGAAACCCGGCCAGCGCCGAATAGCGCCCCGGCGGGAAAGCGGGCTGGCGACCGAGCAGTGCGCGACCGTCATGCTCGGCGATCATGATGACGACCGGATCGACGCGCGGGAAATGCTCGGTTCCGCAGGACGCACAGTGTCGCCCCCAACCCGCACGAAACGGCGCGGTCGCCGCCCCGCACTTCGCACAGAAACCGTGCCGCGCGTGCCAGTCCAGCACCGAGCGCGCCGCGGCATAGGTCGCCGCCTCGCCCGTCGCCAACGCATGGAGCGCAGCGATCATCTCGAACGAACGACCCACCGCCGGTTCGCCGGTGATCCTCGCGAAATGCGGGATGCCGTCCTCGATGCCCAGCAGGACATGATCCTCCGGCACCGCATCCGGCTCGATGGTGGTCCAGCGCAGGCGTCCGTCCGCCATCTCCGGCTGATAGTCATTCAGGACCAGCAACCGCGCCGCCGGATCGGCCAGCGCGCCTGCGAACCCCGCCGGATCATGACGCAGCGGATCGGCGCGATCGAGCCGCCCGCCGGTAAAGCCCAGCATGCTCACTTCGCCGTCCGCCCCAGATCCTGATACAGGGCCACCGCCAGATCGCGGCGCAGCGGATAGCGATCGGCGGGGAAGTAATTGACCATCACGACGCCGCGCACATGCCGGGTCGGATCGACATAGGCGATGGTGCCCGCCGCCCCGCCCCAGCCATAGGTGCCCTTGCCCGGCCCGCCCGGTGTATCGGCCAGCGTCACCGATCCGCCCGCGCCGAAGCCCATCGCCGCCTCACCCGACGCGCCGCCCGTCGTCCCGCCCACGCCACCGAACGTCACGCCTTCGGGGAGCAGATTGGACATGGCGACGCGCACCGTCTCGGGCTTCATCACGCGCACGCCGTCCACCTCACCACCATTTTGCAGCATCTGGAGGAAGCGGTCATAATCGCGCGCCGACATGACCAGCCCCGCCCCGCCATAGGGAAAGCTGGGAGGCTGGCGGAACACCGAGGTCGCCGCCGGATCGACCGGCACCATCGTGTCGCCCAGGAAGGTGTAGTTGGTGACCAACCGGTTCGCCGCGGAGGCCGGAACCTGCCAATAGCTGGACGTCATCTTGAGCGGGGCGAAGAGGCGCGTCTGGACGAACCGCTCGAACGGCATGCCCGACACCTTCTCGACCACCGCCGCCAGCACGTCGAGGCCCATCGAATAGCTCCACCGCGTGCCCGGCTCGGCGATCAGCGGCGCGGTGGCGGCGCGCTCGGCGAATTGTTGGAGCGTCGTGGGACGGGTCGGACGCACCTTCGCCTCGACCTGCGCATTGGCGGCATAGGGCATCAGCCCCAGCCGCTCATATTCCTTGAGCAGCGGCCCCTTGGCGGTGAAGCTGTATCCCAGGCCCGCCGTATGGGTCATCAACTCGCGGATCGTGATCGGCCGGGTCGCCGGGCGGCTGTCGAGCGAGGCCTGCGGGTTGGTCAGCACCCGCATCTGCTTATAGGCCGGATAGATATCGGACAGCGGCTGATCGAGCTTCAGCTTGCCCTCCTCGATCAGGATCATCGCGGCCATGGCGGTGATCGGCTTGGTCATCGAATAGACCCGCCACAGCGTGTCGGGACCGACAGCGGGTGCGTCGGGCACGATGCCGGTGCGTCCGGCCTGAACGAACATCGTCGGCTGTCCCGCCACCCCGATCGCCGCGACGATGCCGGGCATCTTGCCGCTGCGGACATAGGCCTGGAACAGCGCCTGGGTGGCGGGTAGCGCGGCCGGCGGCGCCACCGCGCGGCTGGGCGCGGCCACCTGCGCGGGGGCGGCGGCGCTCAGCAGGGACAGCATCGCCCCGCCCGTCATCATCACATGGCGCATCATCGGTATCAGGCCCTTTTCAACAGATCGGCTGCCCGCGCGAACAAGGTAGGCAGGCCTGCGGTTCCCAGATTGGCGATCGGCCACCACTCGCCCGGACACGAATCATCCGGCGAACCGTCGGTCCGCGCCAATGCCAGTTCCAGTTCGAAATGGGTAAAGCCGTGCACGACCGTCTCGTTCAGCATCGTCCACGGCCCCGCCCCCGGCGCGTCCTCCAGGCCCGGCCGCTCGTCCACCCACGGCCCGGTCGGCAGCGCGCGCATGCCGCCCAGCATCCCCTTGTCGGGGCGGCGAACCAGCCAGACCCGGCCGTCGCGCTCGATCCAGAAGACAGTGCCGTGGCGATAGGGGCGTTTCTTCTTCGGGGCCTTGGCGGGCAGCGTCTCGGCAATACCCTCCGCCCGCGCCTGGCAATCGACGGCGATCGGGCAGAGCAGGCATTGCGGCCGCTTGACCGTGCAGATCGAGGAGCCCAGGTCCATCATCGCCTGCGCGAAATCGCCTGCGCGGGCGTCGGGCGTGATCCGGTCGGTCGCCTCGCGGATCGCAGGGCGCGCGCCGGGCAATGGCGTCCGGATCGCGAACAGCCGCGCCACGACCCGCTCGACATTGGCATCGACCACCACCGCCCGCTCGCCGAACGCGATCGCCGCCACCGCCGCCGCCGTATAGGCCCCCAGCCCCGGCAGCGCGCGTAGCTCGGCCTCGGTCGCGGGGAAGCGCCCGCCATGCTCGGCGACCACCGCACGCGCCGCCTTCACCAGATTGCGCGCGCGGGCATAGTATCCCAGCCCCGCCCAGGCGGCCATGATGTCCTCGTCCGACGCCGACGCCAGGCTCGCCACATCGGGCCAGCGCTCGGTCCAGGCGGTGAAGCGGGGCGTGACCGCCGCCACCGTCGTCTGTTGCAGCATCACCTCGGACAGCCAAACGCGGTACGGGTCGGCCACCTCCCCCGGTTTGCTGCGCCAGGGCAGGTCGCGGGCATGCCGGTCATACCAGGCGAGCAGCCGGGCGGCGATAAAGTCGGGCGATGATGAATGCTTGGCGTCCACCCGCCCGCTATGGCATGGAGCCCGATATGAGCAAGCGCGTCCGCGCCCCCCAGGAGCCGCCCCCCCGTTCCAACCGCCCCCGCGCGGTGTCCGAACTGCTGCCCGCGATCGGCGGCGCGGCCTTTCGCCGCTTCGGTTTTGTCCAAAGCGCGATCGTCAGCCGCTGGCCCGATATCGTCGGCCCCCGCCTGTCGACCGCCAGCGCGCCCGAGTCGATCCGCTTTCCGCAGGGCGAAAAGCAGAACGGCGTGCTGACCTTGGTGGTGCGCGGCGCCCATGCACCGATGATGCAGCATATCGCGCCCGAGATCATCGAGCGGGTGAACCGCTTCTTCGGCTATCCGGCGGTCGCGCGGTTGCAGATCCGGCAGGGCGAACTGCCCATGGCCGCGCCCCGCCGCCCCGCCCCGCCCAAGCCGCAGCCGGTGCCCCCCGAAATGGGCGACGGCTTGCGCCAGATCGCGGACCCGGAGCTTCGCGCCGTGCTCGAATCGCTTGCCGCGGGCGTCGCTGCGACGCGCGGCCTTCCCAAGGTATCGTGATGCGTCTTTTCCTGTCGCTGGCCGCGCTCGGTCTCTCGCTGACCCCCTTCGCCCTGTCGCCCGCCGACGCCGCGCAGGCGCGGGCCAAGGTCGACTGGACGACCCACATCACCCAGACGCCCGCCGGGGCCTATGTCATCGGCAATCCCAATGCGCCGGTGAAGCTGGTCGAATATGTCAGCTATACCTGCCCGCACTGCGCCGCCTTCGTTGCCGCTGCAACACCGGTGCTGAAAGGGCGGTTCGTGCGCTCGGGCTCGACCAGTGTCGAGATCCGCCATTATCTGCTCAACCGTATCGACCTGGCCGCGGCGCTGGTCGCGCGCTGTGGCGGTGCGGGCAAGTTCGTCGGGCTGACCGAGACCCTGTTCGCCCAGCAGAAGAACTGGAGCCAGCGCGCTTTCGATTTCGAACAGGCCAATGGCCAGCGGATCGGCATGTATCCCCAGGCCGCGCAGATGCGCGCGATCGCCGACGGGGCCGGGCTGACCGCGATCGGCAAGGGCGCGGGGCTGAGCGATGCGCAGATCGCCGCCTGCCTGTCGGACCGCGCCGCCACCGACCGGATCGTCGCGATGACCAGTTCGGCACCCGAATCGTTCGAGGGCACGCCGGGCTTCTTCATCAATGGCAAGCAGGCGCTGGGCGTCTTCGGCTGGGATCGCCTGTTGCCGCTGTTGCGCGCGGCCGGTTCGCGCTAATTCCCGTTTTTTCCTCGGAGCATATGTCGATGACGTCTCGTCTTCTCCTCCTCGCCCTGTCGCTGTCCGCCCCGCTCGCGCTGGCCGCCTGCGGTAGCGGCAATGGCAATGGCGATGCCAACAGCACCGGCCCCGCCGCCGCGCCGTTGGCCGCGGTCGCCGCCCCTGCGGGCAAGGACTGGACCCAAGTCGTCAGCAAGACGGCCGAGGGCTATGTGATGGGCAACCCCAACGCCCCCATCAAGCTGGTCGAATATGGCTCGCGCCTGTGCCCGGCCTGCGGCGCCTTCGCGCGCGAAGGATATGAGCCGCTGGTCAACAATTATGTGAAGACCGGTAAGGTCAGCTGGGAATTCCGCGAATTCCTGATCCACGGCGCGCCGGACCTGCCGCCCGCGCTGCTGGGCATCTGCGCTGGCGAACAGACCTTCTTCCCGCTGCTGGAGCAGATGTACCAGTCGCAGCAGGGCTTCAACGACAAGCTCCAGGCGATGCCGCCCGCGATGCAGCAGCAGCTACAGAACGCCAAGCCGGTCGACGCGATCAAGGCGATGGCCGAGCAGATGGACCTGATCAACTTCGTCAAGCAGCGCGGCCTGCCCGAAGCCAAGGCGCGCGAGTGCCTGGGCAACATGCTGGAGATCGACCGCCTGACCAAGCAGACCCAGGATCGCGGCGCGGACGGCACGGTGACCGGCACGCCGACCTTCATCCTGAACGGCAAGCCGCTGAAGGGCGCGATCAGCTGGAGCGACGTCCAGGCGGCGCTGAAGAACGCGGGCGCATAAGGCGCGGGCGTTTCGGGTTACGTGAAAGGCGGTCGGGCGAAAGTCCGGCCGCCTTTTGCTATGCCGCCCCTGTTCCCCGGCGAAGGCCGGGGCCCAGTTGCCGCACTTTAGATGGCACGCGGGGCGATGCATGGGAGGCCATAGCGAAGGCGGGTAAGAGCCTCCCGCGCTTTGTCCAATGCTCCCTCTAACAGCACCGAAACTGGGCCCCGGCCTTCGCCGGGGAACAAAACCGCTTGAATGCCACCTCTCGTCATCGCCCTTCCTCGCGCCATCACCAGAAACACAAAAAGGGCCCGGGGATTTCTCCCCAGGCCCTTCTTCTTTGGCTGTGCCGCAAGGACAGGCCGGACCGGTTCCCGGCAGAGGTCGCCCCCCGCCGGTCGCCGATATCCGACTTAGAAGTCCATGCCACCCATGCCGCCCATGCCGCCACCGGCGGGCATGGCGGGCTTGTCGTCGGGCAGCTCGGCCACGGTGGCTTCCGTGGTGATCAGCAGGCCCGCGACCGACGCCGCATTCTGGAGCGCAGTGCGCACGACCTTGGTCGGGTCGATGACGCCGGCGGCCACCAGGTTCTCATAGGTGTCGGTCGACGCGTTGAAGCCGAACGAGGTGTCGTCCTGGTCGAGCAGCTTGCCCGACACGACGGCACCGTCATGACCGGCGTTCTGAGCGATCTGGCGAACCAGCGCGGTCAGCGACTTGCGGACGATGTCGATACCACGGGTCTGGTCGTCGTTGATGCCCTTGACGCCGTCGAGCGCCTTGGTCGCGTACAGCAGCGCCGTACCACCACCGGGGACGATGCCCTCTTCGACGGCCGCGCGGGTCGCGTGCAGCGCGTCGTCGACGCGGTCCTTGCGCTCCTTGACCTCGACCTCGGTCGCACCACCGACCTTGATGACGGCCACGCCGCCAGCGAGCTTGGCCAGACGCTCCTGGAGCTTCTCGCGGTCATAGTCGCTGGTGGTGTTCTCGATCTGCGCACGGATCGCCTCGGTGCGACCCTTGATCGCGTCGGCATCACCCGCACCATCGACGATGATGGTGTTGTCCTTGTCGATCGTGACGCGCTTGGCGGTGCCCAGCATGCCGACGGTGACGGTTTCGAGCTTGATGCCCAGGTCTTCCGAGATCAGCTCGCCCGCGGTCAGGATGGCGATGTCTTCCAGCATCGCCTTGCGACGATCGCCGAAGCCCGGCGCCTTGACCGCTGCGACCTTCAGGCCACCGCGCAGCTTGTTGACGACGAGCGTGGCCAGAGCCTCGCCCTCGATGTCCTCGGCGATGATCAGGAGCGGACGGCCCGACTGGACGACGGCTTCCAGGATCGGGAGCATCGCCTGCAGGTTCGACAGCTTCTTCTCGTGGATCAGGATGTACGGGTCGTTGAGTTCGACCGTCATCTTCTCCGGGTTGGTGATGAAGTAGGGCGACAGATAGCCGCGATCGAACTGCATGCCCTCGACGACGTCGAGCTCGAAATCGAGACCCTTCGCTTCCTCGACGGTGATCACGCCTTCCTTGCCGACCTTTTCCATGGCTTCGGCGATCTTCTCGCCGACTTCACGGTCGCCATTGGCCGAGATGATGCCGACCTGCGCCACTTCCGACGAACCCGACACGGGCTTCGAGCGGGCCTTGATGTCCTCGGTCACCTTGGCGACGGCGATGTCGATGCCGCGCTTCAGGTCCATCGGGTTCATGCCGGCCGCGACCGACTTCATGCCCTCGCGGACGATCGCCTGGGCCAGGACGGTCGCGGTGGTGGTGCCGTCACCGGCGATGTCGTTGGTCTTCGACGCCACTTCGCGCACCATCTGGGCGCCCATGTTTTCGAACTTGTCCTTGAGTTCGATTTCCTTGGCGACCGAAACGCCGTCCTTGGTGATGCGGGGCGCACCGAACGACTTGTCGATCACGACGTTGCGGCCCTTGGGGCCCAGCGTGACCTTGACGGCATCGGCGAGGATGTCGACGCCCTTCATGATGCGCTCACGCGCGTCGCGCGAAAACTTGACTTCCTTGGCTGCCATGATGGCTACCCTTTCAATCTGGAATTGTCAGAAAAACGGAAAAAGAAGGACCGGTCGCTCAGCCGATGATGCCGAGGATGTCCGATTCCTTCATGATGAGCAGGTCTTCACCGTTCACCTTGACCTCGGTGCCCGACCACTTGCCGAACAGGATGCGGTCGCCCGCCTTCACGTCCAGCGGGGTGACCTTGCCGTCTTCGGCCTTCGCGCCCGAACCGGCGGCGACGACCTCGCCCTCCTGGGGCTTTTCCTTGGCGGTGTCCGGGATGATGATCCCACCGGCCGTCTTTTCCTCGGCCTCGACGCGACGGACGAGAACGCGGTCGTGCAACGGACGAAAGTTCATTGCCATGTCCCTTTATCTGGCATGTTACACTTTTCTGGCACTCGAGCCATGCGAGTGCCAACACCCCGGATATGTGAACGGCGCCACTGGGCGTCAACGACCCGTCCATAAAAAATTTGCCGCCGCACGCCCGATCCGGGAACAAAATCCCGGGTTTGTGCCGCGTATTGGCTGCCTAATACGGGCCATTGCTCAGCCCTCGCGGCTGGGGTAGCGATGGGACATGACCGACGCTCGCGCAGACGCTCTTCCGCCCGCCTCCCCGCTCGACCAGGATTTCAGCCGACCGGGGCGCAGGCCCGGCAAGCGCAGCGGCTGGCGGCTGGTGCGCGGTGCATGGCGGCTGCTGGTGGGCATCAAGGACCTGCTGGTCCTGGTCGCGATGCTGCTGTTCTTCGGGCTGATCTTCGCGGCGCTCAATGCGCGGCCGGGCAGCAAGGCGATCACCGACGGCGCGCTGCTCCTGAAACTGGACGGTCCGATCGTCGAACAGCCCGAGGCGATCGCCCCGCTGGCCATGTTGACGAGCGGCGGCGACACGCCGCGCCAGTATCGCCTGCGCGATGTGGTGCGCGCGATCGACACCGCGCGCGACGACGCCCGCGTCAAGGTGCTGGTCCTCGACCTCGACTCCTTCGGCGGCGCCTATCCGGCCTCGTTGCAGGAAATCGGCGAGGCGATGACGCGCTTCCGCAAGGGCGGCAAGCCGGTGCTGGCCTATGCCACCGCCTATACCGACGGCGCCTATCGGCTGGCCGCCAATGCCAGCGAGATCTGGGTCAATCCGCTGGGCGGCACGCTGTTCACCGGGCCGGGCGGCAACCAGCTCTATTACAAGGGGCTGATCGACAAACTGGGCGTCACCACCCATGTCTACCGCGTCGGCAAGTTCAAGTCGTTTGTCGAGCCCTATATCCGCGCCGACCAGAGCCCCGATGCGCGGGCGGCGGCACAGGCGCTGTACGGCACGCTGTTCGCCCAGTGGCGCGAAGCGGTGGCCAAGGCGCGGCCCAAGGCGCAGATCGACGCCTTCCTCACCCAGCCCGACCGCGCCGTGCTCGCCGCGAACGGCAACATCGCCGAGGCCAATCTGAAGGCCGCCCTGGTCGACAAGCTGGGCGACAAGCTGGCCTTCGGCAAGCGCGTGGCCGAGATCGCCGGTGCCGAGGCGAACAAGCCCGTCGGCTCCTTCCGCACCATTTCCTATGCCGCCTGGGTCAAGGCCAACCCGCTGCCGACCGCAGGCGACGCGATTGGCGTGCTGACCATCGCGGGCGACATCGTCGATGGCGAGGCGGGCCCCGGCACCGCCGCGGGCGAGACGGTGTCGAAGGCGCTGCTCGACGGGCTGGCCAAGAAGAACCTGAAGGCGCTGGTCGTGCGCGTCGCCTCGCCCGGCGGCTCGGTGCTGGCGTCCGAACAGATCCGCCAGGCGATCCTGGAGGCCAAGCGCCAGAAGCTGCCCGTCGTCGTGTCGATGGGCGGCCTTGCCGCCTCGGGCGGTTACTGGGTGTCGACGCCCGCCGACGTGATCTTCGCCGAACCCGGCACGATCACCGGCTCGATCGGCATCTTCGGCATCATCCCGACCTTCGAGAACACGCTGGCCAAGATCGGCATCACCACCGACGGGGTGAAGACCACGCCGCTGACCGGCCAGCCCGACGTGCTGAGCGGGACGACGCCGATGCTCGACACCATCCTGCAGGCGGGGATCGAGAACGGCTATCGCCAGTTCCTGACCCGCGTCGCCCAGTCGCGCCACATGACTCCCGAAAAGGTCGACACCATCGCTCAGGGTCGTGTGTGGGACGGCGGCACCGCGCGCCAGATCGGCCTGGTCGACCGCTTCGGCAACCTGTCCGACGCCATCGCCGAGGCCGCCCGCCGCGCCAAGCTGGACCCGGCCAAGGTCCATGCCGAATATCTGGAAAAGAAGCCGGGCTTCGCCGCCTTCCTGGCCGAAGGGTTCGAGAGCGACGATGACGGCCAGCAGGGCGGCGACGTCTTCGCCATCGCCGCCGCCGAGCGCCGCGCCATCGTCGCCCGCGCGCTGGGCGACGTGACCCGGCTGGCCAAGGGCGGCTCGGTCCAGGCGCGTTGCCTGGAATGCGGCGGGCTGGGTCCGGTGGCGAAGGCGGGCGATGCACGCTTGCTTGACCTGCTGATCACGCGACTGGGCCTGTAACCTTCACGAGGAAGTGAGGCCGACATCCCCCCCTCCGTTCAGCCTGAGCAACCGGAGGGGGGGTATCGTGCAAATGGGCGTAGAAAGTTGGCCCTTCCCGAACCGCGCATCCCCGCGCTACGCAGGCCCATCCCTTTCGGAGTTCCATTCCAGCATGATCGCCATCCGCGCCGCCCGCCCCGATGACGCTGCCGCCATCGCGGCCATCTATGCCCCGCATGTCCTGGCGGGCGTCGTCTCGTTCGAGACCCAGGCTCCCGACGCCGACACGATGCGTTTGCGGATGGAAGGCGCGGATGGGCTGTATCCCTGGATCGTGGCGACGCTGCGCAGTCAGGACGGAGTCGATGGCGAAGCGCAGGAGGAAGCCGTGATCGGCTATGCCTATGCCGCACGCTTCCGCGAGCGCGAGGCCTATCGCTGGGTGGTCGAGACGACGATCTACGTCGCCGATGTGTCGCAGCGTTCGGGCATCGGGCGGCTGCTGTACGAGGCGCTGGTCGACACGCTGACCGCGCAGGGCTTCACCCAGGCGATGGGTGTGATCGCGCTGCCCAATGACGGCTCGATCAAGCTGCACGAAGCCGTCGGCTTCCGCCGCGCGGGCGTCTTTCGCGAGGTCGGCCACAAGCATGGCCGCTGGATCGACGTCGGCTATTGGCAGCGCGAACTCGCCGAACCCAAGCCCCACCCCGCCGAGCCGAAGCGTTTCGCCGATGTCGGCGTGGTCCGCGATCCGGTAGCGGGCAAGCATCGCTGACCCGCCACCGGCCCGACTACCGGTCGCACCGGCGAGCCGCCGTCAGCGGACGATGAAGAACGGCGCGCCGGGCTCCCAGTTGATCCGCTGCACCCAGACCGATGCCATCGGCTTGCCATCCGCGCCGATCGCGGGTTCGAAGCTGCCCCGCTTCGTGGCCGCCTGGCATGTGGCGTCCTGAAACACCTTATCCCCGCCGGACTTGGTCACCGCGCAATTCCGGATACGGCCATCGGCACCGATCAGCAGCCGGATGATGACGGCCCCGGCCATGCCGATATTCGCCGCGCCTGCGGGATAGTCCTCCGGCCGAAACCAGGTGGCGATGTTGCCGACCGGCCGGGGACCGCGTGTCGCCTGACGCAGCGCCGCCGGATCGAGTCCCCAGGACTTGATGAGATCGTCGGAACATTGATCGAGCGCCGCCAGCGCACCCTTCATCGGGCCTAGGTCGAACTGCGCCACGTAGCGCCGGACGAAATTGACCCGCATGATCGTCGGCTTGCCTGCCGCGACGTCGCTGCGAAACGCCTTGGGCAGGTCGTCGTCCGGTCGGAAGCGCAGCGTCGCGGGGATCTGGCCCGTGCTGGCGAATCCCTGGGCCTGGATGCCGGGCACGTCGGCCATGGTGGACGTCGCGACGGATACCGGCACCCGCTTGTCCGTCGCCGGAATATGCGGCCCCGCCAGCAGCATCTCCAGTCGATCGGCCGGATCATAGCGACTGAGTTGCAGGATGGTGCGATCCTTGCCCTCTCCGAAGATGCGGATCAGGCGACATTCGTTCGGCGCATAATCGACCTGCCATTTTGACGAGGGGGCAAGAACGAGCGGCGGCTCGGCCGCGATAGCCGCTTGCGGTGCGACATTACCCGCCATCATTGCCAAGCTCGCCACGAACGTCCGAACGCGCATCCTTCCGTCTCCCCGACTCGGCGACTCTCCCTTCGCCGAACCCATTGGTGGCATGACCGTCGCGGATCAGGCAAACGCGATTCAGCGCCACGGCAGCCGCCCGCTTCCCACCATACCAATCTAAGGCTTGGCTTTGCCCGCCCGCTTTGGCTAACGCCATGAGCGAAGCCCCACCGGGCACGTCAAGGAAGGAACAGGCATCATGGCTGCCGACTGGTCGACGATCGAATCGCTCCCGCAGACCCCGCTTCTCGATCTTTTCGCGAATGATCCCAACCGGCTGGCCTCGCTCAGCCTGGATGTGGCGGGCATCCATTTCGACTGGTCCAAGACCCATCTGACGCCCGAAGCGGTCGTCGCCTTCGCCGACCTCGCCAAGGCCAAGGGGCTGGCCGCCAAGCGCGACGCGCTGTTCGGTGGCGAGGTCGTCAACGTCACCGAGGGCCGCGCGGTCGAGCACACCGCCGAGCGTGGCGAGGGCAATCCCGAGAGCGTCGCCACCGCGCGCCAGTCGCACACCCGGATGCGCGCGCTGATCGACGCGATCGAGGCAGAGGCGCTGGGGCCGATCCGCCATGTCCTGCACATCGGCATCGGCGGCTCGGCGCTGGGCCCCGACCTGCTGGTCGATGCACTGGGCCGCGACAGCGACCGTTATGACGTCGCGATCGTGTCCAATGTCGACGGCGTCGCGCTGGAGGAGGTGTTCAAGCGCTTCGACCCCGCCGCCACTTTGCTGGTCGTCGCCTCCAAGACCTTCACCACCACCGAGACGATGCTGAACGCCACCTCGGCGCTGCAGTGGATGACCGAGAACGGCGTGGAGGATCCCTATGGCCGCGTCATCGCGCTGACCGCCAGCCCGGACAAGGCGGTGGAATGGGGCATCGACGAAACCCGCATCCTGCCCTTCGCTGAGTCGGTCGGCGGGCGTTATTCGCTATGGTCGACCATCGGCTTTCCCGCCGCGCTGGGCCTTGGCTGGGACGCGTTCGAGGAACTGCTGGAGGGCGCGGCCGAGATGGACCGCCACTTCCGCCTGACCGACCTGTCGCAGAACGCCCCCGCGCTCGCCGCCTTTGCCGACCTGTACTACACCCAGGTCCGCCATGCCGAGACGCGCGCGCCGTTCGCCTATGACGAGCGGCTGCGCCTCCTGCCCTCCTATCTCCAGCAGCTGGAAATGGAGTCGAACGGCAAGGGCGTGACCGTCGATGGCGAGGCCGTGGGTCGCCCCACCGCCGCGATCACCTGGGGCGGGGTCGGCACCGATGCGCAGCATGCGGTGTTCCAGCTTCTGCACCAGGGTACGCACCTGGTGCCGGTCGAATTCATCGCGGTGATCGAGCCGGGCGACATCCTGAGCGACGATCACCACCGCCAGCTGCTGCTCAATGCGTTCGCGCAGGGTGCCGCGCTGATGAAGGGCAAGAAGACCGACGACCCCGCGCGCAGCTATTCGGGCGATCGTCCGTCCTCGACCATCCTGCTCGACACGCTCGACCCGCGCACGCTGGGCGCGCTGATCGCCTTTTACGAGCACCGCGTGTTCGTGAACGGCGTGCTGCTGGGCATCAACAGCTTCGACCAGTTCGGCGTCGAGCTGGGCAAGGAAATGGCCAAGGCCGCCGACCAGGGCGGACAGGACTTCGACCCGTCGACCGAAGACCTGATCAAGCGGGCCTTCGGAGAGTAACTGTCATTCCTCCCCTGGCAGGGGAGGTGGCAGGCCGAAGGCCTGACGGAGGGGTGTCCCGCCATCGAGAGGGCGACACCCCTCCACCAGCTTCGCTGGTCCCCCTCCCCTTACAGGGGAGGAATTTGAGTTTTCGATCACTGTCAGGGGGACGCTGAACTTGGCTCGGCGTTCCCCGTTGTGCATTCAGGCGGGCCTGTCGCCCCAATTCCCCGGAGAAACCGTTCGCATGGCTGACTATGACTATGACCTGTTCGTCATCGGGGCGGGCTCGGGCGGCACGCGTGCCTCGCGCGTCGCCGCGGCGCATGGCGCGCGCGTGGCGGTGGCCGAGGAATATCGGGTCGGCGGCACCTGCGTCATTCGTGGTTGCGTGCCGAAGAAGCTGCTCGTCTATGGCGCGCATTTCGCCGAGGACCTGAAGGACGCACGCCGCTTCGGCTGGCAGGTGCCGAGCGAATGCGAATTCTCCTGGGAGACGTTGCGCGACAACGTCCTGTCGGAAGTCGACCGGTTGAACGGCGCCTACAAGAAGACGTTGGAGAGCCACAATGTCGAGATCATCGGCCAGCGCGCCACCGTCACCGGCCCGCACAGCGTCCGCCTGGCCGATGGGACCGAGAAGACCGCCGACAAGATCCTGATCGCGGTCGGCGCGCACCCCGCCGTCCCCTCCTGCCCCGGTCACGAGCATGGCATCACCTCGAACGAGGCGTTCCATCTCGATTCGATCCCCAAGCGTGTCCTGATCGCGGGCGCGGGCTATATCGCCAACGAGTTCGCCGGTGTCTTCCACCAGTTCGGCGCGCACGTCACGCTGATCAACCGCAGCAAGGACATACTGCGCGGCTACGACCTGACGATCCGCGACCGCCTGCTCCAGATCTCGATGATGAAGGGGATCGAGTTCCGCTTCGACGCGACGTTCGAGGGAATCGAGAAGATGGACGATGGCTGCCTGAAGGTGTCGATGTCCAACCACGAGCCGATGATCGTCGACATGGTGATGTTCGCGACCGGCCGCCTGCCCAACACGCATGGCCTGGGGCTGGAGACGGCGGGCGTCGAGCTGGACGATCACGGCGCGATCAAGGTAGACGAGGACAATCGCTCGACCTGCCCCAGCATCTATGCGGTGGGCGACGTGACCAACCGGGTCCAGTTGACCCCCGTCGCGATCCGTGAGGGGCAGGCCTTTGCCGACACGGTGTTCGGGGGCAAGCCGACCCGCGTCGATTACGACTGCATCCCCGCGGCAGTCTTCAGCCATCCGCCGATGGCGGGCGTCGGCATGACCGAGGCACAGGCGCGCCAGACGCTGGGCTCGGTGCAGGTCTATACGTCGGACTTCCGCCCGATGAAGAACGTCCTGGCGGGCCGCGAGGAGCGTTCGCTCTACAAGATGGTGTGCGACGGCGACACCGGCCGGGTCGTGGGCCTGCACATGATCGGCCCCGACGTGCCCGAAATCCTGCAAGCCGCCGCCGTCGCGGTGAAGGCCGGACTGACCAAGGCGCAGTTCGATGCCACCGTGGCGCTGCACCCGACCATGGCCGAGGAACTGGTCCTGATGCGCTGATCGATCGGCCCTGCCCCGCCTTTACCGTGCCAAAGCGGGGCAGGGCTTATAGACAGCAACAAAATTGCATATCGCGAAAAACATTATCGCGGTTTACGACTTGTTTGCTAGACAGCAGCTATCCGGCGTGAACAAGTACAGCGTAATGTAAGTTAGGATTCGTCGATGAACGACCAGCCCGTGACATTCGAACAGGTGATCTCCTTCGCACGCGCGGCTTTGGAAGGGGCGGACAAGCTGAACATGCCGCTGGCGGGCAACCATATCGCGGCTGGCCTCGACATGCTGTGCGCGGCGCTGGAGCGCAGCAATGGCGGCCATCCGACCGCCTGATGCAGGGACGTATCTGACGCGTCGGGCGGACGCTCGTCAGGCTGGGTCTTCCCCGGGCGCGCCATCGTCCAGGGCGGCGGCGCGACAATGGGCCGGGCGGTCCTGCAACCGGCCGATATAGGCCATGATCGCGTCGGTCTTCGGCACCAGCCCGAACTGGGTGAACCACATCAGTTGCGATCCGACATAGACGTCGGCCGCCGTGAACCGGTCCCCCGCGATATAGGCGGTGTTCGCCACCGCATCACTGATCACGCCGATCGCACGATCGAAATCGCCATAGCCCGCCATACGCTGCTGCTCGACGCTGACCGTCACCCCCAGCGCGCGATTGGTCGCCGCCGCCTCCAGCGGGCCAGCGCCGAAGAACAGCCAGCGATAATAGGCCGCCCGCTCCTCCGGCATTGGCGCCAGCTCGGCATCGGGAAAGGCCTCGGCAAGATAGGCGCAGATCGCCGCCGTCTCAGTCACCACCCGCCCCTGATGGACGATGGCGGGGACTTTCATCATCGGGTTGATCGCACGATATGCGTCGGCGACCATCGTCGTTCCATAATCCAGGACGACCGTGTCGTAGGCGGCACCGGTCTCCTCCAGCATCCAGCGGGCGATACGTCCGCGCGACTGGGGATTGGTGTACAGCGTCAGGTCGGTAGCCATGCGATCGATCTCCGGCAGGAAAACGTTCGGGCTCAGGCCCGGTCGAGATATTGGTGCAGGAAGCGCGTAGTCCGCTCCCAGGCCAAAGCGGCGGCGGCCGCGTCGTAGCGCGCGGCCGAGCTGTCATTGTTGAAGGCATGGTCGACGCCGGGATAGGTAAACGCCTCGACCGTCCGCCCGGCGGCTTTCAGCGCGGCGACCCAGGGCTCGCCGGTGGCGTTCACCCGCGCGTCCTTGCCCGCATAATGCAGCATCAGCGGGCTGCGCACCTTCGCCGCCTCGGCCGGGTCGGGTGCCGGGCCATAATAGGCGACGCCCGCCGCCAGTGCAGCGCCCGACGCGACCGCCAGCCGGTTGACGAACGCCCCGCCCCAGCAAAAGCCGACCGCGCCCACCTTGCCCGTCCCCGCCTTGTCGGCGGCGGCGTGCGCCATCATCGCGCGCGCCTGTCGCAGCGCCAGGTCATAGTCGAGCGTGCCGATCATCGTGCGGGCTCGGTCCTCGTCCGGCGGCGTCCCGCCCTGCGGCGCCAGCAGGTCGGGCGCGATGGCGTGGAACCCGGACAGGGCCAGGCGGCGGGCCACATCCTCGATATGCGGGGTCAGCCCGCGATTTTCGTGGACGATCAGCACCGTGCCGAGCCGCTTCCTCGCGCCCTTCGGCGCCGCGACATAGGCCGCGGAGCGGGCCCCGCCCTCTATACCCTCGCGCCGGTCGATGCGCAGCCGTGCATCATGCGGGTCGGTCACCGCCGCCGCTGCCGGGCTGGCCGCCAATCCCAGGATCAGCGTCTCGGCCGCCGCTGCCGACCCGGCCAGCACGGTCATCTGGCGCAGCAGGGTGCGGCGATCGTGATGCTCATGGGTAAAGGCGTCATAGATGCGGACCGCCCGATCGTGCAGCGTGTCTGTGTCGGAACCATGGGTCATGCGGCCATCCTCCATGGCCGCCCGCCCGGCTGTGGCCGGGTCCGTCGCTCGGCGACCCTGGACCAGAGCATAAGCGGGTGCGCGCGCATAGGATAGGCCCGCTTGTACCGGAAGGGGGCACGCGCCATGATGATGTTCGAGTGGAGCGCAGGCCGCCCCTCCCCGCTACTGCATGGCGACGTCACGTCGATGGCGCATGTCGTTTCCCGGATGGTGAGCGGGCGACCGCCATGTGCACTTCCCACGGGCCAAATGCCCGCGCAGCCATCTGACGACGCACGCCACGCGGATCGTGGACGGCGAAACAGTGCCTCATCGGGCGGGCTGGCACGCCGTCTGAACCAATCGGAGTCGCCCGGATGGCTGCAAGCCGCGATCTGGGTGGAGACGCCGAGCTTTCAGGACTTTCACAAGACCGGCCACAACCGCGCACGGCGCACTCGCCTCGCGTACGAATTCATCGGCCGTTTGGTGAAGCTGAACGCCTTGTCCTCGATAGGGCAGCCGGGCGTGACTGCCGGGTGAGATCGCTATCGAGAGTCTGCTGAAGCACCACCCCGGCCTTCGCCGGGGTGGCAGGACGCTATTCAGGGTCCATCGACATTCAGGCCTCTCCCCCGAAATTCCTTCCCGGCAAGGGAGCCGGGATCATGCGCAGCATGGTGGAGGGGTGTCGCCGGTCGCGAAGTTTGACCAGCCTCTCAAGGCCGGGACACCCCTCCGTCAGGCCTTCGGCCTGCCACCTCCCCTTGCAGGGGAGGAATGAAACGAATGTCGATTTGCTCCAGGATCAGGTCGATCAAATTCTGACGAGCTTGGCCCGCCCGATCGCACGCTGCAATTCGTTGGCGGAACCTCTCGACATGACCCCGATGCGGGGAGAAGCGGCTATGTGCGACGCCGGGGATTGCGACAGGAATTTGCAAGAAGGGAGGGACCGGGGCGTGGCCACCTACTTCGTTCACGAAAAGCGATGTTCGGGAACGCCGTTCGGAGGCCTCTCTGGTCACGTTAAAGGACATATTCGCGAGATTGGTCAAGTCCATGCCGGAGGCCTGACAAAACAGAGAGAGCCGCCCCCTTGCGGGGACGGCCCTCCATGCCCAAACCCCTAAGGATCAGGCGCCCAGCGGAGTCGGCGATCCAAACGGGCCGTTGCCACGACGGGTCTTCGGGATCGACGTGCCCGCCTTGGCGATCGGGACCGCCTTGGTCTTGGGGTCTTCCCGGTCAATGTCGTCACCCGCGATCAGCTTCTTGATCTCGTCGCCCGACAGCGTCTCGTACTCGAGCAATGCGCCTGCCAGCAAGTGGAGCTGGTCGACATGCTCGGTCAGGACGTGCTTGGCACGGTGCAGGCCGCCCTCGACGATCGACTTGATCTCGTCGTCGATCAGCTGCGCGGTCTGGTTCGACATGCGCACCGGCTGGCTGGACGAATAACCCAGGAAGCTCTCGCCTTCCGGCTGGGCATATTCGACCGGGCCGACCTTGTCCGACATGCCCCATTTGGTGACCATGTCGCGCGCCAGACCCGTGGCATACTGAATGTCGCCGCTGGCCCCGCTCGACACCTTGTCATAACCGAAGATGATCTCCTCGGCGACACGTCCGCCCATGGCGACCGCCAGGTTCGCGTACATCTTGTCGCGGTGATAGCTGTACGAGTCGCGTTCCGGCAGGCGCATCACCATGCCCAGCGCGCGACCGCGCGGGATGATCGTCGCCTTGTGGATCGGGTCGGACGCCGGTTCGTGCAGCGCGATGATCGCATGGCCCGCCTCGTGATAGGCGGTCATCCGCTTCTCGTCGTCGGTCATGACCATCGAGCGGCGTTCCGCGCCCATCATGACCTTGTCCTTGGCTTCCTCGAACTCGGCGCTGGCGACCAGGCGCTTGCCCTTGCGCGCCGCCATCAGCGCCGCCTCGTTGACCAGGTTGGCGAGATCCGCGCCCGAGAAGCCCGGCGTGCCGCGCGCGATGACGCGGGCGTCGACGTCGGGGGCCAGCGGCACCTTCTTCATATGGACTTCGAGGATCTTCACGCGGCCATCGATATCCGGGCGCGGCACCACGACCTGCCGGTCGAAGCGGCCGGGACGCAGCAATGCGGGGTCGAGCACGTCGGGACGGTTGGTCGCGGCGATGATGATGATGCCTTCATTGGCCTCGAAACCATCCATCTCGACCAGCAACTGATTCAGCGTCTGCTCGCGCTCGTCATTGCCATTGCCCAAGCCGGCACCACGATGACGGCCGACCGCGTCGATTTCGTCGATGAAGACGATGCACGGCGCCGACTTCTTGGCCTGCTCAAACATGTCGCGCACGCGGCTCGCGCCGACGCCGACGAACATCTCGACAAAGTCCGAACCCGAAATGGTGAAGAAGGGCACGCCCGCCTCACCCGCGATCGCGCGGGCGAGCAGCGTCTTGCCGGTGCCGGGCGAGCCGACCAGCAGCGCGCCCTTCGGGATCTTGCCACCCAGCCGGGCGAACTTCGACGGGTCCTTCAGGAACTCGACGATTTCCTGCAGCTCTTCGCGTGCCTCGTCGATGCCGGCCACATCGTCGAAGGTAACCTTGCCTTCCTTCTGGGTCAGCATCCGCGCGCGGCTCTTGCCGAAACCCATCGCGCCGCTGGCCCCGCCACCCTTCTGCATCTGGCGCAGAACGAAGAAGGCGATACCGATGAACAGCACGAACGGCAGCGAATTGTAAAGCATCAGCATCCAGATCGAGGGACCTTCCTCGGCCTTGGCCGTAAAGGTCACGCCCTTCTGGCGCAGACGCGGGATCAGCTGGGAATCGGGCACCGGGCTGGTCTTGAACTTCTCGCCCGACGACAGCGTGCCCGTGATCGAATCGCGCGAGATCACGGCGGTCTTCACCGTTCCCTCGTCGACCTTGTCCAGGAAGGTCGAATATTCGATCTGGTTGCCGGTTTGCGCCGACGAACCCGCGCCCGACAAGCTGACGAACAGGGCGAGCGCCATTAGGATGCCCACCCAGATCAACAGGCTCTTCATCCAGGGGTTGCCGCCCCCATTGGGATCGGGGCTCTGCTGCTTGTCGTTGTCGTTCATAGGTGCCGGATACCTTTCAGCGTCCAAGATAGGCATGACGAGGTTAATGGCAATGGAACAAGACCGATCAATGTGATCGGGTCTTATCGCCCCCCCCTGCGCCATGCCTGGGAAGGACTGGGTCAGCCCGTCTTGCGCGGCGGGGCCGGGCGGAAGCGCCAGACACCGGACCGAACGCTGGCGATCACCCCGGCATGGGTGGCGCGGCTGCCCTGGCCAAGCGCTTCTAGCAGCTTTTCGATGTTGCTGCCCTCGCTCCAGGCCGGAGCCTCGATCCCGGCGGCGGCACGTACGGTGCCGATCGCGCGACGGGCGAGCCGACGCCCCAGCTCGCGCGGCAGGTCGGCGGCCTGGATGCGGACATTGTCCTCGTCGATCTGGACACGTTCGTACCACAACCAGTCGACCGTCGCGCGAAGGTCGGTATCCGCCTCGGCCAGTTGCTGCGCGGCGCGCGCCAGTTGCGCGACGCCCAGCCATTCATGCCCGTCGAGCAACTGGCGGAAGCGCGTGCGGTCGTGGCGCGGATCGTAATTGGCGGGATCGTCGACGAATGGTGCCTCGGCCCGGCGGACGATCCGGCGCAGCTCGGCCCGGCGCCAGTCGAGCAACGGGCGCAGCACCACCGCCCCGGCAATCTCGGTGCGGGCGCGCACCCCCGACAGGCCGGACAGCCCCGCGCCGCGGGCCGCACGCATCAGGAACGTCTCGGCCTGGTCGTCGGCATGATGCGCCGTCAGGATCGCCGCCGCGCCGATCGCCCTGGCATGCGCGGCCAGAAGGGCATAGCGAGCCTCGCGCGCCTGCGACTGGAGGCTTGCCCCCTCGATCGGCGTCGCAGGGTGAAGCCCCTGGTGCGGCACGCCCAGCGCGGCGCAGTGGTCGGCCACCATGCGCACCTCGTCGGCCGCCTCGGGACGCAGGCCATGGTCGACCGTCGCCACTGCGATCCGCCCCGGCAAGGCGGCCACGGCCAGCGTCAGCATCGCCATGCTGTCGGGCCCACCGGACACCGCCAGCAACAGGGGCGCCGTATCGGCCCGGTAATCGAAAAGAAGCGTCAGATCGGCGGCAAAGCGCGCAATCTGATCGTCGGCCGTGGCATCGGTGGCCATGATGCTCTCAAAACTGGTCAGGGATGCGGGTGATCTGGCCCTTCCGCCGCACCAGTGCAAGAGGTTTTGCGCTCGACAAGTGGCGTGCGGACCCCCCTCACCCTTCCCACCCGCTATCGCAGGCGGGCCCCTTCCCTCTCCCATTGGGAGAGGGAGGGAGGTGCGCAGCACCGGAAGGGTGAGGCTAGAGTAGTGCGGGAGATACCCGCGACTGGTTCCTTACTGGCACTTCGCCGCGGTGCGTCCGCTGGCGATCTGCCCCTTCATCGCGGCGGACAGCTTGGCGCCGTACACGTCGCTGAGCTCGTCATAGACCTTGCAGGCATCGGTCGGCTTGTTCAGCTTGGTCAGCGCCTGGCCGAGATACAGCAGACTGTCGGGCGCCCGCTCGCCGTCCGGGAATTTCTTGTAATTCTCGTAGAATGCCATCGAGGCCAGGCTGGGCTTGCCCGAGTCGAGATAGGTGCGGCCCAGCAGGTTCTGCGCGAAGCTGGCGCGGCGGCTCTTGGGATAGTCCGCGACCATCTTCTTCAGCGCGGCCTCCGCCTCGGGATAGCGCTTGGCCTGCCACAGGCGGTAGCCGTAGAGATAGGCATCCTCCGCCGCATCCCCGGTCGACGGCTTTTCGACAGCGGCACCGCCACCGGCCGCCGCCGGGATCGTCGTCGCGGTATCGCCGGTCACGACCGACGGCGCCGCCGGGGTCCTGGTCGGGCGGGTCGTGCCGGTCACGGGCTGGGCAGGCGTGTCGAGCGGGGCGCTCTGTCCGGCGGGCGCGATCGGCGCGGGGCCTGCCTCCAGCGCCTTCAACCGCGTCTCGACGCCGCGCTTATACGCATCGAACTGCTCCTGGAGCTGACGGGTGCGATAGCCGTTCTGCTCGATCTGGCCGGTCAGGTTCGCCATCTGCTCCTCGAGCGAGGTCACGCGCGAGGTCAGGTCGCTCAGCGCGCTGGAGGCGGGCACGCCCAGCGTCTGCGCCTGGGCCTGCGGCGCGGTGATCTCGGGCTGGACATAGCCGCCTGCCCCGTTCGGGAAGACCTTGCGCTGGACCGCGCGCATCTCGCTTTCCAGCTTGCCGACACGGCCCTCGACATTGGACTGGGCGATGGCGGCGGTCGGCAGCAGCATCACGACCGCGACCCCGGCCAGCAACAGATTACGCATTCGGTCTCACCCCCCGGTGGGCTGGTTGTTCAAGCGACACGCAATGGTTAACGCGCCGCCCCGGCTGTCTCCAGCCCTAAAAGCGGCCCCGCCTTACAGATCGGCGGGGGCGGTGGTGGCGGGCGTCGGCGTTGCGGCAGGCGCGGCCGACGGCGCCGTGGTGCCGCTCGCCTCGCTGGTATTCGTCGCGCTGCTGCGCCGTACGGGCCGCTCCCGCAACGGGGTGCGCGGCGCGGCCGATGTGGCGGTCGGTGCGCCCGACATTCGTGCTGCGATCGCGGCGGGGTCGAGCGGCACGTCCTTGATGGCGCGCGAACCGTCGCCCAGCGGCGGGATCGCCTGGCCACCGACCGTCACGGTCAGCTTGTCCGGGCGACCGACATTCAGCAGCGGCCCTTTGGCGGTGGCCGGGACCTCATAGCTTTCGCCGGGCTTCAGCGTGCCCATCTTCAGCGTGACGTTGTCGGCGTCATAGACGCGCAGCCAGACCTCGCCATTGGCGGTCAGGACGACCTTACCCGCCGCGACCGGCGTCGGACTGGCGGTCGGGGCGGGAGCGGGCGTGTCGCCATTGGTCAGCGGCGTCGCGGCGGGCACCTCCTGCGCGGTACGGTCACGGCGGAACAGGTCGGTGCCGTACCACAGCCCGGCCAGGACCAGCAGCGCCAGCGCGACCCCGATCCCGATGATCGCCAACCCACGCGAGGGCACGCGCGACGGGTCGACAATGTCCTGCGGCACATATTCGGTGACGCGGCGGCCCAGCTTGTCGACATCGGCACGGACCGACTGCGCGATCGCGACCTCGTCGGCGCCGACCGCGCGGGCATAGGCCTTGGCGAAACCGACCGCATAGGTGGCCGAGGGCAGGCTCTGATAATCGGAAACCTCGATCGCCGCGAGATGACGGCTGGGGATACGCGTGCGCGCTCCGATATCGCCCAGCGACAGCCCTTGCGCCTCGCGCGCCATGCGCAGGACGTCACCGGCGCGGGCAGGTGCCGCCGGTGCGGCATCGTGGCCGGGATTGACCTCGTCCATTCTCAACTCCGAAGCGATCATGGCCCACCCCATGATCGCGGTCGTTCTTTCAGACGGCTGGGATCAAGTCAACGCGCACCCCTGACCTGGATCAGGCCAATTCCACACCATTCGTCGCAGCCCAGGCACCAAGCGCCCCGCGCATGTCCCGCACCGGATGGGCGAGCAGCCGCGTCATTTCGGCGGTGATCGCCACGCGGTCCAGCGAGCGGATCATGGCCTTGACCGGGCCCACCGCCGCCGGGGTGATCGACAGCCGGTCGATGCCGAGGCCGATCAGCGCCATCGCCTCCAGCGGGCGGCCGCCCATCTCGCCGCACACGCCGATCGGCACCCCCGCCGCGTGGGCCGGCTCGACCACCCGGCGCAGAAAGCGCAGGATCGACGGGCTCAGCCAGTCATAGCGTTCGGCCAGCTTCGGGTTCGCACGATCGGCGGCGAACAGGAACTGGGTCAGATCGTTGGTGCCGATCGACAGGAAATCGACGTTCGGCAGGATCAGGTCGAGCTGTTCGGCGAGCGCCGGCACTTCGAGCATCGCGCCGTAGCGGACGTCGAGCGGCAGGCGACGCCCGCGCGAACCCAGCCAGGCGCGCTGCGCCTCGAACAGCGCCTTGGCCTCGTCGAACTCCCATGCCTCCGACACCATCGGGAACATGATGTTCAGGGTCCGCCCCGCCCCCGCCTCGATCAGCGCGCGCGCCTGCGCCTTCATCAGGCCGTCGCGCTCCAGCGCCAGGCGCAGCGCGCGCCAGCCCATGGCCGGGTTTTCCTCGTCGCCGGGATCGGTGTTGAGATAGGGCAGAGCCTTGTCGCCGCCGATGTCGATGGTGCGGAACACCACCGGCCGGTCGCCCGCCGCCTCCATGACGTCGCGGTACAGCCGCTGCTGTCGTTCGCGCTGCGGCAGGGTGGCGGAAACCAGGAACTGGAACTCGGTGCGGAACAGCCCGATCCCGTCCGCACCCGTGGTGTCGAGTGCGGCGGCATCGTCGCGCAGCCCGGCATTGACCATCAGGGTGACGCGGTGTCCGTCCTTCGTCACCGGCGGCACGTCGCGCAGCGCCGCAAAGGCCGCGCGCCGCTTCTGGCGAAGCTGCAGCTTGGCCTCGAACGCCTCCTCCATCGCCGCGGTCGGACGGACCAGAACGCTGCCCTCCGCCACGTCGAGCAGCAACTGGTCGCCGTCCGCGATCTGGCGGCGCACATCGCTGACCCGGCCCAGCACCGGCACGCCCATGGCGCGCGCGACGATGATGACATGCGCGGTCAGCGACCCTTCCTCCAGGATCACGCCCTTCAGCCGCCGCCGGTCATATTCCAGCAGCTCGGCCGGACCCAGGTTGCGCGCGAGCAGGATCGTGTCCTGCCGCAGCCCCAGCTGCGCCGCCGTGCCCATCTGGCCCGACACGATGCGCAGCAGCCGGTTGGACAGGTCCTCCAGATCGTGCATCCGGTCGGCGAGCAGCGGATCGTCGATCTGGCGCATCCGCTGGCGCGTACGCTGCTGCACCCGCTCGATCGCCGCCTCCGCGGTCAGGCCGCTGTCGATCGCCTCGTTGATCCGGCGCGCCCAGCCTTCGTCATAGGCGAACATCTTGTAGGTCTCGATGACCTCGACATGCTCGCCCGCCACGCCGAACTCGGCCTCGCGCGCCATGCGGTCGATCTGTTCGCGCATCTTGTCGAACGCGGCATAGACGCGGCGGCGTTCGGCATCGATATCCTCGGCCACCGTATGCTCGATGAAGATGCGCGGCTGGTGATAGACGGCAAAGCCGCTGCCCATCCCCTCGACCAGCTTCTGCCCCGACAGGCGGATCGTCGCGGTCATCTGCGGCCGGGCCCCCGCCGCGCCCGCCGCGTCGATCAGCCCGGCATTGGCGATCAGCTCGGACAGGACCATGGCGACGGTCTGCAACGCCTCGATCTCGACATCGGCATATTTGCGCGGTTCGCTATGCTGAACCGCCAGCACGCCCACCGCCCGCTCGCGCCGGATGATCGGCACGCCCGCAAAGCTGTGGAAGCGGTCCTCGCCGGTCTCGGGCTTGTAGGCGAAGTCGGGATGGCTGGCGGCTTCGTCGAGGTTCAGCACCTCGACATCCTCGGCGATGGTGCCGACAAGGCCTTCGCCCATCGCCAGCTTGGTGACGTGCACCGCCTCCTCGGCCAGGCCGCGCGTCGCGAACAGCTCCAGCACGCCCTCGCGCAGCAGATAGATCGAGCAGACCTCGCTGCCGATCGCCTCGCCGATGATCTGGACCACCTGGTTCAGCTTGGCTTGGGCGGGGGTGCGCGACGCCATCACGTCGTGCAGACGAACGAGGATCTCGCGGGCGGAGGCGGCGGCCGAAACGGGCATGGCGACAGGGCTAACAGACGGAGTGCGGCGGTGTCATGCTCTAATATCGCACAGCCGTGCCTTTTCATCCTTTGTCATGTTTCGCGGACCGGCTGATCCGCTGGGATATCCGCCAGCCTCGCGCCGTGGCACCTGGCCTGCATCCCGAGAGTTCAGCACTCATGGCCAATGGCCCCGAGTTGCCAGTCACTGACACCCGGTCATTGTTGGCAGGTTCCTGCATTAATCTACGCTATATTGGCAGAATCTGCTTTACCGGCACCCCTTACGCACCGACTTTGATCGGAAATGCCGTCGCAAATTCGCTATGCTCGGCGACATAGAGACAAAGGCGAGGAAGCATGGCGGACCTGAGCAATACCCGGATGGCGACGCGCGCCATCCACCATGGATATGACCCGTCCGCCCATGACGGTGCGCTGTCCCCGCCCATGTACCTGACCTCCACCTTCGTGTTCGATTCGGTCGAGGCGGGCGCGGACATGTTTGCCGGGACTGCGCCGGGCCATGTCTATTCGCGCATCTCCAACCCGACCCTCGACCTGCTCGAGCGGCGTTGCGCCAGCCTGGAAAATGCCGAGGCGGGCCTGGCGCTGGCGTCGGGCATGGGAGCGATCTGCGCGGTCATGTGGACCTTCCTGTCGCCCGGCGACACGGTACTGACCGACAAGACGCTGTACGGCTGCACCTTCGCCTTCCTGCGCGATGGCCTGGCGCGGTTCGGGATCACGGTGACCCATGTCGACATGACCGATGTCGAAGCCGTCGCGGATGCGATCACCCCGGCGACGCGCATCATCTATTTCGAAACGCCCGCCAATCCGAACATGCGCCTGGTCGACATCGCCGCCATCGCGCACATCGCCAAGGCCGCCGGGGTCCGGCTGGTGGTCGACAACACCTATGCCACCCCGATCCTGACCAGGCCGATCGAGCTGGGCGCGGATATCGTCGTCCATTCGGCCACCAAATATCTGGGCGGGCATGGCGACCTGGTCGGCGGCATCGCGGTCGGCCGGGCCGAGGACATGGCGCAGGTGCGGATGCAGGGACTGAAGGACCTGACCGGCGCGGTCATGTCGCCGTTCAACGCCATGCTGCTGCTGCGCGGGATCAAGACGCTGAAGCTGCGCATGACCGAGCATTGCGCCAATGCCGCCGCCGTCGCCCGCTTTCTCGATGCCCATCCGGGCGTGGCGAAGGTCCATTATCCAGGGCTGGAAAGCTTTCCCCAGCATGATCTGGCCAAGCGGCAAATGCCCGGCTTCGGCGCGATGATCGCCTTCGAACTGGTCGCGGGGCTGGCGGCGGGGCGCAGCATGATGAACCGCCTGGCGCTGATCCGCCGCGCGGTGTCGCTGGGCGATACCGAGTCGCTGATCCAGCACCCTGCCTCGATGACCCATTCGACCTACACGCCCGAGGAACGTGCCGCGCACGGCATTCCCGAGGGGCTGATCCGCCTGTCGGTCGGGATTGAGGATGTGGCCGACATCATCGCCGACCTGGACCAGGCGCTGGCCATGCCGGTGCGCGACGCCACGCCCGCGCTGGCCGCCTGATTGGAGACGCCGCCGTCTTACGTTAGGCGGCATATCCTCGATCACGGAAAGGGCAGGCGTTGGACGACAAGGATCGGCAGATCATCGCGGCGTTGCAGGCCAATGGCCGCCTGACCAATCAGGAGTTGTCCGAACAGGTCAACCTGTCGCCCTCCCCCTGCCTGCGGCGGTTGCGGATGCTGGAGAATGCGGGCGTCATTCGCGGCTATACCGCCGTGATCGACGAGGAGGCGTACGGCCTGCCCGTCACCGCGCTGGTCCGCATCCGCCTGCAAAAGCATGACGACGCCACCGTCGCCGCGTTCGAGGCGGCGATCGGCGGCATGGATGCGGTGCTCGATTGCTATGTCATGACGGGCAGCGACGACTATTTGCTGCGCGTGCTGGTCGCCTCGCTGAAGGACTATGAGGATTTCGTGCGCTCGAAACTCCACCCGATCGCCGGGATCGCCGCGATCGACACCAGCTTCGCCTATGGGATCGTCAAACGCTCCACGGTCTTCCCCGGCGTCCGGCGCGGCGGCTGACCGGGCGCTCCGGCAGGTATCCGGTCGACCGGATCATATATCCGCGGTGACGCTGGCCGTGACGCGTCGGCCCGGCAGCAGGGTGTATCCGCCGCCGCCCGATACCCGCCAGCCAAAGACATCCGCCACGTTGCGCACCTGGACGCGGAACAGCGTCGGCACGCGACCGATGCGGCTGCGATAACGGGTGCCCAGGTCGAGGATCGCGCGTGCCGGAAGCGTCGCGGTGTTCGCGGCATTGGCGGTCCGGCGCGCCTCGAACGTCGCATGACCATCGATTGAAAAGCCGGTGAGCCCAGGGATGCGATAATCGGCGCTGGCATCGACGAACAGGGGCGTGCGGCCGATCGGGCGCGCGCCGATCCGCCCGTCGTCGACCGCCTGCCCCGTTACGCGGGGGTGCAGCCATACCGTCCCGGCGACCAGGCTCAGCCCTTCCAGCGGACTGCCCGACAGCGATGCCTCGGCCCCGCGATGCGTGACGGTGCCCAGTTGGCGATACAGGCCGTCACGCCGGTCGAGATCGAAATAGGGCTTGGCGATGTCGAACACCGCCGCCGTCGCGCGCCAGCCGCCGGAAAAGGCGTAGCGTACACCCGCTTCATATTGCCGGGTGCGCAGCGCGGGGAGCGCCGCGCCGGGGTTGCCCGCATTGCCCGGTGCGATGCCGCTTTCCTCCAGCCCGCGCGTCGTCGCGGCATACACCGTCAGGCGATCGGTCGGCAGCAGCGCGAGCGCGGCGTTCCAAAGCCAGGGCCGGTCGCGCTCGATGACGACCGGCGCGCCCGGCACCGCGACCAGCTTGCGATAATCGGTCCGCGTCAGGCCGAGATTGAGTTCGAGCCGCCGGGCCCAGCGGAGTTCGTACCCGATCGCATAGCTCGTCTGCTGCACATCGTCGCGCGTGCGCTCGCCGGGCACCAGCGAGGGCCGGGACTCGTCCACGGGAACGCCGATCGTCGCCAGCCCGAAATCGGCGGTGGCCAGCCCGCCATAGCGCGCCGCCACATTGCGGGCCCGGACCGAGGCGAGCAGCCGGTGACGACGCGCGCCCTCCTCGATCAGACGACTGACCCGCAACTCGCCCGAGGCCGAGGCGGTCGTCTGGTCCTCCCCCGCCAGTACGAAGGAACGGCCGACCCCGCTTGCATCCACCCCGCGATAAAAGGCGGTGTGATATTCGTCGCGCGCGAAACGGCTGCGAAAGGCACCGGCCGCGACCTGCCACAAACCGAACGTCGCCTTGGCCAACCCGCCATAATTGAAGGCCTGCCCCGCCCAGTCGGCCCAATCCTGTCCGAAGAAGCGGCGGCGCGCGATGCGCTGCGGCACGCGGCCGTCGACGGTGAAGATCGTCGGCGCCTGTTCCTCGTCGCCAAAGCTATAGCCGCCATAGAAGCCGGTCAGTTCGACATCGTCGACCGGGCGCACGCGCGCGATCCCGCCATAGCTGACGTACCAGCCACCGGCGCCGCTGACATATTCATCGTCATACAGGCCGAAATCGAGGTTCACGCCGACGCGGTCGCCGATCGGGATCGCGGCATCGACGATCAGGTCGGTGCCCAGATAGTCCCCGCTGTTCACCTGCACGCTGACGACCGGCCTGGTTCCGGCGCGACGCAGGTCATAGTCGATGATCCCGGTCGGCGCGGGCAGCGGATAGCCAAAGGCGCTGAGGCCGACGCGGGTCGTCGATCCGCGCGTGATGACGCTGCTCAGGATTGCCGCACGATCCCAGTAGACGCCCTCGATCCGGTTGTTGCCCGCCTCGGTCGCGCTGAACCCGCGTACTTCGCCACTGGCATAGATGCCGATCGATTCGCTGCCGACGCTCTTGCCGAAGCCGTCCTCGGCCTCGCGCACCGTATTTTCGGCGGTGCGCTGCGCGGCGGCGGGCGCGTGCCAGCCACCGGCGACCAGCACCAGCCCCCAGGCCAGGCGTCTCACAGCGCGACGGCGACCCGGGCGCGGATCGTGCGCGGTGCACCGGGCGTGATCCATATGTTCGAATAGCTGCTTTCGAGATAATAGGCGTCGAACAGATTCTCGCCGTCCAGGTGCGCCGACACACCTTGGCGCACCTGATAGGACAGGTTGAGACGCGCGGTGGTATAGCCCGGCAGGCGAAAACCGCTGGCGACGTCATCGCCCGGCCGCTCGCCGACATAGGTCACGCCCGTCCCGATGCCGACCGATCCCGGTTCGCTGCCCCGCGACTGCCAGAAGGCATAGGCGGCCCCGCTGTGACGCGGGATGTTCGACAGGCCGCTGCCGGTCAGGCCCGGCCGCGTGTCGCGCGTCACCCGCGCGTCGGTATAGGCATAGACGCCGGTCAGGGTCAGCCGGTTTCCGGCGCGGTAGTTGACGTCGGCCTCCACGCCCCGGCTGCGCGCCGCGCCGGTGGCGATGGAAAAACCGGAATTGGCCGGATCGTTCACCAGGACGTTGTGCTTGGTGATCCGGAACAGCGAGACGGTGCCGGTCAGCCTCTTGTCCAGCGCCGCGATCTTGACCCCGCCTTCCCACGCCTCGCCGCGCTCCGGCGCGAACGGGTTGGCGACGGCGTCGACGCCCTGGTTGAACCGGAACGACCGGCCCCAGCTGATATAGGTCGAGAGATGCTCGCTGGGCGCGAAGGTGAAGGCGGCGCGCGGGGATGTCGCCTGGGGGCGCTGGCGGTCGGTACGGCCGTTGCGGAAGTTCAAATTGTCCTGCCGAACCCAGTCATGGCGGATGCCGAGGAGCAGCGAGAAGCGATCGTCGAGCGTCAGCAGGTCCTGCGCATAGACGCTGTGCCCGCTCAGCTTTTCGAGCAGATCCTGGTTGAGCGGGGCGACCGGCTTGGGCTGGCCATAGACCGGCTTGAAGATGTCGATGGCATAGGGCTGCGCCGCGGTCGGGCTGAACCGGTAGAAGATGCGCCGCTGGTCATAGCCGAACGCATCGGCACCGACCCGCATCTGATGGCCGATGCCGAGCAGCGTGCGATTGGCGCTCAGTTCGATCCGCCCCGACAGATCCTGCCAGCGATAATCGTGGATGCGCAACTGCCGCCACAGCTGCGTGCCGACCAGTCTGCTATTGTGCGTCGACTGCCCCAGCAGCGCGCCGTCGCGATACTGGACGCCGCCCTCCAAAGCGACGCCGGGGCCGAGGTCGACATAGGCGGTCGCCTGATGCTGCGACGTGCGCTGGGTCATCTGTCCGTCGTTCGGCTCGCCCAGGAACCGGTTGCGCGGCAGCGCGCGGCCATTGCCGTTCACCGCCACTAGCCCGCGATCATGAGTAAATCCCACCAGATTATATTCGAGCTGGTAGAGCAGCCGCACCCGGTCGTTCAGCCGCCAGCCGATCGACGGCGCGAACAGCAGCCGGTCGTTATGCACGAAGTCGCGGAAGCTGCCGCCGTCCTGATAGACGCCGATGACCCGCGTCGACAGGCCGTTGCCGACCGGGCCGCCGATATCGAAGCTGCCGCGCCACGTATCGAAGCTGGCATAGCCCAGCTCGCCGCCGGCATGGACATGGTCGAGCGGGGCCTTGGTCACGATGTTGATCGATCCGCCCGGTTCGCCCTTGCCCGATAGCGCCGAGGCCGGGCCCTTCAGCACCTGGAAGCTTTCGACCGTCGCCACGTCGCGGCGCGCATTGAAGCCGCGATTGGCGCTGAACCGATTGACCAGCAGGTCCGGCCCCTGATTGATATCGCCGGAAAATCCCCGGATCGCATAGGCGTCCCAGGCGCCGCCGAAACTGTTCTGCCGCGACATGCCGCCCGCCAGATCGAACAGCTGCGACAGGTCGGTAAAGCCCGCCCGCTCGATCAGCTGGTCGTCGAGCAGGCGGACATTCTGCGGCAGGAGATGCGGATCGATGGCAAGACCGTTGATGCTGGCATTGGCCTGGCGTGACCCGGTGATCAGAATTTCATCCGACTGCGCGTCGCTTGCGGGTGCCGGATCGGTCGCCTTTTCGTTCGCCGACGCGCTTGCGGCCATCAGCATCGGCACGAGCATCAGGACCGGTCCGAACCGGCGCAGGCAGATCGTCATGAATGTTCCCCCGAACAAATGATATATTGTTACCTTACGGTCAAAACCGATTGCGTAGCCGCTGTCAATGCTATGATACATCATCACTGTTGACGATCATGCCTCTCGGAGGGCAGGAAGCCCGGCATGTCGACGATATCCCAGATACCCGCCGCCGCGCCCGAAATCGCCATGGAGGATGCGGTCCTGCATTATGGTGCACACCGCGTGCTCGACGGCCTGACGCTGTCGATGGCGGCGGGTGAGATCTATGCGCTGCTCGGCGGCAACGGCGCGGGCAAGTCGACCACCTTGTCGGCGCTGCTCGGTTTCGTCCGGGTCGATGGCGGCCGCGTGCGGGTGGGCGGGATCGACCCGGCGGCCGATCCCGATGCGGCGCGGCGGCGCATTGCCTATCTGCCGGAAAATGTCGCGCTCTACGAACATCTGAGCGCGGTCGAGAATGCCGATTACCTGCTCGCATTGTCGGGAACCCCGCGCGAGCGGACGGCGATCACCGATGCCCTGGCGGCGGCGGGCCTGCAGGAGCGGGCCTTCGAACAGCGGCTGGGCGGCTTTTCCAAGGGGATGCGCCAAAAGGTCGCGATCGCGGTGGCGCTGTTGCGCGAGGTGCCGGTGCTGCTGCTCGACGAGCCGACCTCGGGCCTCGATCCGCGTGCGACCGCAGACTTCAACGCGCTGCTCCATGCGGTCCGCGCGCGCGGCACCGCCGTGCTGATGGTGACGCACGACCTGCTCAGCGCCGCCGATGTCGCCGATCGCATCGGCTTCCTCGAGGGCGGACGGATCGTCGCGGAGGTCGCGGCGGAGGGCAAGGACCGGTTCGACGTGCGGGCGCTGCACGACCGGTTCGCGGGGGCGGCCGGGGCATGAGCGCCGTCTCGCTGATCGCCCGCGACGAATTGCGGCTGATGCGGCGCAACCGCGTCGCGGTGACCGCGATCCTGCTGCTGCTGGTCCTGACGCTGGTCGCGGTCGTCACGTCCTGGACGCATCAACAGGGCATTGCCGACAATCGCGCGCGCAACCAGGCGGAGGCGAACCACGCGTTCGAGGCACAGCCCGACCGCCACCCGCACCGCGTTGTCCATTATGGCCATTTCATCTTCCGCCCGCTGGGGCCGCTCGCCGCCTTCGATCCGGGCGTCGACGCGTTTACCGGCAACACCATGTTCCTTGAAGGACATCGCCAGAACACCAGCAATTTCGGCGATGTGCGGCAAAGCTCGGCACTGGTCCGCTTCGGCCAGTTGACCCCGGCCTTCGTCCTTCAGGCGGTGGCCCCGCTGCTGCTGATCTTCCTGGGATATGGCGCCGTCGCGCGCGAGACCGAGGGGGGAACGCTGCGGCCGCTGATGTTGCAGGGGGCATCGGCGCGCGCGATCGTGCTGGGCAAGCTCGCCGCGCTTGGCGTCGTGGCGTTGCTCGTCGGGCTGCCCGCGATGGTCGGCTTCGTCCTGATATCCGGTCAGCCGGGGGCGTTCGCCGGGCCGATGGCGGCAATCGCGCTGGCCTATGCCGCCTATCTGGCGCTGTGGGTGGTGGCGATCATCCTCGTCTCGATGCTGGTCCGTCGTCGGCGCGATGCGTTGCTGGCGCTGTTGGCGGTGTGGGCGGTGACCGTCGTACTGCTGCCGCGTGTCGCGCCCGACATGGCGAGCGCAGCCTATCCGCTCGCCAACCGCCTGCAGACCGACGTCGCCATCGCCCGCGACCTGCGCCAGATGGGCGACACCCACAATCCCGACGACCCGCATTTCGCCAAGTTCAAGGCGGACGTGCTGAAACGCTATGGCGTCACCCGCATCGAGGATCTGCCGGTCAACTATAAGGGCCTGCTGGCGCTCGACGGCGAGGCGATGACCAGCCGGTTGTTCGACCGTTATGCCGCCGACAGCTTCGCCACCCAGGCGCGACAGAACGCGCTGGTCACCGGTGTCGGCCTGCTCAGCCCGACCATCGCCCTGCGCCAGGCGTCGATGGCGGCGGCGGGCACCGACTTTGCCGGGCACCGGCGCTTCCTCGAACAGGCGGAGGCCTATCGCTATGCCCTCGTCCAGCGGCTGAACCGCTTGCAGGCCGAGGCGGTGAGCTATGCCGACGATACCGCCAAGGATGCCGGTGCCGACCGGCGCAAGCGGATCGGCGCGGACAATTGGCGGCGGATGCCCGAATTCGCCTTCGTCCAGCCCGATGCCGCGACGCTGGTGCGTGCCAGCCTGCCGGGATTGGCGATCGTGTCGGGCTGGCTGGTGCTGGCCATGGGCGCGCTGGCCCTTGCCACCCGCCGACTGGGAGCGAAGTGATGGCGATCTGGAAGCATGAGCTGCGGCTGTTGCTGCGGTCGCGCATGGCGAGCATCGCGCTGGTCCTGCTGGGCGTGCTCAGCATAGCCGCCGTCGCTGCCGGCATGGCCGAGATCGCGCGGCAACGGGCCGCGATCGAGGCGGTCGCCGCCGCGCAGGCCGAGGATGTCGGGGCAATCGCCACCTTCGTCGATCGTGAGAAAGACGCCGGAAGCGCCGCCTATTACACCTTCCACCCCACCTGGGACATGCCCGCGCCGCTGGCCTTCGCGGCGATCGGGATGCGCGACGTCGCGCCCTATATCCTGCGCGTCCGCGCGCTGGGGCTGGAGGCGCAGATCTATGACGGCGACACCTTCAATCCCGAACTGGCGCTGCCGGGGCGGTTCGATTTCGCCTTCGTGCTGGTGTTCCTCGCGCCGCTCTTCGTCATCGCCCTGTTCCACGACCTGAAGTCGGGCGAGCGGGAGGCGGGACGCGCACGGATGCTGGGCGCCTTGCCGGGGGCGCGGCGGCTGTGGCTGCGGCGCGGGCTGCTCCGCCTCGCGCTCCTGCTGGCGGCGCTGGCGGTGCCGTTCGTGGTCGGCGCGGTACTGTCGGGGGTCGCCGCCTGGGCGATCCTGCTCGTGGTGGCGGTGACGGGTGCGTATCTGCTGTTCTGGATCGGATTGGCCGGGCTGGTGACGCGGCTGGGCCATGGATCGACGGCCAATGCCGCGACGCTGGCGGGATCGTGGCTGGTGCTCGTGCTGGTCATCCCGACGCTCGCCAATGTCGTCATCAACCGCGCCATCCCGGTCGACGAAGGCGCCAAGATCGCCCTGGCCCAGCGCGAGAATGTCCATCACGCCTGGGAAATCCCGCGCGAAGACACGATGCGCCGCTTTTATGCCAGCCACCCCGAATGGGCGAACTCGCCGCCCTTGCCCGAGGCCTTCCACTATAAATGGTATTTCGCCTTCCATCAGAATGGCGATGAAAGCGTCGCCGGTCGGGTCAGGGCCTATCGCCACGGCCTGGAGCGCCGCGCCGCGACCGCCGATGCGCTGGGTTGGCTCCTGCCCTCGGTCGGCGTGCAGGCACTGCTGACGCGGCTGGCCGATACCGATCTGGCGGCACAACTCGCCTATCAGGACCGTATTCGCGCCTTCCATCACCGGCTGCGCGATTTCTACTATGCCTATATCTTCCGCGACCGCCCGTTCGCGCGCGCGGATTTCGCCAAGGCTCCCCGTTTTGGGGCCGGGGGCGGCGAGCGGTGATGCGTCGCAAGACATAGCCGCAACCGAACGCTATGGGGGCGGGATGGCCCGGCTGCTGCTGTTCAACAAACCCTTCGGGGTCCTGTCGCAATTCACCGATCGCGGATCGCCGACGGTTCGCTCGACCTTGTCGGACTTCATTACGGTGAAGGGCGTCTATCCCGCCGGGCGGCTCGATCGCGACAGCGAGGGCCTGCTGCTGCTGTGCGATGACGGGCGACTACAGGCACGCATTGCCGATCCCCGCTTCAAGATGCCCAAGACCTATCTCGTACAGGTCGAAGGCGATCCGCAGGAGCCGGAACTGGACCGTTTGCGGCGGGGCGTCGAGCTCAAGGACGGCATGACCCTGCCCGCCGATATCGCTCGTATCGACGCGCCAGACCTGTGGCTGCGCGATCCCCCGATCCGCCAGCGCCAGTCCATCCCCGACAACTGGCTGAAAATCACCATACGCGAAGGGCGCAACCGGCAAGTGCGGCGCATGACGGCGGCGGTCGGGCTGCCCACGCTGCGCCTGGTCCGCTGGTCGATCGGCGACTGGTCCGTCGCCGGGATCGCGCCGGGCCAGTTCGAGGAGGTTTCCCATCTGGCCAAGGGCAGCAACCGATGACGCCGTTTCGTCGGGAGTTGGGGAAAGGCTGGCGGGATGGCGGATCACGCGCGCGCCCGTGGCCGGTTGCCGCCAACCACGCAAACTGATGTGAGGCGGTGCTCAGAGGGGCTTTGTCGCTCCCTCGCCCGATAGCCCGCAGAAAAGCCAAACCGCAGAGTTCGGAATTCCCATGAATTATCGCCACTCCTTCCATGCCGGCAACAGCGCCGATGTCGTCAAGCACAGCCTGCTGATCGCGCTCGTCCGCGCCTTGCAGCAGAAACAGGGCGCGTTGACGCTGATCGACACCCATGCCGGCTGCGGAATCTATGACCTTGGCGGCGAGCAGGCCCAGCGCACTGGCGAAGCCGCGCAAGGCGTGATGCGGGCCTTTGCCGACGCGGATCCCTTGCTGGATGACTATCGCGCCGCCGTCCGGGCGGTGAATGTCGGGGCGGAGCCACGCCTCTACCCCGGATCGCCACGGTTCCTGGCGCAACTCCTGCGCCCGCAGGACCTGCTGATCGTCAACGAAAAGCATCCCGAGGACGCCTATGCGCTACGCGGCGCGATGCGCGGTACGGCTGCCGCCGTGCATGAGCGTGATGCCTATGAACTCTGGCTGGCGATGCTCCCCACCCGCACGCCGCGCGGCGTGGTGGTGGTCGATCCCCCCTATGAGCAGACCGACGAACGTGCCCGCATCACGACCACCCTCGCCGCGGCGCACCGCAAATGGGCGCATGGCGTGACCGTCGTCTGGTATCCGCTGAAGGACCGCGCGACGCATCAGCGGTGGAAGAATGATCTGCGCAGGCTCGGCATCCCGAAATTTCTGGCGGTCGAGCATTGGCTCTATGATGCCGATCAGCCCGGCATCTACAACGGCGCGGGGCTGTTCATCGTCAATCCGCCCTATGCCTTCACGCAAGGATTGCCACCCCTGCTGGAAACCCTCCGCGCCACCCTGGCGCCGGAAGGGCATCGCGGCGAGATCACCGCGGATTGGCTGGTCGATTGAAGGTTAACCCGATTCCGGACTCAGGCTCCGGGGCGGACATGCCGTCCTGGATATTTGACTGGGCCAAACCGAAGCACCAACCCGACCGTGCCGCTTGAAGCCGATCGACGGGCCGATGCCGAGCAAATCGGCGATCTCCCATCACGGATCACCACGCCAGGATGGCGCAATACTTAAAGCTGGAAGGAAATGGTGCACCCGACTGGATTCGAACCAGTGGCCTCTGCCTTCGGAGGGCAGCGCTCTATCCAGCTGAGCTACGGGTGCGTGGGCTGGCCGACTAGCATCGCGCGTTCTTCCACGCCAGTCCTTTTTATCCGGCCAGCATTTTTACGCTGCCGCCTTGACCGCCGGGGCGGGCGTCTTGGGGCGATAGGCGCAAAGGTCCGCGACCGGGCAGCGCCAGCATTCGGGCCGCCTGGCCTTGCAGACATAGCGACCGTGCAGGATCAGCCAGTGATGGGCATGCACCCGGAACGGTGCCGGGGTCGCCTTGTCCAGCTTCAGCTCGACCGCCAGCACCGTCTTGCCCTTGGCCAGGCCGGTGCGGTTGCACACGCGGAAGATGTGCGTATCGACTGCGAAGGTCTCGTGCCCGAAGGCGACGTTCAGGACGACATTGGCGGTCTTGCGCCCCACCCCGGGCAGCCGCTCCAGATCGGCACGCTCCTGCGGCACCTCGCCGCCATAATCGTCGACCAGCATCTGCGACAGGGCGATGACGTTCTTGGCCTTGGTGTTGAACAGGCCGATCGTCCTGATATGGGCTTTGAGCCCCTCTTCGCCGAGTTCCAGCATCTTCTGGGGCGTGTCGACCTCGGCAAACAGCGCGCGCGTGGCCTTGTTCACGCCGACATCCGTCGCCTGCGCCGACAGCGCGACCGCGACGACCAGCGTATAGGGATTTCGGAATTCCAGCTCGGTCTCGGGATGCGGGTTCGCCTCCGCCAGCCGGTGGTAGAATTCGACGACGTCGGCCGTCTTCATGGTTCTTACAGGCCCAGCACGTCGCCCATGCGATAGCGCCCCGGCGCCTGCCCCGCGAGCCACAGCGCCGCGCGCACCGCGCCGCGTGCGAAGATGCTGCGGTCCTGCGCGAAATGGCCCAGCGTCACCCGCTCGCCCTCGCCCGCGAAGATCACCTCATGATCGCCGATCACCGAGCCGCCGCGCAAAGCCGCCAGACCGATCGTCCCCTCCGTCCGCGCACCGACCAGCCCGGCGCGACCATCGACGCGCAACTCGGACAGCGGATGCCCCCGCCCCGCCGCCGCCGCCTCGCCCAGCAGCAGCGCAGTGCCGGAAGGCGCGTCGAGCTTGTGCCGGTGATGCATCTCGGTGATCTCGATGTCCCAGTCGCTGCCCAGCCGCGCCGCCGCCTCGCGCACCAGATTGGCGAGCAGCGTGATGCCGAGCGAGGTATTGCCGGTCTGGAGCACCGCGATCTCCGTCGCGGCGGCGTCGATCGCGGCATGCTGCGCCGGGGAAAGGCCGGTGGTGCCGATCACGATCGGCGTGCGCGCGGCGCGGGCGGCGGCGAGATGGACGTCGAGCGCCCCCGCGATCGAGAAGTCGACCAGCACATCCGCCGCCTTGGCCAGTGCATCGGGATCGTCCCGCGAATCGCACCCACCAGCCAGCGTCGCGCCCTCACCCTCGATCAGGTCGGCAATGGCGCGGCCCATACGCCCGGCGCTGCCGTAGATACCGATGGCGGTCATGCGGGAGTTCCGGTGGTGAAAAGGGAAAAGGTCGTCATGCGGCGTTCCTTGGCACAGGTTACGACCGGGGGAAACCGCCGGCCGTATGTCCATTCAACGCGCCTCGGCCGGTTCCGGGCCAGTCTCGCACCGCGTCCCGACATCAATCCGATCGCTGTAATCCTTGCCCGCCATCATCACGCCCGTCGAATAGGGGCGTCGGATGTGGCGCGGTGCCGAACCGCAACCATCGGCGGCTCATGCCGGGGCGGCAATCCGAAACCGGCCCGCTGCGGCGGGTCGCCAACTGCGCGCGCGATCATTGCCGCGTGATCCGCCATACGGCATATCACGACCTCCATATCCCTATGTCCGCCCAGTGCGCCAACGCTGTCGAATAGAGGAAAATCGGCATGCCGCTATTCTGGCTCCTTGGTCTTCAGTCAGCCTTGGGATGGAGCCCCCCCCGCGCAGGCAGCATGGGCCGATGAAAATCCACCGATTGAAGTCCGGTTGCATGCACCCACGCTGTCCATGCGCGGGGAAGCGCCCATCGAAGTCGTCATCACCGCAAAGGCCAAAGGCTTTGCCGTATCGCCGTTTCTGCAACCCGCACGGGGCATCGCTTTCGAGGTCGTCACGCCGACAGGCCAACCGGTCACAGCCGCCGTACCGATGATGGGCTCGCCGCCCCCGCCCCCGCTGAAGGCGGAGGATCTCGTCACGGTATCGCCGACATCGCCCTACCGTATCGCCACACGCGAACGCACGAACACGATCTTTCCGAAAGCTGGACAATATAAAGTGAAAGCCCGAATTTTTCTGTTCGACTTTCCGTCCGAGCCCGTCCGCTATGCCCAGCTGGTATCGGACACTATCATGGTGAACGTCACGCCATGACCGCCACCCGCAACATCGTCATCCTCACCGGCGCGGGCATCTCCGCCGAATCCGGCATCGCCACTTTTCGCGGGCCCGGCGGGTTGTGGGAGGGGCACCGGGTCGAGGATGTGTGCACGCCTGAGGCGCTGGCCGCCGATCCTGATCTCGTCCACCGCTTCTATGACCTGCGGCGGGCGGCGCTGGCGACGGTCGCGCCCAATGCGGCGCATGAGGCCTTGGCGCGACTGGACCGGGAATGGCCGGGTGAGTTGCTGATCGTCACGCAGAATGTCGACGATCTGCATGAGCGCGCCGGGGCAGTGCGGATGCTGCACATGCACGGGGCGTTGAAGCAGGCGCTGTGCGCGGCTTGTGGCGAGCGGTTCGGTTGGGAGGGCGACCTGCCGCCCGGCACGCCCTGCCCCGCCTGTGCCGCGCCGCGCTTGCGGCCCGACATCGTGTTCTTCGGTGAGATACCGTACGACATGGACCGGATCGAGGCGGCGCTGGCACGGGCCGATCTGTTCGTGTCGATCGGTACCTCGGGCGCGGTCTATCCGGCCGCCGGGTTCGTGCGGATGGCGAGCGCCTGCGGGGCGCGCACGCTGAAGCTGAATCTCGACCCATCGGAGGGCAGCGGATGGTTCGACGAAAGTCGTCTTGGCCCGGCCAGCGAACGCGTACCCGAATGGGTCGACCGGTTGCTCAGCCGGTGACCGGCACGATCACTTCGCGGGCACGGGGTGTAAGCCGCTCGAGCGCCGGGGCCTGAAGCCCGCGCGCCGTCACCAGCACGCCGAATGCGCGCGGATCGGGCTTGTTGAAAAGCAGCGGCTGGCCCAGCGCATCGGCGACCCCCGCCCCCGCTTCCGATGCGATCAGCGCGGCGGCCGCGATGTCCCACTCATTGCCCCAGCGCAGCGTGGCGACCAGATCGGCCTCGTCGGCGGCGACCATCGCGATGCGCAGCGCGATCGAGTTGGGCTTGAAGACGGCGACCAGATCGCGATCCGCCTTGGGCAGGGCGTCCACCGGCACGCGCGCGCCGGGCATCTGGCGGCAATAGCCCGCACTCAATGTGCGACCATTGCGCGTGGCGCCGCCGCCCGCCTGCGCCAGCCACAATTCGCCGCGCGCGGGCGCGGCCAGCACGCCGATCACCGGCCGCCCGTCCTCGACCAGCGCGACCGACACCGCCCAGCCCTCGCGTCCGCGAATATAGTCGCGCGTGCCGTCGATCGGATCGACCACCCAGACGCGGCGCGCGGCCAGTCGGTCGGGCTTGTCCGCCGTCTCCTCCGACAGCCAGCCCGCATCGGGAACCAGCGCGTTCAGTCGCGCATGCAGCATCCGGTCGACGTCCAGGTCGACCTCGCACACCGGGCTGCCCGGCGTCTTTTCCCACTGGCGGAATTCGGTGCGCCAACGGGCGAGCGCCATGGCGGCCGCCTCGCGCGCCGCCGCCACGACCGCAGGGATCAGGTCCGATATGGGGATCGGTTCCGGGATCGGCTCAGCTGCTGGCAACCGTCATTCCATCGATGCGCAGCGTCGGCACGTTGACGCCGTAGCGGAACTCCAGGTCGTTGGCCGGGGTCATGGCGAGGAACATATCCTTCAAATTGCCTGCCACGGTGAACTCCGCAACCGGCCCGGCGATCCGTCCCCCCTCGATCCGAAAGCCCGCCGCCCCCCGGCTATAGTCGCCGGTGACCGGATTGACGCCGCTGCCGATCAGCTCGGTGACGTACACGCCGTCGGCGATATCGGCGATCAGCGTTTCCACCGGCACGCGGCCCGCCGCCATGAACACGTTGCTGGTCGACACCCCCGGTGCGCCGCCCGTGCCGCGCGCGGCGTGGCCGGTCGGCTCCAGCCCCAACTGCCGGGCAGAGGCGGAGTCGAGCAGCCAGGTTTCCAGCACACCGTCCTCGACGATCGCGGTCGGCGACACGGCCAGCCCCTCGCCGTCAAAGGGACGCGAGCGCAGGCCGTGCGGACGATGCGGATCGTCCTCGATCCGGATGCCCGCCGCCATCACCTGTTCGCCCAGGCCATCGAGCAGGAAGCTGGTCCGCCGGGTGATCGCCGCGCCCGCGATCGCGGAGACGAGATGCCCGACCAGCGACGATCCGACGCGCGGGTCATAGACGACCGTCATCGCGCCGCTGGCCAGCTTGCCCGGGTTCAGCCGCGCCACGGTCCGCTCGCCCGCGCGGGTGCCGATCGCCTCGGGCCCTTCAAGCAGGCGACGCAGGCGCGCGCCGTGATGGGCATAGTCGCGCTGCATGGCCGCGCCCTCGCCCGCCACCACGCTGACCGACAGGCCGTAACCGGTGGCGGCATAGCCCGCGGCAAAGCCGTGGCTGGTCGCCAATGCCGAGACGACACGCGAGGCCGATGCCCCGGCCCCTTCGGAATTGGTCACGCCCGCCACGGCGCGCGCAGCCTCCTCGGCCTCCAGCGCGGCGGCGCGCAGCGCCTCGGGCGCCACCTCGCCGCCATCGTCCAGGTCGAGCATCGGCGGCGCGCCGTGCAGCAGCCGTTCCTCGGGCGCCAGGCCCGACCAGCGATCCTCGGGCGCCTCGCGCGCCATGGCCACGGCACGCTCGACGGCCAGGGTCATCGCATCGCCCGACAGGTCCGACGTCGACACGCTAGCCGAGCGCCGCCCGACAAAGACGCGCAGGCCCAGTTCCTCGCTTTCCGACCGGCCGACATCCTCCAGCGCGCCGAGGCGGACCGACACCTCCAGCGCGGCATCGGCGGCAAAGACCGCATCGGCGGCGTCGGCTCCTGCGGCGCGGGCACGGGCAACGATATCGGCGGCCCGGTCGCGGGCCTGTTCGGGTGTCAGCATGGATCAGGACTTAAGGTCGCAAGGGCGGGGATGCCAGTCCTTACCGACCGGCATCCCCGCCCCCGATGGTCAGCTTGCCAGCGACAGGCGCTGCCGCGAGGTGAGGACGGGGGGACGCGGCGCACTGGCATCGCCCGTGCGGCTCAGCCGGAACTGGGCGACCTCGCGCGCCAGGGTATCCGCCTCCGCCGCCAGATGACGTGCGGCGGCGCTCGCCTCTTCGACCATGGCCGCATTCTGCTGGGTCGAGCCGTCCATGTCCGCCACGGCGACGTTCACCTGCTGCAAACCGGTGGCCTGTCGCTGCGCCGATGCCGCGATCTCGGCGACGAGGGCGGCGATCTCGCCGATCCGGGCCGAGATCACCTCCAGCGCGCGTCCGGCCTCGCTGACCAGCCCGACGCCCACCCCGACCTGCGCGGACGAGGCCTGGATCCGGTCCTTCACCTCCTTGGCCGCGTCGGCGGAGCGCTGCGCCAGCGCCCGCACCTCGCTGGCGACGACGGCGAAACCCTTGCCCGCATCGCCCGCGCGCGCCGCTTCCACCCCGGCGTTCAGGGCCAGCAAGTTGGTCTGGAACGCGATGCCGTCGATGACCCCGATGATGTTGGAGATCTCGGCCGAGGACCGCTCGATCGCGCCCATCGCGTCGACCGCACGGCGGACGACATCACCCGATTCCTGCGTCTCGCGGTGTGCCGCCGCGACGACCGTATCGACGCGAACCGCACTGCCCGCCGTCTGGCGGACGCCGCTGGTGATCTCGTCCATCGCCGCCGCCGTCTCCTCCAGGCTGGCGGCCTGCTGCTCGGTTCGTTGCGACAGGTCGTCGGATGCCGAACGAACCTCCGACGCGCCGGTGCGGACATTGCCCGCCGATTCCGCCACGCGCGACAGGGTGTTGCCCAGGCGCTCCATGGTGGCATCGAAGGACACGGCCAGCCCGCGATACTCGGCGGGCAGGGCATCGCCGATCCGGTGGGTGACATTGCCCTCCCCCAACTGGTCGAGCGCCCCGGCGAGTTCGCGCACCACGCTTTCCTGCTTGTCGACATTGACCCGCTGCGCCTGGGCCGCGACGCGGAACACCTCGACCGCCGAGACCATGATGCCGATCTCGTCCGCACGTTCGCCACCATCAAGCTTCAGGGCCAGATCGCCGTCCGCCATCCGGTGCATCGCATCGGCGGTGGCCCCGACCGGCCCCAGCACGCGGCGCATCAGATAGACCAGCCCGCCGATCAGCATCGCGGCGATGGCCAGGCCGAGCAGCGCCAGGATTGCGATCGTCATGTGAAGCGACGACAGGCTCGCTTCGTTCACCCGCACCTGCGCCGCGCTGACCGACCGGACCAGCGTGTCGATATCGCGGCGATGCGCGACATAGGCGTCGGTCAGACGGGCATAGCTGGCATCCACCGCCGCCTGATCGCCGCGTCGCAGGGCGGGCAGCATCACGCCGTCCAGCTCGGTCCAGAAGCGATCCGCCTGGCGGGCCGCCCTGTTGACCAGCAGCGACTTCACCTCCTTATCGACCGACGAAGCCCGCCAGCGCGCGATGCTCGAACGGAAGCTCGCCTCCAGCGCGGCCAGCTTGGCACGGCGGGTCGACAGCGTTTCGGGATGGCGGACCAGCAACGTCGCCTCGAGATAGGGCTCGATGATATAGGCGGGTGGCGGCAGGATATCGGCCTGGAGATCGCTGACCTGCTGCTGGGCATCGGCCAGGGGGCCGCCGATACGGATCTTGTCGATCTCAACCCCGGTCAGGATTCCGCCAACGGCCAGAATGGCCAAAATGGACAATCCGCCGATCCGACATCTTTGCTTGATATTCAAGAGAATAGCTCCTTGCCGCCCTCTCGATACCAACACATGACTTAAAATAGATTATTCTTCGTAATATTATTCTGTTCATTTCGGCCATTGCCGCGCGCCATGATGCCGGAAACAGCCGACCATATGCTGAGCGCTGTCACACCGGGGCCGCGTCCGCCCCCGCGCCGTAATGGTGCCAGGTGAAGATCGCGAGCGCGCTGCGATGCGGGCGAAATGCCTCCGCCAGCACGCGCACCTGTTTTTCCGAGGGGCGTGCGTCGTGGCCCAGGATACGCCCCATCTCGATCTGCACCGCCAGGTCGCCTGCGGGCCAGATATCGGTGCGCCCCTCCGCGAACAGCAGATAGACCTCCGCCGACCAGCGACCGATACCCTTGACCGCGACCAGCCTGGCGATCGCTTCCTCGTCATCGTCGGGCAGGTCGAACAGGTTCAGGCGACCGCTGGTCACTTCCTCGGCCAGGCTGCGCAGATACGATGCCTTTTGCCGCGAGATGCCCGCGCCGCGCAGTTCCTCGTCGGTCACGCCCGCCAGCCGGGTCGGGTCGCTCGCATCGCCGAGCAGGTCGTGCAGCCGCCGCCAATGCGCGTCCGCCGAAGCGACGGACACCTGCTGGCCCAATATCGTGCGGACCAGCGTGGCATAGCCGCGCGCCCGGATGCGCGGCGCGGGATAGCCGATCCGCTGGAGCGCGGCGCCGATGGCGGGCTCGCTGGCGGCAAGCGCATCCATGCTTTGACGAATCTGTTCGGCGCTCAGGCCCATGATGCTTGATCCGTGCGTTCAGGCCCGGCAGAGGCGCTTTCAACAACCGGGCCGACAACTGGGCCGAGAGGGAGAATGGACATGCCCAAGCTTATCGTCGTGACCCGCGACGGGGAAGAACGCGAAATCGATGGCGAGGCCGGTCTGTCGGTGATGGAAGTCATTCGCGACGCCGGTGTCGACGAACTGCTGGCGCTGTGCGGCGGTTGCTGCTCCTGCGCGACCTGCCATGTGCATGTCGACCCCGGCTTTGCCGACACGCTGCCCGCGATCGGGCCGGACGAGGACGACCTGCTCGATTCGACCAGCGAGCGCGATGCAACCTCGCGCCTGTCGTGCCAACTCCCGTTCGGGGAAGCCCAGGACGGGATGCGGGTGCGGATCGCGGCGGAGGACTGACCGGGCATCGCGCAAGAACGCGGGGGGCGGGGCGTTGGTCCCGCCCCTTTTTTGCGCGTGGGGCTGAGAGGGTTTTGCTTGAACCCGTTTCCCGCGGCCTTCGACTTCGCTCAGGCTGAACGGAGCTTGGGGCATGGCGCGGGTTGACCCCACCCGTCCCGCACACCCCGCAAACCATACCAACAGCCGTTCACGCTGAGCGAAGTCGAAGCGCACGCCCTGCGTTCGCCACGGGTACAATCTCTGCGCCCTCCGCGCCTCTGCGCGAAAAAAATGGCGGCGAGACGAATCCCGCCGCCCCGGAAATCACCGCGCCGCCACCGCGTACAATGCGATCGCCGCCGCATTGGAGACGTTCAGGCTCTCCACCTTCGGGCTGATCGGCAGTTTGGCGAGTTCGTCGCAATGCGCCTCGGTATTCTGGCGCATGCCTTCGCCTTCCGCGCCCAGCACGATGCAGATGCGCTGCGTGCCCATCGCTTCGGCCAGCGTCTGGTTGGCATGGCCGGTCAGGCCGATGCGCCAGAACCCGGCTTCCGCAATCTCCTCCAGCGCGCGGGCCAGGTTGACGACCCGCACCCATGGCACGGTTTCCAGCGCACCGCTGGCCGAGCGGGCGACCGTGCCCGATTCGGGTGGCGCGTGCCGGTCCTGGGTCACGATCGCCAGCGCATCGAACGCGGCGGCCGAGCGCAAGATCGCGCCGACATTGTGCGGATCGGTCACCTGGTCCAGCACGACGAGCGGCCGCTGGTCATCCTGCGCCTCGTGCAGCAGGTCACCCAGCCAGATATCCTCCAGCGGATCGACCTCGGCCACCAGCCCCTGGTGGGGTGCATCGGACGGCACCAGCCGCCCCAGATCGGCCACATCGGCATAGGTGATCGGCACCACCGGCGGCAGGTCGAGCGCGGCCAGCGCCTCGCGCGTGCCCCAGATCTTGCGCACCGTGCGGTTCGGGTTGGCGAGCGCCGCCGTCACCGCATGCCGTCCCCAGAAGCGGGGGCGGTTGGATGAAGCCTGGCTGGGGCGATGTCCTCGGCGTGCCATCAGTCGTCGGTATCCGTAAAATCAAAGGGTTTGGTCGTCACCGGTTGCGTCGGCACCGGCGGGCGCGGCAACGCCTTGTCCGCATTCGCCGCCGCGAGCAAGACCCCCGCGAGCACGACGGACGCCTGGCGCATGTCGTCGGCCTTCAGATGGTCGAAGGTATCGGCCGAACTGTGATGCGTGCGGCTACCATAATCCAGCGGATCCTGGATGAACTGAAAGCCCTGTACGCCGACCGCCTGCATGAAGACATGGTCGGTGCCGCCGGTCGTCCGCTGCACGACATTGCCCGCCCCCATCGCGGCATAGGGCGACAGCCATTCCTTCAGCATCGGCACCGCCGCCGGATTGTTCTCGGCATAGATACCGCGCAGCTTGCCCGAGCCATTGTCGATGTTGAAGTACGCGGCGAGGTCGCCGTAACCGGGCTTCGGCGTGATCGGCCAGCGATTGGTCCAGCCATAATAGCGCTTCAGGCCGGTCTGCGGCGCATCGTCCGGCCGCCCACGCGACGCCAGATGCTGCTCGACATAGGCCATCGAGCCCAGGATGCCCTGTTCCTCGCCCGACCACAGCGCGAAGCGGATGGTGCGCTTCGGGCGCTGGCCGGTGGCGGCCAGGATGCGTGCCGCCTCCATGATCATCGCGCTGCCCGCCGCATTGTCGGTCGCGCCGTCGCCCGCGACCCAGCTATCGAGATGCGCGCCCGCCATGACGTAACCCGCCTTGGGATCGGTGCCGGGAATCTCGGCGATGATGTTGTAGGCGTTCACGTCGCTATCGTCGTAGCGGACGTCGCTCAGCACCTCGATGGTCGGGGCGGGCCCGACCTTCGACAGGCGCGCAAGGCGGCGATAATCTTCGGCGGCCAGTTCGATGCCGGGGACGGCAGGCGTCTCGCCCCGCCCGAACAGATAGCCTTCGCCGTGCACCAGCTTGCCGTCGCGATAGCTCTGGGTGACATAGGCCACCGCACCCTCCGCCTTCAGGAACGCGTCGAGCTTCTGCGCGAAGTCGAGCCGCTTCAGGCGGCGGTCGGCACTGTCGGGATCATGCTCCGGCTGGACGTATACGTCGAGCTTGGAGATGTCCTCGCCGGTCAGGCGGCGGAAGGGCGCGGAGCCGGGTTCGTCGCCGGTGCCGGGCATCGAGACCATGACGATCTTGCCGCGCAACTGCCCCCGCCACTTGTCGAAATCACGCTCGCGCTTCATCGGCGCGACGATCACCGGGGCGGTCACCGCGCCGTTGGTGCCGGGCGTCCAGGCGATGGGGATCGCGGTCAGCTGCAGCGGGCGGGGCGAGACCATGCGCACGCTCGCCCGCTCGATCGACCAGCCGCGCCCGAAAGCGAAGCCTTCCTTGTGGACGTTCTTCAGCCCCCATTTGGCGAACTGCTCGGCGGTCCAGCCTTCGGCGGTGCGCATCGCCGGACTGTTGGTCATGCGCGGACCGATCACGTCGGTCAGATGCTGGGCGGTCTGCAACACCTGGCTGTGGTTCATCCCCTCGTCGATCAGCCGATTGGCGGCGGTGCGATCCTGCGCGGAGGCCATGGCGGCGGGCAACAGGGCCACCGCCGCGACGGCGGCGAGCAAGGATGGACGGATCATGATATTTCCCCCGGTGTCTCTCTGATGGGTCAAAGGCTATGTCCCGATTGCCCGACATGCAAGCAACCGGATCGAACGCGAGTTGCGTAAAACGTACAAATCGGCGTTGACAGGTCCGCCGAGCTTCGGCATTGGGCGCGCCTCGCTCCGATGGAGTGACACCCCGGAAGGGTGGCCGAGTGGTTAAAGGCAGCAGACTGTAAATCTGCCCGCGTGAGCGTACACTGGTTCGAATCCAGTCCCTTCCACCATCCCCGCCAATCGGCTAGGGTCGATCAGCGGCGCTGGACTTGAGCGGGTATAGCACAATGGTAGTGCAGCAGCCTTCCAAGCTGAATACACGGGTTCGATTCCCGTTACCCGCTCCACGCTCCCCCATCCCTGAACCTCTGGCCGCCGCGCCCGAATAATTCCCCGCTCAATGCTTGACGCATACGTCAACACGCGGCACGCAAGCGCGCGATACGGACATATTCGAAGGCGTTACGCGACATGGCATCGGTGAATTTCGACATCCCCCACAGCCTGGGCCGTGCCGAAGCGCGTCGCCGCGTCGAGCAGGGGCTGCCCAAGCTCGAATCCAAGATTCCCGGCGGTGGCCAGGTGACGTCCGAATGGCCCGCCGATGACCGGCTGATGCTGACCATCATCGCCATGGGCCAGTCGGTAAAGGCCGACATGAACATCACCGACGACGCGTTGCGCGGCACGGTGGCGATCCCGATGATGCTGTCGATGATGGCCGGCCCCATCGGCGAGTTCGTGAAGACCAGCGCGGAGAAAATGCTCAGCAAGGCGTAAGCCCCGCCGATCGGGCACCTGCGTACCCCTTGCCTCACCCGTGATGGGGAGGGGTGGATTGGTTCCCTCGGCAATCGCCGATCGATCGCCCCACTCCGGGCCAGCATTCCCCCTTGCCCCGCCGGGCCCGACACGTCACCATTTTCCGGCCATGCCCACACTTCCCGCCGTCGCCACCATCGCCCAGACCATCCAGCTGTCGCTGGCGCCGGTCTTTATGCTTGCCGCGATCGGGCAGTTGCTGAACGTGCTTGCCGGGCGACTGGCCCGCGTCATCGACCGCGCACGCGGGTTGGAGATGATGATCCACAAGGTCGACGACAGCCCGGAGCGGGTCCGCCACAAGTGGGAGCTGCGACTGCTCGACCGGCGCATGTCGATCATCAACGCCGCGCTGTTCCTGGCGGTGTCCAGCGCGGTGATGGCGTGCATCGTCATCGCGCTGCTGTTCATCGCCAATCTGGGCAAATTCCATATCGGCACCTGGATCGCACTGGCCTTCATCCTGTCGGTGACGCTGCTGACGCTGTGCCTGATCGCCTTCATGGTAGAGGTGCGCGTGTCGCTGCGCGCGATCCATGTCCGCAAGGAAATCCTGGATTGAGCATCGCCCCGGCCGAACGGCGCGCCTTGCAGGTCGTCGTCGCCATCGCCTGCCTGGTGCCCCTGGCCACCGGCGGGATCAGCGTGATGCGCGGCCCCGGCTGGCTGGGCCATGCGTCATCGGTGCCGACCGACCTGGACAGCCAGTTCCGCTATGTCTCGGGCATCTTCTTCGCGCTGGGGCTGGCCTTCGTGACGTGCATCCCCGCCATCGAGCGCAAGGGCGCGCGGTTCCGGCTGCTGGGCGCGATGGTCGTGGCGGGCGGACTGTCCCGGGCGCTGTCCTGGGCCATGGTCGGCGTGCCGTCGACGGGGCATCAACTGGGATTGGTCATGGAACTGGGTGTCGTCCCGCTTCTTATGATGTGGCAGGGTCGCGTCGCGCGCGGCTCCCGCTGATTTTTCCAGGAGCGTGTCCATGCGTTTTTCCAACCGGGCCTTTCTCGTCACCGGGGGCACCTCGGGCATCGGGCTGGCCACCGCGCAGCGCCTGGTCGCCGAGGGCGGGCGCGTGCTCGCCACCGGGCGCAGTCCCGAGCATATCGAGGAGGCCAGGGCCGCCCTGCCCGACGCCACGATCATCGCGCATGACGCCGCCGATGCATCGGCGACCGACATGCTGGCCGAGGCGGTTCGCGCCTTCGCGCCCGGGGGGCTGGACGGCACCTTCCTCAATGCCGGGATCGGCCGGTTCAAGACGCTCGATGCGATCGACGCCGACGAGTTCGACCAGCATTTCGACCTGAACGTCCGCGCGCCGATGCTTCAGGCGCAGGCGCTGGCCCCGCTGATGAAGGACGGCGGTGCGCTGCTGCTGATCGGATCGGGCACGGTCGGCGGCGGGCGGGCCGATACGCTGGTCTATGCCGCCAGCAAGTCCGCGATCCGCCAGGCCGCGCGCAGCCTGGCCAGCCAGTTCGCCCCGCGCCGCATCCGCGTGAACGTCGTCGCCCCCGGCGCGACCGAAACCCGCTTCCACACGCGCGGCGGCATGAGCGACGCCGACCTGGCCGAATACAAGGCCAAGCTGTCCCACACCATTCCGCTCGGCCGCCTGGGCAAGCCCGAGGATGTGGCGGGCGTCGCCTGCTTCCTGCTGTCCGACGATGCCGCCTATGTCACCGGCTCGGAATATCGGGTCGATGGCGGGCTCACCATGGCATGACGGCGCTTCGGTGGATCGCCAAGACGCTGGCGCTGGTCCTGATCCTCGTCGGCCTGGCCGCGACCATCGTGCCGCACTATCTCGACCGGCTCTACTATGAAGGGCCGGAAAGCGGCCATTATGACGGGCAACGCTTCTTCAATCCGGACGGCGACAGCGATACGTTGCGGATGCCGAGCCGTGGCGGGCGTGGCGGCTTTCTGTGGCGCCAACTGACCGGCGACGATGACCGCCCCGCCTGGCCCGAGACGGTGGCGGTGCGCCAGACCCGGCCCGAGCAACGGGTCGAGGGCCAGCGCATGGTCGCGACCTGGATCGGCCATGCGACGGTGCTGGTGCAGACCCAGGGCCTCAACATCCTGACCGACCCCATCTATGCCGAGCGGGCCGGGCCCTTTGGTTTCGGTCCGAAGCGGGTCGCCGCACCCGGCGTGGCGTTCGACGCGCTGCCGAAGATCGACCTGGTCGTCATCAGCCACAATCACTACGATCATCTCGACCAGGCGGTGCTGAAAAAGTTGTGGGCGCGCGACCGGCCGCTGGTCGTCACCAGCCTGGGCAATGACAGCGTGATCGGACAGGTCGGCGTGCACGCGACCGCGCTCGACTGGGGCCGGGAAAAGATCATCCGGCCGGGCGTGTCGGTGGTCGTCACCCGTAACCATCACTGGGGCAGCCGCTGGTTCGCCGACCGCAACCGGGCACTATGGTCGAGCTTCGTGGTGAAACTGCCCGGCGGCAACGTCTTCTTTGCGGGCGATACCGGCATGGGCGACGGGCGCTGGCCCGAGGAGGCGGCGAAGTTCGGCCCGGTACGCCTCGCGCTGCTGCCGATCGGCGCGTTCCGCTTCGCCCCCGGCCAGATGGCGAGCGGCAGCCATGTCGGCCCGCCGCAAGCGGTGCAGATCTTCGAACGGCTGGGCGCATCGACCGCGATCCCGATCCACTGGGGAACGTTCCGCCTGTCCTATGAAGGCTATGATACGCCGCCCAAACTGCTCGATGCCGCGATGCGCTGTTCTGCGGCGCGGTCGGGAAGCCGCTTTGCCGCGGTACGACTGGGGGAGCCGGTGACGATCGGGCCGGTGGTCGGCGGGGCCGGTGGCCGAACGGACGATGCGGCGATGCGGGCCTGCCTGGATACGCCACAGGTCCGGGCGTTGCGCTGATCGGCGGGCTGAGGGACGTGGCCTTCGACTACGCTCAGGCTGAACGGGGGTCGGGGAGATGGACAGACACCCCCCCCGTTCACGCTGAGCGAAGTCGAAGCGCACGCCCTGCGCTCGCGGCTTGGCCCGCCACGACCTCAGGAGCGGCTGGCGACCACCCCCGGCTTCAACAGGTCCAGGATCGCCGCCGTCGTCGCCACCGCGCCGGTCACGATCGACGGTTCGGGCGCGATCTTGAACTGAGGCGAATGGTGCGACGCCACCGCAGGCCCGCCCGCCTTTGCCGCCGCCAGCGCTTCTGCGGGCGTGCCGCCGACCGACAAGTAATAGCCGCGCACGCCGCTATCCGGCTGGACCAGATAGGCGAAGTCCTCCGCCCCCATGCCCTTCTGCTCGAACGGCGTGACGTGATCCTGGCCGAAGGTCGTGACCATCACCGCGTTCAGCCGCCTGGCGAGCGCCGCATCATTGATCGTCGTCGGCGTGCCCTCGGTCACCGTCACCACCGGCATCTTGTCCTCGGGCATGCCGTTCAGCACGCCGATGCCGCGCGCGACGCGGCTGATCCCGGCCAGCAGCCGCACCCGCTCAGCCTCGTCATTGGCGCGCACCGTGACCTGCAGCCTGGCCTGGTCCGAAATGATGTTGTGCTTCAATCCGGCATGGAAAGAACCCACGGTGATGACGCCGGGCTTCAACGGCTGCTGCTCGCGGCTGATCAAGCCTTGTAGCGCGACCACCAGTTGCGAGGCCATATAGACCGGGTCCTTGCCCATATGCGGGCTGGCCCCATGCGCACCGATGCCGGGCACGGTGATGTCGACCGAGTCGGACGAGGAATATTGAATCCCCTCCGATGCCGACACGGTGCCCGCCGCGCGTTCGGAATCGACATGGAAGGCCAGCGCGTAATCGGGCTTGGGGAAACGCGTATAGAGCCCGTCGGCGACCATCGCCCTGGCGCCGCCGACCCGTTCCTCGGCGGGCTGGACGATGAACACCACCGTGCCCCGCCAGCGATCCTTCAGCGCCGCCAGTCGCCGCGCGGTAGCGACCATCGCGGTGATGTGCGTGTCATGGCCACAGGCGTGCATGACCGGCGCCTCGATCCCGTCCACCCCCACCTGTCGCACGGTCGAGGCATTGGGCAGCCCCGACTTCTCCTCGACCGGCAGGCCGTCCATGTCGGCGCGCAACAACACCACCGGCCCCGCGCCGTTCTTCAGGACGCCGACCACGCCGGTGCCGCCGACCTTCTCGGTCACGACCATGCCCGGCACCGCGCGCAACTCGGCCGCCATGCGCGCGCCCGTCTTCACCTCGCGAAAGGACAGTTCCGGGTTGCGGTGGAACCAGTCCCAAAGCTTGCCCAGGTCGCGGTCGTAATCGGCTTTCACGGCGGCGGCGTAATCCGGCTCGGCAAAAGCGGGGGCGGCGGTGAGCAGCGAGGCCGACAACAGGGCGGCGGCGATAGCGTGGCGCATGGAAATCCCCTTTTCCTCTTTTTCCGCGATGCTACCCCAGATCGACGGGTGACGAAACGGGAACAGATACCCATATTCATCCCCATGGCGATCCAGATCCGCACCACCCTCGACGAGCCCGAAACCGGGGTCAGCTTCGTACCCCACCGCCCGTCGCGCCCCGAAAAGGCCGAAGGCGGCAAGCGCTTCGAACTCGTCACCGAGTATACCCCCAGCGGCGACCAGCCTGCGGCGATCAAGGAGCTGACCGCCGCCGCGCGGGCCGGGGACAAGGATCAGGTGCTGCTGGGCGTCACCGGTTCGGGCAAGACCTTCACCATGGCCAAGGTCATCGAGGAGTTGCAGCGCCCGGCGCTGATCCTCGCGCCCAACAAGATCCTCGCGGCGCAGTTGTATGGGGAGTTCAAGAGTTTCTTCCCCAACAACGCGGTCGAATATTTCGTCAGCTATTACGACTATTACCAGCCGGAGGCCTATGTTCCCCGGTCGGACACGTATATCGAGAAGGAAAGCTCGATCAACGAGTCGATCGACCGGATGCGCCACTCGGCGACGCGCGCGTTGCTGGAGCGTGACGACGTGATCATCGTGGCGTCGGTATCGTGCCTGTACGGCATCGGCTCGGTCGAGACCTATTCGGCGATGATCTTCGACCTGAAAAAGGGCCAAAGCGTCGACCAGCGCGAGATCATCCGCAAGCTCGTCGCCCTGCAATATAAGCGCAACGACGCCGCCTTCATGCGCGGCAATTTCCGGGTGAAGGGCGACAATCTCGAAATCTTCCCCTCGCACTATGAGGATTCCGCCTGGCGCGTGTCCTTCTTCGGCGACGAGATCGAGGATATCGTCGAGTTCGACCCGCTGACCGGCAAGAAGGTCGCCAGCCTCAACTCGATCCGCATCTACGCCAATTCGCACTATGTCACGCCCGGCCCGACGATGAAGCAGGCCACGGAAGCGATCAAGTTCGAGCTGACCGAGCGACTGAAGGAGCTGGAGGCGGAAGGCAAATTGCTGGAGCACCAGCGGCTGGAGCAGCGGACGAACTTCGACCTCGAGATGATCGCCGCCACCGGCAGCTGCAACGGCATCGAGAATTACAGCCGCTTTCTGACCGGTCGCCTGCCCGGCGAGCCGCCGCCCACTTTGTTCGAATATCTGCCCGAAAACGCCGTCCTGTTCGTCGACGAGAGCCATGTCACCATCGGCCAGATCAACGGCATGTCGCGCGGCGACCACCGCCGCAAGATCACGCTGGCCGAGTACGGCTTCCGGCTGCCGTCCGCGATCGACAACCGGCCGCTGCGCTTCAACGAATGGGATGCGATGCGCCCGCAGACCGTCTGCGTCTCGGCCACGCCCAGCCATTGGGAGATGGATCAGACCGGCGGCGTCTTCGTCGAACAGGTCATCCGCCCCACCGGGCTGATCGACCCGCCGGTCGAGATCAAGCCGGTCGAGGAACAGGTCCAGGACCTGATCATCGAGGCGCGCAAGACCACCGAACTCGGCTATCGCACCCTCGTCACCACGCTGACCAAGCGGATGGCGGAGGACCTGACCGAATATATGCATGAGGCGGGGATCAAGGTCCGCTACATGCACTCCGACGTCGAGACGCTGGAGCGTATCGAGCTGATCCGCGACCTGCGGCTGGGCGTGTATGACGTGCTGATCGGCATCAACCTCCTGCGCGAGGGGTTGGACATTCCGGAGTGCGGGCTGGTCGCGATCCTGGACGCGGACAAGGAAGGGTTCCTGCGCTCCGAAACCTCGCTGATCCAGACGATCGGGCGTGCGGCGCGCAACGTCGACGGGCGGGTGATCCTGTATGCCGACCGGATCACCGGCTCGATGGAACGCGCCATGTCCGAGACGTCACGGCGTCGCGAAAAGCAGGTGGCGTACAATACCGAGCACGGCATCACGCCGCAGACGATCCGCCGCCAGATCGGCGACATCATCGCGCATGTCGCATCCGGCGACCAAGTGACCGTGCCGATCGACGACAACCGTCCGCATATGGTCGGGCATAATCTGCGCGCCTATATCGAGGATCTCGAGAAGAAGATGCGCAAGGCCGCCGCCGATCTCGAATTCGAGGAAGCGGGCCGGTTGCGCGACGAGATCCGCCAGCTGGAGAATGAGGAGCTGGGCCTGCCGGTGCACGAGCAGAAGGCGCCGATCATGGGCCGGTCCAACGAAGGCAAGCCGGGAACGCGCAAGACGCGGTTCGGGAAGAGCAAGAAGTTCGCGAGCGGGCGGAAGGCGAATTGATTGTTGGAGGGGGCTGCTTGGCGAGGCCCTCCCCCATCCCCTCCCGCTTGCGGGAGGGGAGCGTTACTGGTCAGGCGTCAAAGCACTACGTCTGAGCAATTCCTGCTTCGGCCACGGGCACGCCCCTCCCGCAGGCGGGAGGGGATGGGGGAGGGCAGGCCACTAGGACAACCCTCCGAAACCTCACCCCAGATCGAGATTTTCCGTCCCAACCCCATAATAACCCGCAACCCGGTCGGCATAGGCCTGGTCGAACACCGGCGCATTGTTGGACCAACTCGGCCCGCCTTCCAGCAGGCGGCGATCGACGGTGATCACATATTGGTCGCCCACCGGATCGAACTGCAACAGGCTGAACGGCACCGGGTAGAAGCTCTTGCCCATGCCCAGAAAGCCACCCAGCGCCAGCACCGCATGGGTCGCACGGCCGGAGCGTTTGTGCACCATGAAGGAATAGACGCTGCCGATCGCATCGCCATCGCGGCTTTCGAGCTTCAGCGTGCCCGAGACGGTGGACTGGACAAGGATCAGGGTCGGCGTGTCGTGTTCGGCCATGTTAACCTCCATTTAGCCGGATGAACCGCCGGGGCGGTGCCGGGTTCCGATGCATGTTCCGATGCCCGCCGCATCGGCACGCCCCGTCGCACCGCGGGGTTGAGCATCCGGCCCCCCTCCCGCATAGGCTGGACCCGATGCGTCGCCTGTCCCCCGCCCCCCGCGCCCCCTTCACCCCGGTCATCGCGGCCACCGCCCTCCTGCTGTCGGTCGCGGGTTGTATTCCCGCCGCCCCGCGCCCGGAGCCCACCCCGCTGGTCCGCCAGGCACCCCGCCCCGCCCAGGCTGCACCACGCCCGGTGCTGGGCGCGGACTGGCGCGATTGGCCGCTGACGCCAGGTGACTGGCGCTATCAGCGCACGCCGCAAGGGTCGGCGGCAGTGTTCGGCACAAGTGGCGTCGCACGGCTGACGCTGGCTTGCGACCTGCGCACCCGGCAGGTCATTCTCGGCCGTCCGGCGGCGGTCGCGGGCATGGTCACGATCCGCACCTCCAGCACGACACGGAGCGTCACGACTCGCGCCGTCGCGACGGGAGCCGAGCTGACGCTGCCCGTCGCCGATCCGCTGCTCGACGCGATGGCGTTCAGCCGGGGGCGGTTCACGGTGGAGCAGGCGGGCCAGGCCTCGCTGGTCATCCCCGCCTATGCCGAGATCGGCCGCGTGATCGAGGATTGCCGGGGCTGAGTCCCGCCATTTGGCGGGGGCAGAATGCTCGGCCAAACATCGTTGCATTTCAAGTCTTGTTTATCGCCGCTCGCCTACGCACATTGGCGATGCGCACCTGCGAAGGGCGCATTGGCTTTAACTAGCGAAAGGAGGTGATCCGATGTCTCATGGTTCAGCAAGGGGGTCGGTTCAGTTCGTTCGGGGGGCCGGTCTCTGACATCGACGGGTGTGGTTCGGGGGGTATTTTCCCCCAATCAACGACCGCACCTGATGTCATGAGGCCCGCATGGTCTCCCGGGCTGGAGCTCTCCGGCCGCTGACCATGTTTAGGGGTTGTCGGGGCTGTCGTGATGACGCCCCGGCAGCCTCTTTCATTTTGGCGATTATGTAGTTTGCAAACACGCGTAGCGCGTCAGCGATCGCCGCTCTCAAATAGCTCTTGTCCATAAGGCAAGTGGACGCCGAGCCGCTCACGATAACACGCCGCATGACAGGGCCACGACTGATTGCCCTCGCCTTTGTTAAAAATGGCGAGGGTGCATGGGTCTAACCCAACCTCGGCGTCAGGCTCGCCGCAGAAACAGCAAACGCCGTCAATCATTCTGGCATCTCCGACTTGGCTTGTTTGCAAGGTATGTAAACGCCTTCATTTTGGGGCCCTCCCCGCCGCCCTCGCAAGCGGGTCAGGGTTTGGCAGGCGTCGGGTCCTGCATCACCAGCCGCAACGGCCTGTTACCCGGCACCATCAGCGAGGGCACATCCTCGCCCGCGCGCAGCAGCACCTGATCGACCGGAATCGCATCATCGCTCTCGCCCGCGATGAAGACCTGCACAAGCCGCTCACCCTTTTGCGGCACGAAGCCCGCCGGAATCACCATCGGCTTGCGCCCCATGGCCGCCAACCAGTCGGGGCGCCCCTTCACCATGCGGGTGGCGGGATGATAGACCTGCAGATCGACCGCGCCCGCATATTGGCCGACCACGACCGGGCGATCCCCGTCAAACATCGCTATCGACCGGCCCGATGCCTTGGTGGCGAGGACCCGGCGCGGATGGCCGTTATAGCCGCCTGTGCTTTGTCCCAGTGTGGCCTGGTCGATGGTCAGCGGATCGATGCCGGTCTTGGCCTTCAACAACGTGGCCATCCAGCTCTGCTTGCCATTGCCATAACCATCGATCGGCTGCTCGGCGACATGGCTGTGGCCGACATAGACGAACATCTTTGCCTGAGGATCGGCGGCCAGTACCTTGGCCAGATTGCTGGATTGCGCCTCCTCCCGCCGTGCGATGCTCTCGGCGCGGCTCAAACCGCCGCCGCCACTATCCATCTGTTCATAAGCTACGGGACGATAGCCCATGGCTAACGATTGACGAACGAAGTCACCGAAGACGGGATCCTGCGTATAATGTCCCGAACTATGAACCGGATAGCCATCCTTGGCAAGCCGAACCATCGGGGCGTGATCGTCCACGTTTAAAAAGGTTTCCGCCGCCAGCACCGAATAGCCCAGCGGGCGCAAGGCGCGGGCGACTTCGAGCGCAAAGGCGCGGTCGCGCGGAAGAGCGTGATCCTCGTTGAGGATAACCACGCGGGTCTTGGCCGCGCGCGCGACGATCTCGGCGATCGCATCGCGAGGCGTAGCGGTGGCCAGGCGATCGGCGGCCGCCTTGGCCTCTGGTTCATCGGACGGTTGCGGTTCGGGCCCGATGGGCTCGGCCGTCATGCGAGTCCGCGCCTCTCGCCATTGGCTATAGAAAATGCCGGGCTTGGGCTTGCCCGCCGCGTCGAACGCCAGCGGTCGCAATATGTCCGCCGCATCGAGATAGCGGCCTTGCTCGAGCTGTTTCATGGACGCATTGATTGCGTCCCAATCCGCCTTGCTCGGCCCGTCCTGCGCCATCACGGCGGCGGGAAGCATCAACACCGCCGCCGCCGTGCGTGCGATCATTCGGCCTTTTCCTCGCGATACTTCATTTCCAGGAATCGTCCGCGCGTCGACAGGCTGTCCAGATCGGCCTGGGCCAGCCGCTGCGTCATGTCGCCAATCTCCTGCTCGATCAGCCTCAGGCCGTCGACCAGCTGCGCATCCGGTGTCCGTCCGTTGCGCTCGACCCGGCGCAAGGGCTCGGGCACGCGTTCGTAATCGCGCAGGAAGGCGGGGAGCTGCTCACCGATCAGGCGGCGGACCTCCATCGCCTCGGGCGTCTCGTTGTCGACGGCGCTGAGCTGCGGCGCGAGCGTGTCGAGCCGCCGACCGATCCGGTCGACCAGCTGCACGGCGGGCGCGGGCAGCAGGGGCCGCTGCGCCTCCAGCCAGCGTTCGGTCTGGGCGGGCAGCGCCTTGATATCGACCTGGGCCAGCTTGGCGGGCGTGGGTGCGCGCGGGGCGGGAGCGAGGGCGATGGCCAGCGTCGCCGCCAGCATCAGCATCATCACCGCCAGCGCGCCGAAAATGCCGATCCCGCCGGGCAGGATCAGGCCCGTCACCATCGCCGCGATCAGGATGACCGCATTGGCGACGGCGATCAGGATCACACGCTGCATCGCCGAGCGCGCGCGTCGCCGCGCACGCTTGACCGTCGCCTGCGCCTGCCCGCGATAATCCTGCGAGATGCGCGCCATCGTCTCGCGCGCACGCTCGATCTGGGCATCGACCTCATTCGAGCGGGGAGTGGTCACGGGATTACAGCGCCTCCAGCTTGAACGACGACGCCGACGAGGTGAGCTGTGGGTTTTGCGCCCCCTCGGCCCGGGCGATATAGCCCTTCGACTTCTCGACCTCGTTGCCCAGCGTCGTGACCGTGGTCTTCATCGAATCGAGCGCCTTCAGCTTGAAGCTGTCGATCGCATCCATCGTGTCATAGATATTCTGGAAGGCGCGTTGCAGCGTCTCCAACGGAATGGTCGAGGCCGCGGCCTGCTCGTGGATCTGCGCGGTCTGGCTGCGCAGCAGCTTGCCGGTCGAATCGATGATGTTGGCGGTGGTCGAGTTGAGCGCGGTGATCTGGTCGAGCACCAGCTTCTGGTTGGCCAGCGCCTGCGCCACGGTAACGGCGGTGCGCAGCGCCGAGACGGTGGTGGTCGAGGCGCGGTCGACGCCCTTCACCAGCTCGACATTGTTCTTCTTGACCAGGTCCAGCGCCAGATAGCCCTGCACCGTGACCGCCATCTGGGTCAGTAGGTCCTGGGTACGCTGGCGGGTATAGAAGAGCGCGGTCTCGCGGATCGCCTTGGCCTTGGCGGGATCGGTGTGATCCAGATTGTTGGCGGTATCCTCCAGCTTGGCGTCCATCGCCTTGGACAGATGGATCATCTGCTCCAGCCGCCCCATCGCCGACCACAGGTTCGCGCGCTCGGTGTCGATCGCGGCATTGTCCATCAGGAGTTCGTCGCGGCCCGAGGCCAGGCTCTTGAGGATCGCGGCGATGTGCGACTGCGACGAGCGATAGCCGTCGAAATAGTCGCGCATCTTGTTGCCGAAGGGCAGGATGCCCAGCAGCTTGCGCGGCGCGGACAGATTGCCCTGCTTGCCCGGATCGAGGCTTTCGACGACGCGGCGCAACTCGGTCAGGTCCTTGCCCACCCCCGTCTCGCCGTCCATCGCCTTGACGGGACGGTCGAGGAAGCGGTTGGACTGGCCCGCGGCTTCGCGGATTTCCTTCTGCCCCATGGCGGTGATCGCATCGACGCGGCGGCCGAATTCGGGGCTGTTGACGTCCTGCGCGATCAGCTCGGCGACGAAGCCGTCGACCTTCTGCTCCAGCTGGCTGCGCGTCTTGTCGTCGACGGGCACCAGACCCGCCGCCTGGGACGGCGCCACCGTCGGCACGGGATCGGGCGGCGTCAGCGTCAGCCCCTTTTCCTGGGTCGCGGTATCGGCGGTCGTGGCCATTCTCAAACTCTCCAAATGCGCGCGTCTAGTGTGGAGGGGATGGCCGCCGGGTTCAAGTGTATTATATGAGCAATACTATCCAGCCGTACGCGACGACAAATTGATCGTGCGATGGGCGCAACCGAAGCCAGGGGGGTTCGTTACCCGACTTCGACCCGGCCTCTCCGGACGGTTCGATCATTCCACAAAGCCCATGGCCCAGCGCTTTTCGCGCGAGACTTCATGCGGTCGCGTCAGGATGGTCGCGCATCGGTCGGAAAGACCGGGTTGAACGCAGCACATACAGACACCCGCCTGCCCCCTTGTCGGTTCCATACCGCCAGGGGGCTTTTTTGGTTCAGGTGCCGGACGGGACCGGATCAGGTGTCGAACAATCCGTCCTGCGAGCCCATCGGCGGGTTCAGGCCCAGATGCTTCCACCCACCTGCGTTGAGGATGCGGCCGCGCGCGGTGCGGGCGAGCAGGCCGAGCTGGATCAGGAAGGGCTCGATCACCTCCTCGATCGTGTCACGCGGCTCGGACAGCCCGGCCGCCAGCGTCTCCACGCCCACCGGACCGCCGCGATAGACGTCGGCGATCATCGTCAGATAGCGCCGATCCATCGCGTCGAGCCCCAGCGCATCGACCTCCAGCCGGTTGAGCGCCTGGTCGGCGGCGGCGGCATGGACGATCTCATGCCCCGCCACGCTGGCGAAGTCGCGGACCCGGCGCAGCAACCGGCCCGCGATACGCGGCGTGCCGCGCGACCGGCGTGCGACCTCGATCGCGCCGTCCTCGGCAATCGGCAGGTCGAGCAGCCGGGCGGCACGGGTGACGACGCGGGTCAGCTCTTCGACGGAGTAGAATTGCAGACGCACCGGGATACCGAAACGGTCGCGGAGCGGCGTGGTCAGCAACCCCTGTCGCGTCGTCGCCCCCACCAGCGTAAAGCGCGGCAGGTCGATCCGCACGCTGCGCGCCGACGGCCCCTCACCGATCATCAGGTCGAGGACACGGTCCTCCATCGCCGGATACAGGACTTCCTCGACCGCCGGTTGCAGCCGGTGGATTTCGTCGATGAACAGGACGTCGCCATCCTCCAAATTGGTCAGCAGCGCCGCGAGATCGCCCGACTTGGCGATCACCGGGCCCGACGTCGCGCGAAAGCCCACACCCATCTCGCGCGCGATGATCTGCGCCAGCGTCGTCTTGCCCAGCCCCGGCGGGCCGAAGAACAGGACATGGTCGAGCGCATCGCCACGCCCGCGCGCCGCCTGGATAAAGACGCGGAGGTTGTCGCGCGCCGCCTGCTGCCCGACGAACTCGTCCAGGCTTTTCGGGCGAAGCGCGGCGTCGACATCCTCGGGACGGCGGCTGGCGGACAATAGGCGGTCTTGGTCGGTCACGCGCACAGCCCTAGCGGCTGGGGGGCATGGCTGTCGAGAAGGCTCGCGAACATTGCACGAACATGGGCATGTCGCGGTCCGGCATGGCCATACGCTCGCCGCGTTTGATCCGGATGGCGGACAGCCCCGCCAAAGCGCGCTATCATCCCGGCCATGCCGCACGATCTCTTTCTCGCCACCGCCGTCCCGCCCGCGCTGGACATCATGCTTGCCGAGCGCTTCACGATCCATCGCGAGACGCCCCCGCCGACCACGCGCGCGATCGTCGGCGGCGGCATGATGACGGTCGACGCGGCGTTGCTCGACCGGCTGCCCGAGTTGGAGATCATCGCGGTGCACGGCGTCGGCCATGACGGCATCGACCGCGCCGCCGTGGCCGCGCGCGGCATCCGCATCGCCATCACCCCGGACATCCTGACCGAGGACGTCGCGGATCAGGCAATCGCGCTGTGGCTGGCGGTCGACCGGCGGATCGCGGCAAACGACCGCGCGCTGCGCATGGGCAACTGGACGGTGCCGCTGGGCCGCCGGGCGAGCGGGCGGCGGATCGGCATTTTCGGGCTCGGCCGGATCGGCGAGGCGATCGCCAGGCGCGCGGAACCGTTCGGGGGAGAGATCCTCTATACCGCGCGCAGCGCCAAGCCGGTGGCGTGGCGCTTCGTCCCCGACCTGGCGACTTTGGCGACAGAGAGCGACGTACTGTTTCTCGCCGCGCCGGGCGGTGACGAGACGCGCGGCGTGGTCGATGCGCAAGTGCTGAACCGGCTGGGGACCGAGGGCGTGCTGGTCAATATCGCACGCGGCAGCCTGGTCGACGAGGCGGCGCTTGTCGCGGCGCTGGAGTCGCATCGGATCGCGGGCGCGGGGCTGGACGTGTTCGCCGACGAACCCGACGTTCCTTACGCGCTGCGCCGGATGAACCATGTCGTGCTCGCCCCGCATCAGGGCAGTGCAACTCGCGAGGGACGCGCGGCGATGGCGGAGATGGTGGTGGCGAACCTCGATGCGCATTTTGGTGGAGAGGTGCCGCCGGGATTTCTGGGGTAAGATTGGGGCGTGGCCTTCGACTTCGCTCAGGTGGAACGGAGTTTTGGATCACACCTCCACAGCCGTTCAGGCTGAGCGAAGTCGAAGCCCATGCCGCCTACTTCGCCGCCTTCCTGAGCGCCAACCGCACCAGCGCATCCAGCGACGCCCCCGCGCCCAGTTCCTCCTCCGCCGCCGCGACCGCCGCATTGGCCTCGGCCGGCCGGAAGCCCAGGTTGAGCAGCGCCGATACCGCATCCGCGCCCGCTCCGACCGGCGCGGCCATCCCGCCCCCCGATCCGGGAGCCAGCACGATGCCGCCGACCCTGTCCTTCAACTCCATCACGATCCGCTGGGCGAGCTTGGGCCCCACGCCGTTCGCGCGCGCGACCATCGCCTTGTCGCCGCTGGCGATCGCGCGCATCAGGTCGACGGGTTCCAGCGCGGACAGGATCGCCAGCGCCACGCGCGATCCCACGCCTTGCACCCCGGTCAGCAGGCGGAACCAGTCGCGCTCGTCCGCGCTCGCGAAGCCGACCAGCCGGATCGAGTCGTCGGATACCAGCATCTCGGTATGCAGCATCGCCGCCTCGCCGACCGGGCCGATGGACGACAGCGTGCGCGCCGAGGCGCCGACCAGATAACCGACGCCGCCGACATCGATCACCGCATGGTCGATACCGGTGGAGTCCAAACGTCCCTTGAGATGCGCGATCATGGGGATGGGTTAGAACAAAAGGGGGGATTCGTCACGGGGGTTTGAAGGACAGGGAATGGCCCGTGGCTTTCCCTCCCCCATCCCCTCCCGCCTGCGGGAGGGGCGTGCCACGCTTCGCCCGTACGACGCCTTCGCGACGGTTCTGAACGGCCGCCCAGCCACGCACCCCTCCCGCAGGCGGGAGGGGATGGGGGAGGGCCCAGCCGCCAGCGAGACGTCAGCGCTAAACCGCCCCCACCCGCCGCTGCATCGCCCGCGCACTCGCCAGGTGATGCGCATGCGTGATCGCCACCGCCAACGCGTCCGCCGCGTCGGGCCCGGTCAGCTTCACGCCGGGCAGCAGATGGCCGACCATCGCCTGCACCTGCTTCTTGTCCGCGCCGCCGGTGCCGACGGTCGCCTTCTTGACGATGCTGGGGTGATATTCGCCCACGACCAGCCCCGCCTGCGCCGCCGACAACAGGACGACACCGCGCGCCTGGCCCAGTTTCAACGTCGACTGCGCATTGCTGTTGCCCAGCACCTCTTCCACCGCCGCGCCGTCTGGCTGTTGCTGGCGGATAACGTCGTAGAGCGCGGCGTGCAGGTTCGCGAGGCGACGCGGCAGGACCATCGACGGCTCGGTCTTGATCTGGCCATTGGCGATATGGCGCAGGCGGTTGCCCTCCACCGCGATCACCCCCCAGCCGGTGGTGCCGAGGCCGGGATCCAGGCCGAGGATGATGGCGGGGGGTGGGGTCATTTCAGGCTTTCGGGAGGGGTTTGACGTTGCCGGCCCCTCCACCACGCAGCTTCGCCACGCGGTCCCCCTCCCCAGGCGTCGCCTGGGGAGGATTGGGGTCAGGCCAGCTTTTCCATCACTTCGTCGGAGACTTCGTAATTGCCCCAGACGGTCTGGACGTCGTCATCGTCATCCAGCGTGTCGATCAGCTTGAACAAAGTCGCTGCCGCCGCTTCGTCGACCGACACCATGGTCTGCGGCCGCCAGGCCAGCTTGGCGCCTTCCGCCTCGCCCAGCACGGGCTCGAGCGCCTTCGCCACTTCGTGCAGGTCGCCCTGCGCGGTCCAGATCTCGTGGCCGTCCTCGGACGAAGTCACGTCCTCGGCCCCGGCCTCCAGCGCCGCCTCGAACACCTTCTCGGCGTCACCGGCACTCGCGGGATAGTTGATCAGGCCCATCCGGTCGAAACCGTGGCTGACCGATCCGCCCGCGCCCAGGTTGCCGCCATTCTTCGACACGGCGGTGCGTACGTTCGTCGCGGTGCGGTTGCGATTGTCGGTCAGCGCCTCGATGATCAGGCTGACGCCGCCGGGGCCGAAGCCCTCGTACCGGACCTCTTCGTAATTCTCGCCATCGCCCCGCGAAGCCTTGTCGATCGCGCGCGCGATATTGTCCTTGGGCATCGAGGCCGCCTTGGCCGCGTTGACGGCGGCGCGCAGACGCGGATTCATGTCCGGGTCGGGCGTGCCCATCTTGGCCGCGACGGTGATTTCGCGGGAAAGCTTGGAAAATGCTGCCGAGCGCTTCTTATCCTGCGCGCCCTTGCGGTGCATGATGTTCTTGAATTTGCTGTGGCCTGCCATCGGTGCCTCTTGAGATGATCGCGCTCTCTACGACCGCGAAAGGGCCTTTGCCAACCCGTCGATCTTGGCCTCCAGGCTATCGAGCCGGTCGGTGACCGCATTGTCCAGCTTGTGATGCAGCCGCAATATGTCGATCTCGGCTCGCAAATTGGTGCGATAGTCGAGGCTCGCGGCCAGCCGATCCTTCGCCGATTGCCGGTTCTGGCTCATCATGATGACCGGTGCCTGGATCGCCGCCAATGTCGAGAGCATCAGGTTCAGGAAGATGTAGGGGTACGGATCGAACGCCAGCCCGAAATGGCTGAGCACGTCCGAATTGAGCAGCATCCAGCCCAGCAGGACCACCGTAAAGGCGATGATGAAGCCCCAGCTGCCGCCGACCGCCGCCACCCGGTCGGCCAGCTTCTCGCCCCAGGTCGAGGTTTCGTCCGCGATGTCGGCGGCGTCGCGCGCGCTGAGTTGTCCCGACTCGATATCGGCGATGACCTGGGCTTCTTCCTCGTCCAGTTCATGCGCGGGCTTGCCCAGCGTGCGGCGGGCGATTTCGGCGGCGGTCGACAGGGCCATAAGGGGAGCGCTCCGCTTGAAGAATCAAATGCCTTGCTCCTTGGGGCGTTGATCGGCCAAACGCCAGAGTCATGACGGTACGCGTGGATATGGGAACCGACGAGCGTGGCTCGTCGGTGCCGATCGATCTTGAGGAACTGCTGGCGACCCGCCTGCTGGTGCAGGGCAATTCGGGGTCGGGAAAGTCGCATCTGCTGCGCCGCCTGCTCGAAAGATCGGCGGGCCAGGTGCAACAGGTGGTCATCGACCCGGAGGGCGATTTCGTCACCCTGTCCAAGGCTTACGGCCATGTCGTGATCGAGGCGGGCGACTATGCCGAGCGCGAGGTCGGGCGCTTCGCCTCGCGGATTCGCGAACACCGCGCCTCGGTCGTGCTCAGCCTGGAGGGGCTGGAGATCGAGGGGCAGATGCGCTGCGCCGCCACCTTCCTGAACGCGCTGTTCGATGCCCCGCGCGAGCATTGGTATCCCGCCCTCGTCGTGGTCGACGAGGCACAGCTCTTCGCCCCCACCACGGGCGGCGAAGTGACCGAGGAGGTCCGCCGCGCCTCGCTGTCGGCGATGACCAACCTGATGTGTCGCGGCCGCAAGCGCGGGCTGGCAGGGGTGATCGCGACCCAGCGACTCGCCAAGCTGGCCAAGAACGTCGCGGCGGAGGCGTCCAACTTCCTGATGGGCCGCACCTTCCTTGACATCGACATGGCGCGCGCCGCCGACCTGCTCGGCATGGAGCGGCGGCAGGCGGATGCGATTCGCGATCTGGCGCGCGGCACCTTCCTGGCGCTGGGCCCAGCCGTCTCGCGGCGGCCGATCACGGTGAAGATCGGCGCGGTCGAAACCTCGGCCCGCTCGGGCAGCCCCAAGCTGACCCCCCTGCCCGACGCGCCGCCGCCCGACCTGCAGGAACTGCTGTTCGCGCCGGTCGAGGAAGCACCGACCCTGCCGATGACCTTCGATCCGCGCCCACGCCGGGTGCCCGCCGAGGAACTGATGGCCGACCTGGGCCGACCGCCTTTGCCCACCACTGCCGCGCCGCCCGCGCCGGAAATGGACGAGGCGGAGATCGAGGCGATCTACGAACAGGTGCTCCGCGCGATCGTCGAGGACCCCGAATCGACCTTCCGCCCCGCCTCGGTCCTGTTCCAGGATTTCCAGGTGCGCTGCCGGATGGCGGGGCTGGCCCGGCCGCCGCTCGACCTGAACGGCTTTGCCCGGCGGCTGTCCTGCGCGCGGGCGGGGATTTTCGACGTCAGCGATCCCGACTGGCAGGAGGCGCTGGCGCTGGCGGGCATGCTGCCCGACGACATGCTGGGCGCGTTCCTGCTGGTCGCACGGGCCGCGCGCGAAGGCCTGCCCTGCCCGCCGGATACCAAGATCGCCGAAACCTATGGCACCAGTTCGCTCGGCCGGGTGAAGCGGCTGATCGCCTATATCGAGAGCCGCGACCTGTTCGTGTGCCGTACCGATTTGACGGGGAAACGGTCGATCACGATTCCCCGGCTGGGCTGGACGACCCAGGCGGCGGAGATGGGGTAAGGTTTGCCTTTGGCCTTCGACTTCGCTCAGGCTGAACGGAGTAGATAGCTGTGGCTCATAATCCCAAACGCCCGTTCAGCCTGAGCGAAGTCGAAGGCCACGCTCCACATCCGCCGCGTACCAACAGGTTGGCGGACTTCAGTGGTCAAGGCTTGGGAGCGGCTGGCTGGTCCTTCAGGCGCGGTACCCAGATCGTGCACGACAGCCCTTCGACCAACGGCCCGCCATCCGGCATCCTCACCCGCTTGAAGCATCCACCCAGCGGAAATGCGCGGCTGAGCCATTTCCCCTCGGGCGTGTCCTGTTCGTAGGACTCGATCTTGCGGCGCTCCAGGAACATCCACAACTTTTCCGATGCCTCGCCCGCACAGATATATTTATGGCTGTCTGCCGTCTCGCGCACATCCCCGGCGTTGACCGCCTCGTTTAGACAGGCCTCCATCAGGACCGGCACCTGTTCCGGAAAGGGCTTTTCGTTCCCGATAGCGAGCAGCGCGATGGCGAAGATCAACATGATGGACCGGGTATATGCCCGGTCCGATCACGACCGGCAATGATCTGAAGCACAGCTACCCACCCCCCGTTCAGCCTGAGTGAAGTCGAAGGCCACGCCCCACCACCCGCCAAACAAAAAGGGCGACGGAGCCCAAAGCCCCGCCGCCCTTCGCATCCTGAAACCCGAAACCGGGATCAGATCATGCCCAGCGCCTTCATATACACTTCGAGGATGGCTTCCTCTTCCTGATATTCCTCGCGCTTCTTCTTGCGGATCGCCATGATCTTGCGGATCGCCTTGGGGTCGTACCCGCGCGCCTTGGCTTCGGCGAAGACATCCTTGATGTCGTCCGAAATGCCCTTCTTCTCTTCTTCCAGCCGCTCGGCCCGCTCGATCAGCAGGCGCAGCTCGTCGGCCGTCACATTGCCGCTGCTGTCGAAATTCTCGTCCGCCATTGTCTCTAACCTTCTTGAAATCCGATATGCCCCGACGAGCCCTGCCATGTCGCCGCCACGACGCGGCCCTGCCTCGGCGAAGGTCGGTCCGGCGCGGATGTCGGGATCGCGGGCGGTCTAGGCGGTTCCGCGCCCGGGCTCAAGCGGGGGTTAACGGTTCTTCTTCACGCTTTCGGCCATGCGTGCGAGTTGTTCGGGTGTCGCCTCGGCCTGATGCTCGGCCTTCCACTGGTCGTACGGCATGCCATAGATCGCCTGCCGCGCCGTCGCCTTGTCGACCCCGGCCGCCTCGCCCACCCAGTCGGACAGGCAGTTGCGGCAGAAACCGGCCAAGCCCATCAGGTCGACATTCTGCGCATCGGTGCGGTGGCGCAGATGCAGCACCAGCCGACGAAACGCCGCCGCCGCCGCCGCGTCATCAATTGCATTCAACGCATCCAGCGTATCGCTCATATTCGTCGCTCCTAGGTTGATCGTAACGCATTAGGCTTTAGGACACTGGCCGCAAAGAAGCAGGATGTGAACATGACCAAGGCCCTCCCCCCGCGTTCGCGCAAAGTCCGCGTCCTCGCCACACTCGGCCCGGCCAGCAGCGATCCCGAGACGATCGCCACCCTGTTCCAGGCGGGCGCCGACGCCTTTCGCATCAACATGAGCCATGGCGACCAGCAGTCGAAAATCCCGCTGATCCAGGCTATTCGCGGGCTGGAGGAGCGGTTCGGCCGTCCGACGACGATCCTGGCCGACCTTCAGGGCCCCAAGCTGCGCGTCGGCAAGTTCGCCGAGGGCAAGATCATGCTGGAAACCGGCAGCACCTTCATCCTCGATCGCGACCCGACGCCGGGCGACGCCACCCGCGTCGAGTTGCCGCACAAGGAAATCTTCGCCGCGATCGAGCCAGGCGCGCGCCTGTTGCTCGACGACGGCAAGCTGGTCCTGCGCGTCGCCTTCCACGACGCGGACAAGATCACGACCCTGGTCGAGGTCGGCGGTGCGCTGTCCAACAACAAGGGGCTGAACGTCCCCGACGTCGTGCTGCCGATGGCCGCGCTGACGGAGAAGGATCGCTCGGACCTGGCCTTTGCGGTCGAGCAGGGCGTGGACTGGATCGCCCTGTCCTTCGTCCAGCGGCCCGAGGATCTGATGGAGGCGCGCGGCCTGATCAAGGGGCGCGCCGCCCTCCTCGCCAAGATCGAGAAGCCGCAGGCGATCGACCGGCTGGAGGAGATCGTCGAGCAGTGCGACGGCGTGATGGTCGCGCGCGGCGACCTGGGCGTCGAATTGCCGCCGCAGATGGTGCCGCCGCTCCAGAAGCGCATCGTCGAGGTGTCGCGCCGCATGGGCCGCCCGGTCGTCGTCGCAACCCAGATGCTCGAATCGATGATCCAGAGCCCCTCGCCCACCCGCGCGGAAGTGTCGGACGTGGCGACCGCCATCTATGACGGCGCCGACGCGATCATGCTGTCGGCCGAATCGGCGGCGGGTGCGTGGCCGGTCGAATCGGTTGCGATGATGAACGCGATCGGCGTGTCGGTGGAGAATGATCCCGGCCACGGCGACCGCATCCACTTCACCGCGATGACCCCCGACCCGACCACCGCCGACGCGCTGGCCGAGGCCGCGGCGCGGATCACCAACACCGTGTCGGCCAAGGCGATCATCTGCTTCACCACCAGCGGATCGACCGCGCGCCGTATCGCGCGCGAGCGTCCGTCGGTGCCGCTGCTGGTCCTGACGCCGCAGCTTGAGACGGCGCGTCGCCTGGGCCTGCTCTGGGGCACGCATGCGGTCCACACCCGCGACGTCGAATCCTTCGAGGAGATGGTCGCCAAGTCCAAGCGCATGGCGCTGCGCCATGGCATCGCCGAGGCGGGCAACCAGGTCGTGCTGATGGCGGGTGTCCCCTTCCGCACGCCGGGATCGACCAACGTGCTGCACGTCACCCGCATCATGGGCGACGAACTGACCAATTACGGCGATCGTAGCGAGGCGTAAGCGCCGAGCCGGTTTGCCGCGAAACAGGATCGGGCGGTGGAGTGAAGACTCCGCCGCCCTTTTTCGTGCGCGGCGAGTACCCGGTCCAGACAAGAAAAAAGCCAGCGCCGTAGCGCTGGCCTTATCTGGTGCAATACTGCTTGTTAACCGCAGGACCGCAATCTCTGAGACCCTTACGATAGGCAGGTTCCAGCCCCTCGTCAAGCGAGAGGTACGGCAACAAACTCTGATTCTGATTACTTACGGCCTTCCAACAAATAATGACCGAAGTTGCGTTGGTGGGCGGGACATTAGCAGACAGTCCCGCCCACGCCAGCAGGACATTGAAGCTCTGCCATGCTCCGTTTGACGCTGTCGGCAAACGCTATCTCGTACAATTAACCGCAGGCATTAAGTACCCAAACTCTAGCAAAATGTCCATACTGGACACAACTGTCCTTCGGACGCAAACTCCCCGTGATATTCTAAAGATGACGGGGGATGCAGATGGCGGGAACACGACTGGGCCTTGACCTGGGCACCAATAGTTTGGGCTGGTGCCTGTATGCACTGAACGAGCACGACCAGCCTCATCGCATATTGGATTGCGGCGTGCGCATCTTCCCCGATGGCCGCCATCCCACCTCCAAGGATTCGCTTGCCGTCGAGCGGCGTAACGCCCGTGCCATGCGCCGACGGCGTGACCGCTACCTCGGTCGCAGAGGTACGCTGCTCGCCGCATTGGTCCATTATGGATTGATGCCCGCTGACCCGGACGAGGCGCGCGCGATGGCCGACCATGACCCTTACGACTTGCGCGTCCGGGCGCTTCGAGAAGCCCTGCATCCGCACGAACTGGGTCGCGCCCTGTTCCATCTCAACCAGCGCCGTGGCTTCAAATCCAATCGTCGGGCCGACCGCCGACGCAACGACAAGGAAGACGGCAAGATCAAGTTGGCGGAAATCGAACTCGATCGGGCCATGGCCGAAGCCGGCGCGGAGACGCTCGGCGAATTTCTGCTGCCGCTCGCCACCAAGCGCGTGCGCATGCACGCCGATGGCACCGGTTACGACTTCTATCCCCAGCGCCGCCACTATGAGCATGAATTCGACTGCATCTGGCGGGCCCAGGCCAGCCACCACCCGACCCTTCTGACCGACGCAGTCCGGGATCATCTTCACCGGATCATCTTCTTCCAGCGTGATCTGCGGAAACAGGCCGTCGGCCGATGCTCGTTCCTGGAAGAAGATCGCCTACCCAAGGCCCATCCCCTGTTTCAGGAACGGCGCCTTTACGAAGAGGTCAATCATCTTCGTATCCGTGAAGGTGGCGTTGAGCGCCCCCTGTCGCTGGACGAACGCGACCAGCTGATCCGCAAGCTGAAATCATCGAAGAAGGCCGCCTTTCAGACATTGCGGCAACGTGTCCTCAAGCTCTCGCCCGATGCGCGGTTCAACAAGGAGAGCGCGACCCGCAAGGATCTGGCGGGTGACGAGATCGGCGCGGAAATGGGCCACAAGACGCGCTTCCACACTCGCTGGGCCCATTTCGACATGGATACCCGCTGGTCGATCATCGAGCGGCTTACGAACGAAGAGGATCACACACGACTGATCGCATGGTTGACCACGACATTCGCATTGTCCGTCGATCAGGCCGAGGCCGTGGCGACCTGCCCGCTTCCCGAAGGCCATGGACGCCTGGGAGAAACCGCAAGCCGGTTGATCCTGGAGGCGCTCAAGGCCGAGGTGATCGACTATGACGATGCCGTTCGGCGCCATGCGGACATATTGGGCCATCACTCGGACCGGCGCCCAGAACAGGGGCTGGAGACGCTTCCCTATTATGGCGTCGTGCTGGACCGCGACCTCAAGCCTGGAACCCAGAAGACCGACGATCCCGACGATGTACGCTTTGGCCGGGTCGGCAATCCCACCGTTCATATCGGGCTGAACCAGCTGCGCGTGGTGGTCAACGAGATCGCTTCGCGTCATGGCAAGCCACGTCAGATCGTGATCGAGATCGCCCGCGAGCTCAAACAGAACGACCAGCAGAGGGACGATGCCAATCGCCGCATCGCGCAGAACACGCGCGAGGCCGAACGGCGCTCGGCCAAGCTGCGCACAGAGGGGATTGAAGATACCGGCGCCAACCGCATGCGTCTGCGGCTCTGGGAGGAACTCAGCGAAAATGTGATGGACCGCCTCTGTCCCTATTGCGGTGAGGGAGGGCCGATCGGCCTGCGCCAGCTTTTCCACACGTCGGATATCGATATTGATCACATCCTGCCCTATTCGCGAACGCTCGACGACGGCCCGGCCAATCGCATTTTGGTGCACAGCAAATGCAACCGCCAGAAGGGCAATCTTACCCCTTGGGAGAAATGGCACGACGACGACGAACGGTGGGAGCGGATCCTTCAACGAGTCGCGCGGCTTCACCCCAACAAGCAATGGCGCTTCCTGCCGAACGCCATGGAACGGTTCGAAACCGAAGGCGGGTTTGCCGAGCGTCAGCTGAAGGACACGCAGTATCTTTCGGTCCTGGCAGGACGCTATGTCGCCAGCCTGTACGGCAAGGCCGATGGCCGCCCCGTCTATGTCATACCTGGGCAGATGACGTCGTTGTTGCGGCGGGTATGGGGCCTCAACACGCTGCTGCCCGACCATAACCAGGTCGATAACAAACATAGTGACGCCGCGAAGAACCGGCTCGACCATCGCCATCATACCATCGATGCGGCCGTCACCGGCCTGATGGATCATCGCATCATCCAGATAATCGCAAACGCCGCCGCCACTGCGGAACGGGCCGATCTGGATCGGCTGTTTGCCGACCTGCCCCAGGCCTGGGACGGCTTTCGCGACGACCTGAAAACCGCCCTGGACCGCGTGATCGTCAGTCACCGACCAGACCATGGGCTCAAGCCCAAGGCCAAGCTGAAGCAATCCGGACCGCCGCACATGACGGCGGGTGCGTTGCATAATGGTACCGCCTATGGCCTGACCAATAAAGTCAATGCCAGCGGCATTCCGATGGTCGTCCATCGCATACCCATGATCTCGCTGAAATCCGAGCACCTGATCGACGGCGGCAGTGGTCGCAAACCGGCCTGGGTCGTGGATCGCGCTTTGCGCGAAAGACTGGCCAACTGGACGCGCGGCAAGACCGACAAGGCATTCGGCGAAGCGATCAAGCGTTTCATTGAGCTCGACGACAAATTCAAGAATATACGCGGCGTCCGCATCATTGAGGCGATGAACGTCATCCCTGTCCGTGATGCGGACGGCCGGGCCTATAAGGGGTATAAAGGCGATTCCAATTATCGTTATGACATATGGGAAATGCCCGATGGCCGTTGGGTGACGGGCTGGAAGGATCGGGAAGGCCGCCCTCGGTCGAGCATCGTCTCCATGTTCGACGCCCATCAAGCAGGTGACGAACCGCGGCCGCATCCGGCGGCGCGCAAGGTCCTGAGCCTTCATCGCAACGACATCATCGCGATCGACCAAGGAAGCGGACGCGAGTTGCTGCGCGTCGTCAAATTCTCGCCGGAGCAACTTGCCCTTGCGCCTCTCAATGAAGCCAATGTCGACGCCCGCAATCGAGACAAGGAATCATCCTTCCGATACACCTTCCCCGCGCCCTCGCGATTGCGCGAATGGCGGGCGCGGCAGGTGATCGTCAGCCCGACCGGCCGCGTCCTGGACCCCGGCTTTCCCGCGCGCAAAACGGTTCGGCCTACACGACCAAAACCGACCGAAGCGGCCTGACGGAGCGACGCCGCGATGGGATTGGAACGGATCGTCGATATCGCCACCGACAATCGGCACCTGTCCGCCCATCATGGCTTCATGATCGTCTCCGAAGAGCGGGTCGAGGTCGGCCGCGTGCCGCTCGACGATGTCGGTGCGGTCATCGTCCATGCGCACGGCGTCACCTGGTCGACGAACCTGATCGTCGCACTGGCGGAGCGTGGCGCGGTGATGCTGCTCTGCGGCGCCAACCACAGCCCCACCGCCATCTGCCTGCCGATCGACGGCCATCATGCGCAGAACGGCCGGATGCGTGCTCAGTGGGAAGCCGGGCGGCCGCTGTCCAAGCAGCTCTGGCGCGCGCTGGTCGTCGCCAAGATCCGCTGGCAGGGTGCGGTCCTTGCCGCCAACGGCCACTCCGCCACCGCCTTCGACCATCTTGCGCGCAAGGTCGGCTCGGGCGACCCGGAGAATATCGAGGCACAGGCGGCGCGACGATACTGGCCATTGCTGATGGGCGAAGCGTTCCGCCGCGACCGCGACGCCGACGGCACCAACGCCTTGCTCAACTATGGCTATGCGGTGATGCGCGCCGCCTGCGCCCGGGCGGTGGTCGCCGCTGGGCTGCATCCGTCGATCGGGGTGCACCATGCGCATCGTGACAATCCCTTCGCGCTGGCCGACGACGTGATCGAGCCGTTTCGCGCGCTGGTCGATGCACTGACCATCCGGCTGATGGCGCATGGCATCACCGGCGTCACGCCCGAGGCGAAACGCGCCTATGCCGCGCTGATCGCGGTCGACCTGATGCTCGACGACGGGGTCACCACGGTCTGGCTGGCGATCCAACGCGCCGCCCAGACACTGGCGCGCAGCTTCCAGTCCGGTCGCGCGACCGACCTGATCCTGCCGCTCCCGCCCTCCGCACTCGAGATCGCGGCGCTGGACGGATTGTTGCCGCGATGAGCACCGGTGCGGCGCTCCTGTCGGGATATCGACTGATGTGGATTTTCGTCATGTTCGACCTGCCCGTCACCAGCAAAACCGAGGCACGCGCCGCCACCAAGTTCCGGCAATATCTGCTCGATGAAGGATTCGAGAAGAGCCAGTTCTCGGTCTATGCCCGCTTCTGCAGCGGCAAGGAACAGATGGAGGCTTATCTGCGTAGGATCGAGGCGAACCTGCCCGACAAGGGTGAAATCCACATTCTGAGCTTCACCGACCGCCAATATGAAAACATCATCCGCTTCGCCGGACAAGCCCGCAGACAAGCCCGGAAAAATCCGGACCAATTGGCGCTGTTCTGATGATCCGTGAGCGTTTTGACTATGCTGGATGGCAGGTTTCGTCGTTGCAGATCAACACGATACCCCACCATCCAGTATAGCCGCTCAGAGATTGCGGTCCAGCGGCAACCGACCGCCGTGGATGATGATCGCGGGGGTCAGTATAGCCGCTCAGAGATTGCGGTCCAGCGGCAACTCACCGGCCACGAACGCGATACCTTCCTGAAGTATAGCCGCTCAGAGATTGCGGTCCAGCGGCAACGCCGCCCCGGCTGCCAACGATGACGCGCCCAGTATAGCCGCTCAGAGATTGCGGTCCAGCGGCAACGTCTGCCGACCTGTGCCCTATCCCAGACGAAGTATAGCCGCTCAGAGATTGCGGTCCAGCGGCAACGCATTTTAGCCGCTAAAGAAGGTTTAGCTAAGTATAGCCGCTCAGAGATTGCGGTCCAGCGGCAACAGCGGGTCGACCACGCTGGACAACAGCTTGAGTATAGCCGCTCAGAGATTGCGGTCCAGCGGCAACCCGCGCTCGATAGCTGCCAGCAGCTCGGGCAGTATAGCCGCTCAGAGATTGCGGTCCAGCGGCAACTGTTCGAGCCAGCGACTGGTTCGTCGTCGAAGTATAGCCGCTCAGAGATTGCGGTCCAGCGGCAACTGGTCGGCAATCTCGGTCGCGATCCGGAGAAGTATAGCCGCTCAGAGATTGCGGTCCAGCGGCAACCCGCGCAGATGACGATCGCGTCGAAGCCATAGTATAGCCGCTCAGAGATTGCGGTCCAGCGGCAACGCATTATGCCAAGGCGATGCGATCGTCCGCAGTATAGCCGCTCAGAGATTGCGGTCCAGCGGCAACCGAAACGCCGCGTAGGTGTTGCGAAAGTCGAGTATAGCCGCTCAGAGATTGCGGTCCAGCGGCAACACCAGCCAGCCCTTCACGCCCTCATACACGAGTATAGCCGCTCAGAGATTGCGGTCCAGCGGCAACCTTGGCACCGACGATGCGGAATTGCTTTTTAGTATAGCCGCTCAGAGATTGCGGTCCAGCGGCAACTCATGTATCGCGGTTACGTCATCCTTGCCAGTATAGCCGCTCAGAGATTGCGGTCCAGCGGCAACGCCGACGCTGTCGTCAGCGATCGCCAACATAGTATAGCCGCTCAGAGATTGCGGTCCAGCGGCAACACCAGAACCCAACGGTCCAACGCCGCCGCGAGTATAGCCGCTCAGAGATTGCGGTCCAGCGGCAACGCAAACGGCAGCTTGGACTTCGCTGTGGCAGTATAGCCGCTCAGAGATTGCGGTCCAGCGGCAACGGGTACTCTTCGGGCGACGTGCGATCATCAGTATAGCCGCTCAGAGATTGCGGACCAGCGGCAACCGCCCTTCCCTTGGTGCCAAACGCGCCTCGAGTATAGCCGCTCAGAGATTGCGGTCCAGCGGCAACCTCTGGCTGTGCCAGGGATGGAAAATGCGGAGTATAGCCGCTCAGAGATTGCGGTCCAGCGGCAACTTGTCTTGGCCGTACTGGAAAATCGGGGGCAGTATAGCCGCTCAGAGATTGCGGTCCAGCGGCAACGTCAAACGGCTGCTGTCGTTGGTCAAAGCGAAGTATAGCCGCTCAGAGATTGCGGTCCAGCGGCAACCACGGTCATGGTGCCGCGCTGCGAAGTAAAATTAGCGGGTGCCAGTGGAATTGCAGCACTTTGTCGACAATCGGCTTTCCGTAAAAAACGCCGACAGTCGCTAGCCGGCAATCCGACCAGCAAGCCCGTCACCCTGCACCCCGACACCTGCCGCCCAAAAACAAATACGGGCGAGCATCCCATGATGCCCGCCCGTCTCATCAGTTCTTCGGCAAGGCCGGGTCAGATGTGGATCGGCTTGCCCTGCACTGCCATCGCCGCTTCCTTCAACGCCTCGGCGTGGGTGGGGTGGGCGTGGCAGGTGTAGGCGATGTCTTCCGACGTCGCGCCGAATTCCATCGCCTGCGCGGCCTGGGCGATCATGGTGCCAGCAAGGCTCGAGATGATCCAAACACCCAGTACGCGGTCGGTCTTGGCGTCGGCGATGACCTTCACGAAGCCGTCGGTGTCGCGGTTGGTCTTGGCGCGGCTGTTGGCCGCGAACGGGAACTTGCCGACTTTGACCTCGCCCTTTTCCTTGGCGGCTTCTTCCGACAGGCCGACACCGGCGATTTCGGGCATGGTGTAGACGACGCTGGGGATGACGTCGTGGTTCACGATGCCGGTTTGCCCTGCGATGTTCTCCGCCACCGCGACGCCTTCGTCCTCGGCCTTGTGGGCGAGCATCAGGCCGGGGGCCACGTCGCCGATCGCCCAGACACCGTCGACATTGGTCGCGAAGTCATGGTCGATCTCGACCTGGCCACGACCGTTCAGCTTCACACCGGCGGCTTCCAGGTTCAGGCCGTCGATGTTGGGCTTGCGGCCGATCGCGACCAGCACGGCGTCGGCCGACAGCGTTTCCGCCGCACCGCCCGCCGCTGGTTCGACCGACACGGTCGCGCGGTCGCCCTCGACGCTGACGCCGGTCACCTTGGTCGAGGTCTTCAGCTCCATGCCCTGCTTCTTGAACAGCTTGGCCGATTCCTTGCGGACCTCGCCATCGAAGCCGGGCAGGATCTGGTCTAGATACTCGACGACCGTGACCTTGGCACCCAGACGACGCCAGACCGAACCCAGTTCCAGCCCGATCACGCCGCCGCCGATGACGACCAGATGTTCCGGCACCTTGGGCAGCGCCAGCGCGCCGGTCGAGTCGACGACGACCTTCTGGTCGATCTCGACGCCCGGCAGCGGGGTCACGACCGAGCCGGTGGCGATCACGATGTCGCGCGCGGTGACGGTCTGCTCGCCGACCTTGACCGTGCTCGCATCCTGGAACGCGGCCTTGCCCTTCAGCCAGGTGACCTTGTTCTTCTTGAAGAGATACTCGATGCCGCCGGTCAGCTCGCCGACCGCCTTGGCCTTTTCGGCATGCATCTGGTCGAGGTTGAGCTTGGCCCCCTCGATCTCGATGCCGAACTTGGCGAACGCGCCGTGGCTGGCTTCCTCGAAGATCTCCGATGCGTGGAGCAGCGCCTTGGACGGGATGCAGCCGACGTTGAGGCAGGTGCCGCCCAGCGTCTCGCGCGCCTCGGCGCACGCGGTCTTCAGGCCCAGCTGCGCCGCGCGGATCGCCGCGACATAGCCGCCGGGGCCGGCACCGATCACCAGGACGTCATAGTCATACTCAGCCATTTGTCTCTCCCGTTCCCCGGCCTGGGGTCCAGCCTGCGGGCGCACCCGCCTTTACACAGAACGAACGGACCCTCGCGGTTGCGAGGGCCCGTATAGATCACAAAGCGATCAGAGGTCGATCAGGATGCGGGTCGGATCCTGGATCGCGTTCTTCAGCGCGACGAGGAAAGTCACCGCCTCGCGGCCGTCGATGATGCGGTGGTCATAGGACAGCGCCAGGTACATCATCGGGCGGATGACGATCTGGCCGTCGACGACGACCGGGCGCTCCTCGATACGGTGGAGACCCAGCACCGCCGACTGGGGCGGGTTGATGATCGGGGTCGACATCAGCGAGCCGAACACGCCGCCGTTCGAGATGGTGAAGGTGCCGCCCTTCATCTCGTCCATCTTGAGCGTGCCGTCCTTGGCGCGCTTGCCGAAGTCGCCGATCGTCTTTTCGATGCCCGCAACCGTCAGGTCCTGCGCATCGCGGATGACCGGCACGACCAGGCCGTTCGGGGCCGAGACGGCGACCGAGATGTCGGCATAGTCGTGATAGACGATCTCATCGCCTTCGATCGACGCGTTGACCGAAGGAATGTCCTTCAGCGCCATCGTCGCGGCCTTCACGAAGAAGCCCATGAAGCCCAGGCGGACGCCGTGCTTCTTCTCGAACAGGTCCTTATACTTGGCGCGCGCCTCGATCACCGCGGTCATGTCGACGTCGTTGAACGTCGTCAGCATGGCGGCGGTGTTCTGTGCCTCCTTCAGGCGCTTGGCGATCGTCTGACGCAGGCGCGTCATCTTCACGCGCTCTTCCTTGCGCGCCGAACCGGCAGGCGCAGCGGCCGGAGCAGCGGCGGCGGGAGCCGGGGCGCTCGACTTGTTGGCGGCGGCGGCGGCGACGTCTTCCTTGGTGATGCGGCCGTCCTTGCCGGTGCCCTTGATCGTCGCGGGGTCGAGGCCATGCTCGAGCACCGCACGACGGACCGACGGCGAGAGTGCGGCGGGCGAGTCGCTCGACTCGTCAGCGGCAGGTGCCGCGCCCGGAGCCGGAGCAGCCGGAGCGGCCGTCGCGGCAGGCGCCGCCGCTTCGGTCTTGGCCGGGGCCGAGCCACCGGCATCGACGGTCGCCAGCAGCGCGCCGACCTGCACCGTGTCGCCGACCTTCACGGCATGTTCGCCCATGACACCCGCCACCGGCGAGGGCACTTCGACCGAGACCTTGTCGGTCTCCAGGCTCGCGATCGGCTCGTCGACCGCCACCGCCTCGCCCGGCTGCTTCAGCCACTCGCCGAGCGTCGCTTCGGAGATCGATTCGCCCAGCACCGGCACCAGAACTTCAGTCGCCATTTCCATTTCCTCCACCCGGTCCATCGACCGGGGTTCTTACGCGGGCGGGCAAAACGCCCGCGCCAGATTTCATCCCTCCCCGGTCCCGCGAAGGACCGGGGCGCTCGTCAATCGTTCAGTCCGCAGCCGCCGTGGTCGGCTTGGCGGTGGTGTTGCTGCCCTCTGCGCGCGTCCTGCGGATTTCGTCGCGGACATTGTGGCCCAGCGCATCGGCGACCAGCGCGCCCTGCTCGGCGGTGTGGCGCTTCATCAGGCCGGTGGCGGGCGAAGCCGCCGCCGCACGACCCGCATAACGCGCGCGCTTCACGCTCGCACCGGCCTCGGCCAGCGACTCCTCGATCAGCGGCTCGACGAAGAACCAGTAACCGTTGTTCTTCGGCTCTTCCTGCGCCCAGACCACGTCCTGCAGGTTCGGCATCCGCGCGATCCGCTTGGCGAGCGCGTCGCTGGGGAACGGATAGAGCTGCTCGACGCGCACGATCTGGGTCGTGGTGTCGCCCGCCGCATCGCGTGCCTCGATCAGGTCGTAAGCGACCTTGCCGGTGCACAGGACCAGACGCGTCGTGGCCTCGTCGGCGGCACCGTTGGTGTCCGACAGCAGACGGCGGAAGTGGCTATCGCCCTGGAACTCCTCGGCCTTCGACACCGCCAGCTTGTGACGCAGCAGCGACTTGGGCGTCATGACGATCAGGGGTTTGCGGAAATTGCGGTGCATCTGGCGGCGCAACAGGTGGAAATAGTTGGCCGGGGTGGTGCAGTTCGCAACCTGGATATTGTCGTTGGCGCAGGACTGGAGGAAGCGCTCCGGACGCGCGGAGCTATGCTCCGGCCCCTGCCCTTCATAACCATGCGGCAGCAGCATCACGAGGCCGTTGGCGCGCAGCCACTTGGACTCGCCCGACGTGATGAACTGGTCGATCATGATCTGCGCGCCGTTGACGAAGTCGCCGAACTGCGCCTCCCACAGCACCAAAGTCTTCGGATCGGCAAGCGCATAGCCATATTCGAAGCCCAGCACGCCATATTCGGACAGCGGGCTGTCCAGCACCTCGAAGCTGCCATGCTCGACGGTCTTCAGCGGCACATATTTGTGCTCATCGGTCTGGTCGACCCAGACCGCGTGACGCTGCGAGAAGGTGCCGCGACCCGAATCCTGGCCCGACAGGCGCACGCCATAGCCTTCCGACAGCAGCGAGCCGAAGGCCAGCGCCTCGCCGGTCGCCCAGTCGAAATTCGCGCCGGTGGCGAACATCTGGCGCTTGGCGTCCAGCACGCGGTTCAGCGTCTTGTGGACCTGCAACCCCTCGGGAATCGTGGTCAGCGTGCGGCCGATCGCGTCGAACAGCTTCTTGTCGAGGCCGGTTTCGACGTTGCGGCGACCCTGATCGGTCTCCTTGGGCGCCGACAGTCCCGACCAGCGACCGGCGAACCAGTCGGCCTTGTTGGGCTTGTAGCTCGCGCCCGCCTCGAACTCGCCTTCGCAGCGCGTGGTGTACTGCTTGATGTTCTCGTCGACCCAGGCCTGATCGACCACACCCTCGGACACCAGCCGCTTCGAGTAGATTTCGCTGACACCTGGGTGCGAGCGGATCTTGTTGTACATCAGCGGCTGGGTGAAGCCCGGCTCGTCGCCCTCATTGTGGCCGAAGCGGCGATAGCACCACATGTCGATCACGATGTCGCGGTGGAACTTCTGGCGGAACTCGATCGCCATCTTGGTGGCGAAGGTCACCGCCTCGGGATCGTCGCCATTGACGTGGAAGACCGGCGCCTGGACGCCCTTGGCCACATCCGACGGATAGGGCGAGGAGCGTGCGAACTGCGGGCTGGTGGTGAAGCCCACCTGATTGTTGATGATGAAGTGGACGCAGCCGCCGGTGTTGTAGCCACGGATGCCCGAGAAACCGAGGCACTCCCAGACGATGCCCTGGCCGGCAAAGGCCGCGTCGCCATGGATCAGCACCGGCACCGAGGCCGAGTGATCCTCCAGGTCGCCCGCGATCGTCTGAATCGCGCGGGTCTTGCCCAGCACGACCGGGTTCACCGCCTCAAGGTGCGAGGGGTTGGCGACCAGCGACATATGGACCTTATGGCCGTCGAACTCGCGGTCGGTCGAGGTGCCGAGGTGATACTTCACGTCGCCCGAACCACCGATATCATCGGGGTTGGCCGAGCCACCGGCGAATTCGTGGAAGATCACGCGCAGCGGCTTGGCCATCACGTTTGCCAGCACGTTCAGACGGCCGCGATGCGCCATGCCGAACACGATCTCGCGCACGCCCATCTGGCCGCCATACTTGATGACCGATTCCAGCGCGGGGATCATCGACTCGCCGCCGTCCAGGCCGAAGCGCTTGGTGCCGACATATTTCTTGCCGAGGAATTTTTCCCACTGCTCGGCCTCGATGACCTTGTTCAGGATCGCCTTCTTGCCATCGACGGTGAAGTCGATCGCCTTATCCTGGCCTTCCATCCGGTCCTGGAGGAAGCGGCGCTCCTCCACGTCCGCGATGTGCATGTACTCGAGGCCGATATTGCCGCAGTAATTCTTGCGCAGCGTGTCGACCAGCTCGCGAACGGTCGCCCATTCGAAGCCCATCGTGCCGCCCAGATAGACCTTGCGGTCGAGATCGGCGTCGGTGAAGCCGTGATATTCGGTCTTCAGGTCTTCCGGAAGCTCACGCAGGCCCGACAGGCCCAGCGGATCGAGGTTCGCCGCGAGATGGCCGCGCACCCGGTAGGTGCGGATCAGCATCTGCGCGCGGATCGCGTCGCCCGCCGCCTTGACGATGTCGGCGGTCGAGGGTGCAGGTGCGGCCGAAGCGGCGGCGGCGGGCTTACCGCCCTTGGCAGGCTTAGGGGCCGGTTCCATCTGGGTGGGGTCGAGGCCCGCCGTCAGGTCGTCGGTCGAGGTCAGCGGCCAGCGCTTGTTCTGCCAGCTGGGGGCTCCGACGCCCTGCTCCAGACCGTCGAAAAAGGTCCGCCAGCCTGCATCGACCGACGACTGGTCGGCCTGATACTTGGCGTAGAGCGTTTCGATGAAAGCGGGGCTGACGCCCGCCGCGATTTCGCTGAATTCCTGGCCTTCGTAGCCCATGAGACGCTTCCTCGACCGCCCGTCTTATCAACTATCGCCACCCCGGCACATCCGCCTGGGGTCCGCAGCCGCGAGCGGCCCGCCTGCCGCCACGGACCCCGGCGGTTGTGCCGGGGTGACGCGATACGCCTTACTTGTTCAGCACCGACAACAGCGTCGAGCCAAGCTCCGACGGCGAAGCCGCGACCTTGATCCCGGCCGCTTCCATCGCCGCGATCTTGTCCTCGGCGCCGCCCTGGCCGCCCGACACGATCGCACCGGCATGGCCCATGCGACGGCCCGGAGGCGCGGTGCGGCCCGCGATGAAGCCGGCCATCGGCTTCGAACGGCCGCGCTTGGCTTCGTCACGCAGGAACTGCGCGGCTTCCTCTTCGGCCGAGCCGCCGATCTCGCCGATCATGATGATCGACTGGGTCTCGTCATCGGCCAGGAACAGCTCCAGCACGTCGATGAAGTTGGTGCCGTTGACGGGATCGCCGCCGATGCCGACCGCGGTCGTCTGGCCCAGGCCAGCGTTCGAGGTCTGGAACACCGCCTCATAGGTCAGCGTGCCCGAGCGCGACACGACGCCGACCGAGCCCTTCTTGAAGATCGAACCCGGCATGATGCCGATCTTGCACTCACCCGGCGTCAGGACGCCCGGGCAGTTCGGACCGATCAGGCGCGACTTCGAACCCGACAGGGCGCGCTTGACCTTGACCATGTCGAGGACCGGAATGCCTTCCGTGATCGCGACGATCAGCGGAATCTCGGCGTCGATCGCTTCCAGGATCGAGTCGGCCGCGAAGGGCGGCGGCACGTAGATGACCGATGCGTCGGCGCCCGTCTTCGACTTGGCTTCGGCGACGGTGTTGAAGACCGGCAGGCCGATATGCTCGGTGCCGCCCTTGCCCGGCGTCACGCCGCCGACCATCTGCGTGCCATAGGCCAGCGCCTGCTGGGTGTGGAACGTGCCGGTTTCACCCGTCATGCCCTGGGTGATGACCTTGGTGTTCTTGTTGACGAGGATGCTCATCCGTCGGTTCCGTCCTTGTCCGCCCCGGCGAAGGCCGGGGCCCAGTTGCGATACGGTTATGGTAGTGCGATGCGATCATACAGGTCTGCCCAATCGAGATTGAGCCCTTCGATCTCTCGCAGCTTCCAAAGCCGCTTCCAATTCTTCATTCGCAGTTCGCGTTGCCGCGCTGCTTCCCAGCTATCATGCACCTCGTACCAGACGAGCCGATGACAGTGGTTGTCCCGCGTAAACCCAGCGACCACGTCGGTACGGTGCTCCCACACCCGCCGTGGCAAGTTGGTCGTCGAGCCGATATAAATCGTCCCGTTGCGACCGCTGGCCATGATGTAGACGAAGGCTTGTGCTTCGATCACCATGACCAACCCAACTGGGCCCCGGCCTTCGCCGGGGCGGTGTTATTCCTTTAAATTACGCCAGCGACTCGTCGATGCCCTTGCAGGCCACGAGCAGTTCCTTGACCGCGTCGACCGAAACCTGAAGGTTCGCCTTCGCCTCGTCCGACAGCTTGACCTCGACGACCTTCTCGACGCCGTTCGCGCCGATCACGACGGGGACGCCGACGTACAGGTTGTCGATGCCATACTCACCCGACAGATGCGCGGCGGCAGGCAGGATGCGCTTCTGGTCGTACAGATACGCCTCGGCCATCGCGATACCGCTGGTGGCAGGCGCATAATAAGCCGAACCGGTCTTGAGCAGCGCGACGATCTCGCCGCCGCCGCCACGGGTGCGCTTGATGATCTCGTCGACCTTTTCCTTGGTCGAGAAGCCCATCTCGATCAGGTCGCTGACCGGGATGCCGCTGACGGTCGAATATTCCAGGACCGGGACCATGGTGTCGCCGTGGCCGCCGAGCACGAAGGTGTTCACGTCCTTCACCGACACGCCGAATTCCTCGGCGAGGAAGTGCGAGAAGCGGGCCGAGTCTAGCACGCCGGCCATGCCGACGACCTTGTTCGCAGGCAGACCAGAAAATTCGCGCAGCGCCCAGACCATCGCGTCGAGCGGGTTGGTGATGCAGATCACGAAGGCGTCGGGCGCGTTGGCGGCAATGCCCTCGCCGACCGCCTTCATCACCTTCAGGTTGATGCCGAGCAGGTCGTCGCGGCTCATGCCGGGCTTGCGCGCGACACCGGCGGTGACGATGATCACATCGGCGCCCGCGATATCGGCGTAGTCGTTGGAGCCCTTGATGTTCGCGTCGAAGCCTTCGACCGGGCCGCACTGCGACAGGTCGAGCGCCTTGCCCTGGGGCACACCCTCGACGACGTCGAACAGGACGATATCGCCCAGCCCCTTGAGCGCGGCGAGGTGCGCCAGCGTGCCGCCGATGTTACCGGCGCCAATCAGCGCGATCTTCTTGCGAGCCATTCCAATCCTACTCCGTAGTGGACGTACGTGATTGGTCACGCGGCCTACGCCCATTGCGGCGTCGGGGCAACCGTTATTCCACAGAGTTTAAGAATTTAAACGATAATGGTTCGCAAGTGCATTAAGCCACGATTAAGCCTCGTCCGAGCCATGCCCCTGCGCCAGATATTCCTCCGACCGCATCTCTTCCAACCGGCTGATCGTGCGTTCGAACTCGAACCGCCCGTCCCCGGTTTCATAGAGTTCGGCGGGCTGGGCGTCGGCTGCGGCGAGCAGCTTGACCTTGTGTTCGTAGAGCGCGTCGATCAGCTGGACGAAGCGCGCCGCCTCGTTGCGATTCTCCGGCCCCAGTTTGGGGATGCCGACCAGAATCACGGTATGGAAGCGCCGCGCGACGGCCAGATAATCCGCCGCCCCGCGCGCCTCGCCGCACAGCCGCTTGAACGAGAAGACCGCGACGCCCTTCAGGGCCTTGGGGACGTGCAGCACGCGGCCACCGACCTTCAGGTCCTCCGAGGGGACGTGCGCCGCATCCTCGACCGGATAGTCGGTCAGGCGGAAGAACGCCGCCGACAACGTCATCGTCGCCTTCGACCCGTTGGGCACCAGCCATGTGTCCAGCCGCCCCAGCCGGTCGCGCCGATAGTCGGTCGGCCCGTTGAGCGCCAAAATGTCCAGCCGCGCCTCGATGAGCGCGATGAAGGGCAGGAAATGCTCGCGGTTGAGCCCGTTCTTGTACAGGTCCTTGGGGGGCCGGTTGGAGGTGGTGACGATCGTCACCCCCGCCTCGATCAAGGCGGTGAACAGCCGCGACAGGATCATCGCGTCGGGGCTGTTCGTCACCATCATCTCGTCGAAGGCCAGCAGCCGGACTTCCTCGGCGAGCGCGGCGGCGACCGGGGCGATCGGGTCGCCCGCCTGCTTGGCGCGCTCGGTAGCGATGCGGGCGTGGACCTCCAGCATGAACTCGGCGAAATGGACCCTGCGCTTGGCCTGAACCGCGACTTGGGTAAAGAACAGGTCCATCAGCATCGACTTGCCGCGACCCACGTCTCCCCAAAGATAGACGCCCTTGGGGGCAGGCGCGCCCTTGCCGGTCAGGCGGGCAAGGAAGCCGGTCTTGCGCGGGGTTTCGAGTTCGGTTGCCAGTGCCTCGAGTCGGGCGGCGGCGGCGGCCTGTTCGGGATCGGGGCGGAGCTCTTCGGCGGCGACCAGGCGGCGATAGGCGTTCAGGATATCAGGCATGTTGGAGGGGATGTCTGCCCTACCCTGTCCGGCGTCAACCCCTGCCCTCACCCTTCCCACCCGCTTAAAGCGGGCGGGCCCCTTCCCTCTCCCGATGGGAGAGGGAGGGAGGTGCGTTGGCACCGGAAGGGTGAGGGCCGCTTGGCAGCGTCCTAAAAACAAAAAAGGGGGCCGTTTCTGACCCCCTTTCCGTTTCCATCGAAAGCAACCGAATCAGATGACCCGCTCGGCTTCCATCTTCTTGATCTCGGCGATCGCCTTGGCCGGGTTCAGGCCCTTGGGGCAGACATTCGCGCAGTTCATGATTGTGTGGCAACGATACAGGCGGAACGGATCCTCCAGCTCGTCCAGACGCTCGCCGGTCATCTCGTCACGGCTGTCGGCCAGCCAGCGATAGGCCTGGAGCAGGATCGCCGGGCCCAGGAATTTGTCGCTGTTCCACCAATAGCTGGGGCAGGACGTCGAGCAGCAGGCGCACAGGATACACTCGTACAGCCCGTCCAGCTTCGCGCGGTCGTCGGGCGACTGGAGCCGCTCCTTGCCCGAGGGGGCGGGCGACACGGTCTGCAGCCACGGCTTGATCGACGCGTACTGCGCGTAGAAGTGCGTGAAGTCGGGGACCAGGTCCTTGACCACGTCCATGTGCGGCAGCGGGGTGATCTGGACCGTGCCCTTCACATCCTCGATCGCGGTGGTGCAGGCCAGGCCGTTGCGGCCGTCGATGTTCATCGCGCACGATCCGCAAATACCCTCGCGGCACGAACGGCGGAAGGTCAGCGAGCTGTCCTGCTCCGCCTTCATCTTGATCAGCGCGTCGAGTACCATCGGACCGCATTCGTCCAGATCGATCTCGAACGTGTCGTAACGCGGGTTCTGGCCCGAATCAGGATCGTACCGATAGACCTTGAACTTTTTCAGGCGGCCTTGCGTGGTCGCCTGGTGCGCTTCGCCCTTCTTGATGACGCTGTTCTTCGGCAGGGCAAATTCGGCCATGGTCACTAACCCGCTGGATGGGCCGGCCCCGGGACCGGCAAAGAATTACCAGAGCCGATACATGACAGGACCGGATGTCGCAAATGTCTTGAAGCGATTTAGGCGCGTGCTCAGATCACATCAAGTACGAGGCCCAGATCGCGCGCCTCCTCGGCATCGATATACCAGTTGCTGACCGCCTTTTCGCGCAGGGTCTCGAACGAAACCTGCGATCCGTTGACGATGGCGCGGAAGCCCTCCTCCTGGATCAGGACCGACTGTTCGATTTCGTGCAGCTTGGCCTTCAGGATAGCGGGCAGGGTGGTGAGCGGACCGCTCAGGTCGATCGATCCCGACATCTGCCGCTCGTGCAGCATCAACCGGGTGCCGCGCGTCAGGAATCGACTCTCGACCGGGAAGGCCGACATGAACGTCGCGCCCGCCGAATAGACCGCGACCTTGCCCAGGAACAGCGTCTCGCGCCCCGTATAGTCACGCAGCAGGCGGATCGAGTCGCCCATGGCGCGCGCCATTTCCGGGTCACCGCCCAGCGTGGTGATCGACACGACCAGCGGGCCGTCGGCCGGTGCGGCGGCGAGCTGGTCCTTGAAACCCGCATGCATCACTTCGTCCACGGTGCCGTAGAGCTGGATATGCGGGCGGGCGAGCAGCGGGTAATTCACCGCGTTGTTGGGAAGATCGTGCATGACGCATGCGAACCGGGGGTGGGCGATAAGGTTCCGGTTCGAAGGCCCAGGGCGACCTCCTATCCGGCCTTCGCCTTGGCATATCCCTGCGTCCCCCGCGTCACCACATCGTCCCCCGCTTGGATCTCCGCCACCGGGATATCCGGCAACGCCTTGATCTCCTGATAGAGCGGCGCAAAGTCCGTCTCCAGCGTGGTGCGCAGCAATTCCTCGTAACTGGGGATCACGAAATAATTCTGCTGGAAATCGTCGATCCGGTATTCCGTCCGCATCACCCGCTTCAGGTCGAAGCCGATCCGGTTGGGGCTCGGGTCCTCCAGCGCGAAGCGGCTTTCCGAATAGCTCGACACGATGCCAGCGCCATAGATGCGCAGGTCGCCATCCTCGCGCACCAGCCCGAACTCGACCGTGTACCAGTAAAGCCGCCCCAGATATTTCAGCGCGTCCATGCCCAGCGCCCGCTGCCCGCCGCGCCCATAGGCGGCGAGGTAATCGGCGAAGACCGGATCGGCCAGCATCGGCACATGGCCGAACACGTCATGGAAGACGTCCGGCTCCTCCAGATAATCCAGCTGGTCGGGCCGCCGGATGAAATTGCCCGCGACGAAGCGGCGATTGGCCATATGGTCGAAGAACACATCATCGGGCACCAGCCCCGGCACCGCCACCACCTGCCACCCGGTCAGCTTCATCAGCCGCTCGGACAGTTCCTCGAAATCGGGAATACCCGGCCGCGACAGCTTGAGCACGTCGAGGCCGCGCAAATACGCCTCCGACGCGCGGCCCGGCAGCAGCTTGGATTGGCGCGCGAACAGCGTATCCCAGGTCGCATGTTCCTCGACCGTGTAATGCTCCCACCCCTGCGGAATGGTCCAGTCGGCCCCTGCCCCTTCGGGCGGGGCGGCGAGAACATGGGTATCCTGTGCCATGCGCGAAGCCTATCATGAAGATGGTGACAAATGAAACCATAGCGTGGCGACGGCTGGGGCGCGTTGCAAGGGGGATGCTGGCTGCGATCGGCCTGATCCTGTTCGGTTATTTCACTCTGGGGCTGGCGCTGGGCATGATAGCGCGGGCGACCGCGTCGATGCCCGCGGCGGGCGCGGATGCCGTCACCATCTTCGTCGAGTCGAGCGCGGTCCACACCGCGATCATCGTGCCGAAGCAGGCGGCGGGCGTGGACTGGCGCGACTGGGCACCGCCGCAGGACCTGCGCGACCCACGCTATGCGGGCTTTCCCTTCCTCGCCATCGGCTGGGGCGAGGCGGGTTTCTTTCGCGAGACGCCGCATTGGCGCGACGTTAAGCCCGGCACGATCGTGCACGCGGCGCTGGGCAGCAACCGGACGCTGATCCATGTCGACCACCTGCCGCTGCCGCGTGCCAATGGTGACGATGTCCGCATGATCCAGCTGTCGCCTCAGGCCTATCGCAAGCTGGTCGGCTTTATCCAGGCAAGCTGGAAACGCGGCGGGCCGCATGGTCCGGGTTATGACGTGTACGACGCCTTTTACGAGGCAAGGGGGCGCTACAGCGCCGCGCATACCTGCAACAACTGGACCGGCGATGCGCTGGCGGCGGCGGGGGTGCGGATGGGCTGGTGGACGCCCTTTCCATGGACGGTGATGCGGTGGCTATGACCCCGCCGCCGTCGAAAGCGCTCTGGGCCGCCGAATTGCCGCGCGCCTTGTGGATGGGTGCGACCTGGTGGCGGCACCGAGCCGAGCTGGATGCCGCGCCGCGCGGCGACGGGCGGGCGCTGATGGTGCTGCCCGGCCTGGTCAACAGCGACCGGGCGACGGTCGTCCTGCGCCGATACCTGACCGGCAAGGGCTACCGGGTGCATGGCTGGGGACTGGGCCGCAATCTGGGCATTCGCAGCGTCGGGCGAGAGGCCAAGCGATTGATCGCACGGCTGGAGTCGCTGGCCGATACCGGCCCGGTGACGTTGATCGGCATCAGCCTGGGCGGGATCATCGCCCGGATGGTGGCGCAGGCCCGGCCGGATCTGATCGCGGGGGTCATCACGATCGCTTCGCCCTATGCGGGCCCGGCGCGAGCGACCAATGTCTGGCGCGCCTTCGAGCATCTGACCGGCGAGCGGGTGGACGATCCGGCGGTGATCGCCCGATCGGCGGTGATCGCGGGGCCGCTCCCCTGCCCCTCGGCCGCGATCTGGAGCCGGAGCGACGGGCTGGTTGCCGGGATCATCTGTCGCGACGATGCGACCCCGGCGGTCGAGGTCCGCTCCAGCCATTTATGGGTGCAGCACCGGCCGCAGGTGCTGGCGGCGGTGGCGACCATCCTCGCCGGATGGCCGCCCCCGGTCAGCGATCAGTAACCGGCGCGATAGCCGTCATAGCCCTGCTGGCTGGGCTGGCCCTGCTGCTGGCACTGTTCGGGATGCTTGCGGCACTGCTTCTCATACTCGCGGCGCGCGCGGCCTTCCTTGGCCTCCTGCTTGCGCATCTTGCGGCCGTAATTGCGATCCGCCTCCGACTGGCTGGTCGTCGTCCAGTCGACGACCTGCCCCGCCGCCTGGAACGGTGCCTTCACGACACTGGCCACCGTCTTGACGCAGCCTCCGGTGGTCAGCGGCAAGGCCAGGACGGCGAGTTTCAGGACGAGGTTACGCATGGTCGTTGGGGTTCTTTCAGCGGGCGCGCAAAAAAGCGTTGCGCGTTTCTACCCCGATTTGCGGGAAATCGGTGAAGAAACCGTCGATGCCCTGGCCCAGCGCGGCGCGGATTTCGCCCGCCACATCGCCATGCGCCTTGGCATCCGAACCCTTGCGGAAAGCCGCCCGCACGAACTGGTTCTCCGCGCGATAGGTCCAGGGGTGGACCCGCAGGCCCGCGGCATGGGCATCCGCGACCAGCGTCGAGGGCGCATCACCCTTCCACAACATCGCCTTGTCCGGCCCAATCCCCCAGGCATAGGTCGCGACCTGCTTCATCCCCTGGGGCGTCATCATCGCGGCGTAGGTCGGCGCGGCGCCGTCGGCCGGACCGCCCTCGCCCGCGACCAGCTGGATCAGGCGGATGCCGGTCATCGTCTTCAGATGTTGCAGGTTCTTCACCTCGAACGACTGGATGAACACCGGCGCGTCCGCCGTCTTCCACCCGGCCTTGTCGAGCGCGGCGACCAGCGGCGCGTCGGTGCCCTTGCCGATCGATGCGAAATAGGTCGGATGCTTGGTCTCGGGATAGATGGAGATGGTCCGCCCCGTCTCCTTCGACCGCTGCTTGGCGAGCGCGATGATCTCCTCCAGCGTCGGGATCTGGAATTGCCCGTCATAGGCGGTCGAGCGCAGCTGCGGCAGGCGTTCGCGGGCGCGCAGGCTCTTCAGCTCGGCCAGGGTGAAGTCCTCGGTGAACCAGCCGGTTTCGGTCTGGCCGTCGATGACCTTGGTCGCCTTGCGATCGGCGAATTCGGGATGGGCCGCGACATCGGTGGTGCCGGAAATCTCGTTCTCGTGCCGCGCGACCAGATGGCCGTCCTTCGTCGGCACCAGATCGGGTTCGATCACGTCCGCGCCCTCGCGGATCGCGAGATCATAGGCGGCCAGCGTATGTTCGGGACGCTCCCCGCTCGCCCCGCGATGCGCGATGACGATCGGCGACGAAAGCGAGGGCGAGGATAACGGCGTATTGGGTTCGGCGGACATGGCCTCAGACTGCCCCAAGACCAGCGAGACGGCAATGAGAGTGGTTCGCAACGGGAAACGTGCGCAAGTCATGGCGTTTGTTCATCCAACTGTAATCCCAAAGGGATGGCGCGATGCATTTCACAATCAATGGTCAATCGCATGACATCGAGGTCGATGTTCGCACCTCTTTGCTCGATCTCTGTCGCGAGCATCTGGGCCTGACCGGCTCCAAGAAGGGCTGTGACCACGGCCAGTGCGGCGCGTGCACGATGCTGGTCAACGGCCGCCGGGTGAACAGCTGCCTGACGCTGGCGGTAATGCACCAGGATGACGAGATCACGACGATCGAGGGGCTGGGCCAGCCCGGCAACCTCCATCCGTTGCAGGACGCATTCGTGCGGCATGACGGCTTTCAATGCGGCTATTGCACGCCGGGCCAGATCTGCTCGGCCGTCGGGATGCTCGACGAGGTGAAGAAGGGCTGGCCCAGCCATGTCACCGAAGACCTGGGCGCGGCCGAACTGACGGTCGAGGAAATCTCAGAGCGGATGAGCGGCAATCTGTGCCGCTGCGCCGCCTATCCCAATATCGTCGACGCGATCCGCGACGTGGCGGGACAGGGCGACCGCAATCCCAATGAACAGGTCGGCCGGGAGGTCGCGGCATGAAGACGTTCGATTATGCCCGCGCCGATTCGGTCGCCACCGCCACCCGCGACGGGGCAGCGCCCGGCGCGCGCTTCATCGCGGGCGGCACCAACCTGCTCGACCTGATGAAATTGCAGGTCGAGACGCCCGAGACGCTGATCGACATCAGCCGCCTGCCGCTAACCGAGATCGAGGAGCGCGAGGATGGCGGCCTGACCATCGGCGCGCTGGTGCCCAATAGCGACCTCGCCGCCGATGCGCGTGTGATCGAGCGTTATCCGGTCCTGTCGCGCGCGTTGCTGGCGGGTGCTTCGGGGCAGTTGCGCAACAAGGCGTCGACCGGCGGCAACCTGCTCCAGCGGACGCGCTGCTATTATTTCTACGACCCTGCCACCCCCTGCAACAAGCGCGAGCCGGGCAGCGGCTGTTCCGCGATCGGCGTCGAGAATCGCATCCTGGCGATCCTCGGCACCTCGGACCAGTGCATCGCCACCCATCCCAGCGACATGGCGGTGGCCATGCGCGCGCTGGAGGCGGTGATCATCACCCAGAAGCCCGACGGCGATCGACGCCGGATCGCGATCGGCGAATTCTACCGCCTGCCGGGTAGCACCCCCGAAATCGAGAACGTCCTAGAACCGGGCGAATTGATCACCCATGTCGAACTGCCGCCCGCGCCCGAAGGTCGCCAGACCTATCGCAAGGTCCGCGACCGTGCCTCCTATGCCTTCGCGCTGATCTCGATCGCCGGGATCATCGCGGTGGAGGGCGGCAGGATCACCTCGGCGCGCCTCGCCTTTGGTGGGCTAGGGCCGATGCCGTGGCGAGACGAGGCGGCGGAGGCCGCGCTGGTCGGGCAGGAGGCGACCGATGCCGCCTTCAACGCCGCCGCCGATGCGCTGCTCGCCAACGCCAAGGGCCATGGCTCGAACGACTTCAAGATCCCGCTGACGCGCCGCACATTGATCGCGACGCTCCGTGAACTGACGCAGGAGGGCTGATCCCATGTTCGGATTCGGCAAGGACGACACGCATTCGCTGACCATGAATCAGCCGCACCCCGACAGCCTACTCGACACGGGCGTGCAGGGGGTGATCTCCAAACCGCTCGACCGGGTGGACGGGCCGAAAAAGGTGACGGGCACCGCCACCTATGCCGCCGAGTACGCCATCGAGAACCTCGCCCACGGGGTTCTGGTCAGCGCGACCACGGGCCATGCCAAGATCAAGTCGATCGACGCCGATGCGGTGAAGGCGATCCCCGGCGTGATCGACGTCATCACCGATTATGCCACCTTCCTGCGCAACCCGCAGCAGGGCGGCGAGACCGGTGCCCCGACCCAGGGCGTGAAGCAGGTCGACTATTTCGGCGAGATCATCGCGATCGTCGTTGCCGAGAGCTTCGAGGTCGCGCGCGACGCAGCCAAGCGGCTGAAGGTCGAGTATGAGCCACTCGACGGCACCTTCGATTACGAGGCCAATCGCGACAAGGCCGAACCCGCGCCCGACGGCCTGATCAAGGGTCATTATGACCAGGGCGATTTCGACCAGGCGTTCGAGAATGCGCCGGTCAAGATCGACGTGACCTACACCACCCCCAGCCAGAATTCGGCGGCGATGGAGCCGCATGCCTCGATCGCGGTGTGGGAAGACGGTGCCCTGACGCTGTACGGCGCCTATCAGATGCCGACTTCGGACGCGCAACAGCTCGCCAAGTCGCTGGGCGTGTCCTCGTCCAAGGTGCGGATCATCGCACGCTATATCGGCGGTGGCTTCGGATCGAAGCTGGGCATCGCGCCCGAAAGCGTCGCCGCCGCCATCGCCGCCAAGCGGCTGGACCGCCCCGTCAAGGCCGTCATGCTGCGCCAGCAGGTGTTCGACGCCACCGTTCGCCGCTCCAACACCGAACAGCGGATGCGCCTGGGCGCGGAAGCGGGCGGACGGATCGTCGCGCTGGGCCAGGAGTCGCTCACCTCCAACCTGCCGGGCGAGGCTTATTTCGAGCCTGTCGGGATCGGCACCCATTTCCTCTATGCGGGCGAGAACCGGCGGATCAACCATGACATCGTGCCGATGAACTGGCTGCTTTCCGGCTCGATGCGCGCGCCGGGCGAGGCGGTGGGCATGATCGGCATGGAATGCGCCATGGACGAACTGGCCGAGGCGATCGGCATGGACCCGATCGCCTTGCGCAAGGTCAACGATCCCGAACAGGATCCCGAACTCAAGGTCCCCTATTCCTCGCGCCAGCTCACCCGCTCGCTGGAAGAGGGTGCGAAGCATTTTGGCTGGGACCAGCGCCAGGCACCGGGCCAGCGGCGTGAAGGCGACTGGCTGATCGGCATGGGCGTCGCTGCCGCCTGCCGATCGAACCAGTTGCAGCAGTCGGCGGCCAAGGTCGAGCTGCACCCCAACGGCACGGCCACCGTGTCCTCGGCGATGACCGATATCGGCACGGGCAGCTATACGATCATGGCGCAGATCGCCGCCGAGATTCTGGGTCTGCCGGTCGAGCGGGTGACGATGGCGCTGGGCGACACCAACGATCCGCCTGCGGCCGGTTCGGGTGGGTCGTGGGGCGCGGCTTCGGCGGGCTCGGCGGTATACCTCGCCGCCGAACGCGTGCGCGAGAAGCTGGCCAAGGCGATGGGCGTCGAAGCCGATGGCCTCACCCTGAAGGACGGCATGGCGATCGGCGACAATCGCTCGGTGCCGATCGGCGAGTTGGTCGGCGACAAACCCCTGTCCGCGATCGGTGAGATCAAGCCGGGTGCGCAGGAAAAGCAGTATAGCCAAGCAGGCTATGGCGCGCATTTCGCCGAGGTCGGGGTGAATGTCGTCACCGGCGAGGTGCGCGTCCGGCGGATGCTGGGCGTGTTCGCGGCGGGGCGTGTGCTCAACGCCAAGACCGCGCGCTCGCAGTGCCTGGGCGGGATGACCTTCGGCATCGGCACCGCGCTGACCGAGGATCTGATCCACGACCCGCGCACCGGCAAGCTGGTGAACCACGACCTCGCCGAATATCACGTGCCGGTGAACGCCGACGTGCCGCAGCTGGAGGTCCATTTCCTCGACGAGCGGGACATCCATGCCAATCCGATCCACGCCAAGGGGATCGGTGAGCTGGGCATTTCCGGCGCGGCTCCGGCGGTGGTCAATGCCATCTACAACGCCACCGGCGTGCGGGTACGCGAGATGCCGGTAACGCTCGACAAGCTGCTCGATCACTTGCCCGCGCTTTGATGAGCGACAATGATCGGATTCTAGCCGCCGCGCAGGAATGGCGTGGGCAGAAGATGGCGATCGCGACCGTGGTGTCGACCTGGGGGTCGGCACCGCGTCCGCGTGGCAGCCACATGCTGGTCCACGCCGATGGCCGGTTCGAAGGGTCGGTGTCGGGCGGTTGCGTCGAGAACGACATCCTCCACACCGCCGCCGAGGTGATCGGCGGCGCGCCCTTCCAGCTCAAGCGTTACGGCGTCGCCGACGCCTCGGCCTGGGAAGTCGGCCTTCCCTGTGGCGGCGAGATCGCGGTGATGGTGCAACCGGTGTCGGCGGACGGGTTCGACCCCGAACTGTTCGACCGGATCGCCGAGGCGCGTGACGCAGGCCAGTCGCTGACCGTCACCACCGAACTGGCGACCGGCCATGCGGATTTGCGCCCGGTCGAAACCGGCGAGGTCTTCGCCAACCGCTACGACCCGCCGCGCCGGTTGCTGATCGTCGGCGCGGTGCAGATCGCGCAGAGCCTGGCGCAGCTGGCGCAGACATTGGGCATCGCCACCACCGTCATCGACCCACGCGCGCGCTTCCTGACCGAGGAACGCTTCCCCGGCGTGACGCTTGACGATCGCTGGCCGGACGAGGCGGTTGCCGCCTATCGCCCCGGCCCTGCGACCGCCGTCGTGACGCTGAGCCACGACACCAAGATCGACGACCCCGCGCTGGTCGCCGCGCTCGCCACCGACGCGGCCTATATCGGCGCACTCGGCAGTCGGCGCAGCCATGCCGCGCGGCGGGAGCGTCTGGCGGCGATGGGCGTTTCCTCGCAAGCGATCGACCGGATCGATGGCCCCGTCGGGCTCGACATCGGGGCGATCGGCCCGTCCGAGATCGCGCTGTCGATCGCGGCGGCGATGATAGGAGCCTTTCATGATCGACGCTGAAGATGTGGTCCTGGTCCTGCTGGCGGCGGGCCAGTCGAGCCGGTTCGGGGTGGAGAACAAGCTGGAGGTCGAGTTTCTCGGCAAGCCGGTCGGCTATCACGTCACCACCGCGCTGGAGAGCATCCCCTTTGCCAACCGCATCGTGGTGACCGACGGATGCCAGCTCGACTTCGCGTCACGCGGCTATCACGTCATCCACAATGACGAGATCGCCAAGGGCATGTCGCATTCGCTGCATCTGGGCATTCGCGAGGCCATGAAGACTTCGCCCAAGGCGATCTTGATCGCGCTGGCCGACATGCCGCGCGTGACGGCGGCGCATATCCACCGCCTGTTCGACGCCTTTGAGGGGCCGGACTCGGTGGTCGTGTCGAGCAATGGCGAACACCCCACCCCGCCGGGCGTCTTCGGATCGGGCCGGTTCGACGACCTCCTGAAGCTGGAAGGCGACGAGGGCGGGCGCAAGCTGGTCGCGGGCGGACGCCATGTCGTCACCGCCCCCGCCGAGCTGATCGACATCGACACGCCCGAGGATCTGGAACGCCTGCGCCAGCTGGTCCACGCCCCCGAACGCACGATCACTCGTGCCGTAGCGCGTCAATCGGATTGAGCGCCGCGGCGCGGCGCGCCGGGAAGTAACCGAACACCACCCCGATCACCGCCGAGATCGCAAAGGCGATGATGTTTATCTGAAGGTCGAAGGTCCACGGCACCTGCATTACCGGCACCAGCAGCGCGATGATCGCCTGCGCCAGGATCAGGCCGATGATCCCGCCCAGGCAGGACAGCACGACCGCCTCGACCAGGAACTGCATCAGCACCTCGCGCGCGACCGCACCGATCGCCAGGCGGATGCCGATCTCGCGCGTCCGCTCGGTCACCGACACCAGCATGATGTTCATGATGCCGATGCCGCCGACCACCAGGCTGATCGCGGCCACCGCCGCGACGATGCGGGTCAGCATGGTCGTCGTGCTGGTCAGCGTGTCGCTGATCTGCTTGGTGTCGAAGATGTTGAAGTCCTCGGCCTTGTCGCCGGTGATGTTGCGCCGTTCGCGCAGCAGATCGGTCAGCGAGGCCTGGACCGCGTTCGTTGAATAGGCCTGGTCCACGCCGACCAGCATCAGGCGGATGTCGCGATTGCCGGTGAAGCGTCGCTGCACCGCCTTGATCGGCATCAGCACCACGTCGTCCTGATCGCCGAACCCGCCCTGCCCGCGCGTCGTCAGCACGCCCACCACGTCGCAACTGATCGCGCCGATCCGGAATCGCTTGCCGACCGCGTCGGTGCTGGGGAACAGGTTCTTTCGCACGGTATTGCCGATGATGCACACCGCCTTGCCCGCCGCCTGTTCGGCCGGGGTCCATAGCCGCCCCGAGGCCAGCGGCCAGGGCTGGACGGTGAAATAGGCCAGCGTCGTACCGGTGACCGTCGTCGACCAGTTGGCGCCTTCGTAGATCGCCGTCGCGGTCGACTGTGCCTGGGGCGCGACCGCGGTGACGCCCGCGATCTGCTCGGCGATGGCCGACACGTCCTCGAGCTTGAAGTCGGGCGGACGCGGGCCGCCGCCGCCACGCCCGAAGCCCTGGCCCGGCCGCACCTGAAGGATGTTGGTGCCCAGCGACGAAATCGACTGCTGCACGGCCGCCGTCGTCGCCTTGCCCAGCGTGACCATGGTCACGACCGCGCCGACGCCGATGATGATGCCCAGCGTCGTCAGGAACGAGCGCAGCACATGCCGCCGGATCGAGCGGATGGCGAGGATGAGCGTGGAGCCGAACATCAAATACCATCTCTGTCAAACGGGACCATTTCCGGCACCACGCCCGGCCGGTGCTGCGCCTCGATCCGATCGACCAGCCCGTCCTTGAAGTGGATGACGGTGCGCGCGAAGGCCGCCATGTCGGGTTCGTGGGTGACCATTAGGACGGTGATGTTGCTGTCGCGATTGAGCCCGGTCAGCAGCTCCATGATCTCCACCGAGCGTTCCGAATCGAGATTGCCGGTCGGTTCGTCGGCCAGCAGCACGTCGGGGCTGGTGACGATGGCGCGCGCGATCGCCACGCGCTGCTGCTGCCCGCCCGACAGTTCGGCGGGCGTATGGTCCCACCATTTGTCGAGTCCGACTTTCTCCAGCGCCGCCATGCCCAGGTCGCGCCGCGTCTTCTTGTCCTCGCCGCGATAGAGCAGCGGCAGTTCGACATTCTCGAGCGCGGTGGTGCGCGACAACAGGTTGAACCCCTGGAACACGAAGCCCAGATAGCGCCGCCGCAGCATCGCGCGCTGGTCGCGGTCCAGCGTCTCGACCGGATGCCCGCGAAACAGGAAGTGGCCGCCGCTTGGCACGTCCAGGCAGCCCAGGATGTTCATCGTCGTCGACTTGCCCGAACCCGACGGGCCCATCACGGCGACGAAGTCCCCGGCGGCGATGTCCAGGTCGACGCCCTTCAGCGCCTGGAACTGGGTCGCCCCCATGCCATAGGTCTTGGTGACGCCGCGCAAGCTGATCAGGGGCGCATCAGCGGCCACCGCCTGCTCCCTGACCGCCGCCGGTACGACCCTGGCGACCCTGGCCGCCGCCCGAGCGTGCTTGCTCGCCCGCCGCCAGCTGGCCGGTGATGACCTGCATCCCCGGCTTCAGCCCGCCCGACAGCACCTCGGTCATCGACCCGTTGGTGTCGCCCGTCACGATCTGGACCGGCTGCGGCTTGCCGTCGGCGCCGCGCACATAGACGGTCTGCGTCGCGCCGCGCTGCACCGTCGCGGTGCGGGCCGCACGATCGCGGCGCGGGCGGAAGGTCAGCGACCCCGCAATGCCGCCGCCACCCTGGGCCGCGCCGTCGGACGGCTGGAACCGCAGCGCGGCATTGGGGAGCAGCATGACGCCGCGCTTGTCCGAGGTCACGATATCGGCGGTCGCGGTCATGCCGGGCCGCAACTGCAGATCGGGGTTCGCCACGGTCAGGTCGGCGGCATAGCTGACCACCTGCCCGGTCGACGCGGTCGCGCTGGCGGTCGAGGAGGTGGACGAGGTCGCGGCACTGACCGTCAGGTTAGAGCCAAGGTCGACGCGGGTGATCGTCGCCGGGAAGGTCCGCCCCGGAAAGGCGTCGACGGTGAAATTGGCCTTTTGCCCGACCTTGACCTCGCCGACATCGGCCTCGTCGATCGCGACCTCCAGCTTCATCTTGGTCAGGTCTTCGGCGATGACGAACAGGGTCGGCGTGTTGAACGACGCCGCGACCGTCTGGCCCGGATCGACCTGGCGCGCCAGCACCACGCCGGAGACGGGCGAGCGGATGATCGCGCGCTGGCGCTGGGTCTGCGACTGGGCCAGCTGCGCGCGGGCGGCGGCGACGTTCGCTTCTGCCACGCGCTGCGCCGCGATCGCGCGCTGCGCATCGGCGCGGCCCGCCTGCAGCTCGGTGGCCGACGGCACCCGGCCGTTCGACAGCTTATAGACCTGTTCCAACCGGGCGAGCTGCGCCTGCGACTCCGCCACCGTCGCACGCGCCTGCGCCACCTGTGCGGTGTTGGCGGCCAGCGTCGCCTGTGCGGCGCGGATCTGGTCGTCGATCTGTTCCGGGTCGATCAGCGCCAGCGCCTCGCCCGCCTGCACCCGGTCGTTCACATCGACTACGACCTTCGTCACCAGGCCCGACAGCTGTGAGCCGACCGTCACCTGGTTGGTCGGGGCCAGCTTGCCGGTGGCCGACACGGTGACGGTCAGGTCGCCGCGCGTCACCGGTGCGGTGGCGAACTCGGCGTCCTTGGTGCCGCCGAAACAGCTTTTGAGCAGCAGCGCGAGCAGCACGACGCCGAGGATCACGACGCCCCACTGCACCCATTTGCGCCATCGCGGCTGTGGCTTGACGCCCAGGAAATCGTCGAGAGTCTGGTCGGCCATCAGCGGTTATCCGGGGTTGTCGCGCGAGGCGTTGCTTGGGGCGGGGCTTGGAGCGAGGCTTTAGGTATGGTGGTGTCGTCCCATCCGCCGCCGAGTGCGGCGAACAGCTGGACCTGCGCGGTCGCGGCGTCGGAGCGGGCCTGCACCAATCCGTTCTGCGCGCTGAGCAGCGCGGCCTCCTGTTGCGACAGGGTGATGAAGTCGGTCAGGCCGGTGCGATACTGGCTACGCGCCAGGATCGCCGAATTGCGCGCGGCATCAAGCTGGATGGCGAACTGCCGTTCGCGCGCGCGGGCGGTGTTGAGCGCGACGATGGCGTTCTCGACATCCTCCAGCGCGAGCAGCACGGTGCCCTGATAGGCGGCATAGGACTGGTCGGTGAGCGCCTGCGCATTGCGAACCTGCGAGCGCAGCCTGCCGCCGTTGAAGATCGCCTGGGTCAGTCCGGCGAACAGGCTGCCGGTGATGGCGTTGCCGAGCGACCCCAGGCTGGTCGCCGCGGTGTTGATGTTCCCCGAAATGGCCAGCGCCGGATACAGCGCCGCCTGGGCCACGCCGATCCGAGCCGTTGCCGCAGCCAGATTGCGCTCGGCCGCGCGCACGTCCGGACGACGGCGCAGGATGTCGGCCGGAATGCCGGCACCGATGACCGCAGGACCCTGCGGGATCGGCCGCACCGCCGCCAGCCGCGCCTTGACCGCACCGGGCGCCTGGCCGGTCAGCACGCCCAGCCGCGAGACGGCGGCATTATATTGCTGCTCGATCGAGGGGATGGTCGCGGCGGTCTGCGCCCGCTGGCCGCGTGCCTGTTCGGCATCGAGCGAGGAGACCAAGCCCGCCTGCACCCGGAACCCCGCAATTTCCAGATTGTCGTCCTGCAGGCCCAGGCTGGCCTGCGCATTGGCGAACTGCGCCTGATAGGCGCGGGCCAGGACGTAATTGCGCGCCAACTCGCTTTCGACGGTCAGCAGCGTCGCGGCATAGCTGAACCCCGCGCCCTCATAAGTGGCGCGCGTCGCCTCGACGGTCCGGCGCACCTCGCCGAACAGCCCGACCTGATAGCTGGCCGAAAGCCCCACGGTGAAGCTGTTGCTGCCGCCCGCGCCGGTATCGACGACCGTGCCGTCAGGCAGGGTGAAGCTGCGTCCGCCGCCACGCAGATTCTCGTTGCGCTGATAGCCGGTCGAACCCGACACCGTGGGCAGCAGCGACGCGCGGCTCTGGATCAGGCTTTCGCGCGCCTGGCGCAGCCGGGCGACCGCCTGGACCACATCGGTGTTGGCGACGACCGCCTGCTCGACCAGTTCGGCCAGCAGCGGATCGTTGAACGATCGCCACCACCGGCTGAGGTCCTGCGCCTGCGCATTGGCGGCGGGCACCGACCATGTCGCGGGCACCCCCAGCGCGTTCGGCGCAGCGGGATGGTAATCGGGTCCGACCGTACAGCCGGACAGGACGGCGGGGCCCAGGAGAAGGACGCGGGCGCGAGGCTTCATGGCCTGGAACGTGCCGTGCCGTTACGGCCCCGTCCAGTGCGTTTATGTCGCAAATTGTGACGGCTGACGGAAATTTCCGTCACTTGGTGGAGCACGTTTTAGGCGGACGAAAGTTCCAGCCCAAAACAAATTCCTCCCCGACACGGGGAGGTGGCAGCGCAACGCGCTGACGGAGGGGGGCTTCCACAAAAAGCGCACCTTGCGGCGCGCCCCCTCCACCATGCTTCGCATGGCCCTCCCCGTGCCGGGGAGGATTGCGTTACCGCCCCACCCAGTCGGTGACCTGCTGCGCCACCTGGTTCGCGGCCTGGTTCAGCGCAGGGCCGACACTGTCCGCGTCGATCTTGCCGACCGGAACGCGCGCCTCGAAACGGCGCTTCTCGATCCCGGTCTGGCCGTCACGCTGAAGCGCGGCATCGAACGTCACCACCGCGTCGCGGCGGGTGGCGTCCATGCCGAAATGGCGCAGTTCACCCGCCAGGCGGTCGCCCGGATCACCGACCGATTCCCGCGCCGACAGGACGACGCGGCCCGCCCGTGCGGTCATCGTATCCGCCATCAATCGCGCGAATAGGCGCGCGGGCGGCTCGGCCCATTGCGCATCCTTCACATAGGCGATGCTGGTCGCATCCTCCTGCACCGGCACGCGAGCCGTCGCCAGTTCCTGCGGCGAGGTCGGCACCTGGATCGTGATCGACTTGGCACGGGCCGAATCCTGCGTCTGGCCGATATCCGGCGCCGATTGCGCCTGGAGCGTCAGCAACGAGGGCGGCGGCTTGGCGCCGAAGCTGATGCAGCCGGCGAGCGGAAGCGATGCGAGCATCACGATCAGCGGAGTCTTCATGACAGTCCTCATCGGCTTCCTCACTTGCCCTTATAGTCCGGCAGCTTCTGCTGCCCGATCAGCGACCCGGCGCCCTGCTGGTCGACCTTTTCGGCGACCGCCGACAGCGACTGGGTCATCACGCGCAGGTCCTTCACCAGACGATCCACCTCGGGCACGGTCTGCTTCGAGAAGGTCTGCAGGCCCGGTCGCGCGTCACCGATCGCGGCGTTCAGCGTGTCCGCGCTCTTCTGCGCCGAGGCGATGGTGCGGTTCAGATTGGCGATGGTCGGCTTCACATCCTCGGCCAGGATGCCGTTGGTCGTCGCCGCCAGCTGGCCGATCGACTGCGCCGCGTCGCCCGCCTGCTGGATCGCCACGCGGGTCTGCGCCAGCGTCGCGGCAATCTCGGGCCCGCGATCGGCCAGCGCGTCGGTCAGGCGGTTGGTGTTGTCGAGGATCCCGGCGATCGACGCCTGGTTCCGGTCGGACAGCAACCCGGTCAGCCGCTCGGTCAGCGTCGACAGCCGCTCCAGCAACTGCGGCGCGGAGTTCAGGATCGCGCCGATGCCGCCCTGCTTGGTCGGGATGACCGGCACATCATAGGGGCAGATCGTCTTGTTCTCAGGGGTCGGGCAGGCGATCGGCGGTGCACCCTTGCGAGCGCCGTCCAGCGAGATGGTGCTGGTGCCGGTGAAGCTGGCCGAAATCGACGCGGTCGTGCCCTGCAGGATCGGCGTCTGGTCGTTCACCGCGACGCGCACGCGCACGAACTGCGGATCGGGACGCCACAGCGCGATTTCCTTCACCTGCCCCGAGGGCACGCCCGAATAGGTGACCGCCGAGCCCTTGGCCAGGCCGTCCACCGACTGGCGGAAGAAGATGTCATATTCCTTCTCCGACGTGCCGCCCAGACGGGCGATCCAGACGGTGAAGATCGCCAGCACTGCGAGCAGGATCAGCACGACAGAGCCGACAAGGACGTGGTTCGAACGGGTTTCCATCAGCGTGTCCCTGCTTCGCCTCTCGCATGGGCATCGGCCGCACTGCCTTGGCTTTGCTGGCCAGTGGCGTGCGCTTCGACTTCGGTGGGGTGGCGCGCGGCGTCCGTGTCCGCCGAACGCGGCCGGATATCGGCGACCTCGTCCTTGGCGGCGACGGCCGCCCGGCCGCGCGGCCCCTTGAAATATTCCTCGATCCACGGATGGTCGAGCGCGATCAGCTCGTCGATCGTGCCGACCGCGATGACCTTCTTGTCGGCAAGCACCGCCACCCGGTCGCAAATCGCATATAGCGTGTCGAGGTCATGGGTGATCAGGAAGACGGTCAGCCCCAATGTCTTTTGGAGCGAGGCGATCAACTGGTCGAACGCCGCTGCACCGATCGGGTCGAGACCCGCGGTCGGCTCGTCGAGGAAGAGGAGTTCGGGGTCGAGCGCCAGCGCGCGGGCCAGCCCGGCGCGCTTCTTCATGCCGCCCGACAGCTCGGCGGGATATTTGGGCCCCGCGTCCGCAGGCAGGCCGGTCATCACCACCTTGTAGGACGCGATCTCGTCCATCAGCGCCTGGGGCAGCTCACGGTAGAATTCGCGCAAGGGGACTGCGACATTCTCGGCGACGGTCAGTGTCGAGAACAGCGCGCCGCCCTGAAACAACACGCCCCAGCGCTTGCGCACGTCGATCGCCTCGGTCGCCTCGCGGCCGATCGTCGGCTCGCCGAACACGGTGATGTCGCCCGCATCGGGGGTCTGGAGCCCGATGATCGTGCGCATCAGCACCGACTTGCCGGTACCCGACCCACCGACCACGCCCAGGATCTCGCCCTGCCGCACGTCGAGGTCCAGCCCGTCATGGATGACCTGCTCGCCGAAGCTGTTGCGCAGGCCCCGGACCTTGATGAGGATGTCGTCCTGTTCGGCCATCAATCCCATCCGATCCAGGTGAAGAAGACCGCGAAGAACGCGTCGAGCACGATCACCAGGAAGATCGCCTGCACCACCGCCGCGGTCGTGCGCAGGCCGACCTGCTCGGCATCCGACTTGACCTGCATGCCCTGGAAACAACCCGCGATCGCGATGATCGCGCCGAAGACGGGGGCCTTGATCAGGCCGACATACAGGTCGGTGATCGGCACCACCTCGCGGATGCGCGAGACGAAGGTGACCGGCGGGATGCCCAACGACACCGCCGCCAGGAAGCCGCCGCCGATGATCGCAATCAGCGAGGAATAAAAGCCGAGCAGCGGCATCAGCGTCACCGCCGCCAGCGTGCGCGGCACGACCAGCGCCTCCATCGGCGACACGCCGATGACGCGCATCGCGTCGATTTCCTCCGTGAGCTTCATCGTGCCGAGCTGCGCGGCAAAGGCCGAACCCGACCGCCCCGCGACCATGATCGCGGTCATCAGCACGCCCAGTTCGCGCAGCGTCAGGCGGCCGACCAGATTGATCGTGAACACCTCCGCGCCGAACTGGCGAAGCTGCACCGCGCCCTGCTGCGCGATGACGATGCCGATCAGGAAGCTCATCAGGCCGACGATCGCCAGTGCCGAGACGCCGACCGTCTCGAACTCGTGCACCACGGCGTTGAAGCGGAAACGGCGCGGGTGGCGGATCACCGCCAGCGCGGCGAGGACCGTGGCCCCCATGAAGCCCAGCAGGCCGTACAGCGTCTGGAAGGCGGCGACGACCGCATCGCCGACCTCGCCCGCCACGCGCGCGAAGGGACTGACCGGCTTGGGCCGCATCGCGACCGGCTGGTCCGCCTCGGTCACCTTGGCGAACAGATGGCGCTGATCGTCGTTCAGCCCCTCGATCTCGGCCTTGTTGCGCGCGGCGAAGCGGTGGATCAGCCAGGCGCCGACGGTGTCGATCCGGTCGACCTGCGACAGGTCGATCCGTCGGACCGCCGCATCCTCGCGGTCCAGCCTTTCGGGCAGGTCGCCCAGCGTCGCGAGCGACAGGCTGCCCATGAAGCGCAGCGCCCCTCCGTCCGCCGCATCGTGCTGATAGTCGGCCTTGGCGTTCATCACCTGCCTCTTTGCGGGAAAGCGGGGGCATCGACAAGGCGCTTCGTGCCTGCGACGAATCGATATAGCGTGTTAATTATACCAGGTCGTGACGTTTTCATAGCATCCGATCCAGCAGGTGCAGGACCAGGCCGACGCTGCCGCCCACCAGCGTGCCGTTGATGCGGATATATTGCAGGTCGCGGCCCACCGCATTTTCCAGCCGTGACGTGACGGTATCGGCATCCCAGCCGCGCACCGTTTCCGACACCAGCCGGACGATACCGTCGCCATAATCGGCCGCCACGCCCGCCGCCGCCCGCCGCACGAAGCGGTTGATGGTCGCCGCCAGCCGCGGATCGTCCTGAAGCGTCCGGCCGAGATGGCGCAGCGTGTCGCCCAGCCGTCCGGCGGTCACCGCCTGCGGATCGCGCGCCATGCGCAACAGCGCCTCGCGTGCCTGTTCCCACAGGCCGTCCAGCCAGCGCTGCATCGCGGGATTGGCGATCAGGTCGGCCTTCATCGCCTCCACCCGGTCGCGGGTGCGCGGATCATATTGCAGGTCCCAGGCAAGGCGATCGAGCCCCTCCTCGATCTTCTGGCGCAGCGGATGGTCGCGATCCTCGGCGACGTCGTGGAGCAGCTTGTGCAACCCGTCGATCAGCTTGTCGGCCAGCGTCTCGTCCAGCCCGGTCCAGCGCAGGATGGCCCCGGCCCGTTCGTGCACCATCGCCCGGACGATCGTCTCGTTCGCCTCCAGCGCCGAAGCCGCCCAGCGCAGCACCGAGTCGAGCAGCGGCAGGTGGCGTCCTTGCGCGATGCTGGCCTTGAGCAGCTGCCCCAGGATCGGCGAGACCTCGGTCGCGCGCAGCCGCGCGGCGATGCCCGCCTTGACCATGCCGCCCAGCCGCTGCGGATCGAAGGCGCTGAGCATCTCGGCGAACAGCCGAGACGCGCCGCGCCGGATGCGCCCGCCCTCCTGCGGCGGCTGCGCCAGCCAGCGGCCCGCTGCCCCCGCCACGTCCAGCCGGTGCATGCGGCGTGCGATGACGCGCGGGATCAGGAAGTTGGTGCGCAGGAAATTGGCGAGCGTGTCGCCGATGCGATCCTTGTTGCGCGGCACGATCGCGGTGTGCGGGATCGGCAGGCCCAGCGGGTGACGGAAGAGCGCGGTGACCGCGAACCAGTCGGCTAACCCGCCGACCATCGCCGCCTCGGCAAAGGCGCGAACGAAACCCCAGGCGGGGTGGAGAGGTTGCAAGGCGCGCGAAACGAGGAACAGCGCCGCCATCAGCAGCAACAGTCCCGTGGCGACCACCCGCATCTTCCGCAGGGCAGCTGGAACGGGCTGGCTACCCCCCAATCGCGTTGCGAGTTCCATCAATCAGGACAATTCGCGAGCGGCGGCTTTGTTCAAGAACAATCTTTCCCGAGCGTAACGAAACGGGGACGATCTGATCCTCCCCGGCACGGGGAGGTGGCAGCGCATAGCGCTGACGGAGGGGGGGGATGCCGCATAGGTCAGCCCTCGCGGCACGCCCCCTCCACTACCGCTGCGCGGCGATTCCCCTCCCCGTTCCGGGGAGGATTCACTCCGCCGGATCATATCCCAGCTTGCCGGTCGCGGGCGGCAGCGCGGGGCCGCCGCTCGGTCCCTCGATCACCGGGCCGCTGCCCAGTTCGTCACCAGGCTTGTAGGTCAGCAAGCGACGACCCAGGCGCGGGCCGACCCAGCGTTCGACACCGACCGCCAAGCTGAACGCCGCCGGCACGATCAGCAGGGTCAGGACCGTCGACAGGGCCAAGCCGCCGATCACGGTGATCCCCATCGGACTACGCCACGAACCGTCACCGCCCAGCGACAGTGCGGTCGGGATCATGCCCGCGACCATCGCGACCGTGGTCATCACGATCGGCTGGGCACGCTTGTGGCCCGCATCCAGCACCGCCTCGCGGATCGGCACGCCCTTGGCGATCTCCTCCAGCGCGAAGTCGATCAGCAGGATCGAGTTCTTGGCGACGATGCCGAGCAGCATCAACAGGCCGATATAGACCGGCAGCGAAAGCGGATTGCCGCTGAAATACAGCGCCAGCAACCCGCCCAGCGGCGCGAGCAGCAGCGAGGCCATGTTGACGAAGGGCGGCAGGAAGCGCCGATAGAGCAGCACAAGCACCGCAAAGACCAGGAATACCGCCGAGATGATGGCCGTGAAGAAGTTGGTCATCATTTCGTTCTGCATCTTGGCCTGGCCCAGCACCATCTCGCTGACCCCCATCGGCATGTTCTTCATGATGGGCAGGTCGTGGACCTTCTTCATCGCATCGCCGCTGATGACGCCCTGCGCCAGATCGGCGCCCACCGTCACCTGACGCCGCTGGTTGACGCGGTCGATCTGGGTCGGCCCCGCGCCCAGGCCGATATCGGCCACGACGCTGAGCGGCACCGAGCCGCCGGTCTGGGTCTGCACCGGCAGGTTCTGGATGGTCGACAGGCGCGCACGGGCATTCTGGTCCAGCGCGACGCGGATCGGCACCTGACGGTCCGACAGCGAGAAACGCGCCGAGTTCTGGTCGATATCGCCCAGCGTCGCGATACGGATGGCACTCGACAAGGCCTGCGTCGTCACGCCCAGATTGGCCGCGAGGTCGAGGCGTGGGCGGATGACGATTTCCGGTCGGTCGAGATTGCCGACGATGCGCGGCGCGACCAGGCCGGGCAGCGTACCCATCTGCTCGACGATCTTGTTCGCGGTGGCGCGCAGCACGGCGGGATCGTCGCCGCCCAGCGTGATGGTCAGGTCGCGCCCGCTCGATCCCCAGCCGAACTGCGACTGGAAGGTCACGCGCGCGTCCGGGATCGCCGCCAGTTCGGGCGCCAGCGAACGTTCGAATTCGGTGCTCTTCATCGAGCGATCCTCCTTCAACGTCGCCACCACCCGGCCATTGCCGACGCTGGTGCGCGAATAGACCGATTCGACATCGGGCTGCTTCTTCAGGAACTGCGCCACCCGCTTCACGACCTGATCGGTCTGGGCCAGCGTGGTGCCCGGCACCATTTCGATCTTGGCGACCGCCTGGTCATTGTCTTGCGGCGGCTGGAAGGTCTTGGGGATGATGCCGAACATCACGACGGTCAGCACGAACGCGCCTACGCCGATGCCGATCACCCACAGGCGATGGTCGCGGAACCGGCCCAGGATGCGCCGGAACAGCCCCCGTTTCACCCCGTCGCTCGGCCGGTCGAAGCGCAGCGACCAGCGCAGCGTCGCCATATAGGCGTCCATCAGCTTGCCCTCGCCGTGGCTGGCATGGCCCGCCGACTTCAGGAAATAGGCCGCGATCATCGGCGTGATCATGCGCGCCACCGCAAGGCTCATCAGCACCGAGACGACGACGGTCAGGCCGAAATTCTTGAAATACTGGCCCGGCACGCCCGGCATCAGTGCGACGGGCAGGAACACCGCGACGATCGCCATGGTAGTGGCGAGCACGGCCAGGCCGATCTCGTCCGCCGCGTCGATCGACGCCTGATAGGCGGATTTGCCCATCCGCATGTGGCGCACGATATTCTCGATCTCCACGATCGCATCGTCGACCAGCACGCCCGCCACCAGGCTGAGCGCGAGCAGCGTCATCTGGTTCAACGTGAAGCCCAGCAGATCCATGAACCAGAAGGCCGGAATCGCCGACAGCGGGATGGCCAGCGCCGAGATGACGGTCGCGCGCCAGTCGCGCAGGAAGAGGAAGACGACGATGACGGCCAGCACCGCGCCCTCGATCATCGCATGGATGGCGCTCTCATACTGCGCCTCGGTATATTTCACGCTGTTCGAGCGGAGGACGAACTTCACCTCCGGGTTGCGCTTTTCCAGCGCCTTCAGCTTCTCGACCGCGCCGTTATAGACGCTGACGTCGGACGCACCCTTGGCGCGCTGGAAGTCGAAGCTGATGACCTGCCGCCCGTCGACCGCCGCCTGCGAACGCTGCTCGGCATAGAGGTCGCGAACCGTGGCGATATCGGCCAGGCGCACGGTGCGCCCGCCGCGCACGTTGATCTGGGTCTGGCCCAGGTCATAGGCATTGCGGGCGTTGCCCAGCACGCGCACTGCCTGCTCGGTCCCGGCGATCTCGGCACGGCCACCGGCGGCGTTCAGGTTGGTCATGCGCAACTGCGCGTTGACTTCGCTGGCGGTCAGCCCCTGCGCCTGCAGCTTCAGCGGATCGAGGATCACGCGGATCTCGCGCGTCACGCCGCCGTTGCGGATGACCTTGGACAGGCCGGGAACCGACAACAGCTCCTTGGTGACGTTGTTGTCGATGTACCAGCTAAGTTGTTCGGGCGTCATGTTGGACGCCACCGCCGAATAGCTGGCGAGGTCGTTGTCGGTCGAATCGACGCGGATCACCTGCGGCTCGAGGATGCCGTCGGGCAGCATCGATCGGATCTGGGTTATGGCGTCGCGCGCATCGCTGACCGCGCGGTCGATCGGCGTGCCGATATCGAGCTGGACCAAAGTCTGCGACTGGCCCTCGGTCACCGTCGAGGTGATCTGGTCGACGCCCTGAAGGTTCCGCAACGCCGCCTCGACCCGCTGGGTGACCTGCGTCTCCAGCTCGGTCGGCGCCGCACCCGGCTGGTTCACGACGACCACGACGATCGGGAAATCGATGTCGGGATCGTTGTTCACGTCCATCCGCATGAAGCTGACGATCCCCGCCAGCGTCAGCGCGACGAACAGGACGATCGGCGGAACGGGGTTCCGGATCGCCCAGGCGGAGATGTTGCGGAAACTCATGTTACTTGGCCTCCTGGCCTGCCACGATCGGGCGGACCTGCTGGCCTGCCGCCAGGAAGCCGCCCGCCGAACGCACCACCCGCTCGGTCCCGGTCAGGCCCGAGGCGATGGTCACGCCGTTGTCCGAAACCTGGCCGATCTTGATGTCGCGGCGTGCGACCTTGTTGTCCGGGCCGACGATATAGACGAAGCTGCCCTTGTCGTCGCTCTGGATCGCCGAGTCCGGCAGGACGGGGGCCTGCGCCCCACCGCCGCGGATCGTCGCCGCCGCAAAGCCGCCGGGACGCAGCGCCGGGTTATAGGTCAGCGCGATGCGCGCCACGCCCTGGCGCGTCTGCGGATCGATGATCGGCGACACCTGCCACACCTCGCCCTTGAAGCTCTGGTCGACGCCGACCGGGGTCACGGTGGCGGGCGCGCCGACCGACAGGCCAACCAGGTCCGATTCCGCCAGCTGCGCGCGCAGCTCCATCTGCCCGCCCATCGCCATGCGGAACAGCACGCCCGAGCCCGAGCTGACGATCTGGCCCGGCTCGGCGGCGCGGGTCAGGATCAACCCTTCGGCCGGTGCGCGGATATCGAGGCGGCCGTTGCGCGCCTGCGCTTCGCGGAAGGTCGCCTGCGCCGCGCGGACGCGGGCGGCGGCGGCATCGCGGGTCGCGGCGCGACGCTGGAGATCAGCCTTGGAGATAAAGCCGCGATCGACGAGCTGCTGGGCGCGGTCGAGTTCGGCCTGGGCGATCTGCTGGTCCGACTGAGCAACCGACACCTGGGCGTTCAGCGCCGAGGCGGTCTGGGTCTGGACCGAGCGGTCGACGGTCGCCAGCACCTGTCCGGCGCGGACCCACTGGCCCGGCTCGACAAGGACGCGGGTGATCATGCCGCCCTCGCCCGCCACGCCGACCGGCATCTCGCGCCGTGCGGCCAGCGTACCGGTGGCCGAGATCACCCGGCTGACCGTCTGGCGACCGGGCACGACGACGGTGATGTTGGGAATCTGGGTTCCCGCGCCCGCCCCCTGTTCGGCGGCATGCTTCTTGCCCCCGAACATGAGCCAGCCCACCAGCGCCAGCGCGACGACCGCCACGACGATCCAGATCCAGCGCCGACCCCGCCGGGGCGCAGGCCCCTCCAGGCCCAGATGCTGGCCGCCACCAATCGCCCCCGTCTCGTAATTCATGTTCGTCACCGATCCCCGACCCGCATCACCGTTGCGCGAAACAGCGCACAGGATGCGCCCAATCGTCGCTGTGTTATAGAAATATATCACCCTGTTCAAGCATCTTTGCGCGCCCGCCCGGCCCAGGTGGCCCCAAGATGATTCCGGCGCGTTCATCACACGTTTTGCCGATAGTTGCCAAAGGCTTCGCATCATCAAAGGGAGACGACGATGAACAAGATCCTGCTTGCCGCCGCGCTGGCCCCGGCCGCGCTGCTGCCGGGTGCCGCACTGGCGCAGAGCGTGCCCGCCCCGACCACGGTCGAACCGCTGGTGCCTGCCGCCGGCACCGTCCTCGACATCTCGGCCGAGGGGCGCACCACCCGCACGCCCGATATCGCGACGATCCGCGCCGGGGTGGTCAGCCAGGGCGCGACCGCCGCCGCCGCCCTGAGCGACAATGCCCAGCGGATGGCCCGGGTGCTGGCGGCGGTGAAGCGGGCCGGGGTCGCGGACCGCGACATCCAGACCGCGACCGTCCAGCTACAGCCGCAATATCGTTACGGCGAGAATGTCCCGCCCGTGATCACCGGCTATCAGGCGACCAACACGATCAGCATCCGCTTCCGCGATATCGCGAAGTCGGGCGGGGTGCTGGATGCACTGGTCGCGCAGGGCGCCAACCAGATCGACGGACCCAATCTGTCGATCGACAAGCCCGATGCCGCGCTGGACGAAGCGCGCGCCGATGCCGTTCAGCGTGCCCGTGCGCGAGCCGAACTCTATGCCAAGGCGGCGGGGATGCGGGTGACGCGGATCGTATCGATCACCGAAAACGGCGCGGATGCCGGCGGCCCCGAGCGCCCAATGATGGTCCGCTCAATGGCGATGCGTGCCGATTCCATGGAAAAGACCAGCATCGCGCCCGGCGAGCGCGACGTGACCGTCAATGTCTCGGTCCGGTTCCTGCTGAACTGACCGACGCCCGCCCCCATGGCGCATGGTCATGGGGGCGGTTTTCCCTGCCCCGCCCGCCTGCCCGACCGTGATCGGCAGGATCAGCATGGGCCCGTACCGCGCATAGCAAAAGAGCCGCCCGGTTTCCCGGACGGCCCTTTTGTCTTCGCTCCGAGCGATGGGGTGCTTAGCGCACCCGACCGCGGCGAACGAGGTTCACGATCGCCAGCAGGACAACAGCGCCCAGCAGCGAAACGAGGAACGAAGTAAGCGTCAGACCGGCATTGTTGATCGAGCCGCCTGCAAAGATCAGACCACCGATGAATGCGCCGACGACACCGACGACGATATTCAAGAAGATGCCCTGCTGAGCATCAGTACGCATGATGATGCTGGCCAGCCAGCCAATGACACCACCGACGATAAGCCACAGGATAATACCCATTGTCTTTCCCTCCGTTGGGCCCGCGAGCGGGACACGGGGGGAAGACGTGCGAATGGCGATTATTGTTCCGTCCCCGTACCGTCGATTCGATGAACCGTTTTGCGCATGTCAACAATGCGATCGTTTTTATTGTATACTCAGTATTTCTGCTGGCGTTCGTAGAGCGAGCGATAATGCTGGATCCGGGTCACGCGCAGGCCCGGCATCCCCGACCGGTCGATCGCCCGCTGCCACCCCGCAAACTCCTCGACCGTCAGGCCATAGCGTTCGCAGACTTCGTCTACCGAGAGCAGCCCGCCATTGACGGCCGCCACCACCTCCGCCTTGCGACGGACGACCCAGCGCGTCGTGCTGGGCGGCGGCAGGCTTTCGAGCGTCAGCGGTTCGCCGAGCGGCCCGATTACCTTGGCAGGGCGGATCTTTTGGTTCTCGATCATCATGCAACCTCACCGGGGCTCCCCACCCCATGTCGTCTGATGGCCCCTTGGTATCGCGGGCCCTTGAACATCGCCTAAAATCGAAAGGTTAACGGGTCATTCATTCCTGCTCCACCGTGCGAGGGTCCGTGCCATCGGCCCGTTGAACGCCCCGTCGAGGGGCGAAAACAGGCTGGGATCGGGATCCCGTCGCGCGAATCCGGCCTGGACCGCGGCGGTCCGGCTGGCGGCCTGCCGTGCGGTCGCACCGACCATCAGCACCGCCAGGTCCGGCGGCAAAACCGTCAGTTCGGTATCCCGATCAAACCGGTTGAAGCTGAGGTCCAAAAGCGCGATCCATCCTGACTGGTGAGCCACCCTGATATCCGGCGGATATGAAAGCCGGGTAAAGGCCGTGAAGTAACTACACTTTTTTCTTAACCATCATGCCGCCGCCGCATGCGTCCTTTTTTGCAAGCGGGGCCTGAAAGGCGTATGGACGCCGACCATGGAGCAGATGGTGGATTTTCAACTCGGGGGCGATCCCCGGGCCAAGCGGATCGTGGTGGCGATGTCAGGCGGGGTCGACAGCTCGGTCGTGGCCGCGCTCGCCCATACCACGGGGGCCGAGACGATCGGCGTCACCCTGCAACTCTATGACCATGGCGAGGCGGTGGGCCGGGCGGGCGCCTGTTGTGCGGGCCGCGACATTCGCGACGCACGCGCGGTCTGCGACCGGCTGGGCATCGCACATTATGTCTTCGACCATGAAGACAGTTTCCGGACCCAGGTGGTCGATCGCTTTGCCGACGAATATCTGGCCGGGCGCACGCCGATCCCGTGCGTCCAGTGCAATATGGGCCCGAAATTCACCGACCTGCTGAAGCTGGCGCGCGAACTGGGCGCCGACTGCCTGGCAACCGGTCATTATGTCCGTCGCGCCGAGGGTCTGCATGGGGCGGAGCTGCACCGCGGTGCCGACCCCGCGCGCGACCAGAGCTATTTCCTCTTCGCGACCACGCAGGAGCAGCTGGATTTCCTGCGCTTCCCGCTCGGCGCGCTGCCGAAGTCGCGGGTGCGCGAGATCGCCGCCGAACTGGGCCTGGGGGTCGCCGCCAAGCCCGACAGCCAGGACATCTGCTTCGTGCCCGACGGCGACTATGCCGGGCTGGTCAAGAAATTGCGTCCGGAAGCGGATACGCGCGGCGACATCGTCGACCTGTCGGGCGCCAAGCTGGGCGAGCATCGCGGCCTGATCCACTATACGGTCGGCCAGCGGCGCGGGCTGGAGATCGGCGGCAGCCCCGAGCCGCTCTACGTCGTCCGGCTGGAGCCCGATACCAAGCGCGTCGTCGTCGGCCCGCGCGCCGCACTGGCGGTGGAGGCGGCGCGGCTGACCGCCATGAACATACTCGGCCCGCTCGACGGTCCCCTGTTTGCCAAGGTACGCTCCATGGCCAAGCCGGTGCCGGCCCGCATGATCGGCGAGCGGCTGGTCTTCGACGCGCCCGAATATGGCGTGTCGCCGGGCCAGGCGGCGGTACTGTATGACGGCGACCGGGTGCTCGGCGGCGGCTGGATCGCCGAGACCGAGGCGGCACGCATCGCCGCTTGAGGCGTTTGTCCGGGCATGACCGCCCCGACGATCGAAGACCTTCGTCTCCAGATGGAGGCCGCCGCCGACCGCCTCGACTATGAGGAGGCGCGTCGCTTACGCGACCGGATCACCCTTTTGCGCGGCGGGGCGGAGGATGATGCGGTCGACACCAGCGGCCTGACCCGCCAGCGCCCCGGCGCGATGGGCCTGGGCACCAGCCAGTCGCGCCCCGAACGCCCCGAGGGCTGGGTGCCGCCGAAGAAGCCCGACCCGATGACCAAGGGACGCGGGCGGCGGCAGGGCTGAGGCACCGATCGGGCGCCGTCACCCTGCCGGGTCAGCCGCGGTGCGCCGGGCCGGACAGCGTCTTCACCCCGCCCTCGGCCTAGTCGGGCGACCATCCGCCCGCCACGAAGAATCGGACCAGCGCGGTGCGATACCTCGTAACGGTCGCCGCTGACGCCCTTCCGGTCAGGGCATCCAGATAATGGCGCGTCGATTTCGTCCCATGCTGCACCGCGGTGCACGGTCTTCACGGCCGGACCGCAAAGGCCCCACGATAGCCCGGCTTCACCGCGCCCACGACCGCGCGCGTCACCGGCAACGTCACCTCATAGGCCCCTTCGGCATAGGAACCCGCGACGTACGGATCGGCGATCAGGCCGATCCGGTCGATCGCGCGGCCGTTGGTCGATCCCAGCAGCACGGTCAGGTCCTTGACCGGCGGACAGGCATTCATCGACGATACCTCGCCCTGGTTGCGCCGCCGCTGCTCCGCCTTCAGCCTGCTGCAATAGTCGCCACGGGTCGCGGCCTGGAGCGCAGGAAGCGAGGCGAACACCGCCTTGGGATCCAGCCGCCGCCCGGCTGCCTTGTCCCAAAGCAGCCCATACGACGCGGGCGAGCCATGCGCCCCGCCGGCAAAATTATAGCTGTCGCCCGACAGGCTGAGGAAGCGCGGCGTATCGGTCACGACCTTCCATGTCTGGTCGAAGGAATAGCGGTTGAAGGGAAAGCCCGCCTTGCGCGCCTCGCGGTGACCGGCGGCGGCGTCGCGCGCGGTCTTGGCCCGAATACGCGCACGTTCGGCGTCGAGCCAGGCCTTCAGCCCGGCGATGCGCGCGGCGGCGGCGGGATAGGCATAGCTGAATTCGTAATCGGCGGTCCTGGCCTTGCTCGTCACGACCTGCGCCATCGCCGGTCCCGCGACGCCGACCAGCGCCATTGCGATCATTGCCTTACGCATCATCCCTCCCTCCTCGATCCGCCGCATGTGGATCATACCGGCTTTACGGGCGATGACTGGCGGGGTTCCGCTTGCCCCGCCCACCCTGCGAACATATATCGAACATATGGCGCAACTCGATACCCGTGAAAAGCTGGCGATCCTGGCCGATGCCGCCAAATATGATGCCTCCTGCGCGTCGTCGGGCACGACCAAGCGCAACAGTAGCGACGGCAAGGGGATCGGATCGACCGAGGGCATGGGCATTTGTCACGCCTATGCGCCCGACGGACGGTGTATCTCGCTGCTGAAGATCCTGCTGACCAACGCCTGCATCTTCGACTGCCATTATTGCATCAACCGCAAATCGTCGAACGTGCGCCGCGCGCGCTTCACCGCGCAGGAGGTGGTGAACCTCACCCTCGCCTTCTATCGGCGCAATTATATCGAGGGGCTGTTCCTCTCCTCGGGCATCATCAAGTCCTCCAACTACACGATGGAGCAGATGGTCGAGGTCGCGCGGTCCCTGCGCGAGGATCATGGCTTTCGCGGCTACATCCATCTGAAGACCATTCCCGATGCCGATCCCGAGCTGGTGCGCCTGGCGGGCGTCCATGCCGACCGCGTGTCGATCAATGTCGAGCTGCCCACCGTCGGCGGCCTGCGTCGCCTCGCCCCCGAAAAGGATGCGGACCGGATCGAAGGCGCGATGGCCGATGTGAAGACCGCGATCGAAGACCGGCAGGATGCGGCCAAGAAATACAAGTCCGCCCCCGGCTTCGCCCCTGCCGGACAGTCGACCCAGATGATCGTCGGCGCGGATGCCGCGACCGATCGTGATATCGTCGGCCGCGCGGCGACGCTGTACGATCGGTTCCGCTTGCGCCGCGTCTATTATTCGGCGTTCAGCCCGATTCCCGATGCCTCGGCCGTGCTGCCGCTGCAGCGCCCGCCCTTGATGCGCGAGCATCGGCTGTACCAGTCGGACTGGCTGATGCGCTTCTACGACTATCGGCCGAACGAGGTCGCCGCGGCGGCGGACGAGGCGACGGGGATGCTGCCGCTCGACATCGATCCCAAGCTGGCCTGGGCGCTGAAATTCCGCCAGCATTTCCCGGTCGATGTGAACCGTGCGCCGCGCGAGATGCTGCTGCGCGTGCCAGGGCTGGGCGTGAAGGCGGTGGATCGGATCATCGCCACGCGCAAATGGCGCAAGCTGCGGCTGGAGGATGTCGGGCGGCTGACCGTGTCGATCACCAAGCTCCGCCCCTTCCTGATCGCCGAGGACTGGCGGCCCGTGGCGCTGTCCGACCAGGTCGATCTGTCACCGCTGGTGAAGCCCAAGGGCAAGCAGCTCGAACTCTTCGCCTGAGCGGCACGGATTCGTGAGAGTGATTCGCGGGTGAAACGGGCGTCATGTTGCGCCGTTGGATAGGCGAAGGAGACGCCCCCATGGCCACCGCCGACATCTATGCCGATCTGAAGCGCGATCACGACAAGCAGCGCGACATGCTGAAGGAACTCGCCGAGCTGAAGGGCGACGGCGCCAAGCGCAAGAAGCTGTTCGAGGCTTTCCGCATCGAGGTGCAGAGCCACGCCGCCGCCGAGGAGGAATCCCTTTACGCCACCATGCTGGGCGAACCCGAGCTGCGCGACGAGGCGCGCCATTCGGTGTCCGAGCATAAGGAGATTGACGATCTGCTCGGCGAGATGATGGATCTGGATTTCGCATCGGACGAGTGGGAATCGAAATTCTTCCACATGCGCCATCGCTACGAGCATCATATCGATGAGGAAGAGGAAGAGATGTTTCCCGCCGCCGAGAAGGAACTCGACGACGCGACCGAGAAGAAGCTGGCGGAAGTCTATGAAGAGCGCAAGCCGATCGAGGCGAAGGAAGCCAAGGACAACCCGCCCGGCGCAGACGAGCGCGATTGATTCCGAGGGACGTTTTCGAAGCGGGCAGGTGCCCGCTCACTGCTCCCCTCCAGGGGAGGGGGCTAGAACATGCGCATCGTAACCCTCCCCGCCCCCGATGATTTCGACGGCTGGCGCGACGCCGCGCGCTTGCTGGTCGCCGATAGCGTGCCGCCCGACCAGGTCGTGTGGCAGGTCGGCGAGCAAAGCGCCGATCTGTTCGGTGCGGTGGCGGAGCAGGCCCCCGCCGCCGAGGCCCCGCGCTTCTCCGTCTCGCGCGGCTTCATCGACCTCGCCCGCAGCGTCATCCTGTCCAACGATCCGGAGCGTTTCGCCCTGCTCCACACCGCGCTCGACCGGCTGCGGCGACAGCCCCGGCTGATCGAGGACCAGGCCGATCCGCTGATCCGCCGCCTCGACCGGCTGGCCAAGGCGGTGCGGCGCGACATCCACAAGATGCGCGCCTTCGTCCGTTTTCGCGAGACCGAGGATGATGACGGCCCACGCTATGTCGCCTGGTTCGAGCCCGAGCATCATATCGTGCGCGCCAATGCGGCGTTCTTCGTCAACCGCTTCACCACGATGCGCTGGTCGATCCTGACGCCGGAGGTTTCGCTCCACTGGGACGGCAAGACATTGGAGGAAGGCCCTGGCGCAACGAAGACGGACGCGCCGGAGGGCGATCCGACCGAGGCGGTGTGGAAGACCTATTATGCCAGCATCTTCAACCCCGCCCGCCTGAAGATCGGCGCGATGATGAAGGAGATGCCGCGCAAATACTGGAAAAACATGCCGGAAACCGCGTTGGTCTCCGAATTGATCGCAGGCGCGCAGGCGCGGGAGGCAGGCATGATCGACACGGCCAGAGCGGATGCCCGGACCGGGCGCGGCGGGAATGCGAAAGCAGCCTGGGCCGCGCTCCGTGACGAAGCGATGGGCTGCACCCGCTGTCCGCTTCATGCCCCCGCGACGCAGACGGTCTTCGGCGAAGGCCCGGTCGATGCCGCGCTGATGTTCGTCGGCGAGCAGCCCGGCGACCAGGAGGATCTGGCGGGCCATCCCTTTGTCGGCCCAGCCGGGCAGGTGTTCGACCGCGCGGTGGCAGAGGCCGGGATCGACCGCGCGACCGCGTATGTCACCAACGCGGTCAAGCACTTCAAATTCGAACCGCGCGGGAAGCGCCGCATCCACAGCTCGCCCAATGCCGGGGAGATTCAGGCGTGCCGCTGGTGGGTCGAACAGGAACGCCTGTTGATCCAGCCCAAGGTGACGGTGGCCCTGGGCGCAACGGCGGCGCGCTCGCTGTTCGGCAAGGTCATGACCATCGGCCGGGAGCGGGGCAAGGCCCTGACGCTGCCCGATGGCGGGACCGCGTTCATCACCGTACACCCCAGCTACCTGCTCCGCCTGCCCGATCCGGAGGCGAAGAAGGTGGAATATGCGCGGTTCGTCGAGGATTTGAAGCTGGCGGCGGGGGCGTTGTCGTAGGATCAACCGCCACGCCTTGAATCCCTCCCCTGTCAGGGGAGGAACAGAAGTCCTGCAACCTGAATATCAATCCGGCCGGAACCCCCCAATGAATGAGGACCGGATGCACAAAGCACCCGGTCCTCACATCCATCAGCCGTGGCAGGTGCAACCGGCATGGTCGCAGCCATTGCCGCCTTCATGATGATGCGCGCAGGCATCGCTGCAGAAGCTGCGGCCTTCGGCTTCAATCGCGTTGTTGACGCTGACGATGCAAACGCAGTCGGCGCAGGCACACTTTACTTGATCGACGGTGACGGCCATTCGACTTACTCCTCATCTACGGATTCGGGTTCGAGTACGTGGTCCATCATGTTGGTCAGCATGGTGCGGATATGACAGTCGGGCAGTTCGTAGAATACGTTCCGCCCCTGTCGGCTCTGCTTGAGCAGCCGCCCGGCCCGCAGCAGCCGGAGATGCTGCGAAACCAAGCTCTGGCTCACGCCGACTTCCTGCGTCAGTTCGCCGACAGTGCGTGGCCCATCCAGGCACCCCACCACCAGCCTCAACCGATTGGGTTCGCCCAACAGGCGAAACACATCGGCCAGCAACGCGCCTTCATCCGGAGTCATGCAAATATCAACATATGAACGTGTCCTAATATGTTCATATGCGACTTTCTGTCAACCGGGATATCGACGCGGTTCTGCCTCACATCGTTCGCGGGTCGGGACCGATCCGCCCATCGGCATCGTCCAGCGCGTCGATCGCCGCCATGTCCTCGTCGTCCAGCGTCAGCTCGGTTGCGGCGAAATTGTCCGCCATGTGCGCCGCGTCCGCCGCCTTGGGGATGACCGACAGGCCGTGTGCCAGATGCCAGGCCAGCACCACCTGTGCGGTCGAGCGGGCATGCTTCTTGGCGATCGAGACGATCTCGGGCATTTTTAGCAATTCGCCACCCTGCCCCAACGGACTCCAACTCTGGGTCACGATGCCCTTGGCCTCGTGATAGGCGCGCGCCTCGCGCTGCTGGAAGCGGGGGTGGAGTTCGATCTGGTTGACGGCAGGCACCACGCCGGTCGCCTCGATGATCCGGTCGAGATGCTCGGGGAGAAAGTTCGACACGCCGATCGACGTCGCCTTGCCCGCATCGCGAAGCGCGATCAGGCTCTGCCAAGCCTCGACATAGGCGTCCTCGGCGGGCACCGGCCAGTGAATCAGGTACAGGTCGACCGCCTCGACGCCCAGCAGCGCCAGGCTTTCGTCCAGCGCCGCCTCGGCATCGCGGTGGCGATCGTTCCACAGTTTGGTGGTCAGGAACGCATCGGCGTCACGGAAGCCCTCGCCCACGCCGCGTTCATTGCCATAGATGGCGGCGGTGTCGACCAGCCTGTATCCGGTGTCGAGCCCACGCCGGACCACCAGCGGAACCTGCGAATCCGGGATTTGATACGTGCCCAGCCCCAGTTGGGGCAGGCGGCGGCCGTCGTTCAGAGTGAGCATCGTCATGCCGTCCCAAACCGACCGCCACCCTGCGCGGTTCCGATTGACCCCCGCCCCCCGATCGCGCAAGTCGCTGGCCCCATGGTCGAACATATTCTTTCCGCACTGGCGAGCTTTGCCATCTGGGTCATTTCGACGGGCGGCTATCTGGGCATCACGCTGCTGATGGCGATCGAGAGCGCGTGCATCCCGTTGCCGTCCGAGATCATCATGCCGTTCGCGGGCTATCTGGTGTCCACCGGCCAGTTCAACCTGTACCTCGCCGCGACGGCGGGCGCGCTGGGCTGCAATCTGGGCTCGGTCGTCGCCTATGAGATCGGCAAGCGCGGCGGGCGGCCGGTCGCCGAGCGCTGGGGCAAATACCTCCTGATCGGGCCGGGCGAGCTGGACGCGGCGGATCGCTTCTTCGCGCGCTATGGCTCGATCGCGGTGCTGATCGGGCGGCTGCTCCCGGTCATCCGCACCTTCATCGCCTTCCCCGCCGGGGTCGCGCGGATGAAGCTCGTCCCCTTCCACCTCTATACCTTTATCGGCAGCTGGCCCTTCTGCCTGGTGCTGGCCATTGTCGGGCGCGAGCTGGGCGAGAAGTGGGATTCGGACCCGCGCGTGAAGGCCTTCTTCCACCGCGCCGACCTGGCGATCGGCATCGTGCTGGTCGTGCTGATCGGCCTTTATGTCTGGCACCGGGTGCGCGGGCTGAAGCGCGCGCAGGACTGAGCGAGCCACAGGGCGAGCGGGATCGTGACCGCCGCCCACAAATACAGGCCAGCCCAGGTCGTCCATCCCCACCATTCGGAGGGGATGGTGCGCAGATCGCCGACAAGGAAGCGCTGCTGCATCACCGCCTGCCACCAGGCCCAGCGGAAGGTCGGCGGCGCGAAGATCTCGGCCGAGGCGATGGTCAGGTTGATCGCGATCGATCCCGCCAGCAGCAGCGCCAGTAGCACCCGCACCCATAGCGCCCGAGCCATCGCCCAGAGCGGGGCCAGGCCCAGCGCCATCACCCCCACCAGCGGCATCGCATGGCGCGGGCCCGTCGCATTGCCGCCGTCCCAATAAACATAGGCCGCGTTGACCAGCAGCGCGACGATCGCGACCCCGGCGGCGGTCAGGGCGAGGCCCCGCGTCGTCCGCTCTTCCGCCAGCCGCCACAACCCGATCGGGGCCAGCACCAGCACCGGTGCAACCCAGGCGATCCCGCGCGTCGGCCCGAACAGGATCTCGCGCAGCACTGCAATCCGGGGAAAGGTCAGCCCGAAGAGGCCCTGATTCATCCCCTCGAACCCGACCACGCCCGAATAGCCGATGCGGAACGGCGTGCCGAAGGCGAAGAGGTTATAGGCGAAGAGCGGGATCAGCCCCACCAGCCCCGCCACCACGAACGGCACCAGCGCCTTCGGGCTCGCACGGTGTCGCCACAAAGCCCATAGGCCGATGACCGACCCGGCCAGGACCGCCTGATACTCGACCACCACCGCCCAGCCGAGCGCCAGTCCCGCCGCCGCCAGCCAAGGCCTGCCGCCCCGCGCCACGCCCGCCAACCCGATGACGAACAGCGCCGCGACGCTCGCATGGCCGAGCAGCGTGGTCGCATAGCCCCAGATCGGCGTGCCCAGCGCATAGCCGAGCGCCGCGAACAACCCCGCCCCCGCACGGCTGGTCAGTCGACGTGCCATGTCGAACAACAGGACGGCGGCGATCGCGGTCAGCAACGCCGATCCGGTCGCTGCGGCGGCACGGGTGCGCAGCTTCAGATAATCGACGAACCCCGGATCGACCGTGGACAGGACGTGACGCTCGGCCCGGTCGCCGGTGACGAGGTCGGTCATCGCGACGGCGGGCAGCGCCATCAGCGTCATGCCCGGCGCCTTGTCGAGATAGGCGTGCGACCCGAACTGCGCCTTGTCGATGGTCAGCGGTGCGAGCGGGTCGATGGTCGCGGTGCCGTTCTCGACCATGCGGATCGCGGCGAACAGGCGGGTGGCGTTGTTGGGATTGAACTCCCACGATCCGAACCACGCACAGGAGAACCAGACCAGCAGGAACAGCCCCGCCCGAATGCCGCCCAAGCCCTGCCACCGCGTCATCGGACCACTCCATGGTTCGCGTCCGGGCTACCGGGGTGGGCAGTGAGTGGCAATGCCCCAATCCCGCCCGTCACGGAAGGACCAGAGCTACCCCGCAATCGGCAGCGAGGTGGTCGACTTGATCTCCGACAGCGCCACCGTCGAGTTGATTTCCTGCACCCCCGGCAGGTTGGACAGCTTCTCGAAGAACAGCCGCTCATAGGATTCGATATCCGCCGCCACGATGCGCAGCATGAAGTCGACCGAGCCCATCAGGACATGGCATTCCATCACCTCCGGCACCTCGCGGATCGCGGCGGAGAATTCGTCGAGATTGGCCCGGCCATGCGCGTTGAGCTTTACCTGCGCGAAGATCTGCGCCTTCAGGCCGACCTTGGTGCGATCGACCAGCGCGACCCGGCGCTTGATGATGCCGTCCCGCTCCAGCCGGTCGATCCGCCGCCAGCAGGGCGAGGCCGACAGGCCCACCGCCTCGGCGATGGCCGCGGTCGACAGACTGGCATCCTCTTGCAGCAAGGCGAGGATGCGCCGTTCCCAGATGTCGAGGTCGTGCGAAATTTCATCCTCCATATCGCCAACAGCGGGTCAATCTATCCGCAAAATCGTGGATTGCCCAGCCAATGGGATCAGTTTCGCCCCGCATTCCGGGCTATTCCATTGCCAGACGGAATTTCAGGGACAAGACCGATGCTGCGCCAAGCCCAAGACAGACAAAGCCTGCCCCCCGAAGAGGTGGTGACGTTCCACGACGAGGACAGCGGGGCGAGCGGCGTCATCGTGCTGCATTCGACCACGCTCGGCCCGGCGGCGGGCGGGTGCCGCTTGTGGCATTATGCCGATGATCGTGCCGCGACGGTCGATGCCCTGCGCCTGGCCGAGGGCATGGCGTTGAAGAACGCGCTGGCCGACCTGCCTTTTGGCGGCGGCAAGGCCGTGATCCGCGCGCCGCGGGGGCCGTTCGACCGCGCCGCGCTGTTCCGCGCCTTCGGCCGCCAGGTGGCCGAGCTGAAGGGCCGTTACGTCACCGCCGAGGATGTCGGGACCAGCGTGGCGGACATGGCTAACGTTGCCACCTGCACCCGCCATGTCGCGGGGCTGCCCGTCTCGGGCCAGAAGCCGGGCGGCGACCCCTCGCCCTGGACCGCGCTGGGCGTGGTGCAGGCGATGCGCGTCGCGGTCCGCCAGCGATTGGGTGCGGAACTGTCCGACGTGACGGTCGGCGTGCAGGGGTTGGGCCATGTCGGCTATGCGCTGTGCGAATTGCTGCACGAACAGGGCGCGAAACTGGTCGTCGCCGAACCGCGCAGCGAGGTCGCGGCGCGCGCCGCCGACCGGTTCGGCGCGATGGTCATGAGCAGCCGGGCCTTGCTGTCCGCGCGGGTCGACGTGCTGGCACCGTGCGCGCTGGGTGGCGTGCTGGAGGCCGAGACGGTGGAGCAGTTGCGCGCCAAGGTCGTGTGCGGCGCGGCCAACAACCAGTTGGCCAGCGAGGACATGGCCGACCGACTGGCCGAGCGCGACGTGCTCTATGCGCCGGACTTCCTGGCCAATGCGGGCGGGATCATCAACGTCGCGGGCGAGTATATCGGCTGGCGCTCCCCGGAGGTTCGGCGGCGGGTGCTGGCGATCGGCAACAAGATGGCGGCGGTTCTCGCCCTGGCCGAGCGCAACGGCATCACCCCCGACGAAGCCGCCCGCGCGCTGGCACTCGAACGGATCGCCCAGGTTCCGAGGGTACAGGCGGCGGCTTGAGGGGTGTAGCGGGGCCTGATTCAGGTTCCGCTGGACGTGCGAGGCGGTGTCCAGAATGTGTCTAGGTGTTTGATCCACCTGCCCCGAACTATTGCCCTGCCACCCCGGCAAAGGCCGGGGTCCAGTTGCGAAGGATTCAGCGATGAAGCGCACTGGATCATCACAATCGCACCCCCAACTTGACCCCGGCCTCCGCCGGGGTGGCGCTTCAGCTTGGCTGGATTAAACACCTAGCCGCGAGGGCTGGGGCGTACGCTTCGACTTCGCTCAGCGTGAACGGAGGTTGGGATAGTTTGGCGGGGGTCGTGGGACAAATCCGCCTCTACTCTGCCCCCATCCGTTCAGCCTGAGCGCAGTCGAAGGCCAAGGGCCGACATCTGCCGAACCATCGCCTCGAGCGCGTACTTCCACACCCTTCAGCGTGAAACGCGGTGGCGTCTACCGCAGCGGGTCTTCCCCATTATCCCTTCCCGCGGGGGTAGGGCATTATGAAAAACGCCAAGTCCGCCTCACCCCCTCAAAGAGCATCAAGGATTGGGCGGCGCCTCGTCCCGCTTGCGCTGGGCGTTCACCGCGCGGTTTTCGCGCGCGCGCTGGACGAAACAGCCGGTCGCGCCGCCCGCACCCACCGCCGAGCAACTGCCGATGCTGTTGACGCCCGTGCCTTCGTTCAGCGTGCCCGTCGCGCGCGCCGCCCAGCTTTCATTCTCGGGCGTCACCTCTAGCTCGCGTAGTTCCTTGGGGACGCGGAACTGCTCCTCCGCGCCGCGACGGACGCAGACCACGATTTCGTTGCCGTTGTTGTCGGTGGGGCAGCGTTCATTGCCAAACAGGGTCAGCACGCCGTTGATCGGGGCGTTGCGCGACACTTCGCCCGGCGCATCGACCTTCTTGGGCGGCAGCGCGCCGGGGGCGGCGACCTGCTGCGCCAGGACGGGCGTCGCGCCCGTTCCCATGAACGTCATCATGGCCAACAGGCCGGCGGTCCAGGACCGGTTCGTCATCCTCTCTCTCCCGCTTTTGCCGTTCAGAGCCGCTTGGCCGCCGCGATCGCGACCTTGCAGCCCGCCCGGATCACCGCATACATCACCGGATAGGCGATCGCCTCTTCCGCGCCCGCGCCGATCGCGTGTTCGCGATGCTCCAGTTCCTCGGCCTGGAAGTCGGCAATGGCGTCCGACAATTCCGGGTCGCTATCGCCCAGCTGGTCGCGCTGTTCCTGATAGTGTTTGTCGATCTCGGTCTCGACCGCCGCGGTGCAGGCCATCGCCGCCTTCGGACCGATCGCCGCGGTGATCGCGCCCAGCGCAAAACCCGCCTTGTCCCAGAAGGGCTGGAACAGCGTCGGGCGGACCCGACGCTCGGCGATCATCCGGTCGAAAAAGGCGCGGTGGCGCTCCTCCTGCTCGGCCATATGATGGATCGCGCGCGAAAAGGGATGCCGGTCGCCCAGCACCGCGAGTTGCCCCGCATAGATGCGGGTCGCGCCATATTCCCCCGCCTGATCCACCCGGATCATCGCCTTCATCGGTTCGCGCCGGTCGCCCGGCATCCAGCGAAGCTGGCTCATCGCGCCTTCCTCATCAAAAACAGGATCGTCGCAGCCCCGCCAAGCGACAGGATCGCATTGAACCCGGCCAGCGAAATGCCGCCCAGCGTCCATTGCGCCACGTCGCAGCGGATGACCGGCGCCCGCATGATCGCGTTCAACCGGTCGGTCGCGCTCAACCCGCTCAAATCCACCGTCGAGGTGCAGGCGGTGAAGCCCTGCCACCAGCCATATTCGACACCGGCATGGGCCACACCGATCGCCCCCGACACCGCGATCAACAACGCGGCGAGGATGACAAGCGATCCCCGGATGCTACGCTGAGGCACGAAGAAGGCGAGGAAGGCAGGCACCAGCGCGGCATAATGCGGCCAGCGCTGCCAATGGCACATCTCGCACGGATAGAGCCCGCCGATCAGCTGGCTCCCCCAGGCCCCGGCGAGCAGAGCGGCAGGCAGTGCAAGGGCGATGATGTTCGCCAGCCGTTCGTTGCGGGTGCGCATGACGGCCATCGTCACTTCACCGGCGGCTTGGTGGCGGCGGCGACCTGGGCCGGGCCGCCCAGCCGGGCGACGGTCTTCAGCGCGTAATAGAGCTGGAAGTCCTCAATCCCCTGCTTCTTCAACGCCTCGGGCGTCGCGGTGAAGCGTGGATCGGTCTTGGTATCCTCTTCCAGAATCGCATTGTCGGCCTTCACCTCGTTGATCAGGTGGCGGCGCAGATCGGCCTCGCGGAAGACGGGCCGCGTCTTGTAATCGGGGTCGGAGATCTGCGGCACCTTGATGTCCGGCTCGATCCCGCCCTCCTGCACCGAGCGACCGGACGGCGTATAATAGCGCGCGGTGGTCAGGCGAAGTGCCGTCTCCGGCCCCAGCGGCAGCAGCGTCTGGACCGATCCCTTGCCGAAGCTGCGCTCACCCATCACCAGCGCGCGGTGATGATCCTGGAGCGCGCCCGCGACGATCTCCGACGCCGATGCGGTGCCCGAGTTGGTCAGCACGATCACCGGCAGGCCATGCGCATCGTCGCCGGGCTTGGCGTAATAACGCTCGATATCCGACTTCTCGCGGCCCCGCTGCGACACGATCTCGCCATGGTCCAGGAACGCGTCGCTGACCGCGATCGCCTGGGTCAGCAGCCCGCCGCCATTGTCGCGCAGGTCGACGACATAGCCCAGCGGCCGGTGGCCCAACGCCTTGTCGATCGCCATGATCGCCCCGCGCGTGTCGGCACCGGTATTCTCGGAGAAGGTGTTGATGTTGATGTATCCGACATCGCCCTTCACTTCCCATTTCACCGGGCGCTGGACGATGACCTCGCGGGTCAGGGTCAGCTCGATCGGCTTGTCGCGGCCGGGGCGGACCAGGGTCAGCTTGATCTTGGTGCCGGGCTTGCCCCGCATCTGGCCGATCGCCTCGTCCAGCGACTGGCCATAGATCAGCTTGCCGTCGATGTGCGTGATGTAATCGCCCGACTTCACGCCCGCGCGGCCAGCCGGCGTATCCTCCTGCGGCGCGATGACCTTGATCGCGCCGTCCTCCATCGAGACGGTCAGGCCCAGGCCGCCATAATTGCCCTCGGTCTGGATCTTGAGGTTGTCGAAGTCGAGCGCGTCGACATAGCTGCTATGCGGGTCGAGCGCGGCCAGCATCCCCTGGATCGCGCCCTTGATCAGCGTGTCGTCGTCGACCTTGTCGACATAATCGGCCTTGATCCGGTTATAGACGTCGAGGAACCGGTCGAACTGCCGCACGGTCGAGCTGTCCACCGCGGCCATCGCGGAGGTCGTGATCGGCACCATGGCAAGCGCGCCGACGATGGCAGTGGCAGTCAGAAGCGGACGTTTCGGCAGCGGGAGTCGTGAGAACGGACTGGGCATCGAGGGTCCTGGACCAGAAAAGCGAACCGCCTGTGTAGCGGGAAGCCGGACGCAATCAAAGCGCAACCGTGCTGAACGGGGGGTGAGCGGAGGTGGGGGCTATCGGGGATGGCGTTCGATGCGGCGTTCTCGAAACCGATCGAGTTTTGGGAATGCCCAGTTGGCAGCGGGAGTAATCCCTATGCCTTCTAAGGACGCAAAAATAAGCGGGATACAATCAGAACCGCGGCAATGAGAACGACGATGAGCATGACAGTCTCGGACAACGAATCCGTCCTACTCTTTAAGAGCCAGAAGGCCACAAGAGCACTAATGCCAATCCAAAAGTTCTTCGAAATAACAAGCCCATCCCCACAGTAATTGCAGAAAAACGGCGTTCCAAGGCCCCACTGGGTCTTCATGAATGGAACCGGTTTGCCACATGTGGGGCATGGGGGCGATAAAGAACGCATACTCGCGAACCTATCGACACCTCCGAGGCTTGCAACGGCGTCGTAAACGGAAATGCCGTTTTCCAAAAATGAACGGGCCGTGAGACGGCCGGAGCATTCCCATGGCAATGGCATTCCGGGAGCACCCCGACCTACAGCCGCCGCCTTACACGAGCGTGCCGAATTCCATGCTGATCGGCTCAATCATCGACAGAAACCGGTCACAATCCGCATTGCCGGCCCAGGCAGCGCAGATGGCCTCCGCCCCTTCCCGGTCATCGGCAAAGGCGAGATCGACGAAAATGCCATCCTGCAGCTTCACCAGGTGCTGGCGCCGCCAGCCGGATTGATGGGCCAGATGGCGCGATACCATGGCGTCATAGGCGGCGCGCATCGAGCCTTCCTCGACACCCGGCTTCAGCCTGAAGCGGCCAAGCTCGATGCCGTTCCCGGCGACGACCGGCTGCGGGTCGAGCGAGGGCGCGATATAGTGCGCCATGCTCGTGACCGTCGCTACCGAGCCGCGAAAACCGGCAAATTCATCGGCGTTTCCGACGATTTGCCCTGCCCTGCGCGCGCTATCGAGATCGGTCCACGCGACCAGATCGACGCGCGCATTCGCATCGTCCGCCCCTTGGAAAGGCGTCCAGGCGATGAAACCCGGTTGACCAGCAAGCAACGCCCTCGCCTGTTCGCGAACCGCGTCGGCCTGCGCCGCATCCGTGGTCCTATAGGCGACGATCTCATAGCAAATGGTGGTCATGGCATTCCCTGATGGTGACGTTCGTGAGGCCGCGGGATACACGCCGACCCTGACAGTTTTCGTCAGGATTGGTTGATAGACACCCCATGCGTTCGCTACGCCTCTTTGCGCTCCTCGATCACCTTCGCGGACGGTCGTTGCCGATCTCGGCCGACACGCTCGCCGAGCTGCTCGGCGTGTCGGTCCGAACGATCTACCGCGACATGGTGACATTGCAGGCGATGGGCGCGCCGGTGCGCGGTGAACCGGGCCTCGGCTATCAGCTTGAGCGCGGCTATTTCCTGCCGCCGCTGCATCTGGATCATGACGAAATGGATGCGGTGATGCTGGGGATGCGGTTGATCGCGGCACGGAGCGATGAACCACTGGCGGCGGCAGCACGGCGCGCATCGGCGAAGTTCGCCGCGTCGATGGAACCCGGTCGGCAAGCGGTCTATGCGAACCTGCCGCTGCGGGCCGTGTCGAAGCAGACATCGGAGAGCGAGAGCGCCAAGGCGCATCTGAGCCTGTTGCGGGATGCGATACGCCGACGCCTGATCCTGCGCATCACCTATGCGGATCTTTCGGGTAACGAGAGCGAGCGGACCATCAGACCGCTCGGGCTGACCCTGTTCGACTCCGCCTGGCTCCTCACCACTTGGTGCGAAGCCCGAAATGCCTTTCGCAATTTTCGAGCCGACCGAATTGGCACCATCAGCAGTACGGGGGCCATTTTCCGACACGAGAGCGGCAGACGCTTCGAGGACTATCTGAAGACTTTGTGAGGTGAATTACCGGTCTGCACGCCTTGTCCGATCGTGAACCAGCAACAGGAAATCGATTCCACGGGCCGGAGGGATAGTGATCGGCTGGTTCCGTTTCCCGATTGCATGCACCCGAAATCGCTGTTTGCAGATGGAGAAACGGGAAAGATCCCATTGCGTGAACGATCGGATTCCAAGGGGCGTACGGCTTCATCGAATCGACGTTCAGCCAAAACGCCAAAGCTTCCCCTCACCCCAAAACCGCTGCGATATCCATCGGCCGCCCGTCGCGACGCAATTCCACCGTCACGCGCGGCGCCACGCCGCCACGCCCCTGCCCTGCCCGGCCCAGCACCGCGCCCGCCGCGACCCGCTGGCCGGGTTTGACCGCGATGCCGCCCAGGCCAGTCACCAGGCTGGTCCAGCCCGCGCCATGGTTGACGATGACGATGCCGCCATAGCCGCGAAACGCACCGGCATAGCGCACCTCGCCGCCTGCGGGCGCGACGACGGGAGCGTAGGGGACCGTGGCCAGGGTGATGCCGCGCGCGCGGACACCGGAGTCGGAAATCTCGCCGAAGCCGCCCGCGACCTTGCCCTGCACCGGCAGGCGGTAGGTGCCCGTGGCGATGGCCGGGCCGATGACGCCGGGCGCGAGCGGACGCGGCACCGGGCCCGGCAGCGTGACCAGCTCGCCCGCTATCGCCTGCGCCTCGCCACGCTCGGCCATGCGATCGACGATGTCGCGCGCGGCTTCGCCCAACGCCAGCGCGCGGTTGGACTCGTCCACCGCCACCTGGCCCAGCACCTCGGCACGACCGCGATGGCGCGCCTCCAGCCGGGCCAGCGCCTGGCGTTCGGTCTCCAGCTTGGCGGTGGTCGCCGTCAGCGCACGGGCCGCCACCCCGACCTGATCGCGCAGGCGGCGGGTCGCGGCCAACTCGGTACGGACCGCCGCCGATCGCGCGGCGATGACGGGGGCAACGGTGCCGAAGACCGCGCGGACATGCGCCAGATCGGCGACCGAGCCCGGCTGCGCCACCGCCGCCAGCGGGGGACGCGCCGCCATGCTCTGCATCGCGGCCAGCAGATGCGCGAGCGGCGCCTGCGCCCGGGCGAGCCGCGTCTGTTGCTGCTCCAGCAATCCGGAGACCAGGTCCACCCGCGCGCGCGCCGCCGTCACCTCGGCCTCCGCCGCCGCGACGCGAGCCGCCACGGCACGCTCCCTGGCTTGGGCGATGGCGGCGGCGTTACGCTCGGCCCCGGCCTGCCGCTCCAGCGCCTGGGCACGTGCCTGCGCCGCCGCCGCGCCCGCACGGGCATCGGCCAGCCGCCGCTGATCCCCGGCGATATCGGTCGCGCCGAGCAGCGCCAGCGCCACCAGCGCCCCTGCGCCTCGGCGAAGCCTCACCCGCCTAGCCCTCGCGGTGATAGGGGTGGTTGGCGAGGATGCTCGTCGCGCGGAACAGCTGTTCGGCCAGCATCGCGCGTGCCATCATGTGCGGCCAGGTGGCGCGGCCATAGGAAATGAGCAGGTCGGCCCGCGCCCGATCGGCATCCTCGAAGCCATCGGCGGCCCCGATCATGAAGCGACACTCGCGCACGCCATCGTCGCGCCAGCGCTCCAGCCGACGCGCGAAATCCATCGAGGAGAGATTCTCGCCCTTCTCGTCCATCAGGACCAGGCGCGCCTGTCCCTCCAGCGGGGGGACCTTGCCGCCGGTGTCGGGAAGTTCGGTGACCTTGGTCGGCCAGCCGATACGCTTGATATAGCGGTCGACCAGTTCGGCCTCGGGCGAACGGCCGATCCGCCCGCGCGCGACGATATGCAGCAGCACGGGCGGGCTCTAGAGTATCAGAGGTTGCGGTCGGCGGGACTCGCGGGCGGGGTCGGCGCATCGCCGAACGCCCACATGCGCTCGAGATTGTAGAAGGTGCGGACCTCGGGACGGAACAGGTGGACGATCACGTCATTGGCGTCGATCAGCACCCAATCGGCGGTCGGCAGACCTTCGATCCGGCAGGACCGGCCGAACTCGGCCTTGATCTTCTCGGCGAGCTTCATCGCCATCGAGGCGACCTGCCGGGTCGAACGACCGCTGGCGATCACCATGAAATCTGCGATCGACGACTTGCCCGCGAGCGGGATCGAGATCGTCTCCACCGCCTGGTCGTCATCCAGCGACGCGAGGATCAGGCGGTGCAGCGCCTCCACCTCGGCGGGATCGGACGGACGCGGCGATTGCGGGGAAGTGGCCAAGTGAGCTCCTGTTCAGGGGACGTTTCGGCCCATATGCCGAAACCAGTCCGGATCGCGGGCCCGAAGGCCCGTGGCGGAAGTAGGGTCGGGGCGGAAGCGCAACAGCACGAAGGCCGGCAAACTCCACATCGTCCAGTTCTTCGCCTGGCCCGGACGCCTCTGGAAACGCCTGAACCAGCCCAGCGCGGGTGTCGCGTGGGCAGCGGCATTGTATCCCGGACGGCCGATAACCGCAATCGGGATCGCACGGGCAATATCACGCCATCCGCGCCACCGGTGAAACTGCTCCAGATTATCCTCACCCATCAGCCAGACGAAGTCGTGGCCGGGGTAGCGGCGGGTGATCGCGCGCACGGTATCCAGGGTATAGCGGGTGTGCAGATCGCGCTCGATCGCACTGGCGCGGATCGGCGCGCGCCGGGCCATGATCCGTGCCGAGGCGAACCGCGCGGCGAAGGGCGCCATGTCGCTGGCCCCGTCCTTCAACGGATTGCCCGGCGACACCAGCCACCAGACCTCGTCCAGGTCCAGCGCGCGGATCGCGTCCAGCGTGATGCGGCGATGCCCCCGATGCGCGGGATTGAACGACCCGCCGAGCAGACCGATCTTCACCCTCTGATCTGCCCTGCCCCACGCCCGACCCATTTATAGGTGGTCAGCCCCTCCAACGCGACCGGCCCGCGCGCGTGCAGCCGCCCGGTGGCGATGCCGATCTCCGCGCCCAGCCCGAACTCACCGCCATCGGCGAACTGGGTCGAGGCGTTCCACAGCACGATCGCGCTGTCGACTTGGGCCAGGAATCGCTCGGCGACGGCGGCGTCCTCGGCGACGATCGCGTCGGTATGGTGCGATCCATGCGCGGCGATATGCGCCATCGCGCCCTCCACCCCGTCGACCAGCGCGACGCTAGCGATCGCATCGAGATATTCGGTGTCCCAGTCCTCGGGCGTCGCCTTGTCCAGGCCCGGCACGATCTCGCGCACGGCATCGTCGCCGCGCACCGTGCAGCCCGCATCGACCAGCGCCGCGACGAGTTCGGCCGGATGGCAATAGACGCGGTCGATCAGCAGCGTTTCCATCGCGCCGCAAATGCCGGTGCGGCGCATCTTGGCATCGCGCACGATGCGCGCGGCCATGTCGTGATCGGCCGAACCATCGACATAGACGTGGTTGATCCCGTCCAGATGCGCGAGGACGGGCACCCGTGCCTCCGCCTGCACCCGCGCGACAAGGCTCTTGCCCCCGCGCGGGATCAGCAGGTCGATCAGCCCGTCCGCCGCCAGCATCGCGCCCACCGCCGCGCGGTCCGTGGTCGGCACCAGCTGCACCGCGTCCGCCGGACCACCCGCCGCCGTCCAGCCCATCGCGAAGGCGGCATGGAGCGCACGGTTGCTGTGCACCGCCTCCGACCCGCCGCGCAGGATCGCCGCATTGCCCGCCATCGCACACAGCGCGGCGGCATCGACGGTGACGTTGGGACGGCTTTCATAGACGATGCCGATCACCCCCACCGGCACGCGCACGCGCGACAGGTTCAGGCCATTGGGCCGGGTCCGCTCGTCGATCCGCTCGCCGACCGGATCGGGCAGTGCCGCCACCGCCTCGACGCCGGAGACGATCCCGGCGATCCGCGCTTCGTCCAGTTTCAGCCGGTCGAGCATCGCGGGCGACAGGCCGTTCGCCGCGCCCGATGCCATGTCCTGCGCATTGGCCTCCAGGATCGCGGGCGTCGCTTCGCGGATCGCCTGTGCGGCGGCGTGCAGGGCCCTGGCCTTGGCGTCGGCCGGCATCTGCGCCAGCCCCCTGGCGGCGGTACGGGCGCGCTGGCCCATGTCGGCGATCAGGGCGGGGATGTCGTGATGGTCGGCCATGCGGGTTCGCTATCATGGTCGGACGATGGGCCCAAGCATCGGAATCTTGGTCGGTGGAAAGGACGGAGCCCTGCCCCTCCACCGCAAATCTACCCTCTCCATTTGTTCATCTCCATTCCCTATGAAGTCCCCATGCACAGCCGTTTCGAATCCCTCCCCAATCGCCGCGCCATCGTCGATCGCCGTGCGCTGGCCGAACAGGTCGCAGCCCTTGGGATCACGGGTCCCGAGGGGCGTACCCTGGTCACACCGGTGCTGCGCGCCGCGCTGGACGCCGGGCGGGTGGAAGTGGCGCGACGGCTGTCGATCCACCCCTCGCGCGGGCTGGAGGCGGCGGCGGCCCAGGCCTATCTGACCGATCAGGTGCTGAAGGTGCTGTTCGACTTCACCACCGACACGCTCTACCCCTTGAGCAACCCGACGGCGGGGGAGCGGCTGACCCTGATCGCGGTGGGCGGCTATGGCCGGGGCGAGATGGCGCCCTATTCCGACGTCGATATCGGCTTTCTCACGCCTTTCAAGCAGACGCCGCATGCCGAGCAGGTCATCGAATCGATGCTCTATTCGCTCTGGGACCTGGGGCTGAAGGTCGGCCATTCCAGCCGCTCGATCGACGAGATGATCCGCCAGGCCAAGGGTGACGTCACCGTGCGCACCGCCCTGTTGGAGGGGCGTTTCCTGTGCGGCGACCAGGCGCTGTACGACGAGGCCGCGCGCCGCTTCAAGATCGAGATCCAGACCGATTCGCACCGCCAGTTCATCGCCGACAAGCTGGCCGAGCGCGACCTGCGCCACCGCAAGATGGGCGACACACGCTATGTCGTCGAACCCAATGTCAAGGAGGGCAAGGGCGGCCTGCGCGACCTGCACGCACTCTTCTGGATCGGCAAATATGTCTATGACGTCGACCGCGCCGCCGACCTGATCGACCGGGGCCTGTTCACCCGCGAGGAATATCGCCAATTCCACCGCGCCGACAATTTCCTGTGGGCCGTGCGCTGTCACCTGCACACCATCACGGGCCGTGCCGAGGATCGGTTGACCTTCGACGTGCAGCGCCAGATCGCCGAGCGGATGCGCTTCTCCGACCGGCCGGGCAAGGCCAAGGTCGAGCGGTTCATGCAGCTCTACTTCCTGCAGGTGAAGACGGTCGGCGCGCTGACCGGCGCGTTCCTGGCGCATCTGGACGAGCGGTTCGCGGCGCGCGGGCACCGTTTCGGCCTGCCCACCATTCGCCGGCGACCACGCCGGTTGAACGGCTTCGTCCTCGATCGCGGACGCCTCGCCCTGCCGCGCGACGATTTCTTTCAGGAAGACCCGGTCCGCCTGATCGAGATTTTCCAGCTCGCCGACCGGTATGAGCTGGAGGTGCACCCGCTGGCGATGCGGGCGGCGTCGCGCGATGCCAAGCTGGTCGACGATATCCGCCGCGCCCCCCGCGCCAACGCGCTGTTCCTCGACGTGCTGACCAGCCGCCGCGACCCGGAGCTGGTCCTGCGCTGGATGAACGAGGCTGGGGTGTTCGGCCGCTTCCTGCCCGATTTCGGCCGCATCGTCGCGCAGATGCAGTTCGACATGTACCATCACTACACCGTCGACGAACACACCATCCGCGCGCTCGGCCTGCTCGCCCGGATCGAGCGGCAGGAACTGGTGGAGGAACATCCCGTCGCCTCCGCGATCATCGGCCAGATCGTGTCGCGGCGCGTCCTCTATGTCGCGGTGCTGCTCCACGACATCGCCAAGGGGCGCGGCGGCGACCATTCGATCCTGGGTGCCGAAGTCGCCGAGCGGGTCTGCCCGCGCCTGGGCCTGAGCGATGCCGAGACCGAGACGGTCGCCTGGCTGGTCCGCTGGCACCTGCTGATGTCGGCGACCGCATTCAAGCGCGACCTGTCGGACTTCAAGACGATCCTCGATTTCTGCGAAACGGTGCAGAGCCCCGAGCGGCTTCGCCTGCTGCTGGTCCTGACCATCGTCGATATCCGCGCCGTGGGGCCGGGGACGTGGAACGGGTGGAAGCGCCAACTGCTCGCCGACCTGTACGAAGCGGCCGAGGAAGTCCTTCGCCTGGGCCACAAGCAGCGCGGCCGGACCGAGCGGATCGCCGCCAAGCAGGCGCGGCTGGGCGAGTTGCTCGGCTGGCCCGAGGCGCAGTTCGCCGCGCTCGTCCACCGCCTGCCCGAGGCTTACTGGATCGCCGAGCCCGAGGATGTGCTGGCCCATAATGCGCGCCAGATGGCGGCGGCGGGCGACGCCCAGCTGTCGATCGACGCGCAAGTCTATGGCGAGCGTGGCGCGACGCTGGTGTCCATCTATGCCGCCGACCATCCCGGGCTGTTCTACCGCATCGCGGGCGCGATCCATGTCGCGGGCGGCAACATCATCGACGCGCGCATCCACACGACGCGCGATGGCATGGCGATCGACAATTTCCTGGTCCAGGATCCGCTGGGCCGTCCGTTCGACGATCCGGGGCAGCTCAGTCGCCTGCGCCGCGCGATCGAGGATGCGCTGGCCAATCGCAGCAAGCTGGCCGACCGACTGGTCGCCAAGCCCAATGCCCGCCCGCGCGCCGACGCCTTCCACATCGCGCCCAACGTCCTGATCGACAATCGCGCGTCGAACCGGTTCACGGTGGTGGAGGTCCATGCGCGGGATCGACCGGCGCTGCTCAACCAGCTCGCCCATGCGCTGTTCCAGTCGAAGGTGACGATCCACTCGGCCCATGTCGCGACCTATGGCGAGCGCGCGGTCGACGTATTCTACCTGACCGACCTGACCGGGGACCAGATCACCAATAGCGGGCGGTTGAAGACGCTGGAGAAACGGTTGCTGGGGGCCGCGGCGGGGGAAGCGATGGAGATGGCGGCGTAGTTTCCACGCGCCGTTCAGCCTGAGCGTCGCCCTATGCCTTTCGGCTTCGCCCGGTGCGAACGGAAGGGCAGCCTTGCACCTTCTCTCCTGCGCCAACCCGGCGAAGGCCGGGGTCCAGTTGCGAAGGCTTCATTGTTGGAGCGAGCCGGACCATCCCAACGGCACCCCCTACTGGACCCCGGCCTCCGCCGGGGTGGCGCTTCGGATTTGATGGATCAACCTCACTCGCGGTTGGGTAACGGGGCGTGCCCTTCGACTATGTTCAGGCGGAACGGAGGGTTTGGCCAGTCGCATACGGTCCCATCGCACAATATGCTGAGCATCCAGGAACCTTAGAATGCGATGGCATGGGGCGAATCCAAAGAAAGCCCCTCTCCTTCAGGGGAGGGGTGGGTCAAGCTGACGTCATCGTGCTCTAGCGCCCTCAGCGCGAACCCAAAACAAAAACCCCCGGCAGCCCATCCGGCCACCAGGGGTTTTTGAAACATGGACAATCCGAGGAACTACACCCCCGAGTCGCCGCGCCTCACTTCGGCGCCAGCACCATCAGCATCTGGCGGCCTTCCATGCGCGGATAGGCTTCGACCTTGGCGACCTCGGCCACCTGCTCGGCGACGCGCTGGAGCACGTTCATGCCGAGCTGGCCGTGGCTCAGCTCGCGGCCGCGGAAGCGCATGGTGACCTTCACCTTGTCGCCCTCGCCGATGAATTCGACCACCTTCTTCATCTTGGTGTCGTAGTCATGGTCGTCGATGTTCGGACGCATCTTGATCTCCTTGATCTCCTGCGTCTTCTGCGACTTGCGGGCGAGGTTGGCCTTTTTCTGCGCCTCGTACTTATACTTGCCGACATCGAGGAACTTGGCGACGGGCGGATCTGCGTTGGGCGACACTTCGACCAGGTCAAGGCCGAGTTCCTGGGCCTGGGCCATCGCCTCACGCGTGTACATCACGCCGAGATTCTCGCCCTCATGGTCGATCACGCGAACCTTGGGGCTTTGAATCCACTCGTTGAACCGAGGACCGTTCATCGGCGGCGCCTGCATCGGACGGCGCATCATGGGAGGACGTATGGGTATTTCTCCTGTGGCAATTACAGCATCAATATAGGCGATCGGGCGCATATTTGAAAGGGCGAGACAAACGTCCCGCCCTTTCGGTCACGTCAGCCGATTTCAGCCGCGCAGATCCGGCGGAGTCGCCTCCGACCGCAGCATCGCGATGGCCTCGTCCAGCGTCATCACCTCCTGCGCCTGGGACCCCAGACGGCGGACGGCGACCTTGCCTTCCTCGGCCTCGCGCTTGCCGACGACCAGCAGCACGGGGACCTTGGCGACCGAGTGCTCGCGCACCTTGTAGTTGATCTTCTCGTTGCGCAGATCGGTTTCGACCCGGATGCCCGCCGCCGCCAGCTTGGCCGCCGCCTCTTCCGCATAACCATCCGCGTCTGACACGATGGTCGCGACCACCGCCTGCACGGGTGCCAGCCAGACGGGGAAGCGGCCGGCATAATGCTCGATCAGGATGCCGATGAACCGCTCGTAGGAGCCGAAGATCGCGCGGTGGAGCATGATCGGGCGATGCCGCTCGCCATCCTCGCCAATGTACGACGCGTCGAGCCGCTCGGGCAGGACGCGGTCGGACTGGATGGTGCCGACCTGCCACGTCCGGCCGATCGCGTCGGTCAGATGCCATTCCAGCTTGGGCGCATAGAAAGCCCCCTCGCCCGGCAGCTCTTCCCAGCCATAGGCTTCGGTGGCCAGCCCCGCCCGCACGACCGCGTCGCGCAGCTCGGTTTCGGCCATGTCCCACATTTCTTCGGTGCCGAAGCGCTTTTCGGGGCGCAGCGCCAGCTTGATCGAATAGGTGAAGCCGAAATCCTTGTAGATCCGGTCCGCCAATTCGCAAAAGGCGCGGACTTCCTCGACGATCTGGTCCTCGCGGCAGAAGATATGCGCGTCGTCCTGGGTGAACTGGCGTACGCGCATCAGGCCGTGCAGCGCGCCATGCGGCTCGTTGCGGTGGCAGCAGCCATTCTCGTAGAAGCGCAGCGGCAGGTCACGGTACGACTTGATCCCCTGGCGGAAGATCAGGACGTGCGCCGGGCAATTCATCGGCTTCAGCGCCATCCACTGCGCGTCGTCCGAGACCAGCGGACCCTCGTCCTCGACGTTGGGCACTTCGTCGGGGATCACGAACATATTCTCGCGATATTTGCCCCAGTGGCCGGACTGCTCCCACTGGCGCGCGTCCATCACCTGCGGGGTCTTGACCTCGCGATAACCGCCCGCGTCGATCGCACGGCGCATATACGCCTCCAGCTCGCGCCAGATGCGATAGCCCTTGGGGTGCCAGAAGACCGAGCCATGCGCCTCGGCCTGGAGGTGGAACAGGTCCATCTCATTGCCCAGCTTGCGATGGTCGCGCTTGGCCGCTTCCTCCAGCCGGGTCAGATGTTCGGCGAGCTGCTTCTTGTTCAGCCAGCCGGTGCCGTAGATGCGGCTGAGCATCGCGTTCTTCTGGTCGCCGCGCCAATAGGCGCCCGACACGCGGGTCAGCTTGAAGGCGTTGGGGTCGAGCTTGCCGGTCGAGGCGAGATGCGGGCCGCGGCACATGTCGAGCCAGGCGTCTTCGCCCTTGCCGGCGCGATAGACCGTCAGTTCCTCGGTATCGGGCAGCTCGGCGGCCCACTGCGCCTTGAACGTCTCGCCCTGCGCGTTCCAGCGTTCGATCAGTTGCTCGCGGGTCCAGACCTCGCGGATCAACGGCTCGTCGCGCGCGATGATCTTGCGCATCTCGGCCTCGATCGCGGGCAGGTCCTCCTCGGTGAAGGGGCGATCCTTCGGCGCGAAGTCGTAATAGAAACCGTCGTCGGTGGCGGGACCGAAGGTGATCTGCGTGCCGGGGAACAGCGCCTGCACCGCCTCGGCCAGGACATGCGCGAAGTCGTGGCGGGCGAGTTCGAGCGCGTCGGCCTCGTCCTTCGCGGTCACCAGCGCCAGCGCGGAGTCGCCCTCGAGCGGGCGCATGATGTCGCGCAGCTCGCCATCGACACGCGCGGCGATCGCCGCCTTGGCCAGGCCCGGCCCGATCGCGGCGGCGATGTCCGCGGGGGTAGTTCCGGGCGCGACCTCACGGACGGAACCGTCGGGCAGCGTGATACGGAACATCGCGGACATGGATACTCTCTTCGATAAGGGCTGGTGATGCGCCGGCAGAGCCCGACGCGAAGGGCTCTATAGGGACAAATCCCCGACAGGTATATCCCGCCAGACAGTCGGGGCGATGTCAGGCGTGGGCCTGGATCTCCGGCAACCTCGCCAGCGCCGGACGCGCATACCAATAACCCTGGTGATAGCGCACGCCCAGATCGATCAGCATCGCAGCCTCCGCCGCCGTCTCCACCCCTTCTGCGATCAGCAGCGTGTCGAGTTCGGCACACATGCCCACCATCGCGCGCACGATGGCGCGCCGCCTGGGATCGGTATCGATGTCGCGGACAAGCTCCATGTCCAGCTTCACCTCGTCTGGGCGGAAGCGGACGAAACGGTCCAGCCCCGAATGCCCCGCCCCGAAATCGTCGATCGCGACCGAAAACCCGATTTGCTTATAGGTTTCGATGATCCCGCCGACATGCTCGGGCGCGCCCATCTGCTCATTCTCGGTAAACTCGAAGATCAGCCGGTCGACGGGCAACCCCTGCGCCTGCGCGGTGCGCAGGGTCAGCTGGATACAGGCCATCGGCGAATAGACGGCATTGGGCAGGAAGTTGATCGACAGCCGCGCGTCGCCGTCCATGATCCCCGCCGCCATCGCGGTTTCGATCGCCTTGACCCGGCACGCCTGGTCGAACGAATAGCGATTCGCCTCGTTCACCTGCGACAACACGCTAAACGCGCTTTCGCCCCCGGCGCCCCGGATCAGCGCCTCATAGGCGAAGGGACGGCCGCTGGCCGTGTCGACGATCGGCTGGAACGCCATGACGAAGGGGATTTCGAAATCGACACCGTCGCGGCATCCGCTGCAGATCTTGCGCATTTCCATGGCGGCGAATTTAGGGCGCAATGGTTAATGCCTTGTGTTGCGGTCCCTCTGACCGAAGAATGGCGCCAGCGGTTCGACCGGCGGCATGATCCCCGCCGCTAGGCGGTGGAGGCATCAGGGTTCGATCGCGTAGGCGGCCATCAGGCGAACATTCGTCTCGATCGGCTGCGGCGCCATGTCGATCCGGATCGGGGCGGGCGGCGCCGCCGGAGCGGGTGGCGGCGGCGGGTATCCGGTAGACGCATCCACAGAGGTCATCTCGATCGTTACTTCGCGATAGTTGCTGTCCTGCACGCGAAGCAGTGCGCCCAGTCTGCTCCCCGATCCTTCTGCGATCAGTGTCGCCTGTGCCTTGGCGTTGGTCAGCGCCGCGCGCATGGCCTGTTGCCGCGCGGCATCGTCGTTACTCAGCCAATAGCGGGCGATGCTTGCCTGCAGCCCGCCTAGCCGCCCAATCAGACCGACCAGCGTACCCGCATCGGCGACGCGCGACGTGACGACCGCCACAGGCATGGTCGCGACATAGCCCAGGATCGCACACGGCCCGGTCGACAGCTGGGGCGGGCCGTAGGAATTGGCATTGCACTCGCGCGAGCGGACCGGAGCGATGTCGAACTGCGACGCGCGAAACTCCACCGCGCCCCGCAACAGCCCCTCGACCTCGCTGCGGATCGCCTTCGCCTGATCGCGAAGCTTTGCGGTGGCCTCGTCCGATGTCGCCCCCTCACCACGCACCATATAGCCGACAGTCACCCGGTCCGGCGGCGTGCGGGCAGTGCCCAGCGCCGATACCAGAATCTGGCGCGGCGGTTGCGCCGTCTGGGCCAATGCCCCCGTGGTAGACAGACCTGCCAATACCGCCAAGCTCAGCTTTCTCATGCCCTCTCCCCCTCACACGATTCCGAACGGCACCAGATGATTGTCCTGCGTGTGCCCGATCCGCGCCCGCCCAAGATACGGCACGCCCATCTCGCTACACCAGCGCTGAATCATGAATTCCAGCGTCTCGCCCCATTCGGGTTCGTTCGCCTGCACGTTGCTGACCGCGCCCAGCCGGACCCCCGCCACGCCCTTCAACTGGGTGGCGTTCGCCATGGTGAACAGCATCCGGTCGACCGCATAGAGATGCTCCGACACTTCCTCGATGATCAACACATGGTCGGTCAGGTCGGGCAGCCAGGGCGTGCCGATCAACGCATGGAGGATCGACAGGTTGAACGCCGCCGCCGGACGGCCGTCGAGGCCGGGCTCCAGCCCCTGCCGGTCGCCGCTGACCAGCCAGCCCAGCGAGCGCGCCACCGTCACGTCGCCATGCTGGCGCCGTATGTCGCTGGCCATCGGTCCGTGCACCGGCCGCCCGATCCGCCGGGCATAGAGCGCCGCCAGCACGAACCCCAGGTCCGAATAGCCGATATAGGTCTTGTGCCCCGCCGCCGCGTTCAGATTGGGCATGACCCGCGAAAGGATGCGGTTCGAGCCGTAACCGCCGCGCAGGAACCAGATCGCGTCGATGCCGGGGTCGTTGGCGAACTCCAGGAAGGCCGAGGCGCGGCGCTCGTCCGAACCGGCGAAATGCCCGTCCTGCTCATAGCATTGCGGGTGGAAGATCAGGTCGACCTGCGGATAGGCGATCGCGGCGAACGCGCTCACGGGGGCTTCGGCGGCGGGATTGCCGATGCTGGCGGGGGCGAGGATTCCGATCTTCATTTCAGCGCGTCCCCCATGTCCATCACCTGGCCGGGCATTGCCCTGTGTCGCCAACTCGCCGATAGCGTGGCGCCATGACCAACGGCAATTCCTGTTTTCTGGTGGGTATCGGCGGATCGGGCATGATGCCGCTGGCGATGATCCTGCGCGCACGTGGGCAGACGGTCGCGGGCTCCGACCGGGGGCTCGACCAGGGGCGGGTCGCGGCCAAGTTCGACGCACTGCGCAACGCAGGCATCGCGCTCCACCCGCAGGATGGCTCGGGCGTGACCTCGGCCGACCAGCTCGTCATCGCCTCGGCCGCGGTCGAGGAGACGGTGCCCGACATCGTCGCCGCCAACCGGCTGGGCTGCCCGCGTGCCACCCGCGCGCAGATGCTGGCCAGCCTGTTCAACGACAGCACGCTCCCCATCGGTGTCGCTGGCACCAGCGGCAAGTCGACCGTCACCGGCATGATCGCCTTCATCCTGCACCAGACCGGACGCGATCCGACCGCGATGAACGGCGCGGTGATGAAGGACTTCGTCTCACCCGACAGCCCCTTCGCCAGCGCGCTGGTCGGCGGTGGCGAGGCGTTCGTCAGCGAGGTGGACGAAAGCGACGGCTCGATCGCGCTCTACAACCCGGCCATCGCGGTCCTCAACAATGTCAGCCTGGACCACAAGTCGCTGGAGGAATTGCGCGTCCTGTTCGGTGGGTTCGCCGCTCGCGCATCCCATGTCGTCGCCAATGCGGGCGATGCCGAGACGGCGGCGCTGTTGGCCGACATTCCCAACCTGACCAGTTTCGCGGTCGAGGGCGCGGGCGATCTGGTCGCAGAGGCGCTGAAGCCCGAGCCGTTCGCCATTGGCTTCGACCTGATCACGGGCGGGGCTGGCTATCATGTTCGGTTGTCGGTGCCGGGCCGCCACAACGTCTCCAACGCACTGGCCGCGATCGGGGCGAGCGTGGCGGCGGGCGTGCCCCTGATCGACGCGATCCGCGCGGTCGAGCGCTTCACCGGCCTGAAGCGCCGGTTCGAGAAGGTCGGCGAGGCCCGGGGCGTCACCGTCATCGACGATTTCGGCCACAACCCCGACAAGATCGCCGCGACGCTCGACACGCTCCACGCCTTTCCCGGCCGGTTGCTGATCCTGTTCCAGCCGCATGGCTATGGCCCATTGAAGGTCATGCGCCGCGAACTGGTCGAGAGCATCGCGGCGCGGATGAAATCGGGTGACGTGCTGGCGATGCCCGACCCGGCTTATTTCGGCGGCACCGTGGCACGCGAAGTGACCAGCGCGGACATCGTCGCGGACCTTTGCGCCGCCGGAGTCGACGCCCGCCACATCGCGGATCGCACCGAAGCGGCGGCAATGCTGGTGGCGGAAGCACGGGCGGGCGACCGCATCGTGGTGATGGGTGCGCGCGACGACACGCTCAGCCTGCTGGCGCAGGACATGGTGGAGAGCCTCGCCGCGACGTAAAGGACACTTGACGTAAAGCGAGCTTTCCATGTAAAGCCTCCTTCACACCCGAAGGAGGTTCGTCATGCCCATGCAACCCGAAATGAAGCGCTACACGCGCCGCCTGATCATGACGATGACGCTGTACGCCGTTGCTTTGGTGGGGGCGAATATGTGGTTCCGCCACGCTCACCCGACCGGGATGCTGGCCTATATGGTCGCCGTGCTGCCCGCGCTGCCGATCATGGGCGTGTTCGTCGTCATCGGCCGGTTGCTGGTCGAGATGCGCGACGAATATGTCCGGATGCTGCTGGTGCGCCAGTCGCTGATCGCGACCGGCTTTGCCCTGTCGGTAACGACAGCATGGGGCTTTCTGGAGGGCTTCGGTCTTGTCGACCATGCGCAGGGTTACTGGACGACCGTTTTGTGGTTCGGCGGCTTCGGATTGGGCGGCTGCATCAATGCGCTGACCGAATGGCGGGCGAGGGCGTGAACAACCACCTCCGCACCCTGCGCGCCGAGCGCGGCTGGAGCCAGCAGGATCTGGCCGAGCGACTGGAGGTCAGCCGCCAGAGCGTCAACGCGATCGAGACTGGGCGCTACGACCCGTCGCTCCCCCTCGCCTTCAAGATCGCCGAACTGTTCGACCGCGCGATCGAAGAGATCTTCGTCAGCCCCTCGAAAGGCTGATTTGGCCAATCCCCATCGCCGTGATAGGATCGGCGCTCGGCCATAGGAGAGCGCTGACCATGTTCCGTCGCCTGTTTACCGAGCATCCCGACAGCGTCGGCGAAAGCTATACCGAGCATTTCGGCGTCGCGGCGCGGTTCGGGGGGATCATGATCCTGGGCGGGCTGGGCGCGATCGTCCATGCGGTGGTGCCGGGGCTGTGCACCACGACGGGCAGCGACACGGTGGCCCGGCTCCATGCCGAAATGGTGGCCAAGCGGCGCAAGAAACAGGCCGCGCAGGCACAGATGAAGAGCGTGGAATATGTGATCTGAGGGGGGATGCCCCTCCACCCCTCGCTGGCTTGCTGCGTACGGAAACCAGATTTAAAAAGCCTAGGCGTCGTGCGTGACACGGTGAAACTGGCGGCCGTAGGACCGGAGACTTCCGGGATCGCTTGCGAGGGACTGGCAGTCCTCGTCGCGCGGCGCAAATCCACCCTTCATTCAGCCTGAGCGGAGGGTGGGGATTGGTCACCGGGTTTCCAATCCCGCGCCCAATCCCTAAATCCCCGTCATGACCGACGCCCCCGCCCCCCGCCCCAAGCTCGCCTGTCACTGGACGCCGGGGACCGGCCCGGCGATCGTCTTCCTGCCCGGCTATGCGTCGGACATGCAGGGTTCGAAGGCGGTCGCGCTGGAAGCGTGGGCCAGCGCGAACGGCAGCCCTTTCCTGCGTTTCGACTATGGCGGCTGCGGCGAATCGGAGGGTGCGTTCGAGGATCAGGCGCTGGCCGACTGGCGCGACGATGTGGTCGCGATGCTCGACACGGTGGTGAAGGGCCCGGCGATTCTGGTCGGGTCGTCGATGGGCGGCTGGCTGATGCTGCTCGCAGCCCTTGCCCGGCCGGATCAGGTGAAGGCGCTGGTCGGCATCGCACCCGCGCCCGACTTCACCGACTGGGGCTTTTCGGAAGACGAGAAGATGACGATCCTCCAGGCCGGGCGGCTGGAGCGACCCAACCCTTACGGCCCCGCCCCCACCGTCTATACCCGCCGCTTCTGGTCTTCGGGCGAGGCCAACCGCCTGACCTTCGGCCCCATCGCATTCGACGGGCCGGTGCGGCTGCTCCAGGGTATGGCCGACCCCGATGTGCCGTGGCAGCGGACGACCCATCTGGCCCAGCTGTTTCGTTCAGCCGATGTGCAGACTGTGTTGATCAAGGACGGCGACCACCGGCTGTCGCGCGATGCCGACATCGCGCTGCTGATCCGGGCCGTCGAGGACGTGTTGCACCGCCTATGATCCTGTTGTCCCTGGCGCTTGCCGCCGCCACCCAAACCACCCCGCAGAGCAAGGCGCAGCGCGCGCCGACACCCGCGGCCCTGCCCGCCGACCCGCGCGAGGCGCGGTATCAGCGGTGCGTGACGCTGGCCGATCGCGATCCCGCCGCCGCGAAGGCGGAGGCGACACGCTGGCGGCTGGCGGGCGGCGATTATTTCGCGCAGCAATGCCTGGGCCTCGCTTTCGCGACCGAGCGCAACTGGATGGCGGCGGCCAGCGCCTTCGACCAGGCCGCGCGCGCCGCCGAGCTGGGCCATGACGTGCGTGCCGCCAATTACTGGGCGCAGGCGGGCAATGCCTATCTGGCGGCGGGGGATGCGGGCCATGCACGCACCGCGCTCGACGCGGCCCTGGCGGCAGGCGAGCTGACCGGCTTTGCGCTGGGCGAGGCACAGCTGGACCGCGCGCGTGCGCTGGTCGCGGCGGGGCAGCCGGCGGCGGCGCGGGTCGACCTGGACGCCGCGCTGGTCAATGCGCCCGCCGATCCGCTCGCCTGGCTGCTGTCGGCGACGCTGGCGCGGCGGATGAAGGACCTGCCCCGTGCGCAGAAGGACATCGCACAGGCCCTGGCCCGCTCCGCCGACGATGCCAATGTCCAGCTTGAGGCCGGCAACATCGCCGCCGTGGCGGGCGACGAGGCGGCGGCGCGCAAGGCCTGGAGCGAGGCCGCGCGCCTCGCCCCGCCCGACAGCCCGATCCGTGCCGAAACCGCCAAGGCGCTGGCACAATTTCCCTCGCGTTGAGGCTTATCGTACGTAAAGGTCGCGCCACGCGATCGGGGGTACATCACCGGCCCTCATGGCAAAGTCAGGATACAGGATGCGCTATCTCCACACCATGATCCGCGTCAGCGACCTCGACGCCAGCATCCGCTTCTTCGCATTGCTGGGACTGGAGGAGGTGCGCCGCATCGACAATGAGCGCGGCCGTTTCTCGCTGATCTTCCTGGCGGCGCCCGGCGACGAGGGGCGGGCCGAGGTCGAGCTGACCCATAATTGGGACCCCGAAATCTATACCGGCGGCCGCAATTTCGGCCATCTCGCCTACCGCGTCGACGATATCTACGAGACGTGCCAGCGGCTGATGGACGCCGGGATCACGATCAACCGGCCGCCGCGCGACGGGCACATGGCCTTCGTCAAGACGCCCGACGGCATCTCGATCGAGCTGCTGCAGGACGGGGCGCTGCCCCCGGCCGAGCCCTGGGCCTCGATGCCCAATATCGGAACCTGGTAAGGGCGGGTCGATGGAAATCGTTCGGGTCCCCGTTCTTTCGGACAATTATGCTTGGCTGATCCATGACTCAGGGAAGACGGTCGCGCTCGATCCCGGCGAGGCGGCGCCCGTCGCCGCCGCCGCTGCGGCGCGCGGCTGGACGATCGACCAGGTCTGGCTGACCCACTGGCATCCCGATCATGTCGGCGGGGCCGCCGCGCTGAAGGCGGACGGGGCGTCGGTGGCGGGCCCGGCGGCGGAGGCCGACCGGATCGACGGGCTCGACACGCTGCTGGCCGAAGGCGACACGATCGCGGTCGGCGATGCTTCCGCGACCATCTGGGCGGTGCCGGGCCATACGGCGGGACACATCGCCTTCCACCTGGCCGACCGGGCGACCATCTTTACCGGCGATACGCTGTTCGCGATGGGCTGCGGGCGCTTGTTCGAGGGGACGGCGGCGCAGATGCACGCCAATATGCGCCGCTTGGCCGCGCTGCCCGGCGATACCCGCGTCTATTGCGGGCATGAATACACCCTCTCCAACGCGCGCTATGCCGCCGTCGCCGAGCCCGACAATGTCGCGATCGCCGAGCGGCTGGCCGATGTCACCGCGATGCGCGAACAGGGGGAGCCGACCATCCCGACGACGATCGCGCTGGAACGTGCGACCAACCCCTTCCTGCGCTCGGTCGATGCCGACGAACTGGCGGAGCGACGTGCAGCCAAGGACGCGTTCAAGGGTTAAGCAACTGCTACAGGGGCCTTATGACGGAGACGAAATGATGCGTATCATAACGTTGGCTTCTGGTCTGATTCCCCTGGCCCTGTTGGGCGCGTGCACCCTGACCCCGGCGGAAAAGGCCAGGGTCGAACAGCGCGCCCGGACCGAGCAGGCCGATCTGGCCAAGGCGTTGAGCGGGCTGACCCCGCAGGCCCCGACCCAGTGCATCAGCCAGTATCGGACGCAGCAGGTCCGCTCCTATGGCCCCGCCATCGTCTATACCGTGTCGCCGCGCCTGAAATATGTCAGCCGGACCGCGGGCGGATGCGACAATGTCGGCGGTTCAGGCAACAACATCTTCGTGACGCGGACCACCACCGGCCAGCTCTGTTCGGGCGACATCGCCCAGACGGTCGACCGCGCGTCGGGCTTCTTCACCGGCAGTTGCAGCTTCGGCGAATTCGTCCCCTATCGGCGAGACCGGTGATGCGTCGCATCGTGACCATCGCCGCCATCGCGGCGCTCACCCTGACGCTGTCGGCCGCCAAGTCGGACCCCTTTACCGGGCGCGTCGAGGGGCCACCGGCACAGTGCGTCGATACCAGCACCACCATGTCGGGGCCGGTCATTGCCGGCAAGGACGTGATCGTCATCAATGCCGGCCGCCGCCTGTGGCGGGCCAAGGTGCGGGGGCAGTGTGTCGGCATTCAGCCGTTCAACACGCTGCTGATCGACCGCTGGGGCTCGCAGGTCTGTCGCAACGACCGGTTCCGGGTGTTGCAACAGGGGCTGTCGATCCCGTCGCAATGGTGTTTCTTCGACGGGTTCGTGCCGTATGATCGGGTGAAAAAATAGACGCTTTGGCCTGTGGCCTACCCTCCCCCACCCCCTCCCGCCTGCGGGAGGGGCGTGCCAAGAGCCTGGCTTACGAATGAGTCGAAACGTCTGATCTTGTCGCTCCCCTCCCGCAAGCGGGAGGGGATGGGGGAGGGCCCGGTGTCTCACCGAGCCCCCGCCCCCGTTACAAGACGAACCGGCTCAAATCCGTATTCCGCGCCACCGCCGACAGTTGCTTGTCGACATAGGCCCCATCCACGGTCAGCGTCGTCCCCTGACGGTCCTCCGCCTCGAAGCTGATATCCTCGAGCAGCTTCTCCATCACCGTCTGCAACCGCCGCGCGCCGATATTCTCGACCTGCGCGTTCACCTCGGCGGCGATGCGCGCGATCGCGGCGATGCCGTCCTCGGTGAAGGAGATATCCACCCCCTCGGTGCCGATCAGCGCCTTGTACTGCGCAGGCAGCGACGCCTTGGTATCCGACAGGATCGCGACGAAATCCCCCTCGGTCAGCGCCTTCAGCTCGACCCGGATCGGCAACCGGCCCTGAAGCTCGGGCAGCAGGTCGGACGGCTTGGCGACATGGAAGGCGCCGGACGCGATGAACAGGATATGGTCGGTCTTCATCGGACCGTACTTCGTCGAGACGGTGGTGCCCTCGATCAGCGGCAACAGGTCGCGCTGCACGCCCTCGCGGCTGACCGAGCCGCCGCGCACGTCGGACACCGCGATCTTGTCGATCTCGTCCAGGAAGACGATCCCGTTCGCCTCGGCATCGGCCAGCGCGGCGCGGCTGACCTCGTCCTGGTCGAGCCGCTTGTCCGCCTCTTCCTCGACCAGCTTGGTCCAGGCCGCGCCGACCGTCAGCTTGCGCCGCTTGAGCGGCTGGCCGCCGCCGAACGCCTTGCCCATCATCTCGGACAGGTTGATCATCTGCGGCGCGGCACCCGGAATCTCGAACGGCATGGCCGGGGCCTGTTCCAGTTCGATCTCGATCTCGGTCTGGTCGAGATGGCCGTCGCGGAAGCGCTGGCGGAATGCCTCGCGCGTCGCCTGGCTCGAATCCTTGCCGACCAGCGCATCGAGCAAGCGGTTCATCGCCGCCTCTTCCGCCTTGTCCTTCACCGCGACGCGGCGGCGTTCCTTTTCCAGCCGGATGGCTTCCTCGACCAGGTCGCGCGCAATCTGTTCGACGTCGCGGCCGACATAGCCGACCTCGGTGAACTTGGTCGCCTCGACCTTGACGAAGGGCGCGTCGGCCAGCTTGGCCAGACGGCGGCTGATCTCGGTCTTGCCGCAGCCGGTAGGGCCGATCATCAGGATATTCTTGGGCGTCACCTCGTCACGCAGGTCCGCGCCGAGGCGCTGGCGACGCCAGCGGTTGCGCATCGCGACGGCGACCGCGCGCTTGGCGTCGGCCTGGCCGATGATATGCGCGTCGAGCGCGGCGACGATCGCCTTGGGGGTCAACTGGTCGTTCATGGGAACCCTAAATTACTGCGCGCCGTCGATGGCTTCGAGCGTGACGCGGTCATTGGTGTAGACGCAGACATCGGCGGCGATCGCCATCGCCTTGCGCGCGATCGTCTCGGCATCCTGTTCATAATCGACGAGCGCGCGGGCCGCCGCGAGCGCATAATTGCCGCCCGATCCGATCGCGCAGATGCCGTTCTCGGGCTCCAGCACGTCGCCATTGCCGGTCAGGATCAGCGTCACGTCCTTGTCGGCGACGATCATCATCGCCTCCAGGTTGCGCAGGAACTTGTCGGTCCGCCAGTCCTTGGCGAGCTCGACCGCGGCGCGCAGCAACTGGCCATTATGCCTCTCCAGCTTGGCCTCCAGCCGCTCGAACAGGGTGAAGGCATCCGCCGTCGCGCCCGCAAAGCCGCCAATGACCGATCCGTCGCCCAGACGCCGAACCTTGCGCGCATTGGGCTTCATGACCGTCTGGCCCATCGAAACCTGACCGTCCCCGGCCACCACCACCCGGCCGCCACGGCGCACCGAGCAAATCGTCGTGCCATGCCAGGTGGGCATGGCGTGTTCGTTACCGCTCATGCGCGGCGATATGGCGGTGGACACGTGCGGGTTCAATGGAGGCGATCACTCCCCGCCGCCGTTCCGCCTGAGCCCACTCGAAGGTCACGCCAGAACGGAGCGGCGAGTCGACTCCCATTCCTCCCCTTGCAGGGGAGGTGGCAGGCCGCAGGCCTGACGGAGGGGTGTCACGGGTTGAGGGGAAGGACTGTCCTTACAGGCGGTGACACCCCTCCACCAGCTTCGCTGGTCCCCCTCCCCTTGCAGGGGAGGAATAGAGAAGGCCCTGCGTTTACGGTTACAGCGTGGCCTTCGACTTCGGCGCGATGCGCCGAAGTTTATCCTGAGCGACTGGCTTGCCAGCCAGTCGAAGGGCTCAGGCGGAACGGAAGACGAGATTACTCGCCCAGCTTCTCGATCTTGTCCTTCAACGCCGCCAGCTCCGCCTTGAGCGCGGCCATCTCGGCATCCTTGCTTGCGGCGGGGGCGGCAGGTGCCGGGGGGGCGGCAGGCGTCACCGCGCCGGGGGCGAACCCCTGCGCCGCCGCCTCGAACATCGCCAGGTTCCGCTTGGCCATGTCGGCGAACGGCGTGTTGGCGAACGCGCCCTCGACGGCCGACTTGAACTGCTCCTGGTTGCGGCGGAAGCTGTCCATCGACGCCTCCAGATAGCCGGGCACCACCGCCTGCATCGAGTCGCCGTACATCGAAATCAGCTGGCGCAGGAAATTGACAGGCAGCATCGTTTCGCCCCGGCTTTCCTCTTCCATGATGATCTGGGTCAGGACATTATGGGTGATGTCTTCGTCGGTCTTGGCGTCGACCACCTTGAAGTCGCGGCCCGCCCGGATCATCGCCGCCAGATGATCCAGCGTGATGTAGGAGGAGGTTTCAGTATTGTAGAGCCGCCGGTTCGCGTATTTCTTGACGATCACAATGCCGTCCGCCGCCTGCTTCTTCATCGAACCCCCGCCTTTCATGATTTTGGTACAGCCTAACGCCATGGATTTCGCATCGCAACACGGTCCGCGCCCTTTGCCGCTGTTCCTGGCGATGTTGCGCAGCGAGGCTGCGGAAAATCCCGATCTGGTGCAGCGCGCCATGGCGGGCCTGAAACGATTTCAGACGGCAAGCCGCGAACGTCCCATGCGAAGCCTGCCCGTCCGGCGGCGGCGCGGCCGGGTGACATTGCGCGATGCGGGAGGGGGAGCGACGGCCTCCGGGCGTCCCGTGCTGTTCGTGCCCTCGCTGATCAACCCGCCCTCGATCCTCGATCTCTCCCGCGACCGCTCACTGATCCGCTGGCTGCGGACACGGGGATGCCATCCCTGGCTGATCGACTGGGGCACGCCGGGCGCAAAGGACCGCGACATCGACGTGGCAGGCCATGTCGAGCGCTTCCTGCTACCCCTGATCGCAACCTTTCCGACCCCGCCGGTCCTCGTCGGCTATTGCCTGGGCGGGACTCTGGCACTTGCGGCGGCGGCCCGCAGCAGGGTCGCCGGGCTCGCCGCGATCGCCGCGCCCTGGCATTTTTCGGGCTATGACGACGAAGCCCGCGCCGCGATGGCCGCACAATGGGCCGCGATCAAGCCGACCTCCGAAGCACTCGGCCTCGTCCCCATGGAGGCGTTGCAGGCGGGCTTCTGGCGGCTCGACCCCGCGCGGACCATCGCCAAATATGCCGCCTTCGCCGATCTCGATCCGCGCAGCGAGGCGGCGCGTCGTTTCATCCGTCTGGAGGACTGGGCGAACCAGGGCGCCCCCCTGCCCCACGCCTTTGGCCGCGAGTTGTTCGAGAAGCTGATCGCCCAGGATCGTCCCGGCCAGGGACAATGGCGCGTTGCCGGGGCGACCGTCACACCCGCGCAATGCGACGCCCCTAGCGTCGAGTTCGTCGCCACCGCCGACCGGATCGTCCCCGCCGCCACCGCCATCGGCCTGTCCGACCGGCGCGCAGGGGGCACGGGCCATGTCGGCATGGTCGTCGGCGGCCGCGCGGAGCAACAGCTCTGGCAGCCGCTCGCCGACTGGATCACCGCCCTCCCAACACCTAGATAGACCGTACAGAAGAGAGGAACCTTCATGACCGAGATCGTCATCACCGCCGCCAAGCGTACCCCCGTGGGCAGCTTCCTGGGCGCCTTTGCCGCCACGCCCGCGCACGAACTCGGCCGGGTGGCGATCACCGCCGCGCTGGAACAGGCGGGCATCAAGGGCGAGGACGTGTCCGAGGTGATCCTGGGCCAGGTACTGACCGCCGCGCAAGGGCAGAACCCGGCTCGCCAGGCGTCGATGGCCGCCGGCATTCCGAAGGAAGTGCCGGCCTACGGCGTCAACCAGGTCTGCGGTTCGGGCCTGCGCGCGGTGGCGCTGGGGCTCCAGGCGATCGCCAATGGCGATGCGACCATCGTCGTGGCGGGCGGCCAGGAATCGATGTCGCTGTCGCCCCACGCCCAGACGATGCGCGGCGGCACCAAGATGGGCCCGCTGACCATGGTCGACACCATGGTCCATGACGGCCTGACCGACGCCTTTGCCGGTTATCACATGGGCATCACCGCCGAGAACCTTGCCGAGCAGTATCAAGTGACCCGCGACGAGCAGGACCGGTTCGCCGTCCGCTCGCAGAACCTGGCCGAAAAGGCGCGCGGCGAGGGCCGCTTCAAGGACGAGATCGCCCCCGTCACCATCAAGGGCCGCAAGGGTGACACCGTGGTCGCCGATGACGAATATATCCGCGCCGGTGCCACGATCGAAAGCGTATCGGGCGTCCGCCCTGCCTTCAAGAAGGACGGAACGGTGACCGCCGCCAACGCCTCCGGCCTGAACGACGGCGCCGCCGCCATCGTCCTGATGAGCCGCGAGGAGGCCGAGAAGCGCGGCGCGCCCGTTCTCGCCACGATCAAGAGCTGGGCTTCGGCGGGCGTCGATCCGTCGGTGATGGGCATCGGCCCCGTCCCCGCCACCAAGCGCGCGCTGGAAAAGGCGGGCTGGACCGTCGGTGACCTCGACCTGATCGAGGCGAACGAGGCGTTCGCGGCACAGGCGCTGTCGGTCGGCAAGGAGCTGGGCTTCGACCCCGACAAGGTCAACGTCAACGGCGGCGCGATCGCCCTCGGCCACCCGATCGGCGCCAGCGGCGCGCGCGTGCTCACGACTCTGATCTACGAAATGCAGAAGCGCGATGCCAAGAAGGGCCTCGCCACGCTGTGCATCGGCGGCGGGATGGGCATCGCCATGTGTGTTGAGCGATAAACACGCCACTTTTCGAAAATTTCGCGATTAACAGTTGGATTGCAGGGATGTGTCGATCGTGTCACATCCCTGCAACAACGATGACAATAAATTCGTATCCCGTTGCGCGGACGCTTGTTTTCCAACCCGAAATTCCTTTCCCTGCGATGAACGGACATGAACGATCCGTCATAACGGGGGTAAAGAATGAACATGCGTACCCTGCTGGGGGCCTCAGCGCTCGCTAGCACCCTGGTCCTGATGCCGGTCGCGGCGCTTGCGCAGACCGCCACTTCGGGAACCACCGCGACGCAACCGCAAGAGGATGCCGCTACCGATCCCAACGTCGCCGAACGCAGCGAACAGGCCGCAGGCGACGTCATCGTCACCGGCTCGCGTCTGGCTCGTCCGAATCTTGACTCGCCGACCCCGGTTACCTCGGTCACAGCCGAGTTGCTGACCTCTACCGGCAACCTGAACCTGGGCGATTCGCTGAACCAGCTGCCAGCCCTGCGTACTACTTATAGCCAGGCGAACTCGACGCGCTTCATCGGCACCTCGGGCCTGAACCTGCTCGACCTTCGTGGTCTGGGCACGCAGCGCACCCTGGTCGTCGTCAACGGCCGCCGCCACGTGACTGCGCAGCCCGGCGGCTTCGTAATCGACACGAACACCATCCCGACCGATCTTTTGGAACGGGTCGACGTCGTGACCGGCGGCAGCTCGGCCGTGTACGGCTCGGACGCCATGGCGGGCGTCGTCAACTTCGTCCTGAAGCGCGACTTTGAAGGTGTCCGTGCGACGGGCCAGAGCGGCATCTCCAGCCACGGCACGCGCGGTTCCTATTTCGGCGCGCTGACGGCCGGTAAGAATTTCGCCGAGGGCCGCGGCAACATCGCAGCGTCGGCAGAATACTCCTTCTCAGACGTGGTGTATTTCACGGATCGTGACGACATCACCGGTGCTTTTTCGGGCCGTCGCCAGTTCAACGCCGTACAGAATACCGGCCCGCAGTTGAACCCGAATGGTGGCGTGATCCGCACCGGCGGTGAGCCTTCAACCGGTGACGGCATCCCCGATACCAACTTTCTGTCCAACATTCGGAACGGCACGATCTCGGAAGGCGGCGTGTTCGCGTCTTCCTGCCCGACAGTCGCGGCCACAGGTGAGTCGGCGGCAGCCTTCGCGGCCCGCCGCGCCTTTACCTGCACAGGTATCGCCAATGTCGGCAGCTCAAATCCGCTAGCGCAATATGGCCGTAACTTCCTGTTCAATCCGAACGGCACGCTGACGGCGAACAATTGCATCACCGATCTTCGTCCCGCCTCGACGAACTGCGTCGGCGGTGGTGGCTCCACGCTGCGCCTGCTCGGCATGTTGCAGCCTCGCATGGAGCGCGTTTCGGGCAACCTCTTGGCACACTTCGACATCTCGGACGCCTTCAAGCCGTTCATCGAAGCCAAGTATGTTCGGATCAAGTCGTTGCAGGAAGGTCAGCCGACCTTCGCTACAAACTCGTTCAGCATCAACAATCCGTACCTGACCGACCAGGCCCGCTCGACGCTGCGTCAGGCACTGGCGCCCGGCGCAACGACCTTCGTGGCGCAGCGCTTCAACGTCGACTTCGGCGGTCGCGGTGAGGATCATACCCGTGAAACCTTCCGTATCGTCGGCGGCGTCGAAGGCGATTTCGCCAAGGGTTGGCATTATGAAGTGTCGGCCAATTATGGTCGTCTCGACACCTTCTACCGGACGGCGGGCAACTACGTCACGCAAAAGTACAACAACTCGATCAACGCCGTGCGCAACGCCGCCGGGCAGATCGTCTGTGGTATCAATGCCGACGCCTCGACCGCGAATGACGACGCGGCCTGCGTGCCCGTCAACCTGTTCGGCCAAGGCCAGGTCAGCCAGGCAGCACTGAACTATTTCTCGGTCAACTCGACGCGCAAGCAGAAGGCCGAGCAATTCGACCTGCTGGGCTTCGTTAACGGCAAGCTGTTCCGCCTGCCCGGCGGCGACGTCACCTTCTCGCTGGGCGGCGAATATCGTCGCGAAACGGCCTATTCGAAGTATGACGATCTGACCGCCAGCGGGGCAACGTTCCTGAACGCCATCCCGACTTTCGCCCCGCCCGCCTATGATATCAAGGAAGCGTTCGGCGAACTCAGCGTACCGCTGCTGGCCGATCGTCCGTTCTTCCACGAACTGACCCTGACCGGTGCGGCGCGTGTGTCGCACTATAATGTGGGCAATGCCGGGACGCCGTGGACCTACAATCTGAACGCAATCTGGTCGCCGATCCGCGATATCACGATCCGTGGCGGCTATGCTCGTTCGGTCCGTGCGCCGTCGCTGAGCGAACTGTTCACGGCCAACAACCAGACTTTCGCCCAGCCTTCGGATCCGTGCAGCCAGAACAACATCAACAACAACCCGAACCGCGCTCGCAACTGCGCTGCGGCGGGCGTGCCCACGACCCAGACGTTCAACGGCACCACCGAACCGTTCACCAACGGCACGGCGGCCAGCATAGCGGGCGTAAATCGCGGCAACCCGAACCTTAACGCCGAAAAGAGCAACAGCTTCACGATCGGCGCGGTGTTCCAGCCGCAGGCAATCCGTGGCCTGTCGCTCACCGTCGACTATTATAATATTACGATCAAGGACGCGATCGTCTCGCTGGCGGCCCAGACGCTGATCAACCAGTGCTATGACAATCCCAGCGGCATCAACAATCAGTATTGCGCTGCGGTCATCCGCAACCCGAACGGCACTTTCGCCGGTCAGTCGAGCGTGATCCATGCCGGTACTACTATCCCGCTGACCCCAACGGGTCCGTCGTTCTTCTCGCAGGGTTTCAATTTCGCCAAGCTGGAAACTTCGGGCATCGACTTCGACCTGTCCTATCGTACCAAGATCAGCGACACGGGCACCCTGAGCCTTCGTGTTCTGGCCAGCTATGTGGCGCAGAACAACGGCTATACCGATGTGGGCGATCCGACCTTCCGTGACCGCTACAAGAGCGAGCTTGGCTATTCCGCATGGCGCGGCCAGTTCGTCGGCAACCTGAACTTCGAAACCTTCGACCTTCAGTACCGCCTGCGTTACGAAGGCAAGTCGACCATCGGCGAGTGGGAAACGCAGAACAGCTATGACGGCCGTCCGGCACGCAATCCCGATGCCTTCCCGGTGGTGTATTATCCCGAAGCGTTCTACCACTCGATCCAGGTCGGCTTTAACGCAACCGAGCGCTTCCGCTTCTATGTCGGCGTGGACAACCTGACCGACGTGAAGCCGCCTTACGATCTGATCGGTACGGCGTCGGGCGATCCGTATGACAATATCGGCCGGTTCCTGTACGCCGGGTTCAAGGCCAACTTCTGATCCAATCGGATCGACTTGATCGGGGCTCTTCCTTCTGGAAGGGCCCCTTTTTTATCCCCGCGCGAAGCGCTGGGCGAGGCCGGTCAGCAGTTCGTATTGCGAGACGCCGGACATCTTGGATGCCTGCGCCAGGTCATACTCCATGGCCAGCCAGTCGCCCTCGGCCAGGTCGGGTTGCGTCGAGACGTCGATCGCGGTCAGGTCCATCGACACGCGCCCCAGCACCGGCAGCCGTTGCTCCCCGACGACCGCCGCGCCAAGACCCGACAGCGCACGGCGATAGCCGTCGGCATAGCCCAGATTGATGATCGCGACCTGCGTGTCGGCGGGTGCGGTCCAGGTGGCGTTGTAGCCGACCGTCTCTCCGGCGCGGACCGTGCGGCGTTGCAGGATCTGGGCCTCGGGATGCGCGACCTGGCGCAGATGGGTCGCCATGTCAGCGCGCGGGATGCCACCATAGAGCGCCAGCCCCGGCCGGGTCAGGTCGAAATGATAGGCTCCCCCCAGCCCTATCCCCGCCGAATTGGCCAGGCTCATGCGACGAGCGGCCGTTTGGCCGGCCAGTGCGGCAAAGGCGGCCTGTTGCCGCGCATTCATCGCGACATCCTCATCGGCGCAGGCCAGGTGGCTGAGCAGCGTGTCGATCTCCAGGCCGTCGAGCAGCCTTTCCGCCACCGCCGCCACCGACACGCCCAGCCGGTTCATGCCCGTATCCACCATGACGTCGCAGAGACCGCCGCCCGCCTCCTTCCAGCGGACGATCTGCTCGGGCGTGCTGAGCGCGGGGCGGGCGATCCCGGCCTTTGCTGCCGCCATGTCCTCGGCGCGCAGGCCGTGCAGCACCGAGACGGACAGGCCCAGCGGTGCCAGCGCCAGCGCTTCGGCCCAGTTGGCGACGAAGAAGTCGCGGCATCCCGCCTGGGCCAGCGTTTCGGCGACCAGCGTCGCGCCCAGGCCATAGCCGTTGGCCTTTACCGCCGCGCCGCACGCCGCCTGTCCGCTCAACCGGTCGAGCGCCTGCCAGTTGGAGACAAGTGCATCGCGATCGACGCGCAGGCGGAGGGGGGCGGCAATATCCATCACCCTCCGGGCTTTAGGCCGCAATGACGGGTGGGAAAAGGCGGCTTGGGTTTTTCCGGGGCCATCTCGCCCCCCGCCCCGTTAGGCCGGAGCGCAGTCGAAGGCCAAGGGCATCCCCCCGCCAAGCCTATGTCGAGAGGGCGGAACGCGGCCTTCGACGTCGCTCAGGCCGAACCGGGGTGAGGGATTATCGCAGCGTGCGGATGATCCCCGAGAAGTCCACCGGCGGCTGCCCCTCGCCGACGAACGCCGTGTACAGCTCCGCCGCCTTCTCGCCCATCGGCGTGGTCGCGCCTGCGTCGCGCGCGGCCCCCATGGCCAACTTCAGGTCCTTGAGCATCAGCGCCGCCGCGAAACCGCCCTGATAGTCGTGATCGGCGGGCGTCTCCGGCCCGACGCCGGGAACCGGGCAATATTTGGTCATCGACCAGCTTTGCCCCGACGATACCGAGGCGATGTCGTAGAAGGTCTGCGCGTCCAGCCCCAGTTTCTCGGCCAGCACGAACGCCTCGCAGGTTGCGATCATCGTCGCGCCGAGCAGCATGTTGTTGCAGATCTTGGCCGCCTGGCCCGCACCGGGACCACCGGCATGGATTACCGCCTGGCCCATCACGGACAGGAAGGGCTCGGCGCGTTCGAACGCCTGGTCGGGCCCGCCGACCATGAAGGTCAGCGTCCCCGCCCTGGCCGCGGCGATCCCGCCCGAGACGGGGGCGTCGACCGCCATCATGCCCTTGGCCTGCGCCGCGTCGGCCACCCGACGCGCGGTGGCGACGTCGATGGTCGAACAGTCGATCAGGATGGCGGAGGGCGGCGCGGCGGCGAAGACCGCATCGGCATAGACACGCTCGACATGGGTTCCGGCGGGCAGCATCGTCACGACCGCCTCGACGCCGTCCATCGCGGCAACCGCACTGTCGACGGGCAGGCACCCGGCCGCCTTTGCCGCGGCCAGCGCATCCACCGACAGGTCGAAGGCGCGGACGTCATGCCCCGCCTTTGCCAGATTGGCGGCCATGCCGCCGCCCATATTGCCCAGGCCGATAAAGGCGATCCGCGCCATGTTGCTCTCTCCTAGCTTGTTATTTTCTTCTCGAGCCCCTCCCGCCTGCGGGAGGGGCGTGGGTCACATCAGCCGTTGGTCCAGACCGGCGGCCGCTTTTCGACGAACGCGGCCATGCCTTCCTTCTGGTCGGCCGAGCCGAACAGGCCGTGGAACAGCCGCCGCTCGAACTGCACGCCCTGTGCCAGCCCCATGTCGAAGGCGGCGTTGACCATTTCCTTGTTCGCGCGGGCCGCGATCGGCGCCATGCCCGCTATCGTCGCGGCGGTCTTCATCGCCTCCTCGACCAGGTCGGCGGCGGGGATGATGCGGGCGACCAGCCCGGCGCGCTCGGCTTCCTCGGCATCCATCATCCGGCCGGTCAGGCACATCTCCATCGCCTTGGCCTTGCCGACCGCATGGGCGAGCCGCTGCGAGCCGCCCATGCCCGGCGTCACGCCCAGCTTGATCTCGGGCTGGCCGAACCTCGCCGTATCGGCTGCCAGGATGAAGTCGCACATCATCGCCAGTTCGCACCCGCCGCCCAGCGCGTAGCCCGCGACCGCCGCGATGATGGGTTTCCGGGTGCGGGTAAAGTCGTCCCAGCCCGTGAAATGGTTGCGGCCGTACATGGCGGCGAAGTCCATCTCCTGCATCTCCTTGATATCCGCGCCCGCCGCGAACGCCTTGGGGCTGCCGGTGATCACGGCGCAGCGCTGTTCCGGATCGGCGTCATAGGCGCGCATCACGTCGAGCAGTTCGGCCAGCAGTTCGGCATTCAGCGCGTTCAGCGCCTGCGGCCGGTTGAGCGTGATCAGGGTCACCGCCTCGCGGCGCTCGACGATCAGGGTGTTATAGTCGGTCATGCGGGCGTCCTCTTCAGCGGTCGTCGGGTGTCCAGGCCTGTCCCTCGGGAAGGGCTGCAAAAATATGGTCGATCATCGTATCGGTCACGCCCTCCGGCGTGGCGGGGTCCCAGCGGGGGGCATTGTCCTTGTCGACGATCAGCGCGCGGACACCCTCGACGAAGTCGGGCCGCTGTACGACATGGGCAGCGACGCCGTATTCGCGGCGCATCTCGTCGGCAAATTCGATGGTCCGCCTGCCCTCGCGCAGCAGGCGGAGCGAGACCTTGCAGGCCTGGGGCGATTTGGTGCGCAATATGGCCAGTTGCCGTGCGGCCCATTCGCCGCCATCCGCCTCCAGCGTGGCGATGATATCCTCCAGCGTGTCGGCGGCGAACAGCCGGTCGATCTCGGCGGCGTGCGCCATGATCGTCGCTGCGGGCGCGGGCGTCGCGAGCCGGTCGAGCGTCGCAGCGATTTCCTGCGGCGCGGCGATGATCGCGGCCTTGGCCTCCTCCAGCGCGGCGGCAGGCAGGTAATGCGTCGCCAGTCCCAGTGCATGTGCCTCCGCCCCGTCGAGCCGGTGGCCGGTCAGTGCGAGGAACTCACCCATGCGGCCGGGCAGGCGCGAGAGATACCAGCCGCCGCCCACATCGGGGAACAGGCCGATCCCCGTCTCGGGCATGGCGAAGCGGGTGTTCTCGGTCGCGACGCGGAAGCGGGCGGGGGCCGAAATGCCGACGCCACCGCCCATGGTGATGCCGTCCATGAAGGCGACGATCGGCTTGGCATAGGTGAACAGCCGGTGGTTCATCCGGTATTCGGCATGGAAGAAACCGCGCGCAGCCTCGCCATCGCCCGCACCGCTTTCCGCCAGCAGGCGGATGTCGCCGCCCGCGCAAAAGCCGCGCCCCTCGGCATGGTCGATGATGACCGCCTCGACATCCAGGTCGCCGCGCCAGTCCTCCAGCGCGGCCAGAACGCCTTCGCACATCTCGCGGGTCAGCGCGTGGATCGCCTTTGGTCGGTTGAGCCGCAGCCGCCCGACCGGGCCTTCGCGGGTGACGATCAGGTCTTGGGTCATCGCCTCTACCTCTATTGTTCTACGACCCCGGCGAAGGCCGGGGCCCAGGTGCCGCGCATGACGTGGCGCGCCATTGGCCGGATGGCAACTGGACCCCGGCCTTCGCCGGGGTGGTTGCGGTGGCGGGAAACAGCTTAGTCCTTCAGCAAATCCCGCCCGACGATCATCCGCATCACCTGGTTCGTCCCCTCCAGGATCGAATGCACGCGCAGGTCGCGCCAGAAACGCTCAATGGGGTAATCCATCAGATAGCCATATCCGCCATGAAGCTGCAGCGCGCGGTCGACCACCGACGATCCGGTATCGGTCGCCAGTCTCTTCGCCATGGCGGCGAAGCGCGTCTTGTCAGGCGCATTGTCCGTCACCTTGGCGGCGGCGAGGTAGAGCAGCGCGCGCGCCGCCTCCAGCTCGGTCGCCATGTCGGCCAGGGTGAACTGGGTATTCTGGAACTCGGCGATCGCCTTGCCGAACTGGCGACGGTCCTTCACGTAGGCGACGGATTCGTCCAGGCAGCGCTGCGCCCCGCCCAGCGAGCAGGCGCCGATATTCAGCCGCCCGCCGTCCAGCCCCATCATGGCGATGCGAAAGCCCTCACCCTCCGCGCCCAGCCTGTTGGCCACGGGCACGCGGACATTGTCGAACATCACCTGCCGCGTCGGCTGCGAATGCCAGCCCAGTTTGCGCTCGTTCGCGCCGAAGGAAACGCCCGGCATGTCCTTGTCGATCACCAGGCAGGAAATGCCCTTGGGGCCATCCTCCCCGGTGCGGACCATGGTGACATAGACCTCGTTCTCGCCGCCACCCGAGATGAACTGCTTCGAGCCCGAGACGACATAATGGTCCCCGTCGCGCACCGCGCGGGTCTTGAGCGCCGCGGCATCGGAGCCCGAACCCGGCTCGGTCAGGCAATAGCTCGCCAGGCGGTCCATGGTGACGAGGTCGGGGAGATAGCGCCCCTTCACATCCGCATCGCCGAAGCGGTCGATCATCCACGACGCCATGTTGTGGATCGAGATGAAGGCGCTGGTCGAGGGACAGCCATAGGCCATCGCCTCCATGATCAGCGCCGCCTCCAGCCGCCCGAGCGCGATGCCGCCCGATTCCTCGGACACATAGATGGCGGCGAAACCGAGGTCGGCCGCGGCCTTGATCGTGTCGCGGGGGAAGATGTGCTTCTCGTCCCATTCGCCCGCGAAGGGGGTGATGCGGTCGGCGGTGAACCGGCGCGCCAGTTCCTGGATTTCGCGCTGTTCGTCGGTGAGGTCGAATTGGGTCATCTTGCCTCCATCTCTTAAGCCCCTCCCGCAGGCGGGAGGGGTCTGGGGAGGGCACTGGGTCTCACCGAGACCGTCGCTCGCGGCCTGCCCTCCCCCATCCCCTCCCGCCTGCGGGAGGGGCGTGCCTAGCTTCAGGCCATCGTCGGGATCACGAAGGCGTTGCCGCCATCCGGCGAGCCGTCCGGCCAGCGCTGCGTCACCGTCTTCACCTTGGTCCAGAAGCGGACGCCCTCCATGCCATGCTGGTTCACGTCACCGAAGGCCGAGCGCTTCCAGCCGCCGAAGCTGTGATACGCCACCGGCACCGGGATCGGCACGTTGATGCCGACCATGCCCACCTCGACCCTTGCGGCGAATTCGCGCGCGGCGTGGCCGTTACGGGTGAAGATGGCGACGCCATTGCCATATTGATGCTCGCTGGGCAGGCGCACCGCCGTCTCGAAATCGGGGGCGCGGACGATCTGGAGCACGGGGCCGAAGATTTCCTCCTTGTAGCTCTGCATGGCGGGCGTCACGCGGTCGAACAGCGACGGCCCGATGAAGAAACCTTCCTCATAGCCCTGCAACTGGAAGCCGCGACCGTCGACGACCAGTTCCGCGCCCTCGTCGACGCCCGTCTGGATCCAGTCCTCCACGCGGCGTTTATGCGCGGCGTTCACCACCGGCCCGTAATGCGCCTGCGCATCGGTCGAGACGCCGACACGCAGCGCGTCCATCGCGGGGATCAGCTTCTCGCGAAGCGCATCGGCCGTCTTGTCGCCGACCGGCACGACGACCGGCAGCGCCATGCACCGCTCGCCCGCCGAGCCGAAGGCCGCACCCGACAGGTCGGCGACGACCTGGTCCAGATCGGCGTCCGGCATGACGATGCCGTGGTTCTTGGCCCCGCCCATCGCCTGGACGCGCTTGCCCGCCTCGACCCCGCGCCGATAGACGTAATGGGCGATGTCGGACGAGCCGACGAAGCTGACCGCGCTGATCGCCGGATGGTCCAGGATGGCATCGACCATCGCCTTGTCGCCGTGCACGACCTGCAGGACACCCTCGGGCGCGCCCGCCTCGCGCATCAGTTCGGCCAGGCGCACCGGGACCGACGGATCACGCTCGGACGGTTTCAGGATGAAGGCGTTGCCGCAGGCGATGGCGACGCCGAACATCCACATCGGGATCATCGCGGGGAAGTTGAACGGCGTGATCCCCGCCCCGATGCCCAGCGGCATGCGCATCGAATAGACATCGATGCCCGGCCCGGCGCCCTGGGTGTACTCGCCCTTCAGCACGTGCGGGATGCCGCAGGCGAACTCGATCACCTCCAGCCCACGCTGGATGTCGCCACGCGAGTCGGCGATCACCTTGCCATGTTCGGAGGACAGCAGATGCGCCAGCGCATCCATGTTCTGTTCGACCAGTTCCTTGAAGCGGAACATCACGCGCGCCCGGCGCTGTGGATTGGTCGCGGCCCAGCCGGGCTGAGCGGCTTGCGCGGCCGCGACGGCGCGTTCCAGGAGCGCGGCATCGCCCAGCAGCACGCGGGCCTGCACTTGGCCGCTATTGGGGTCGAAGACGTCACCCTTACGGGTTCCGGCGGCGTCGGTTGCGGTCTGTCCGCCGGCAACCAGATGGTCGATCACGCGCATATGCTCTCCTGTCCCGGGTCTGATGCCCGACTCTTGCGCTTGTAATTATATTGCTCGTGAGTGAAATCCAAGTCGGGCCACTTAAAAAGCGCGGGGGCCCGCCCGGCTGGTAGGTCAGACCGTCGGACGGCGGTGCCAGGTGATGCCCGCCGCGACCAACGCCGCCACCGCCGCCGCGAGCAGCGCGTCCGTTCCCCATCGCGGGAAGATCAGCGCCCCCAGCGCCGCGCCGACCAGAAAGCCGGTCCAGAGCAACAGATACGGCACCCAGTCCCAGCGCCGTCGCCCCGCGATCATGTGCGCCAGATGCTGCCCCAGCTTGACCAGCGTACCGGTCATGTAGGTGACGCCGATGCTGACCTCGCCATTGCGTTCGAACGTCGCGTTGATCGCTCCCATCGCCACGACCATGGCGGGCGCGGTCCAGTTGCCCCACAGCGCAACGCCGCCCAGCAGGACCGCGACGAACAGCAACACCGCCGCCTGACCGGCGCGCGCCAGGAACAGCCGGATCAGCGTGCCGAGCAGGACACCCAGCACGAACAGTGCCAGCAATCCGGCCAGGATGCCGACGCCTCCCCACCCCGTCCTACCGTGCGACGATGCCAGCCGGACCGCCAGCATCGTGCCGTTGCCACTCATGAACGACACGAAATACCCGCCCAGATGCTGGAAGCCGATCGCATCGACATAGCCCGCCAACAGGGCCAGGCCCGTCGCCAGCGTCCAGGTGCGTCGGTCGGAGCGGATCATCGCACATCCTTATCAGCCGCACAGGCGTGCTGACCACCCGATCCTGTAGGCCGATGCCGTGTCGGTCTGGTGAGAACAAAGATCGCGCGAGAGGATCGCATCGCGGGCCGGAGCGTTGGGTCGGCGCGAAATGGGGGAACGGATGGCAGGCGCTCTGGTGGAAATCTGGCTGACCATATCCGCGCTGTCATCGCTGGTCATCATCATGATCGCGCTGGGTAACAGCGACCTGCGGCGCGACAAGCGACTTCGCATCGGCCGTCGTCGTCCAGCGACGATGCGCACCATGATGCCACGGACACGGCGCGCGCGTCCATAAACGCACGCGCCAAAAAGCGTTTATTTCAAAACAGGTTGATGAACCGCTCGACCAGGCCCGGGCGGCGCGTGCGCATCGCGATGTAGCGCGCCCGGTCCTCGGCAGCGCGACGATAAAGCGCGTCCAGCCGCTGCTCGCGCGGCATGTCCGAAATCCGCGGCGGCGGCATGTGAGTGGCCATGGAACATTCCCCCCGTGATCTGTTGAACCGTTAGGATTCAACGACGAATGGTGGGTTTCGTTCCGGGCATGTGACAGGCCGGTCATCCACTCGTCGCATCGGCAAATGGACCGTCGCCCTCGCTTCGGGGCGGATCAACATGAACGTCTCGTAAGATTTCCGTAAGCGGTGCGTCAGGGCATACCCCCTATCGCCCGGCGCAATTCCCAGTCCTTCGCGCCGAAAGAAGCCGATGCACGCCAACCCCGCCGACGAAACGCTACCCGAAACCCGTCGTCTGTCATCGGCACAGCAATGGCGCTGGGTCGGGATCGCCGCCGCCGTCCTGATCGGCGTGCTGGTCCTGATCTCCGTCATCGGCAAGCTGACCCACAAGGAAGACGTGCCACCGCCGCCGCCACCGGCGGGCACGCTGCGCCTGTCGAAGGACCAGCTGGCGGCGATGCCCACGGTGCGCGTCGGGTTGGGCGCATCGGGTGACCAGACGATGGCGACCGGCGCGATCACCGCCGACGGATCGCGCTCGACCCCGGTGCTGATGCCCTATGCGGGCCAGGTCGTGCGCGTGCTCGCCGATGCGGGCCAGGTCGTGCGCCAGGGCCAGCCGCTGCTGCTCATCAAGACGACCGACTTCGTCGATGCGCGCTCCGGCCTGTTCGCCGCGCGTGCCGCGTACCAGAATGCGCAGGCACAGCTGGTCGCGGCGCAGCGCAATGCGGACCGCCAGCAGCAGATCTACCAGACCGCGGGCGGCGCGCTGAAGGACTATCAGCAGGCACGCGCCGATCTGGCCGCCGCGCAGGCGACCGCCCGCACCGCCGCCGCCTCACTGGGTGCCGCGCGCGACAAGCTGGCGATCCTCGGCAAGTCGCAGGGTGAGATCAACCGGCTGGAGAATGTCGGCGAGGTCGCCGGCATCCACGACATCACCACGCTGCACGCGCCGATCAGCGGTGTCGTCGCGTCGCGCGATGTCGCGCCCGGCCAATATGTCTCGCAGGGCGGCGACAAGCCGGTCATGACCATCACCGACCCCTCGCGCGTCTGGCTGGTCGCGCAGGTGGCCGAGAGCGATGCCGAGAATGTCCGCGTCGGCGACCCCGTCGAGGTGACGACGCCCGCGCTGCCCGGCCGTATCTTCCACGCGACCATCGACCTGGTCGGCGCGGCGCTCGACCCGCAGACCCACCGCCTGCCGGTCCGCGCCTCGATCCCCAACCCCGACAAGGCGCTGAAGCCGCAGATGTTCGCCAGCTTCGCGATCCAGCACCGCAATGCGGGCGAGGCGATCCGCGTCCCCGCCGCCGCCGTTATCCATGAAGGCGACACCGCGCGCGTCTGGATCATGCGCCCCGACGGCCTGCTGGTCGCGCGCGACGTGCAGACCGGCGATTCCGCGAACGGCCTGGTCACCATCACCCAGGGCCTGAAGCCGGGCGAGAAGATCGTCACCTCGGGCGCGCTGTTCGTCAACGAAGCGGGGATCGGCGAATAATGAACCGCATCGTCGACTTTGCGCTGCGTCAGCGACTGCTGATCGTCGGCCTGTTCTTCGCGATGATCGTCGCTGGCGTCATCGGCTTCATCAACCTCAACATCGAAGCCTATCCCGATCCCGTGCCCCCGATGGTCGAGGTCATCACCCAGACGCAAGGGTTGTCGGCCGAGGAGATGGAGCGCAACGTCACCATCCCGATCGAGGTCCAGATGGCGGGCATCCCGCACCTGACCGCGATCCGCGCGATCAGCCTGTTCGGCCTGTCGGACATCAAGATCCAGTTCACCTACGACTATACCAACGAACAGGCGCGCCAGCAGGTCATCAACCGCCTGTCGCAGCTGCCGCCGCTGGCCGGTGGCGCACAGCCGACGCTGTCGCCGACCTCGCCGGTGGGCGAGATCTATCGCTACCGCATCGTCGCGCCCAAGGGCTATTCGGTGATGGACCTGAAGACGCTGCAGGACTGGGTGCTCCAGCGCCGGTTCAAGCGGATTCCGGGCGTCATCGACGTGACCGGCTGGGGCGGCAAGCTGCGCGCCTATGACGTGGTGATCGACCAGAACCGGCTGAACGCGCACGGCATGACCGTGGCGCAGGTGCTGGCGGCGCTGTCCAAGAGCGACGGCAATGTCGGCGGCCAGACGATCAACTTCGGCGAACAGGCCGCGATCGTGCGCGGGATCGGCCTGATCCAGTCGCCCGACGCGATCCAGAACGTGCTGGTCGGCGAGGCGGGTGGCGCGCCCGTGCTGATCAAGGACGTGGCGACCGTGAAGGTCGGCAACGCGCCGCGCATGGGCATCGCCGGTTACAATAACGACGACGACATCGTGCAGGGCATCGTCCTGATGCAGCGCGGCGCCCAGTCGATGCCGACGATCAAGGCCGTGCAGGCCGAGGTCGCCAACATCAACGACAGCGGCGTGCTGCCCCCGGGCGTGCATCTGGAGCGGATCTACGACCGCTCCGACCTGATCAACCTGACCATCCACACCGTCATGGAAAACATGGTGGTCGGCATCCTCCTGATCTTCGCGTTGCAGTGGCTGTTCCTCGGCAATCTGCGCTCGGCGATCATCGTGGCCGCGACCATCCCCTTCGCGCTGGCCTTCGCGATCCTGATCCTGGTGTTGCAGGGGGAGAGCGCGAACCTGTTGTCGGTCGGTGCGCTGGACTTCGGCCTGGTGGTCGATGCCTGCGTCATCATGGTGGAGAATATCTTCCGCCACATGGTCGAACGCTCCGCCGCCGTCGAAAGCGGCAAGGGCAACTACACCATGGCCAGCCGCTTCGGCGCGGTGCTGGGCGCCTCGTCCGAGGTCAGCCGCGGCATCTTCTTCGCCGCCGCGATCATCATCGCCAGCTTCCTGCCGCTGTTCACCCTGACCGGGGTGGAAGGCCATATCTTCGGTCCGATGGCCAAGACCTATGCCTATGCGATCAGCGGCGGCCTGCTGGCGACCTTCACCGTCGCGCCGGTGCTCGCCACGCTGCTGCTGCCCGACAAGCTGACCGAGACCGAGACGTTCATCGTCGGCAAGCTTCGCCGCGTCTACGAACCCGCCGCGTCCTTTGCGCTGCGCAACAAGATCGTGACGATCGGCGGCGCGGTGCTGATGATGGGTCTGGCGGTCGTCGGCGTGCGCTCGCTCGGTATCGAGTTCCTGCCGCACCTCGAAGAAGGAAACATGTACATCCGGGCCACCCTCCCCTCCTCGATCAGCCTGGAGGCGGGCGAGAAGGTGACCAACGAGGTGCGCAAGATCATCGCAAGCTATCCGGAAACCACGGCGGTCCTGTCCGCCCATGGTCGCCCGGACGACGGCACCGATGCGACCGGCTTCTTCAACGTCGAGTTCTTCGTGCCGCTGAAGCCCTTCGACACCTGGCCATCGGGCATGACCAAGGAAAAGCTGATCGACGAGCTGTCGACCCGGCTCCAGAAGAAGTATCCCGGCGTCGACTTCTCCTTCTCGCAGATCATCGAGGATAACGTCGAGGAAGCCGCCTCGGGCGTGAAGGGTGCCAATTCGATCAAGCTGTTCGGCCCCGATCTGGTCACGCTGGAAAAGCTGGCCAACCAGATCAAGGCGCAGATGGCTAAGGTGAAGGGTATCGAGGATCTCGGCGTGTTCGAGATTCTGGGCCAGCCGACCGTGCGCATCGACGTCGACCGTGCCAAGGCCGCCCGCTACGGCCTGACGCCCGACGACATCAACCAGACGGTGGCCGCCGCCATCGGTGGCCAGTCGACCGCCGACCTCTACGAACCCGGCACCGACCGCCACTTCCCGATCATCGTGCGGTTGAAGCCCGCCCAGCGCGACTCGCTGGAATCGGTGCGCAACATCACGATCGGCGCGCCCTCGCCCGACGGCAACGGCACGATCCAGGTGCCGCTGTCCGAGGTGGCGAACGTCAAGCTGACCAGCGGTGCCTCGTTCATCTATCGCGAGCATCAGGAGCGCTACGTCCCGATCAAATTCTCGGTGCGTGGCCGCGACCTGGGCGGCGCGGTCGAGGAGGCGCGCGCGCGGATCAATCAGAATGTCCACCTGCCGCCGGGCTATCATTTGGAATGGGCGGGCGAGCTCGACAATCTGAAGAACGCGATCGCCCGTCTGGAGATCGTGGTGCCGATCAGCCTCGTGCTCATCCTGCTGCTGCTCTACGCCAATTTCGGCTCGATGCGTGACAGCCTGCTTGCCTTCTCCGCGATCCCGATGGCGATCGTGGGCGGCGTGCTGGCCCTTGCCCTGACCGGCACGGCGTTCAGCATCTCGGCGGCGATCGGCTTCGTGGCGCTGTTCGGCATCGCGGTGATGGACGGCATCCTCGTCGTCACCACCTTCAACAACGCCATCGACGAAGGCGCGCCGCGGGAGAATGCGCTGGCCACCACCGTCAAGAACAGCCTGCGCCCCGTGGTCATGACCTGCCTGGTCGCCGCCATCGGCCTGCTGCCCGCCGCCCTGTCGCACGGGATCGGCAGCCAGGTGCAGAAGCCGCTTGCCCTTGTGGTGGTCGGCGGCATGACGCTGGCCCCGGTGCTGATCCTCTTGGTCCTGCCGGTGCTGATCAGCCGCTATTCGACGCGCCTGCCGCTGTCGCAGCGCAAGAAGAAGCATGATCCGATGGTCGACGACCAGGACGATACCAACACTCCTGAATCCGGGGTTCCGGCATGAAGCGTTTCCTGACCCTGCCGCTGCTCGCGTGCGTTTCGGCCAGTATCTCGGGTTGCGCGGTCGGCCCGCATGACCTGGATGCACATGCCAGCCTGCCGCCCATGGCTCCTGCGCCGGTGATCGCACCGGCCAGCGGCCCGGCCCAGACGGTGTCCGCCACCATCGCACCCGAATGGTGGCACGCCTTCGGCAATGCCCAGCTCGACGCGCTGGTCGCCGAGGCGCTGGCGCACAACAATGACGTGGGCGTGGCCGAGGCCTCGCTCCGGCAGGCGCGGGAACAGGCGCGCGCGACGCGCGGCACGCTGCTTTTTCCACAAGGCGGGCTGAACTATCAGGCGCAGCGGACCCGCGTGTCCAACGCCCTGTCCCCGGCGGTCGCAGACCAGAACCAGCAGCTCTACACGCTGCACACCGCGCAGGTCAGCGTCTCCTATGACGTCGATGCCTTCGGCGGGAACCGGGCGCAGGTCCGCTCCGCCGTCGCGCGCGCCGAGGTCGAGCGGCACCAGCTGGACGCGGCGCGGATGACGGTGGCGGCGAACCTCGTCACCGCGCTGATCGAGCGGGCGAGCCTCGCCGAACAGGTCGCCGCCGCGCAGACGGCCGTGAGCGTCAATCGCGACATCCTAGCCGCATTGCAACAGCGGCAGCGGCTGGGTGCGGTCGGCGCGTCCGACGTGGCGCAACAACAGGCGGCGCTCGCCACCGCCGAGGGCGCGCTGCCCCCGCTGATCCGCGCCGAAGCCGCCCAGCGCACCATCATCGCGACGCTGATCGGGCGTCCGGCGGGGTCGGCACTGCCGCCGCTGCCCGAACTGGCGCAGTTGAGCCTGCCGACCGAACTGCCCGCGATCGTACCGTCCGAGCTGGTCCATCGCCGCCCCGACGTGCTGGCCGCCGAAGCGCAGTTGCAGGGTGCCGGTGCGGATGTCGGTGCCGCCATCGCCGCGCGCCTGCCGAGCATCCAGCTATCGGCAAATGCCGGTGGCTCGGCACAGAATTTCGGCGACATGTTCAAGAGCGGCAACCCCTTCTGGGCGCTGCTCGGTGGCATCACCCAGCCGCTGTTCCACGCCAACGCGCTGCGTCACCAGCAAAAGGCGGCGGAAGCGGCGCTGGACGGGGCCAAGGCGCAATATCGCCAGGCGGTGCTTCAAGCGTTCGGCAATGTCGCGGACTCGCTGACCGGGCTGTCGACCGACGCGCAGGCGCTGGATGCCGCACAGCGGGCCAGCAACGCGGCGGGCCAGGCCCTGACCTTCGCCCGGCGGCAACTGGCGCTGGGGGATGTCGGGACGCTGCAACTGCTGAATGCGACCGCCACGGACGCACAGGCGCGGTCGCAGCTGATCCAGGCCAAGGCGGCACGGATGACCGACACGGTCGCCCTGTTCCAGGCAGCCGGAGGGCCGGTTACGGGGTCGTGAGGGTGTGGGGGATGGGCTGACACCGCTCACCCCATCCCCGTTCCGTTCGGCCTGCGCGAAGGTTAGGGGTTCGCGCGGAGGCGCAGAGAACGCGGAGATGCCGTTCTTCGCAGCGACGCCTTCTCCAGATATTGCACTCTTCCCCGGCGAAGGCCGGGGCCCAGGTGCCAGGCACCTGAAGGCGCGCCGCGCCGGTGCAAGGGAGGCCAGGGCAACCCGCTATCGACGGCGCACCGCAACTGGGCCCCGGCCTTCGCCGGGGTGCCGAAAATATTGATATCGGGCTACGCCACCTCTGCGTCCTCCGCGCCTCTGCGCGAACCGAATCCCTTGGCCTTCGACTACGCTCAGGCTGAACGGAGAACAGGATTTGCCCCCCAACGAAAAAGGGGAGGCCCTCGCCCCCCCCCTTTTCAGAACAGCTTGGTCAGCAGGTAGAAGCCTGCCCCCATCGCCGCGGAGGCCGGAATGGTGATGATCCAGGCGATCACCACATTGCCCGCCACGCCCCATCGCACCGCCGAAGCGCGCCGCGCCACGCCCGCGCCGATGATCGAGCCGGTGATGGTGTGCGTGGTCGACACCGGAATCCCCAACGCCGAGGCGCAAAAGATCACGATCGAACCCGCGGTCGAGGCGCTGAACCCCTGATGCTGCGACAGCTTGGTGATGCGGCTGCCCATCGTCTCGATGATCTTCCAGCCGCCGGTCATCGTGCCCAGCGCCATGGCGACATAGCAGGAGATGGCGACCCAGTGCGGCACCTCGAACGGTCCCGTAAGACGGCCGGTCGAATAGAGGAGGACCGTGATGATCCCCATCGTCTTCTGCGCATCGTTCAGACCGTGGCTGAGCGAATAGGCCGCCGAGGAGACGAGGTGCAGCGCGCGGAAGCTGCGCTCCGCCTGCCCCGCCGTCGAGCGGCGCAGCGCCCAGCTGCTCAGCAGCATGACCAGCATCGCCAGCATCATGCCGAGCAGCGGCGACAGGACGATGGCGAGCAGCGTCTTGTTGAGGCCCGCCCACTGGACCGCGCCCATGCCCGCATGGGCGACACCGGCGCCGATCAGGCCGCCGACCAGCGCATGGCTGCTCGACGACGGGATCCCGCGCAGCCAGGTGATGACGTTCCACGCCATCGCCCCGCCCAGTGCGCCGAAGATGACGGCGGGCGTCACCACGTCCTGGGCGATCAGGCCCTTGCCGACCGTCTCCGCCACCTTGTGCAGGCTGGGGAAGGCGACGGTCAGGAAATAGGCCGCGAAGTTGAAGAAGGCGGCAAAACCCACGGCGGCGACCGGCGACAACAGCCGGGTCGCGACCACCGTGGCGATCGAGTTGGCCGCGTCATGCAGGCCGTTGAGATAATCGAACGCCAGCGCGACCAGGATCAGGCCGGCCAGCAACGGAAAGGCGAGTTCGTGCATGTCCCTCGCCTCAGGCGTGGTCGATGACGATGCCGTCGATCTCGTCGGCGACATCCTCGAACGCGTCGAGGATGCGCTCCAGATGCTTGTACACTTCCTTTTCGATGACGAAGCGCAGCGTGTCGCGCTCGCCGCATTCGTCCAGCGTGCGCTTCAGGCCCGCCGCGTGCATCTCGTCGGCGCGGCCCTCCAGGCGGACCAGTTCCTCGGTCAGCGCGTGCAGGCGGTCGCCGTTGCGCGCGACGTCGCGCATCAGCGGCATCGCCTCGACGGTCAGCCGGGCCGCCTCGACCGCGACGGCCGCCATCTCGCGCATTTCGGGCGCGAAGCTGGTCAGGCGGTACAGGCCGATCGCGGTGGCGGCGGCGTGCATCTCGTCGATGGTGTCGTCCATCGAACCGATCAGCGAGGTGATCGAGGCGCGGTCGAAAGGCGTCAGGAAGGTCGAACGCACCGAGGTCAGCACCTGGCGCGTGATCTCGTCGGCGTCATGCTCGCGCGCGGCGACGACCGCGATCTCGTCGGCGGTGTGGCCCTTGGCGTCGAAAAGACGGACGGTGGCTTCCGCCCCCGCCAGGATGGTGGCGGCTTGCGCCTCGAACAGCTCGAAGAAATTCCCCGTCTTCGGCAGGAGGCGTTGGAACCAGGCGAACATCAGTCGGTAACCCCGATAGTGATCCGAAACCGTGCGTGGTCTTTACCCATGGCCGATCGGGCCACGGCGAAACGCCGGACCGCGAAATGGTCATGGACCCAGGTTGGCACGAACGTCGCCCCCCTGACCAGTCGCGGCCCCTCCGTCAAGCAAAACGCTGTTACACCAATGTGACACTCGGGTCATCAGCCGCAGTCATGGCAGGACCGGCGGCTGATAAGGCAATGTGAAGGACAGCGCCCAGAGCAGGAACAGCACGACCGGCAGATGGACCAGCAGCTGCAAAAAGCTGAACCCCACGATATCACGCGCCTTCAGTCCCAATATGCCGAGCAGCGGCAGCATCCAGAACGGGTTGATGAGATTGGGCAGCGCCTCCGCCGCGTTATAGATCTGCACCGCCCAGCCGAGATGGACGTGCAGTTCGTTGGCCGCCTGCATCACATAGGGTGCCTCGAGCAGCCACTTGCCGCCGCCCGACGGCACGAAGAAGCCCAGGATCGCCGAATAGGCACCCATGGTCAGCGGAAAGGTCGCCGCCGTGTTGAGCGCGACGAAGGCGTGCGCGATCTGGTCGGCGACGCCGATCCCCGCCCCGTTCTTCGCGCCCGTCAGCATCGCGGCGATGGCGGCGTAGAAGGGATATTGGATCAGGATACCTGCCGTCGCCGGGACCGCGCGGGACAGCGCGATCAGGAAGCGCTTGGGCCGCCAGTGGAGCACCAGTCCCGCCATCAGGAACAGGAAGTTGTAGGTGTTCAGGTTGGAGATGGCGACCATCCAGTCCGCCCCCGCGAACTCCTGCACCAGCCAGCCCGCCGCCAGCAGGCCGATCAGGACAGTGACGAGCGGCGCATGTTCCAGCCATTCGCCCGGCTGGGTGCGCGGTGGCAGGGCGTCGTCCTCGCGCGCCGGGTCGATGCCCATGTCCTGCGCCGTGACGGCCGCCTCGCGACCGGGGGCGGAGGCCATGGCGATGACGGTCGACAGGACGACCAGCACGCCCGCGATCAGCATCGACTGCCACAGGAAGATCGTCTGGCTGAACGGGATGACGCCGGTGATGGGCAGCAGCGCAGGCGGCAGGCTGGCCGGGTTCGCCTGCAACTGCGCCGCCGAGGAGGAGAGCCCCATCGCCCAGGTCGCGCCCAGCCCCAGATACGCCGCCGCCCCCGCCGCGCGGTAATCCATGCGCAGGTCAAGGCGGCGGGCACAGGCACGCGCCAGCAGCCCGCCGAAGATCAGGCTCAATCCCCAGCTGAGCAGCGAGGACAGCATCGTCGCCAGCGCGATCATCCCGATCGCCCCCCGTGCGCTGCGCGGCCGCTTTGCCAGCCAGTCGATCAGCCGCTGCACCGGCGCGGAGGTGGCGACGACGTATCCGCCGATCGTCACGAACGCCATCTGCATGGTGAAGGGAATGAGCGTCCAGAAACCGTCGCCGAAGCTCTTGGCCACCGTGGGGGCGGAGGCTCCGTTGGCCAGCGCCGCGACCGCCACCACGACGACCGCGATGGCGACGAAGATGAAGGCATCGGGGAACCACCGCTCGGCCCAGCCGGTGAAGCGCAGGGCGATCCGCGCCAGCATACCCTCGCCCGCCGCCCGTTGCGTTCGTCCGTCCGCCATGCCGCTCCCCTTTCTGTTGCACCGTCGAAACGGCCGCAGCGCCAGAATGCGGCAAAGGATCGAACGTTGCACGGCCCCGCGCATACGCTTTCGCCCGATAGTGTGACATGCCCGCATCACCTCTGTCACGCGAGCGCCATAATGCATCCCTAACCGCCCGGCCTACCGGGAGAATAGCAATTAGTCGGGCGCCATGAACGCCCGCCGGAGCGTGGGGAATATATGAAGTCCGTTATCAAGACCGCGGCGCTGCTGGGCGCCGCGTGGGGTACGCTGGCCGCCGTGCCGGCCATGGCGCAGACCGCCGATCAGGGCGCAACCACCGCCGCCGCCGCAGAGGCGCAGGGCGAGCAGCAGGGCCTGGGCGACGTCGTCGTCACCGCCGAGCGCCGTTCGGAAAGCCTGAACCGCGTGCCGGTGTCGGTCGGCGTGGTCAGCGGGTCGAACCTGCGCACCTTCCAGCAGGGTGGCGAGGATATCCTGGCGCTGTCGGGCCGCGTCCCCGGCCTGTATGCCGAGACGACGACCGGGCGTATCTTCCCGCGTTTCTACATTCGCGGCCTGGGCAATATCGACTTCTATCTCGGCGCGTCGCAGCCGGTGTCGATCATCCAGGACGATGTGGTCCTGGAGCATGTCGTGCTGAAGTCGAACCCGGTGTTCGACGTCGACCAGGTCGAAGTGCTGCGCGGTCCGCAGGGCTCGCTGTTCGGTCGCAACACGACCGCGGGCATCATCAAGTTCGACACGATCAAGCCGACGCAGACCTTCCAGAGCCGCGCGACCGCCTCGATCGGCAGCTATAACACGATCAGCATGGATGCCGGTGTCGGCGGCCCGCTGATCCGCGACGTGCTGGCCTTCCGCCTGTCGGCCTTGGTGCAGCACCGCGACAACTGGGTCGACAACACCTATTCGGGCAACAGCTTCGACGGCACGCTGACCCCGAAGAACAACGCCATGGGCGGCTTCACCGAGCGCGACGTGCGCCTCCAGCTGCTCCTCACCCCGACCGACACGCTGTCGTTCAACCTGTCGGGCCATGCCCGCTGGTATGACGGCACCTCGACGCTGTTCCACCGCGGTGCCCTGACGAAGGGTTCGCGCGACGTGTCGGCCGAGCCACGCGACCGCGTCGCCTATGACGAGGGTCGCGGCAACCCGCAGTCCTATGACACGCAGGGTGCCTCGTTGCGTGCCGCCTGGAATTTGGGCGCGGCCGAGCTGACCTCGATCACCGCCTATGAAACGACGGCGGGCTTCAGTAAGGGCGACACCGATGGCGGCGCTGCGGCGAATTTCCCCGTCAATGGCGTGCCGAACGGCTATGGTCTCAGCCAGGGCCAGGTTCGCGGGCTCGACCAGTGGACGCAGGAAGTCCGCCTCGCTTCGAACGGCACCGGCCCGTTCAAGTGGCAGGTCGGCGGCATCTATTTCGACAGCCGCGACATCACCGACTTCTATCAGCGCCGCTTCTTCCTGCTGCCCGCCTATAACCCCGCGGCACCGGGCAATCCGAACACGAACAATCCGGACAACTGGGTCCGCCTGCACGACGTCAACACCTCGTGGGGCGTGTTCGGCCAAGTCAGCTACCAGGCGACCGATCGCCTGACCCTGACCGCCGGTGGCCGGATCAGCGAAGACACCAAGCGGACCCAGCTGCTCAAGGCACCAGGCCGTCCCGATGGTGGCGTGCGCTATCTCGGCCGCCGCGACGTGCGCCTGTCGGACACCCAGCCCAGCTGGGACCTGTCGGCCTTGTATGAGGTCAATCCGAACCTGAACGTCTATGTCCGTGCAGCGCAGGGCTTCCGTGGCCCGACGATCCAGGGTCGCTCGGCGGTGTTCAATTCGGACTTCTCGACCGCCGGTTCGGAGACGAACCTGTCGTTCGAGACCGGCTTCAAGTCGAAGCTGTTCAACAATACGCTGCGCCTGAACGCGGCGGCCTTTGCCTACCGCGTGAAGAACATCCAGCTGAACGGCAATGATTCGGACGGCAACGGCGTGCTGCTCAACGCCAACAAGGCGGTCGCCTACGGCCTGGAAGCCGATGCCGAATGGTTGCCGGTGCGCAACCTGGCGCTGTCGGCGGGCGTCAGCTTGCTCCACTCGGAAATCCGGGACCGCAATGTCAGCGTCCAGACCTGCGGCCTGAACGGCGTGATGGTCTGCACCGTGCTGAACGGTCCGGTGACGACGCGCACGATCTTCGGGTCCAAGGCGTTCTTCGTGCCGATCAACGGCAACCCGCTGCCCAACGCGCCGGAATACAACGTCAACCTGGCGGCCAAGTATGACGTGCCGCTGGCCGATGGCGGCAAGGCGTTCATCTCGACCGACTGGAACCTGCAGGGCTATACGAACTTCGTCCTGTACCGAACCAAGGAGTTCACCTCGAACGGCAATTTCGAGGGCGGCCTGAGCGTCGGCTATTCGGCGCCGGGCGACGCCTGGAGCCTGTCGGTCTTCGCGCGCAACATCACGAACGAGAAGAACCTGAAGGGCGTGATCGAAAACTACATGGCGGCCGTGTTCAACGAGCCGCGCATCATCGGTATCTCGTTCAGCGGCAAGTATCGCTGATCGACCTGACCGGTTAATGGAGAAGGCCCGTCCCTCGGATCGAGGGGCGGGCCTTTTTGTTGGTGTGCGACTGCCGTTCCGCTCGAGCGCGGTCGAAGGCCACGCCCCTCACCCTCCGCGAGCGCCTCCGACCCTCGCTCGCGCATGTCGCTCGGCATGGGCGAGCAGCGTGTCCAGGTCCTCGCGCGCGATGTCGAAACTGTCGTGCATGTCCTCCAGCGCGGCATCGACATCCTCCGCCCGGATGCGCGCGGCATCGTCGACCGGCGGGGCGAGCGCGGGTTCGTGCGGATAGCCGCGCCCGGTCGCCCGGTGGAAGAACATGCCCAGCGCCACCAGCGCGATCGAATTGATCGCCACCGGCGCAAAGGCGAAGGCGAAGCCCGCCGCGTGGATCCCCTGGCTGCCGATCACGGCGGTCAGCGCCGCCGCCCCGCCCGGCGGATGCAGGCAGCGCGCGAGCGACATGACCAGGATCGCACCCCCGACCGCACAGCCTGCCGCCAGCGGTAGCGAGGGGATCGCCTGGAACATCGCCACCCCGACCAGCGTCGACAGGACATTGCCGCCGACCACCGACCAGGGCTGGGCCAGCGGACTGGCAGGCACGGCAAAGACCAGCACCGCCGAGGCGCCCAGCGGCGCGACGATGATCGGCAGGTCCGGGCCGAGCGAGGGCAGGCCGCCGCAGACGATGATGGTCAGCGCGATGCCGATGACCGCGCCGGTACAGGCGATCAGGCGGCCGGACAGCGTGGCTCCAGCGAGCAGGGGTTGGAAGAAGCGCATGATGGGTTTTGTCGTTGGGGGGACAATGATCGTCATGCAAGGACGTAACCCGTCATCAGGAACAACGACTTGGCTTTGGGCCCCTCCTCCCGGCAGGGGAGTTTCAGGTAAACGATGCCGGGTATCGTTTACCTGAAACTGGCTTGGGGTGGGGGCTCGGCCACGAGCGATAGCCTCGGTGAGACACCTTACCCTCCCCCATCCCCTCCCGCATGCGGGAGGGGCGTGTTACGTGGCAAGGGCTGAGCGCGCCTCAGACCTCGGCCAGGAAGACCACGCCGGGAATCGCGATGCTTCGGCGGGTCGGGGTCAAGCGGCCGTCCGGGGCGATGCGGAACGCCACGACCGTCCCCGACCGCTCATTCGCCACCAGCATCTCCCCACGCCCATCACGCAGCAGGAAGAAGCGCGGCCAATGGCCGCCGGTCGGAACATGCTGCACCAGGCTGGGCTCGCCCTTCGCATCCAAGGCGAAGACGGTGATGACGTCGGTCCCGCGATTGGAAACATAGAGCGTCCGCCCCGCCCGATCGATCGCGATATGCGCCGCGTAGGAGGCAGGCCCGCCCTCGGGCACCAGCGTCCGCTCGCCGATCGTTCGGAAACGGCCATCGGGCAGCGCCTCGAGCACAAACAGCCGGGTCTGCAACTCGCAGGCGACATAGGCGCGCGGCAGGGTCGGGTGGCGGACCATGTGGCGTGGCCCCACCCCGGCGGGCGCGACCCAGGCGATGACCGGCTCGGCCAGCGTCCGCGCGACCGGATCGAAGCGATAGGCGAAGATCGCATCCGCCCCCAGGTCGACCGAATGCAGCCAGCGCCGGTCGGGGCTGAACCCCACCCAATGCGCGTGCGGGCCCGCTTGACGCTCGGCATTGGGGCCCTTGCCCTGATGCTGAAAGACCCTGGCTTCACCCGGTACGCCGGTCTTGCGATCGAGTTGATAGAAAGCGACCGATCCGCTGGAATAATTGGCGACCGCAAGGCAGGCGGAGCTACGGTCCAGCGCGACATGGCACGGGTCCGCGCCGCCGGTCGACGCGCCACCCCGGACCTTCCAGCCGGGGCCATAGCCCTTCACCTGTCCCTCGGTCTGTTCGCGCAGCAGGTAGAAGGCGCCGCCGGGCCCGTTGCCGACCCCGTAGGAGGCGTTGACGATCCCCGTCACCGGCGCCCCCACCCGACCATCGACGATCGGGTAGATCCCCTTGCCGCCTTCATTGGCGTAGGTGCCCGCGATCAGCCGATCGCCGCCCGGCAGCCGCGCCATCGCCGGGGAAACCACCGAGCCCAGCCCGATCGCCGCCGCGCCCGCCATCACCTCACGCCGTGTCGTCGTCATGCACCTGCCCTTTCGCGTCCGCCTTGAACGCGAAAGGGGGCGGGAAGGCAATCACCTTCCCGCCCCCTCCGGCTCACGATACGCTCAGCCGATCAGATCGCGACCACGCCGCCGTCATTCTTGGTAATGACGATGGTAGCCGAACGCGGGCGGATGGTCGCCGCCGCGCTGCCGCCCTGGCTGTCGGGCCAGTTGCTGGTCGGGGCCGCCGGGCTGCTGGCATCCTCGCCCGGATGCTGGATATTGACGAAGACCGAGGTGCCGTCCGGCGTCGAGTGGATGCCGGTGATCTCGCACTGCTTCGGGCCGACCAGGAAACGCTTCAGTGTGACGCCGGGCGCCTTGCCGATGCGGGTGGTGACCGTCGCGGACGACCCGCCGGCGCTGCTGGTCACCGAGCGGGTGCCGCCATCGCCGACCCGACCGGGGATCGCGGCCAGCATCATGCAGTTGGTGACGTCGGTGAAGGCACCGTCGTCGGTCTGGATCCACATCACCGGCGTCTGCTGGCCCGCGACGTTGCTCGGCAGGCTGAACCACAGGCCGTCGGGCGACGAGAAGTCGTTGGTCGCGTCCAGCCCCGACAGGTTGATGTTGGTCGGGTCCAGGTCCGCCCCCGCGCCGAAGGCGTACACGTCCCAGGTGAAGCTGGTCGCCTCGGTCGTGTCGTTCGCTTCGCGGATGCGGATGATGTGGCCGTTGCGGTTGCCGACAGAGGTCGAGGGCGGATCGACATAGGCGCGCGGGTTGGCCGCATCGACGGCGGTCAGATTGCCCGAGGCGACCGGACGGCGCGAGGCGTTGTTGGTCAGCGTGCAGTACATCTCGCCGGTCGCCGGGTTCACGGCGGTCCATTCCGGCCGGTCCATCTTAGTCGCGCCCAGCACGTCGGCGGCGAGCCGCGTGTTGATCAGGACATCGGCCTGGTCGGCGAAGGGATAGACGCTGTTCGAGCTGGTCAGCCCGTTCTGGCCGAACACCAGCGGCATCCACATGCCGGTGCCGTCCGCGTTGAACCTGGCGACATAGAGCGTGCCGTTGTCGAGATACTTGTCGCCCACCGCCAGACGGTCGGTCGCGCTGGCGTCCGCGGCGCTCCACGGCGTCGCCGAGACGAACTTGTAGATATATTCGTTCTGCGCATCGTCGCCCATGTAGAAGGCGGGGCGGACGCCCGCGATCATCCGGCCGTTCTGGCAGCCTTCATGATTCATGCGGCCCAGTGCGGTCCGCTTGCGCGGGGTCGAAGTCGGGTTGAACGGATCGATCTCGACCACCCAGCCGAACTGGAACGGCTCGTGGCGGAAGTCGGCGGTGCCGTCGGCGGCGAGGGCCGCGTTGGCGGTCGCGTTCCAGCGGCGGAAGACCGTGCTCGACGCGTCCGACGGCGTCACCGTCGTCCAGCCATAATTGCCCGAGCGCCCCTCGGTGATGCCATAGCGGGCCAGCGAGACATTCTGCTTCGCGCTGGTCGCGGTGCGCACCGCCGCGTCACCGGCGGTACGGCGGAAATAGCCCGCCCAATTCTCTTCGTTGGTCAGATAGGTGTTCCACGCCATCGTCCCATTGGCGCAGTTGTTGATCGTGCCGCGCCCCATGCTGCCATCGGTCGAATAGACGGTCTTCAGCCAGGCCGCGCCCTTGACCGGGCCGCTGAACGCCATCGGCGTGTTGGGCGTGATACGACGGTTCAGCGCCGAGCCCTGGACATAGGCCCAGGTGCCGTTCGCACGCGTGACCTCGACCACCGAGACGCCGTGGCACTCGATCTCCTTGATCGCCTCCGATTCGGGACGCGGGCTGGGCGTCGGACCATTGGCGTGCAGATAGAGCTGGGTGATGTTCTCGTGGTTGAGGACCAGCAGGCCGCGCGTGCTGCTGTTCGGATCGGGATTGGTGCCCGTGGACGCCAGGCCGAAATAGCTCATGCCGTCATGATGGTCGCCCGCGCGCTGGGCATAGTTGGTGTCGGTGCCGTTATTGGCGAAGGCGGGCACGCTGCCGCTGATCGGATCGCCCAGGCGATAGAGCACGGTCACGCTATAGCCCGACGGCACGGTGACGATGTCGGCCAAGCTGTGCGGCACGGCGGTGAAGTCGAGCGCGATCGGGGTCACCGTGACGGTGACGGTGTTGTTGGTGACGACGCCGTCGCGGCTGGTGATCTCCAGCTTGAAGGCGAGCTGCGTCGCGGTCGCGACCGCAGGCGCGCGGAACGAGGCGACCAGCTGGTTGGCGTTGGTCAGCGTGACCGACGGGCCCGCCGTCTGGCTCCAGTTGACGTTGGCGACCTGTCCGGTGCCGACGGTGCCGGTCAGCGTGACCGGGCGGCCCGCCGCCACGCTGGCGGTGCTGCCCGCCGCGGTCGCGGTGACGCCCTGCGGGTTCTCGTCGTCGCAACCCGCCAGCAGCGCGCCGCCGAACAGCGCGGTGGTCATCGCCGACACGCCGTGGCGCAGCGTCTGGCGACGCGACAGGCGCGTGGCGATCAGATCGCTCATATGCGTGTTGGTCGAGCGGTTGGTATCGATGTCGCCATCGTCATAGGCGACCAGGTTGTTGATATCCGACATGGAAAATCCCCCGGTACCGCGCGAGGAGTGCTGCGGTCAGTGTGGCGGGCTTTGCCGCGCAACCAAGTCACGCAAGCTTCATTTCGACGTCATCTGGATGACCCTGGCATGACTCGATGATGACATAGGCTTCATCATGCGGCAGCGCTTGACTCGCCGTCCCGGCTGGCCTAACGGCAGCCCCGCATCCGGCGGGCTTGCCCGTTCGGATTCCGTCCAAGACAGCAGGTGCCGGGGAATATGCCCTAGCTTAATCTCCTGCCGAGACGGGGAAAAGGATTTTGCCGGTCGTGCCACTTGCTGGTCCCGCCCGGTCTGCCCCGCGTTTCTCACGCGTCGGTTGCCCATTCCCCATCGCTGGACACCCCGAGGGGTGGTCACACCCCCCGGTCAAGCAACCGGGATGGTCGTTCGCGGCCGTTCCAACCATGGAGAATGGCATGGATCGCGATCAAAAGACCCAGGCCGTCGCCGAACTGAACCGTAACTTCAACGAGGTCGGCGTGGTGGTCATCACCCGCAACCTCGGCATGACCGTCGCCCAGTCGACGGCCCTGCGCACGAAGATGCGGGAAGCCGGCGCGTCCTACAAGGTCTCGAAGAACCGGCTTGCCAAGATCGCAGCCCAGGGCACCGACTATGCCGGTGTCGCTGACATGCTGACGGGTCCCGTCGGCATCGCCAGCTCGATCGATCCCGTGGCCGCCGCCAAGGTGGCCGTGGATTTCGCCAAGACGACCGACAAGTTCGAGATCGTCGGCGGATCGATGGGTGCGAACGTCCTTGATGTCGCAGGCGTGCAGGCGCTGGCGACTCTGCCCTCGCTGGACGAGCTCCGGGCGAAGATTGTCGGCCTCATCGTGGCACCTGCCACGAAGCTGGCAACCATCACCCAGGCTCCCGCGGCGCAGATCGCCCGCGTCCTCGCGGCCTATGCCGACAAGGACAAGGAAGCCGCCTGATCTTCGGGCGTACACGATTGAACTGACACACTCGGGCCAATTCATGCGGCCCGTATTGGAGATAAGAACATGGCAGACCTGAACGCGCTGGTTGACCAGCTGAGCGAGCTGACCGTCCTCGAAGCCGCCGAGCTGTCGAAGATGCTCGAAGAGAAGTGGGGCGTCTCGGCCGCCGCTGCTGTTGCAGCTGCGCCTGCCGCTGGCGGCGCTGCCGCTCCGGCCGCTGAAGAGAAGACCGAATTCGACGTGATCCTCACCGGCGACGGTGGCAAGAAGATCAACGTCATCAAGGAAGTCCGCGCGATCACCGGCCTGGGCCTGACCGAAGCCAAGGCGCTGGTCGAAGGCGCTCCGAAGCCCGTCAAGGAAGGCATTGCCAAGGACGAGGCCGAGAAGATCAAGAAGCAGCTCGAAGAAGCCGGCGCGACCGTCGAGCTCAAGTAATCGGACTGCGGGGGAGCAACCCCCGCACCCGTTCGCTTGGCGAGCTGAAAGAAAGGGCGGCCCCTTTGCGGGGTCGCCCTTTTCTTTTGGGCGATGGCCCGATCAATGCCAGCGTCCGCTCGTCAGAATCCCGAAGTTTAGCGAGGATCAATGCTCCCCCGAAATTCCTCCCCTGTAAGGGGGGCGGTGGAGAGGTGTCGCTGGTCGCGAGATTTGACCACTTGCTCAGGCGAGGACACCTTCGGCCTGCCATCTCGCCTTTGAGATGAATGTCGACTGGCCCTAGATTCTCGACCAAGGCTGCCGCTGTCGCATGTCGAGGCGACAGACCTGACGCAGTCCATGGCGCGCCAGATAGCGCGCCACTCGCGCGTCGTAATCGCCCCGCAGCGGGTCGGCGAAATTCCAGTCCGGCGGGTTGAAGGTCGAAAAGCCGTTGATCGTCGGCACCCGCCACTGCTCGGCCAGGAACATCGCATCGACATTGTGCGGGTACAGCGCGTTCAACTCGGCATTGATGTAGGTCCGCTCACCCACTCGCGACGCGACGACATAGAAGCTCGCGCAACCTGACGGCGGCGGCGGGATCGCGTCGAGCGCGGCACGCTGTTCGCGGCGACTGAGCTGGGCGGCGGTTTCCGCACTCAGATTCTCGGCCATCAGCAGCGCGACGATCGCCACGCCCCACCAAGGCCGGGTACGCAACAGCGCCGCCATCCGCGCGCGCCAGGCAAAGACCATGATCAGCAGGAACGGCAGCGTCAGCCACAGCTGGTAACGCGATACGACCCGCAGGCCCTTGGCGCCGGGCACCAGGAAGAAGACGAGGTTCCACGGCGATGCGACCCAGAATTGCAGCGTTAACGCCCAGGCAACGACCATCGCCAGCGTAAAGGCGCGCCACGTCACCGAGGGGATTCCCCCCTCACCCACCGGATAACGGCGAAGGATGCGCCACGCGGCGATGACGAGCAGGATGCAGAAGACGGGCGGGAACCCCACCTCATGCTCGCCGCGCAACACCCGGCCGGGCAGTGCGGGATCGTCGGGTAGCAGCTGGTGCACCAACGCCAGCAATGGGCGGAACAGCCACCCCCACAGGTAATTGTCGGGCCCGACATTGACCATGTCGATCACCGGCGTGACGAGATAACCGAGCATCTCATAATAGCCCTCGCCCCCCGTCTCGCGCAGCTTGGGCAGATAGACGGCGAGGAACGGCAGGATCAGCACCGCAAAGCTGCCCAGCCCCCAGGCGATCGTGCCCGCATGGCGGCGGACCAGCCCCAGCATCGCCGACGGCCGAGCATGATCGCTCAGGATCGCCCAGCACAGGACGAACAGGCACGCGGAGAAGATCGTGAACCAGGCCATGTAATAAGAGGTCATCAGCCAGGCCGCCATCAACGCGGCGAGTGCGACGGCCATCTCTCGCGCACGGCGGCGGCGACCGCCGATCTCGGCGCGGACGCAGGCGATCGCCAGCAGCATGGCGACCGGCAATAGCGCGACGCTTTGCAACTGGGCGTGGACCGCCTGGAGCGAGATGTTGCTCGCGATCGTAAAGCCCGCCGCGACGAACAGCCCCGCGCCGCGCCCCCATCCCAGGCCGCGCCGGACCAGCGCATAGGCGCCGACGAAACCGATCGCCTTGAAGGTCAGGATGTTCAGCGTGTCGGCGTGAAACGGATCCGCCAGCATCCGCCAGACGGAGTAGGACAGGCCATAGAGGAAATAGCCGTCATTATACCCCAGCGTGTCGCCATAGGGATGGAAGTAGAAACCGCGGTCCCATAGCGACACCCCCGCCCAGACATTGCGCCAATGCTCGAGGATGGTCATCTCGATCAGCGCATCGCCACGCTCGCCGAAACCCAGGTCGAAGCCGCTGGCGATCGGGACGCGGAAGACGACGAACAGGGCCAGCGCGAAAGTCGCCAACCACAGGGCGGCAAAGGCGAATGATCGGGTCGAGCGGGATGACCAGAGCGGCAAGAGGGTCGAACGGATGGTCGTCATGCCGGTCGCCTAGGCACCGTCCCAATGGCTGTCGAGCGCCGCTTTTCGGGTGTCGTGGGACAGGGAAGATTTGCCGTGGAGTTCCAGCGACATGGCTTTTTGGAGGCTGAGCGATCGTCAATATCGGCGCGCCGCCACATGATCGAGAGGAGCGCGACGCCGTCAGGTCTGCGATCGGGATGATATGGGATGACGTTTGGAAGCCCGCGACATCAGGCAGGATAAGATTGCCGCGTTCGCCCCATGGCTTCAGCCGCTCGACGGCTGTCCTGACCCTGCAAAGAGTGGGGGTTGTCCGTGAGGATGGCGAAGAGGCGTCCCCGGACCTTCGTAAAGTCGCCCTCTCCGGCTCGAAATCCCTCCGGCGATTTTATGCGCCAACACCTCCTCTTGAAGGTTTGAACGGTCCCATACCGGTCGATTGATCACGCAAAACAGCGACAGATAGGGAAGAAAGCTCGAATCGCTTTGGGCATCTGAAAGCGCCGAATTGGCGAAACCGGGTGATCCCGTTTCTTGGCCGATCGGGGCCGAATTGCACAGGTTCCGACACAAGGGGTCGGACTGCCCCACCCCAATTTTTGGAGGGGGCAGTTCGACTTACTCTGCCGCTTCGATCACTGCGCCCGATTGGGGCTGGCTATAGACGCGGTCCAGATAGTGGTTCGCGATGATGTAATGCGCTCGAACCGCGGCAGGGTGGGTCGCCTTCTGGGCCAGTTCGAGTTCGGTTTCGGCACGTTGGTAGAAATAGTCTTCGTCAATCTCAAGCGACGTCATTTCAGGTCTCCGGGGCCCCATCGGCACGCCAATAACCCGCGCGCGTCCGGGATCTTCTCCAATATTCGTATATGGTTGGGAGGGCATTTCGGTTCCCGCTTCTCGGCCCTGCGCGCCCTCCATTCGGCGCAAAACCGCTGATTTGCACGTTACAAATCATGACCCGCAACCGGGGCCGTGTTCCACCTCAAAAAGCAATCGGATCGGCGTCAAAAAAAGCCGCCGCCCGGTTGCCCGGACGGCGGCCCTTGTGTTCCGATCCGTCAGCCGGATCAGTCGTTCAGATACTCACCGGCATCGGCGTCCGTGCCCTGGCCCGAGGGCGCAACCTCGGCCAGCGGATCGTTGCCGGTGCCGCCTGCGTCGCGCACCGAACGCGCCTGTTCGGCGGCACGCTCTTCGGCGGCGGTGACCGGGGCGATGATCGCCTCGGCCAGCTTGCGCTGCTGCGCACGGAGCGCCGCGTCGCGGCTGGATGCCGCCACGCGCAGGCGGTTCATGCCCGCACCGGTACCCGCCGGGATCAGGCGGCCGACGATGACATTCTCCTTCAGGCCCATCAGCGTGTCCTGCTTGCCCTGGACCGCCGCCTCGGTGAGGACGCGGGTGGTTTCCTGGAACGACGCGGCCGAGATGAAGCTGCGGGTCTGCAGGCTCGCCTTGGTGATGCCGAGCAGGACGGGCTTGCCCTGCGCACGTACTTCATTGGCGCCGAGCTTTTCGTTGATCGCGTCCATTTCCTCGCGATCGACCTGCTCGCCCTTCAGCAGCGTGGTGTCGCCGCCGTCGGTGATCTCGACCTTCTGCAACATCTGACGAACGATCGTCTCGATGTGCTTGTCGTTGATCTTCACGCCCTGGAGTCGATAGACTTCCTGGATTTCGCTGACCAGATACTCGGCCAGCGGCTCCACGCCCATCGTTTCCAGAATGTCGTGCGGATCGGGCGAACCGCCGATCAGGTTGTCGCCACGCTTGACGTAGTCGCCTTCCTGAACGTCGATCACCTTCGACTTGGGCACCAGATACTCGACGACCTCGCCGCCATCCTCGGGCTGGATGCCGATCTTGCGCTTCGCCTTGTAATCCTTGCCGAACACCACGCGGCCCGAGACCTTGGCGATGATCGCCGAGTCCTTCGGAATACGCGCCTCGAACAGCTCGGCGACGCGCGGCAGACCGCCGGTGATGTCGCGGGTCTTGGCCGATTCGCGCGCGACACGTGCCAGAACGTCACCGCCCTGCACATGTGCGCCGTCCTCGACCGAGAGCGTCGCGCCCGGCGCCAGCATGTAGCGACCGGCCTCGCCCGAATTGTCGTCGAGCAGGGTCATGCGCGGACGCAGATCCTCCTTCGACTTGGTCGAGGCGCGATATTCGGTGACGACGCGCTGGGCGATACCCGTGGCTTCGTCGACCTGCTCGGTCAGGGTCTTGCCCTCGATCAGATCCTGGAACTTCACCGTACCGGGGTTTTCGGTGATCACCGGCATGGTGAACGGATCCCACTCGGCCATGCGATCGCCCTTCGACACGATGTGGCCATCGTCGAACAGGACATACGCACCGTAGGGGATACGGTCGACCGACAGTTCGCGGCCGTCCATGTCGACGATCGCGATCTCGCCCGAACGGCTCAGCACCACGCGGCGACCACGCTGGTCGGCGATCAGGCGAAGGTCGCGGAACTGGACGACACCGTCCACCGCCGCTTCCAGGTTCGACTGCTCGTTCAACTGCGCCGCACCACCGATGTGGAAGGTACGCATCGTCAGCTGCGTACCCGGCTCACCGATCGACTGCGCCGCGATGACGCCGACCGCTTCGCCGATGTTCACCGGCGTACCGCGAGCGAGGTCACGGCCATAGCACTTGCCGCAGACACCGATCTTCGATTCGCAGACCAGCGGGCTGCGGATCTTGACCGACTGGGTGTTCGCCGCCTCGATCCGCGCGACCATCGGCTCGTCGAGCAGGACGCCCGATGCGATGATGACTTCGCCGGTCTTGGCGTTGACGATGTCCTCGGCCGTGGTGCGCCCCAAGATACGCTCGCCAAGCGACGCGATGGTCGAGCCGCCCTGCACGATCGCCTTCATCTCGAGGGCGCGGGTCGTGCCGCAATCCTCTTCGATGATGACGCAGTCCTGCGACACGTCCACCAGACGGCGGGTCAGGTAACCCGAGTTCGCCGTCTTCAGTGCCGTATCGGCCAGGCCCTTACGCGCGCCGTGGGTCGAGTTGAAGTATTCAAGAACGGTCAGACCTTCCTTGAAGTTCGAGATGATCGGCGTTTCGATGATCTCGCCCGACGGCTTGGCCATCAGGCCGCGCATACCCGCCAGCTGCTTGATCTGCGCGGGGCTACCACGTGCACCCGAGTGGGCCATCATGTAGATCGAGTTGATCGGCTTTTCGCGGCCGACCATCGGGCCGTCCTCGTAATGCCGGACCGCCTTGATCTCGTTCATCATCGAGTTCGCGACCTGGTCGCCGCAACGGCTCCAGGCGTCGATCACCTTGTTGTACTTCTCCTGCTGCGTGATCAGGCCGTCCTGATACTGCTGCTCGAAGTCCTTCACCTGATCGCGCGTCTCGTCGACCAGACGATCCTTGTCCGGTGCGATGATCATGTCGTCCTTGCCGAACGAGATGCCGGCGCGGAACGCGTGACGGAAGCCCAGCGACATGATCGCGTCGGCGAACAGCACGGTCTCCTTCTGGCCGGTGTGACGATACACCTCGTCGATCACCTCGCCGACGTCCTTCTTGGTCAGGACGCGGTTGACGATGTCGAAGGGCACCTTGTGGCTCTTCGGCAGCGTCTCGCCCAGCAGCATGCGGCCCGGCGTCGTCTCGAAGCGCTTGAGATACTGGTTGCCCTGCTCATCGGTCTGCGGAACGCGGCTGATGATCTTGGTGTGCAGCGTGACGGCACCGGCGAAGAGGGCCTGATGGACCTCCTCCATGTCCGCCAGCATCATGCCCTCGCCCGGTTCCTTCTGCTTTTCGAGCGAGAGGTAGTACAGGCCCAGCACCATGTCCTGCGACGGCACGATGATCGGCTTGCCGTTGGCGGGCGACAGGATGTTGTTGGTCGACATCATCAGGACGCGCGCTTCCAGCTGCGCTTCCAGCGACAACGGAACGTGCACGGCCATCTGGTCGCCGTCGAAGTCGGCGTTGAACGCCGAGCAGACCAGCGGATGGAGCTGGATCGCCTTGCCCTCGATCAGCACCGGCTCAAACGCCTGGATGCCCAGACGGTGGAGCGTCGGCGCGCGGTTCAGCATGACCGGATGCTCACGGATCACCTCGTCCAGGATGTCCCAGACCTCCTTGCGCTCCTTCTCGACCCACTTCTTGGCCTGCTTCAGGGTCATCGACAGACCCTTGGCGTCCAGACGGGCATAGATGAACGGCTTGAACAGCTCGAGCGCCATCTTCTTCGGCAGGCCGCACTGGTGCAGCTTCAACTCCGGACCGGTCACGATGACCGAACGACCCGAATAGTCGACGCGCTTGCCGAGCAGGTTCTGGCGGAAGCGGCCCTGCTTGCCCTTGAGCATGTCGGACAGCGACTTCAGCGGACGCTTGTTGGCGCCCGTGATCGTGCGGCCGCGACGGCCGTTGTCGAACAGCGCGTCGACGGCCTCCTGCAACATGCGCTTTTCGTTGCGGACGATGATGTCCGGCGCACGCAGCTCCATGAGACGCTTCAGGCGGTTGTTGCGGTTGATGACGCGGCGATACAGGTCGTTCAGATCCGAGGTCGCGAAGCGGCCACCGTCCAGCGGCACCAGTGGGCGCAGCTCGGGCGGGATGACCGGAATGACTTCCAGGATCATCCATTCGGGACGGTTGCCCGATTCCAGGAAGCTCTCGACGACCTTCAGCCGCTTGATGATCTTCTTGGGCTTCAGCTCCGACTTGGTCGTCGCCAGCTCTTCGAGCAGCGTGACCTTCTCGCCTTCCAGGTCGAGATTCTCGAGCATGATGCGGACCGCTTCCGCACCGATCCCGGCCGAGAAGGCGTCCTCGCCATATTCATCCTGCGCGTCGAGCAGCTCGTCCTCGGTGAGAAGCTGATACTTCTCCAGCGGGGTCAGGCCCGGCTCGATGACGATATAGGCTTCGAAGTACAGCACGCGCTCGAGCTGCTTCAACTGCATGTCGAGCAGCAGGCCGATGCGGCTCGGCAGCGACTTCAGGAACCAGATGTGCGCGACGGGGGCGGCCAGTTCGATATGGCCCATCCGCTCGCGGCGGACCTTCGACACCGTAACCTCGACACCGCACTTTTCGCAGACGATGCCCTTGTACTTCATGCGCTTGTACTTGCCGCACAAGCATTCGTAATCCTTGATCGGACCGAAAATGCGCGCGCAGAACAGGCCGTCACGTTCCGGCTTGAACGTGCGATAGTTGATCGTCTCGGGCTTCTTGATCTCGCCGAACGACCAGGAACGGATCTTGTCGGGCGACGCGATGCCGATCTGAATCTGGTCGAAGGTTTCCGGCTTGGCCACCGGATTGGCGAAGTTGGTCAGTTCGTTCATTTTGCTTTCCTCACAGGGAGGGAAAATTCATCGGGCGAGCGAGAAAGGCGCCGGTGGGGCAGGTGGCCCCACCGGCTCCGTATCTTACTCCGCCGCCTCGGCCAGACCGTCGTCCTGGGTTTCTTCGACCGTCTTGAGGTCGACGTTGAGACCCAGCGAGCGCATTTCCTTGACCAGCACGTTGAAGCTCTCCGGAATGCCGGCCTCGAAGGTGTCGTCGCCCTTGACGATCGCTTCGTAGACCTTGGTGCGGCCGACCACGTCGTCCGACTTCACCGTCAGCATTTCCTGGAGCGTGTACGCCGCGCCATAAGCCTGCAGCGCCCACACTTCCATCTCACCGAAGCGCTGGCCACCGAACTGCGCCTTACCGCCCAGCGGCTGCTGGGTGACGAGGCTGTACGGGCCGATCGAACGCGCGTGGATCTTGTCGTCGACCAGATGGTGCAGCTTGAGCATGTAGATGATGCCCACGGTCACCTTGCGGTCGAACTGATCGCCCGTGCGCCCGTCGAACAGGTCCGACTGGCCCGAGGTGTGCAGACCGGCCAGCTCCAGCATCTCCGACACGTCGCTCTCACGCGCGCCGTCGAACACCGGGGTCCCCATCGGCACGCCGGTGCGGATGTTCTGGACCAGCTCGGCCACTTCCTCGTCATCGCGCTTCTGGATGTCCGCGGCATAGTGATCGCCGTAGATTTCCACGAGGCGCGACTTCACCGCTTCCGGCACTGCGCCCGGCTTGGCGTCGGGATTGGCTTCACGCCAATCCTCCAGCTGCGCCGCGACCTGCATACCCAGGTTGCGCGCCGCCCAGCCAAGGTGCGTCTCGAAGATCTGACCGACGTTCATGCGCGACGGCACGCCCAGCGGGTTCAGCACGAGATCGACCGGCGTACCGTCCGCGAGGAAGGGCATATCCTCCTGCGGCAGGATGCGGCTGATGACGCCCTTGTTACCGTGACGGCCGGCCATCTTGTCGCCCGGCTGCAGCTTGCGCTTCACCGCGACGAAGACCTTGACCATCTTCAGCACGCCCGGCGGCAGCTCGTCACCACGCTCCAGCTTGTCGCGGCGGTCGTGGAACTTGTCCGTGATCCGCTTGGCGGCTTCGTCATACTGCGCCTTGACCGCTTCCAGATCGCTCTGGCGCGCATCGTCGGCGACGGCAAACTTCCACCATTCGTGACGATCGACCGATTCCAGCACCTCGGCATCGATGACGATGCCCTTCTTCACGCCCTTGGGCGCTGCGGTGGCGGTCTGGTCGAGCAGCATCTCGCGCAGGCGACTCCAGGTCGCCCGGTTGAGGATCGTACGCTCGTCGTCGGCGTCCTTCTTCAGGCGCTCGATCTCTTCGCGCTCGATCGCCATCGCGCGCTCGTCCTTGTCAATGCCGTGACGATTGAAGACGCGCACGTCGACGATCGTACCGGCGACGCCCGGCGGCAGGCGGAGCGAGGTGTCGCGCACGTCGCTGGCCTTTTCACCAAAGATCGCGCGGAGGAGCTTTTCCTCCGGCGTCATCGGCGATTCGCCCTTCGGCGTGATCTTGCCGACCAGGATGTCGCCCGGCTCCACCTCGGCCCCGACATAGACGATGCCCGCCTCGTCGAGGTTGCGCAGCGCCTCTTCACCCACGTTCGGAATGTCGCGAGTGATGTCTTCCGGCCCGAGCTTGGTGTCGCGCGCCATGACTTCGAACTCGTCGATATGGATCGACGTGAACACGTCGTCCTTCACGATCCGCTCGGAGATGAGGATCGAGTCCTCATAATTGTAGCCGTTCCAGGGCATGAACGCGACGAGCGCGTTGCGGCCCAGCGCCAGCTCGCCGAACTCGGTCGAGGGACCGTCGGCGATCACGTCACCGGCGTTGACCACGTCACCCACCTTCACCAGCGGACGCTGGTTGATGCAGGTCGACTGGTTCGAGCGCTGGAACTTCATCAGTGTGTAGATATCGACGCCCGACTTGCCCGCATCGACCTCACCGGTCGCACGAACCACGATACGCGCCGCATCGACCTGGTCGACGATACCGGCACGCTTCGCCGCGATCGCCGCGCCCGAGTCGCGGGCCACGGTCTCTTCCATGCCGGTGCCGACGAAGGGCGCTTCCGCCTTCACCAGCGGCACGGCCTGACGCTGCATGTTCGAGCCCATGAGCGCGCGGTTGGCGTCGTCGTTTTCCAGGAACGGAATGAGCGAGGCGGCGACCGAGACGAGCTGCTTGGGGCTGACGTCCATCAGGGTGATCTGATCGGGCAGCGCCATCAGGAATTCGCCCGCCTGACGCGCCGAGACCAGATCCTCGACGAAGCGGCCTTCCTCGTCCGTCGCGGCCGAAGCCTGGGCGACGGTGTGCTTCTGCTCTTCCATCGCCGACAGGTACACGACCTCGTCGCTGACCTTGCCGTCCAGCACCTTGCGGTACGGCGTCTCGATGAAGCCGTACTTGTTGACGCGGGCGAAGGTCGACAGCGAGTTGATCAGACCGATGTTCGGGCCTTCCGGCGTTTCGATCGGGCAGATGCGGCCATAATGGGTCGGGTGAACGTCGCGGACTTCGAAGCCTGCACGCTCACGCGTCAGACCGCCCGGCCCGAGCGCCGAAACACGACGCTTGTGCGTTACTTCGGAGAGCGGGTTGGTCTGGTCCATAAACTGCGACAGCTGCGACGAACCGAAGAACTCGCGCACCGCGGCGACCGCGGGCTTGGCGTTGATCAGGTCGTTCGGCATCACCGTCGACACGTCGACCGACGACATGCGCTCTTTGACCGCACGCTCCATGCGCAGCAGGCCGACGCGGTACTGGTTCTCCAGCAGCTCGCCCACCGAACGCACGCGGCGGTTGCCGAGATTGTCGATATCGTCGATCTCGCCCTTGCCGTCCTTCAGGTCGACCAGCGTCTTGACGACCGCGAGGATGTCCTCGGTGCGCAGCGTCGTCACCGTGTCCGGGCAGTCGAGGTCGAGGCGCATGTTCAGCTTGACGCGACCCACGGCCGACAGGTCGTAGCGATCGGGATCGAAGAACAGGCCGGCGAACAGCGACTCCGCCGTCTCCAGTGTCGGCGGCTCGCCGGGGCGCATCACGCGGTAGATGTCGGACAGCGCCTGCTCACGCTCTTCGGCCTTGTCGGCCTTCAGCGTGTTGCGGATCCACGGACCGGTCGCGACATGGTCGATGTCGAGCAGCTCGATCGTGTCGACGCCCGCCTTGTCCAGCGCTTCCAGATTCTCGGCGCTGATCTCGTCACCGGCTTCGACATAGATCTCGCCGGTCTGCTCGTTGATCAGGTCGTACGCGCTGTAGCGGCCGAAGATCTCTTCCGTGGGGATCAGCAGCTGCGACAGGCCGTCCTTGGCCGCCTTGTTGGCGGCACGCGGGCTGATCTTCTGACCGGCCGGGAACACGACCTCGCCCGAGCTGGCGTCGACGATGTCGAACATCGGCTTGGCGCCGCGCCAGTTCTCGGCCTGGAACGGGATCTTCCAGCCGCCGTCGCCGCGAACGAAGGTCAGGCGGTTGTAGAAATAGTTGAGAATCTCTTCCGAGTTCATGCCCAGCGCATAGAGCAGCGCCGTCACCGGCAGCTTGCGCTTGCGGTCGATACGGACGTTGACGATGTCCTTGGCGTCGAACTCGAAGTCCAGCCACGAACCGCGATACGGGATCACGCGCGCGGCGAAGAGGTACTTGCCCGAAGCATGGGTCTTGCCGCGGTCATGGTCGAACAGCACGCCCGGCGAACGGTGCATCTGGCTGACGATGACGCGCTCGGTGCCGTTGATGAAGAAGGTGCCGTTCTCCGTCATCAGGGGCATGTCGCCCATGTAGACGTCCTGCTCCTTGATATCGATGACCGACTTGGCCTCGGTATCGGGATCAACCTCGAACGCGGTCAGGCGCAGGGTGACGCGCATCGGCGCGGCATAGGTGATGCCCCGCTGGCGGCATTCCTCGACGTCGAACTTCGGATCCTCGAGGACATAGTCGTCGAAGTCGAGATAGGCGGTGCCGGCGAAATCCTGGATCGGGAAGACGCTGCGCAGCGTCTTTTCCAGCCCCGAGACATGGCCCGTGGACTTGTCCGAACGCAGGAACTGTTCGTAGCTTTCGCGCTGAACCTCGATCAGGTTCGGCATCTGCACCACTTCGTGGATGTTGCCGAACACCTTGCGGATACGCCGCTTGGCGGTGCCGCCATCGCCCTTGCGCGGGGCGGAGCCGCTGTCGATCGCCTTGGTTGCCATGGGTCTGTCTGCCTCGTCAGCCGTAAATCACTGCCCGGATGCCTCCGGACCAGACGCAACGACAGACGCCGAAAGGCCGCTCGCAAGTGTCTGCGGCGGCATCCGGCGTCTGCTGAACCAGCAATCTTCCATTCGACCGACACGCTGCGCGAAGGCGCATCATTTCCCGAAGATTGTGGTGGATGATCCCGATATAGGCGCCGGGACCCGCCGTGTCAAACGGGGACACGCGCGCCCACGGGGAAAGTTCCGCCGCGCGCCGCCTCTGCCATATATTGGCCGCATATCGCGCTACACAAGGGGGTTGCATCCGTCGGGCCTACCGGGCACGGCTTGGGTGTTCGGGCCGGTGGTCCGGTCGGCCGGAAGAATATAGTTACCGCGAGGAATGATTTTCATGACATCGTCCGGGCCGCGCCGCGCCGCGCGCCTCCTTGCCCTGACGCTGGCCCCGGTGTTTTCCACCCTGGTGCTTGCCTCCCCGGCGCTGGCCGCCCCCAATCCGGCCGCGCCGCTGCAGACCGGCGGGCAGGACAATGACGCCGCCCGTCCCGCCACGGGAGGGCTCGACGGGTTCAGCCTGAGCCCGCGCGGCACCACGCCGCAGGGCACGCAGACGCCGGTGCCGACTCCGCCCGCGCCGCGTATCGTGCTGCCCGGCCAGAGCGCGCCCGCCGCGACGCCGACACCCGCCCCCACCCCGCGCGCCACACCCAGCCCGCGTGCCACCCCGCGCCCCGCGCCCTCGCCGACACCAAGCCCGGTCGCCACGCCGACCCCCATCGCCTCGCCCGAGCCGCCCGCGACCCGCCTGCCCGATCGCGAGTCCCCGGCGGTCACGCCGTCCGAACCCGACATGACACTGGCCAATGGTCAGGAGCCGACACCTGCCATCGCCGCGCCCGGCACCACCGCCCCCGAGCAGCAGGCCGAGGCGGATCGCGGCCTGCCCTTCTGGGCGCTGCTGATCGGGGTCGGCCTGGGCGCTCTGGCGATCGGCATCTGGCTGGGCCGCCGCGGCCGCCCGGTTCCGGCGCTGCCCGCCCCGGCACCCAAGACGGCCGAGGACCGGCCCGAGCCGATGGCGGCGGCCACCGCCGTCCCCGCCGCTGCGGCGACCCCGCCCGCGCCGCGCCAGCCCGCACCGCCGCCGCTTCCGCCCGAACCCAGCTTCCTGGCGGTCACCGCAAAGCCGCTGCGGGTCGGGCTCAACATGTTGTCCGCCACGATCGAGGCGGAGGTGACCGTCCACAATAGCGGCGCGACCCCGATCGGTCGCGTCGCGGTCGACCTGCGCCTGCTGAGCGCCCATGCGGGCCTGGATGGGGAACTGGTCGACCTGGCGCGCCAGCCGCAGGGACGCCCGATCGTCCCGGCCTTCGCGCTTGCCCCCGGCGAAACCCGCACGGTGCGCGGCGTCACCGCCCTGCCGCGTGAGGCGATCCATGTGATCGACGCGGCGGGACGGCCGATGTTCGTGCCCATTCTGGCGGCAGCGGCGCATACCGACTGGGGCGTGGCCCGCTGCGCCTATGCGGTGGGGCTGGAGCGTGTGGATTCGGCCAAGTTGTCGCCGATCTGGCTCGATCAGCCCGGCCGGATGTTCGACCAGGTCGCGGCGCGCCCGCATGTGATGCGGGGCTGAGACGAAGCCACCGCCTACAACTGCCGGGAAGCGGCGACTAGGCCGTGGCCTTCGACTTCGCTCAGGCCGAACGCAGGTTGGCGATCACGCCCGTGTTTCCGGAACCCGCAACTGGAGTTTGATCCAGCCAAGCTGAAACACCACCCCGGCGGAGGCCGGGGCGGTAGGGCAATGTTTCAGGTCAGGTGGATCAAACGCTAACCCGCGCGCATATCCTCGGTAATCACATGCGGTGCGGTTTCGCCGAAGGTGCGGACCAGCGTCTCGAAACCCCGGCCCTCGACACGGATCTCGTTGAACGCCGGTGGCGTCTTGCGGGTGCGCTTGGATAGGGTGCCCGCACCGATCATGCGGATGATCCGGCCGTCGCGGTCGATCGGCACGTCGAACGGGTCGTGGACATGGCCGCTCAGCACCGCATGTGCGCCCGCCGCCGCCAGCTGGGTCAGCGCGGCATCGCCGTTGCGCGTCTTGGCCGTGCCCTTGGTCGGCCCCTCGATCAGCGGGTGATGCGCGGCGACCAGGATCAGGTGATCCTTGGGCGCGGCCGCGATCAGGGCCAGCGCGCGGCGCAGAGAACCGCTGCTCACCCGCCCCTTCGACCAGTTCCACCGCCACTGCGCGCGCGCGGTGGTCTTCAGCGGCACCACCGTCACGCCCGGCAGGTCGAGCGGCCGTTCGATCATCCGTTCGATCGCGGCATAACGCTGATAGGGCGCGAACAATCGGCGGAACGGGTCCCAGTAATAGGGGATGTCGTGATTGCCGACCTCGACCGTCACCGGCACGCCCAGCGATTTCAGCCAGGCTCCGCCGTCCTGAAACTCGCGCTTGGTCGCGCGCATGGTCAGGTCGCCGGTCATGATGACCGCATGGGGCTTCTCCGCCGCGACTCGCTCGGCGAACCAGGCGAGCGCGGCGGGGTCTTCGGCACCGAAATGCACGTCGCTGACATGAAACAGACGGATCATGCCGTCCGCCCTAGCCCGCGCCGCCGCATCACGGCAACTCGGCCATGGCGCGCGGCTCGTGCATCGGACAGCCATTCACGCGGCCGCGATATTCGGCCGAGAAGCGATAGGTGTCCTTGCGCGCCCGGTTGATGTTGCCCAGCGGCTGGTGCGCGGCGAGGCCATGCCAGATGTTGTAGGACAGGGCATCGTCGATCGCATTGGTCTGGCCGTCCTGCCAGCTGATCTGCGGTTCGGCGGCAAAGGTCGCGACGGTGACATAGGGACTGTCCTCCTCGCTCCATTCGGCGGTCGCGTCCTCGATCGGCATGGCATCGAGATCGCGGTTGAGCTGGACGCGCAGCTCCCACTGCCCGCCCTGCTCGATCATCACCTCGCGAACGACTTCGCGAAGCGCGTCGGGCCGGTCATGCGTGTTAACCGTGTCGCCGGTCAGCTGGGTCAATGCCGGGCTGACCGGGAACAGCGCGAATTTGGCGATATAGTCGCCATAGCGGAACGGCGTCTGGCTGTAATAGGTCTCGCCCAGCGGATGGACCTGTTTCGATCCGCCCAGCGTCTTCAGTGTCGCACTCTCGACCCCGACCGTCTCCAGCGTCGCCTCGATCCCGCGCAGGATGCCGGACAGCAGCTTCTTGCCGCCCTCGAACTTGTCGGTCGTCGAGGCGAGCATCTTGAGGTTCTTGGCAAAGGCGTCCGCCGTGGGCGCGGTGAAGACCGGCGCGTTGGCCATGACGAAATCCTGCGTCGCATCGCCCTGCGACCCCGGCAGTCGCTCGCCCTCGACGCCGATCACCTTCAGCGCCAGCCCTCGCGGCAGAGCGATTGCGTCGTCCAGGATATCGCCCGGATTGGTCGAGATGCGCGCCACCGCATCATATGTGCCACCTTGCGCGAACAACCCTTGCGCCAGTTCCGGCGGCAGGGCGTCATGTACCGTCAGCTTGCCACGGATGATGCCATGCGCCTTGGCATGGACCGCGCGGACACCATGGCCATAGTCCTTGGACGTGGTGTCCAGGATATGTTCGAAGGACTGCTTCATCTGGTCGACGGTTTCGCCTTCCTCAGGCTTCACGTCTTCGACCTGGGGGGTGAAGGGAATGGGGGTCTTCATCGGGGCTCTCCCTGTTGCCCCCCACCAACCCATGTTGGGTGATAGCGTTCCTTTGCATGATGGACTGAGCGATGGCGCACACCCTCTCGTCTTGCCGCTCCCCTCCCGTGAACGGGAGGGGATGGGGGAGGGAAAGGCCACGGGCAACAGTCTCCGTGAGATACCCTGCCCTCCCCCAACCCCTCCCGCCTGCGGGAGGGGAGCAAGAAGAATATGCCGCTCCAAGCCCCGCCTTCCCCCTCCCACTGCAATCCGCTAACCGGGCCGACATGGCCTTTTATCATCCGCTCCTCTTCGCCCTCGATGCCGAACGCGCCCATGGTCTGACGGTCGCGATGCTGTCGCGCTGGGGGTCGCTGGGTGCGCCGATGGGGGCCGATCCGGCACGTTATCCGCGCCTGGCCACCAGGGTCGCGGGGATGGACTTCGCCAACCCATTGGGGCTGGCGGCCGGGGTCGACAAGAATGGCGAGGCGATCGACGGCTTCTTCGGCCTGGGCTTCGGCATGGTCGAAATCGGTACGCTGACCCCCAGGCCCCAGCCCGGCAATCCGAAACCCCGCCTGTTCCGGCTGGTCGAGGACAAGGGCGTGGTCAACCGCTATGGCTTCAACAATGGCGGCCTCGACGCCGGGCTGGCGCGGGCGAAGGCGGCGAAGCGCCGGGGCGTGCTCGGCATCAATGTCGGTGCGAACAAGGACGCGGCCGATCGCATCGCCGACTATCGCCACGGCGTGACCCAGGCCGCGCCGATCGCGGACTATGTCACGATCAACATCTCCAGTCCCAACACGCCCGGCCTGCGCGACCTGCAACATGGCGCGGCGCTCGCCGAACTGCTGGCGGCGTCGCGCGAGGCGGCGGGCACGGTGCCGCTGTTCCTGAAGGTCGCCCCCGACCTCGACCCCGCCCAGATCGACGAGATCGCACGCGCCGCGATCGACAACCGGCTAAATGCGATCATCATCGGCAACACCACCATCACCCGCCCCGATGTGAAAAGCGCCAACGCGACCGAGACCGGCGGCCTGTCGGGTCGTCCCCTCGCCCCGCTCGCCCGCGCGCGGCTGGTCGATTTCCGCAAGGCCACCGGCGCTGCGATGACGTTGATCGCGGCGGGTGGGATCGACAGCGGGGCGGAGGCCTATGCCCGTATCCGCAGCGGGGCCAGCCTGGTCCAGCTTTACTCGGCGCTGGTCTATGAAGGGCCGGGGCTGGCCGCCCGCATCCTGGCCGATCTCGACGCGCTGCTGGCCCGCGACGGCTTTGCCAGCGTGACCGACGCGGTGGGTGCCTGACGTTACGGCTTGGCGCAGGGGCCCGCCTGCCGCTAGGGTCGGGCGGATGAAGCACTCGCTCCTGTCCGTGGCGGCGCTCGCGCTCGCCCCCGCCATGATCCTCGCCGCCCCAGCCGCGGCGCGGCAGCCCGCCAAATCTCCGGCCGAAGGCATGGTCAGTGCCGCCGACCCCCGCGCCGCCGCCGCCGGGGTCGAGATATTGCGCGCCGGGGGCAGCGCGACCGACGCCGCCATCGCCACCATGCTGGCGCTGAACGTGGTCGAACCGCAAAGCTCCGGCATCGGCGGCGGCAGCTATTGGGTGCGCCACGACGCGCGCGGCACGAACACGATCGACGCGCGCGAAACAGCGCCGATGGCCGCCACCCCCGACTGGTTCTACGGTCCCGATGGCCGCCCGCTCAGCCATGCCGATGCCGTCCCCGGCGGGCGCAGCGTCGGCGTGCCCGGCGCGCTGCGCGGCATGGCGCTCGCCCATGCGCAAGGCGGCAAGCTGCCCTGGGCACGGCTGTTCCAGCCCGCGATCCGGCTGGCGCGCGACGGGTTCCGGCTGACCCCGCGCCTGCAGACCGCGCTGACCCGTTATGGCGGTCATGTCGACGCCGCCACCCGCGCGCGGCTGACCGGGCCCGATGGTCAGGTGCTCCCGCTCGGCAGCACGATCCGCAACCCCGAACAGGCTGCCCTGCTGGAGCGGATCGCCAAGCTGGGCCCCGACAGCTTCTATGTCGGGCCGCAGGCGCAGAAGCTGGTGACGACGGTCAATACCGCCACCCGCAATCCGTCGAAGATGACGACGGGCGACCTCGCCTCCTACGCCGCCAAGCCGCGCCCGCCGCTCTGCGCGACCTATCGCGGGTACAAGGTGTGCAGCATGGGGCCCTCCTCGGGCGGCGGCACGACGATGCTGTCGATCCTGAAGCTGCTCGAACGCTTCGACATGGCCAGGCTGGGCAAGGATTCGCCACAGGCCTGGCACCTGTTCGCCGAAGCCTCTCGCCTCGCCTATGCGGACCGCGACATGTATCTGGGCGATCCCGATTACGTCCGGGTGCCGCTGAAGGGGTTGTTCGACCCGGCCTATATCGCCGACCGCTCGGCGCTGATCTCTCCTGACCGGACGATGGCGTCGGTTGCGCCCGGCACGCCTCCGGGCGCTCCGCCACGGGTGCGCGCACCGGTCAGCGAGGTGCCCGGCACCACCGATCTCGTCACCGTCGACGCGGCCGGCAACGTCGCCGAGGTGACGACCACCGTCGAGGGTTCGTTCGGATCGGGGCTGTCGGTCGACGGCACGATGCTGAACAACGAGCTGACCGATTTCGATATCGTGCCGGTCAAGGACGGCGACCTGGTCGCCAACCGGGTGGAGGGCGGCAAGCGCCCGCGCAGCTCGATGGCGCCGACCATCGTCTATGGCCCCGACGGCAAGGTTCGCCTCGCGGTCGGTGCGGCGGGCGGCTCGACCATCATCGCGCAGGTCGCCAAGGCGATCATCGGCGTCATCGACTGGAAGCTGAGCGCGCAGGACGCGATCGCCCAAGGCCTGTTGTTCGCCCCCTACAAGGTCGCGACGGTCGAACAGGGCACCGCGCTGGAGGCGCTCGTCCCCGGCTTGCAGGCGCTGGGCGAGACGGTGGTGGTCGCGCCGCTGGGGCTGAAGGCCAATGCGATCGAGCGTGTCGGGGGCCGCTGGGTCGGGGCCGCCGATCCGCGCAGCGAAGGGGCCGCGATCGACGTGACCGGCCGCTCGGCCGCGATCCGGAGAGTGGGTGACAAGCCGGGACGCCCGGCGGAATAAGAAAACAAAGAGCCCGGTCGCGCGTTGACATGCACGACACGGGCCGATGGGAGAGGCACGGACATGCGCACGCTCGAATATTTCCCCAACCTCGTCACCATGTTCTTCACCCGCGCCGCCGAAAAGGGCGACGCTCCCTTCCTCTGGCGCAAGGAATCCGGGGCCTGGCAATCGATCAGCTGGGCCGAGGCGGCGCGCCGGGTCGCCAGCCTGTCGGCCGGATTGAAGGCAACCGGCCTTCAGCGCGGCGACCGGGTGATGCTGGTGTCGGAGAACCGCCCCGAATGGTGCATCGCCGACCTGGCGATCATGGCGGCGGGCGGTGTCACCGTGCCGACCTACACCACCAATACCGAGCGCGACCATGCGCACATCATCGAGAATTCGGGGGCGCGCGCGATCATCGTGTCGACCCAGAAGCTGGCGACGACGCTGATGCCCGCCGCGCTTCGCTCCAACCATGTCCAGACGGTGATCGGCATCGAGTCGCTGAAACTGGGGCCGAGCCAGATCGAATGCCGCCAGTATGACGCGCTGATCGCCGAGCATCCCGCCGATCCGGTGGTCGTCGCGGCGCAGGCCGATTTCACCCGCGAGGACTTGGCCTGCATCATCTATACCTCGGGCACCGGCGGCGCGCCGCGCGGGGTGATGCAGCATCACGGCGCGATCCTGCACAACTGCGCCGGGTGCAGCGCGGTGATCGCCGAGGATTTCGGCTGGGACGACGAGGTGTTCCTGTCCTTCCTGCCCCTATCCCACGCCTATGAGCATACCGGAGGGCAGCATTTCCCCGTCTCGCTGGGCGGGCAGATCTATTATGCCGAGGGCCTCGACAAGCTGGCCGCCAATATCGAGGAGGTTCGCCCGACGATCATGTTCGTCGTGCCCCGCCTGTTCGAGGTGCTGCACACCCGCATCGCCAAGGCGATCGAGAAGAAGGGCGGGCTTGGCGCGCGCCTGCTCGACCAGGCGCTGGCGCTGGGCGCGCGCAGCTATAACGGCCAGCTCCGGTTGATCGACTGGCCCGCGCAACTGGCGGTCGCCACGCTGTTCAAACCCAAGATCGCCAAGAAGTTCGGCGGCCGGTTGAAGGCGATGGTGTCGGGCGGCGCGCCGCTGAATCCCGAGATCGGGCTGTTCTTCCACTCGATCGGCCTCACCTTGCTGCAAGGCTATGGCCAGACCGAGGCCGCGCCGGTCATCGCCTGCAACCGGCCCAAGGCTGGCGTGCGCATGGACACGGTCGGCCCGCCGCTCGACAATACCGAGGTCCGGATCGCCGAGGATGGCGAGATCCTGGTGCGCGGCGAGCTGGTCATGCACGGCTATTGGCGCAACCCGACCGAGACCGAGCGGGTGCTGAAGGACGGCTGGCTGCACACCGGCGACATCGGCGAGATCGACGCGGCGGGCCGCCTGCGCATCACCGACCGCAAGAAGGACCTGATCATCAACGACAAGGGCGAGAATGTCGCCCCCCAGAAGGTCGAGGGGATGCTGACCCTCCAACCCGAGATCGGCCAGGCGATGATCGCGGGCGACCGGCGGCCCTATATGGTCGCGTTGATCGTCCCCGATGCGGAATGGACCGCCGAATGGTGCGCAAAGTCCGGCACCGGCTGCAACCGCGCCGCGCTGGAGGATGATCTCGATTTCCGGGGCGCCATCTCGGCGGCGATCGACCGGGTGAATCGCGACCTGTCCGTGACCGAGCGCATCCGCCGCTTCATCATCGCCGACGAACCCTTCGCGATCGAAAACCAGCAGCTCACCCCGTCGCTGAAGATCCGCCGCCATGTGTTGCGCGAGGTGTATGGCGAGCGTCTGGACGCGCTTTACAGGAATTGAGGGGGCGGATGGCGATCGCATTCAACGCGTAAATCTTGGCACGCCCCTCCCGCAGGCGGGAGGGGATGGGGGAGGGAAAGGCCGCAAATAATGGCCTCGGAGAGATTCCCTGCCCTCCCCAACCCCTCCCGCCTGCGGGAGGGGCTAAGAAAAAAGAAGCGGTTGCCCCGCCCCCATTACGCCGGGGTCAGCAGGCCTTCCTTGGCGATCTTCTCGCGCCATACCAGCGGGGCGAGCGTGTGGACGTTCTGGCCTTCGGCGTCGACCGCGACGGTGACGGGGAAGTTCTCCACGTCGAATTCGTAGATCGCCTCCATGCCCAGGTCCTCGAAGCCGACGACCTTCGATCCCTTGATCGCGCGGGCGACCAGATAGGCCGCGCCGCCGACCGCCATCAGATAGGCCGACCGGTATTCGCGGATCGCGTCCGTTGCCGCCGGGCCGCGCTCGGCCTTACCGACCATCGCCAGCAGGCCCTGGTCGAGCATCATGCGGGTGAACTTGTCCATCCGGGTCGCGGTGGTCGGGCCCGCAGGGCCGACCACTTCCTCGCCGACTGGATCGACCGGGCCGACATAATAGATCACGCGGCCCTTGAATTCGACCGGCAGTTCCTCGCCGCGATCGAGCATGTCCTTGATCCGCTTGTGCGCGGCGTCGCGCCCGGTCAGCATCTTGCCGTTGAGCAGCAGCCGGTCGCCATGCTTCCAGCTCTTCACCTCTTCGGCGGTCAGCGTGTTCAGGTCGACGTGGCGAGCGGCCTGGAGGTCGGGCTTCCAGTCGACCTTGGGCCATTCGTCGAGCTTGGGCGCTTCGAGATAGACCGGGCCCGAGCCGTCCAGCGTGAAGTGCGCGTGGCGGGTGGCGGCGCAGTTGGGGATCATCGCGACCGGCTTGGACGCCGCATGGGTCGGCCAGTCCATGATCTTGACGTCGAGGATGGTGGACAGGCCACCCAGCCCCTGCGCACCAATGCCCAGCGCATTGACCTTGTCGAACAGCTCGATGCGCAGCGCCTCGACATCGTTCTTCGGCCCACGCGCCTTCAACTGGCCCATGTCGATCGCGCCCATCAGCGATTCCTTGGCCAGCAGCATCGCCTTTTCGGCGGTGCCGCCGATGCCGATGCCCAGCATGCCGGGCGGGCACCAGCCCGCGCCCATTTGCGGCAGCATTTCCAGCACCCAGTCGACGATCGAGTCGGACGGGTTCATCATCTTGAACTTGGACTTGTTCTCCGACCCGCCGCCCTTGGCCGCGACGTCGATGGAGACCGTGTTGCCCGGCACCATCTCGACATGCAGGACGGACGGCGTGTTGTCCTTGGTATTGCGGCGGGTGAAGGCGGGGTCGGCGAGGATCGAGGCGCGCAGGCGGTTCTCGGGGTGGAGATAGGCGCGGCGCACACCCTCATCGACGACTTCCTGAAGGCTACGGTCGCCCGACAGGCGGCAGTCCTGGCCCCATTTGACGAAGACCGTGACGATACCGGTGTCCTGGCAGATCGGGCGATGCCCCTCCGCGCACATGCGGCTGTTGGTCAGGATCTGAGCGATGGCATCCTTGGCCGCCGGGCTCTTTTCGGCCTCATAGGCCATACCCAGGGCGCGGATATAATCCATCGGGTGGTAATAGCTGATGAACTGGAGCGCGTCGGCCACGCTCTCGATCAGGTCGGTGTCGCGGATCAGGGTCGTCATGCGCCGCCTTGTGCGACAGCACGGCGCCGCGCGCAACGCCCGCCGCGCGTGTCATGCGCGATTCGTCCGCCGCAGGGGTGGCTTCAATCTATCTTAACCCCGATTCGGCAGGGTCGGCCGAACCCCCAGTGGAAACACGAAACCCCATGCCGTCCGCCGCCGCCGACCGATTACCCTTCCTGGCCCTGCTGGGCCTTGTCGAGGACAATGACGAGTTGCTGGCGTCCTTGCATCTCGCGCGGTTGAAGACGCTGTGCCGCATCTGGCCGCTGGCGATCCTGCAGAATCTGATCGCGGTCGCGGTGATCGCGGGGATCAGCGTGATGACCGACCCCCAGGCGGTGCAAATCGACAAGGGCGTGGCGGGTGCCGCCATGCTGCTCGCGACATTCGCCTTCGGCCTGGTGCTGTGGCAGGGCCAGGCGCGGCAATGGCCCTTCTACCGATTGAAGCAGTGGCTGGGCGTGATGGCACTGGTCATGGCGCTGGCCACCGCGCCGCTGCTCCTGATCCTGGCCCATGCGCATCATGGCAGCGCCGGCTGGGCCTCGGCGCTGAGCCTGATGGCCGCGATGTGGGCGACCGCGGCGATGCTGCACCCGATACGCGGCGCGATGCTCGGCTATTCCTTCGGCTTTGCGTTCCTGGCGCCGATCGCGGCACTGGCCTGGGGCGTGGCGATCCTGCCCGTGCTGGCCGCCGTCGTCCCGCCGCTGCTGCTGCTGGTCCTGAAGGCCTATCATACCGGCCGGATGGATTACGACGCAGCACGGGCGCATGCGGTCGAGTTCGGCCAGGGGCAACAGGCGGTCAAGATGATCGCCGAGTTCGAGGAGCATGGCACCGGCTGGTTCTGGGAAACCGATCGCCAGGGGCGCCTGACCTATTTGTCGAAGAAGGTCGCCAACGACCTGGTCGGCATCGACAACCGATATCGCGGCCGCCTGTTGACCGAGATGTTCCAGATGGACCCCTCCGCGCCGGGCAGCGAGCGAACCCTGTCCTTCCACATGGCCTCGCGCACCAGCTTTTCGGACTATACCGTCTGCGCGGTCGCCCGTGGTCCAGCCGCCGCCGAGCGTTGGTGGTCGATTTCGGGGCGGCCGATCATCGACGGCATCGGCCGGTTTCGCGGCTTTATCGGCTCGGGCTCCGACCTGACCGAAAAGCGCCGGTCCGAGGCCGAGATCACCCGGCTGGCGCTGTTCGACAGCCTGACCGGCCTGGCCAATCGCCAGCGCATGAAGCTGTCGCTCGACAAGACGCTGAGCCAATCGATCACCCCCTATCGCCCGACCGCGCTGTTCCTGATGGATCTCGACCGGTTCAAGGCGGTCAACGACACGCTCGGTCATCCGGCGGGCGACCTGCTGCTGCAAATGGTCGCGCGGCGGCTGGAACAGGTGGTGGGCGATGTCGGGCTGGTCGGACGGCTGGGCGGCGACGAGTTCCAGATCCTGCTGCCCGGCATCGACGCGCGCGACCGGCTGGCGTCGCTGGCGGGCGAGATCATCACCACCCTGTCGCGCCCCTATGACATTCACGGCAACGAGGTGACGATCGGCTGTTCGATCGGCATCGCCATCGCGCCGGAGGACGGCGCGGATTCGCAGACGCTGATCCGCAACGCCGATCTGGGCCTCTATGCCGCCAAGGGGGCCGGGCGCGGCGTCCATCGTTTCTATGCCGAGGCGATGCTGGAGGGTGCGCGCAGCCGCAAGCGGATGGAGGAGGATCTGCGCATTGCTATCGCGCAGGGCCAGTTCCACCTCGCCTATCAACCCGTCGTGTCGACCAGCGACGCCACGATCGTCGGCTTCGAGGCGCTGCTGCGCTGGCGCCATCCGACCCAGGGCGACATCTCCCCGGCGCAGTTCGTCCCGGTCGCCGAGGAATGCGGGCTGATCGAGCCGATCGGCGAATGGGTGATGCGCACCGCCTGCCTGGAGGCGGCGAGCTGGCCCCGCCCGGCACGGGTGGCGGTCAACGTCTCGTCCATCCAGTTCGCCAAGCCGCATTTGCCCGCCTTGGTGGCGCAGGCGCTGGCGCAATCGGGGCTGGCCCCCGAGCGGCTCGAGCTGGAGATCACCGAAAGCGTCTTCCTGAGCGACGACCAGGAGTCGCAGCGGCGCTTCGCGGCCTTGAAGGCGCTGGGCATCCGCCTGGCACTGGACGATTTCGGCACCGGATATTCCTCGCTCGGCTATCTGCGTCATGCGCCGTTCGACAAGATCAAGATCGACCAGTCCTTCGTGCGCGGCGCGGTGCGCAGCGGCAGCCGCAACGCCGCGATCATCCGCGCGATCGTGACCCTGGCCGACACGCTGGGCATGGAGACGACCGCCGAGGGTGTGGAGATCCAGGACGAGATCGAACTGATCCGCGACCTGGGGTGCAGCCACATCCAGGGCTTCGTCTATGGCAAGCCGACGGACTCGGTCGAGGTGCACCGGATGCTGCACGACCGCGACGGACGCGCCGAACCGGTCGGCCTGAAGTCCCATCGCCGCCCGCGCATGAAGATCCTGCGCACCGCCCAGGTCCTGTCGGGCAGCGCGGTGGTCGATGTGCGGATCCGCGACCTGTCGACGACCGGCATGATGATCGAGGGGCTGCCCCCCGCCTATATCGTGTGCGGCGCCGCGATCGGCATCCGCCTGGGCGCGGACCGCCCCTTGCGCGGCTATATCCGGTGGGAGCGCGAAGGCCGGGTCGGCATCGCCTTTGCCGCGCCGCTCGACGAGGATCACCCCTGGCTGGAGCATGACGAGGAACAGGAGCCCCACCGCCAATCGGCGTAAGGCCTTGTCATTCCTCGCCCGCGCCGGCGTGGGACATCGCGATTACGGGGGAGCGGAAATCCATCCCCGCACGTTCGCGCCATCATGACCGCCACCTCCCCGAATCCCGCCCCGACGCCCGAGGCCGCCTCGCCGCGCATCCCCGCGCTCAGCCTCGTCTTCGGTTATGGGCCGGTGCTCGTCCTGCCGCTGGCCGCGCTCGCCGCCTGGTCGGGTGCGCCGCTGGCGCTGCTGATCGGGCAGATCTGGGGCGCCGCGATCCTCGTCTTCCTGGCGGGGGTGGCGCGCGGGCTCAGCTTCTTCACCCCCGGCGGCACCCATGTCTCGCAGATGCTGACCATGGTCTTGCGCTTCTCGCTGGGCCTGCTGGCGCTGATGGCGGGGCCGCTGACCGGGTTCGGCCTGTTGATTGTCGGCTATGCCTCGATCGCGCTGACCGATCCCTGGCTGGCTCGCTGGGGCGGCGCGCCACAGCATTTCGCGCGGCTGCGCCCGCCCCAGATGCTGGTCGCGATCATCGGCCTGATTGCGCTGTTCATGCTGTCGCTCGGCTGATCGGGCAGCGCTCAAAAAATATTTTTGGGGGTTGCGCTTCGTGAACCCCGCAGACATCCGTGCGTCGCGGCTTTCGAGCCCGCAGGACGACGCGCCGTTCGTCGCAACCAACCCCCTTTCCATGCTTTAGCCCCTTGCGGTGCCGCTCGGGATTTTACACTAAGGATAGTGGAAGAGGTCGGGGGTGGCCCCAAGCACTGGTAGGACAGGGATAAGGACGGCGCAGCGGAAACGATGCTTCGTCCCCTCTCTCGACGGATCGCGACGTGCACGGCGCGAGGTGCTAGACAGCCGATGACCGACTCGAACGAAACAAGAACAAAGGAGCGGCATCATGATGGATTTCAGGGATAGCCGGGATAGCGACATGACGACTGATATGCTCGAGAAGATGGCAGCGGACACGGCCCAGAACCTGGCCGAGAAGACCGCGCCCGCGCCCACCCCGGCGGACACCAAGTCGGTGCGCCCGCAACCCTATCCGGTCGAGGTCGACCATGCGCGCGACGCGCTGCTGACCGACTTCGGCAAGGAAACGCTGAACGACCGTTATCTCCTGCCCGGCGAAAGCTATCAGGACCTGTTCGTGCGCGTCGCCTCGGCCTATGCCGACAATGCCGAACATGCCCAGCGCCTGTACGACTATATCTCGAAGCTGTGGTTCATGCCCGCCACGCCGGTCCTGTCGAACGGCGGCACGGGTCGCGGCCTGCCGATCAGCTGCTATCTGAACTCGGTGCCCGACAGCCTGGACGGCATCGTGACCACCTGGAACGAGAATGTCTGGCTGGCGTCGCGCGGCGGCGGCATCGGCACCTATTGGGGCAATGTGCGCGGCATCGGCGAGCCGGTCGGCCTGAACGGCAAGACCAGCGGCATCATCCCGTTCGTGCGCGTGATGGACTCGCTGACGCTGGCGATCAGCCAGGGTTCGCTGCGGCGCGGTTCGGCCGCCTGCTATCTCGACATCTCGCATCCCGAGATCGAGGAGTTCCTGGAAATCCGGAAACCCTCGGGCGACTTCAACCGCAAGGCGCTGAACCTGCACCACGGCGTGCTGATCCCCGACGCCTTCATGGAGGCGGTGCGCGACGGTGCCGAATGGCATCTCAAGAGCCCGAAGACCGGCGAGGTCCGCGCCACGGTCGACGCGCGCGCGCTGTTCCAGAAGCTGGTCGAAACCCGCCTGGCGACCGGCGAGCCGTACATCGTCTTCGCCGACCATGTGAACAAGAACATGCCCAAGCACCACCGCGAGCTGGGGCTGAAGGTGTCGACCTCGAACCTGTGTTCGGAAATCACCCTGCCGACCGGCATGGACCACAAGGGCAAGGACCGCACCGCCGTCTGCTGCCTGTCCTCGCTCAACCTGGAAACCTGGGACGAGTGGAAGGATAACAAGGGCTTTATCGAGGACGTGATGCGCTTCCTCGACAACGTCCTGCAGGATTATATCGACCGCCACGAGCCGGGCATGGAGCGTGCCGCCTATTCGGCGGGTCGCGAGCGTTCGGTCGGCCTGGGCGTGATGGGCTTCCACAGCTTCCTCCAGGCGCGCAACATCCCCTTCGAGGGCGCGATGGCCAAGTCGTGGAACCTGCGCATGTTCAAGCACGTCAACGCGCAGGTGAACCAGGCGTCGATGACGCTGGCGGTCGAGCGCGGGCCCTGCCCCGACGCGGCCGATGTCGGCGTGATGGAGCGTTTCAGCTGCAAGATGGCGATCGCGCCGACCGCGTCGATCAGCATCATCTGCGGCGGCACCAGCGCCTGTATCGAACCGATCCCGGCGAACATCTATACCCACAAGACGCTGTCGGGTTCGTTCTCGGTCAAGAACCCCTATCTCGAAAAGCTGTTGATCGCGAAGTCGAAGAATTCGGACGCGGTCTGGAACTCGATCCTCGAGCATGGCGGTTCGGTCCAGCATCTCGACTTCCTGAGCCAGGAAGAAAAGGACACGTTCAAGACCTCGTTCGAGATCGACCAGCGCTGGCTGCTCGAACTGGCGGGCGACCGGACGCCCTATATCGACCAGGCGCAGTCGCTGAACCTGTTCATCCCGGCCGACGTGGAAAAGTGGGACCTGCTGATGCTCCACTTCCGCGCCTGGGAGCTGGGCATCAAGTCGCTCTACTATCTCCGGTCGAAGTCGGTGCAGCGCGCCGGTTTCGCGGGCTCGGGCGGCGTCGAGGCGGACAACACGATCAGCGCGCCGAAGTTCGAGATCGGCGAGACGACCGATTACGATGAATGTCTGGCGTGCCAGTGAGGTAATGCCTGCCCGACGGGAAGGTCGAAGCCATGCCCCCTCATTTCTCCGAACCTCCCTCTCCCCTTGTGGGAGAGGGAAGGGGCCCGCGGCCGCAGGCCGTGGGAAGGGTGAGGGGCAACGCTCAAGGCCTGACCAGGCGCCAGCTGCTTGCCCCGACTACGGTCAACCGATCGCGTGAGCTGCGCCAGAACGCCGGAGAGCCCGAACGCCAGTTGTGGCGCGCCTTGCGCGAACTGTTGCCGAGCATGAAGTTTCGCCGCCAGGTTCCGATGGGTCCGTACCACGCCGATTTCTGCTCACATTCGGCGCGGTTGATCGTCGAACTCGATGGCGACGACCACGCAGCCAAGCCGGAGCGCGACGCTGCGCGGACCTGCTTCCTCGAACACGAAGGCTATGACGTGATCCGCTTCGCCAATGCCGATGTGATGACCAACCTCGATGGCGTCGTGGCTGCGATCGGCGCGCGGATCGCACACAAGCAAAAGGGCCGCCCGTAATGGACGGCCCCCTCACCCTCCCACGGCCTATGGCCGCGGGCCCCTCCCTCTCCCACAAGGGGAGAGGGAGTAGAAACTCACTCGGCCTCTTCGAACTGGTCGACGGCGTTCTGTGCGGTGGCCGACAGGCGTACCGTGTCGCCTTCGACTTCGGCGACCAGGCCGAGCGGCAGGTAATGATGCTTGGCGCCCTGCCCGTCCTGGGTCTGGGGGCTGTCGTTCTTGGTCAGCTTGATGCGGTCGCCATCGACATGGTCGACGGTCCCGACATGGACGCCGTCGGCGCCGATGACTTCCGCATGTTCCTTGATCTGGCTGACATCGACCATCGTTCGTCTCCTGTGTTGGGTTCGGTTTGGGAACGCGCCACGCCGGAAATGGTCGCATGACATCGGCGTTCATCATGTACGCGGTGGCGGGGGTGCTGGCCGTGATCGGTGCGATCCTGCTGCTGCAACTCCGTGGCGTTCGGTCGGACCAGGGCCGCTATGCCCGGCTGATCGCGGGCACCATGTTCGCCACGGGCGGGATCATCCTCGCCGGTTTCGCGACCGCGCTCCGCTCCTGGGCGAGCAGCGGCTGAACCGGCCTTCACCCTATTCCCTTATCTGATTTGTATCCGGAGTAACCGCAATGTCCCTCCTTCACGCCTCCAAGCAGTACAAGCCCTTCGAATATCCCTGGGCGTTCGAGTTCTGGAAGCGCCAGCAACAGCTCCACTGGCTGCCCGAAGAGGTGCCGCTGGGTGAGGATTGCCGCGACTGGGCGCAGAAGCTGACCGATCACGAGCGCAACCTGCTGACCCAGATCTTCCGCTTCTTCACCCAGGCCGACGTCGAGGTGCAGGACTGCTATCATGAGAAATACGGCCGGGTGTTCAAGCCGACCGAGATCAAGATGATGCTGACCGCCTTCTCCAACATGGAGACGGTGCATATCGCCGCATACAGCCACCTGCTCGACACGATCGGCATGCCCGAGAGCGAATATGGTGCCTTCCTCGATTATGCCGAGATGAAGGACAAGCATGATTACATGCAGAATTTCGGCGTCGACAGCGACGAGGATATCGCGCGCACGCTGGCCATGTTCGGCGGCTTCACCGAAGGCGTGCAGCTGTTCGCATCCTTCGCGATGCTGATGAACTTCCCGCGCTTCAACAAGATGAAGGGCATGGGCCAGATCGTGAGTTGGTCGGTGCGCGACGAAAGCCTGCACTGCGAGGGCATCATCCGCATGTTCCACGCCTTCTGCCAGGAGCGCCAGTGCCTGACCAAGGCGGTCAAGGACGACATCGCCGACGTCTGCCAGACGACGATCCGCCTGGAGGACAATTTCATCGACCTCGCCTTTGAAATGGGCCCGGTCGAGGGGATGAAGCCCAAGGAGATCAAGAAGTATATCCGCTATATCGCCGACTGGCGCCTCAGCCAGCTGGGCCTGAAGCCGATCTACATGATCGACGAGCATCCGCTGCCCTGGCTGACCCCGCTGCTGAACGGCGTGGAGCATGCCAACTTCTTCGAAACGCGTGCGACCGAATATTCCAAGGCGGCGACGCGCGGCCAGTGGAACGACGTCTGGGACGCCTTCGACACCCGCCAGAAGGCGAAGGGGACCAAGGCCGCCAACGAGGAACCGGGCGAAACCGGCGACATGTTCTCGGCTGCGGGCGTCGCGGCGGAGTGATTTCCGGGAGGGCGGGCTTCGGTCCGCCCTTTTTTGTTCACGCGATGACGCGAAGAGGTTTGGTTCGCGCAGAGGCGCGGAGGACGCAGAGAAGAAGATTATAGCGGGGTGAAATCCCCCCGCTCCGTTCCGCCTGAGCATAGTCGAAGGCCACGGGATGACCTTCGCCACGCGAACCGCCCCCTGGGCGAGCACTTCCAGGAAACAGGTTGGGCTTTCGGCCCGAAACGGCTTTGTGTGGCAAAGGGATTCCCTTGGCCTTCGACTGCGCTCAGGCGGAACGGAGGGGCGGGGATGGCGGGAGAGAAGTCAGCAGCACTTCTTCTCTGTGTCCTCTGCGCCTCTGCGCGAACAAAAATCTCCGCGTCTCCGCGCGAACCAAATCACCGCCCTACCCGCGTCGGCGCGTGAAAGTCCGCTGGCTTGCCCGCAATCCAGCGCAGGAACCGCGCTATCTCCGGGTGCCCACGCAGCAGCGCGAAGTCGGCATAGTCCCGCGCCAGTTCGGCGTTGGAAAAGGTCGCATGGATGGTCCGGTGACAGATCGGGTGCACCGGCACCGTCTCGCGTCCACCCTCGCTCTTGGGGACCGGGTGGTGCCATTCCACCTTCACGCCCAGCGGACGCTCGCAAAGCGCGCAGGATGGCGGTACGATCCGCTCGACCCGTTCGGCCGCCGCCATCAACCCCGCCTTGCGCTTCACCCGTCCGACCATAAGCGGGATATGGGAATGCGGCGCGGACAAGAAAACGGGGCCCGGCATTGCTGCCGAACCCCGTTCCTTTACGCCAACTGGATCCCGGAGGGGATCAGAAGTGTGCGACCACACCCGCCATCGGGCGGAACGAGTGCGCGTCGTCGAAGGTCGAAACTTCCAGACGCAGACGCAGACCCGAGTTGCCGGTCAGGCCACCCAGACCGATGTCCTTCGGGCCGACTTCGGCGCCGACGCCGTACACGGTCGCGTGATAGTCACGCTTCAGGTCGCCAGCGACGCCCGGAGCGAAGTTGTTGAAGTTGTTCCAGCGATAACCGACCTTGCCGTAGAACAGGCCGCTGTCGCCGGCGCGGAAGCCCGCGCGGCCATAGGCGCCATACTGCCAGTCGATGTCACCCGACACGCCCTTGGCGACCGCGCCCTCGGCACCGACGAACACGGGGCCCAGCGGAACGTTGAAACCGACGATGCCCTCGACCAGCGCGCCGTCCAGGTTGTAGCCCTTGGGCTGGGTGGGGATGCCGGCGACCGACTGGCGATCGAACTGCTCCCAACCACCCATGACGGCGACGTACGGCTCGATGCCGAAAGCGCGCGTGCCATCGGGCGCGGTCGCGGCAGGAGCCGGAGCGGCGTCGGTGGTGGTCATGTCCTGGGCCATGGCGGGCACGGCGACGAACGCGGCCGCTGCAGCGGCGAGGACGGAAAGCTTACGCATACGAGATACCCTTCTTTTTTTCTATGTGGGGCGGCGGATCGAACCGCTCAGCCCAGGCCCGCTTAACCGGTAAATTGGCCATGGGTTGCACGATAGAAGAGCTTTTTGGTCAGCTTCTGATCAGCTGTGTCCCGAAAGACACAATTCCTGTCATGAACATGAACCAAATGCGGGCGGAATACGGCAGCCGCGGTTTTCCGCCACTTTTCAGCCGCTATTGTGCCTCTGATCCCGAAGGCATGGCGGTGCAGCGCAGGGAATCACCGGTTGGGCGTGTCAAAACAACCTCACCCCCCTGACCACGAAGGTCGTGGCCAAAGCCCGTATAGTGGATGCCGGAGGCTACCGGCTGTCCGGCCATGCGCAGTTCCAGATCGTCGTCGAGCCGCACCAGCGCACTGTCGTTGCGGTTGTCGAACCGCACCCAAAAGCGGCTGCCATTGTCGCAGCGAAAGGTCTTGGACATCATCGGCGGCAATGCAGCGGCGCGCGGATCGGGCAGCGTCGAACAGCCCATCAGCACGAGGCCGCCCGCCGCCAAGGCGACGGGCAAGCGCGTCATGGCCGAAGCGCGGCGCCGTCGGCGTCGTCGATCTCGCCGTCCGCTACCGTATCGTCTTCGAAATCTTCCTGAAGATCGTCTTCGTCGACATCCTCGGCGTCCATGTCGACCGTGGCGTCGCTTTCGCCGACCTCTTCGGAGTCCATCGACAGTTCGCCGATCGGCTCGTCCTCGACGGTGTCGTCGCCCAGATCGGGGGCGAGATCGGTCACGAGCACGCCGTCGCTGGGGCCATCGCGCGTCACCTCCAGGATTTCGGCACGCTGGCTCTCGTCATAGCCTTCTTCGTCCCAGCCATCGTCGCCGGATCCGTGGCTCGGGACCTGATGTCCGCCCATGTCTGCCTCCTCTTATACTGTGGAGGGTGGAACGGTGCGGCGGGCCGGGCGGTTCCCCTGCCCCGGCTTCTGCGTATTTCAAGCCGGGCGGAACATCCGTCCGCGCTCGGTCACGAAGACGAAGGCGAAGGCGGTCAGCCCGGCGACCAGGAACCCCAGGGTCAGCGGCCGGGTCGTACCGTCGAACGCCTGGCCGATGCCTGCCCCGATCAGCGAGCCGATGGTGACGCTGGTAAAGCCCTGCACGCTCGAGGCGGTGCCCGCGATCCGCCCCATATTCTCCATCGCCATCGCCGAGAAGTTGGAGGTCGCCAGGCCGAAACACGCCATGGTGATCGCCTGGAGCACGGCGAACACGATCAGCGAATCGCCCATGACCTGCGCGATCGCCAGGTGCAGCGCGGACACCGCGATCAGGATGGCGACCGCGCCGTGGCTGATCAGCCGCGTGCCCAGCCGCATGACGATCCGCGAATTGAGCAGGTTCGCCGCCGCCATCGTCACCGAGGTGGTGGCAAAGATCAGCGCGAGCAGCTTCTCACGCCCGAACGTCACCGCCATGATCGGCTGGACCGAGTTCAGATACCCGTACAGCGCCGCCATCAGCGCGGTCGCGGCCAGCGTATAGCCGAGCGACAGCCGGTCGCTCAGCGTCTCGCGCCAGCCGCCGACGATGCGGGACAGCGAGATGGGCAACTGCGCCTCGGGGGCCAGCGTCTCGGGCATCCGCCACGCGAACCAGGCGAGCACCAGCGTCGCGAGCCCGGCGATCGTCCAGAAGATCAGCCGCCAGTTGCCGAACAACAGCACCAGTTCGCCAAAGGCCGGCGCCAGGATCGGTACGATCATGAAGACCATGAAGGCGATCGACATGACCTGCGCCATCGCGCGGCCGTGATAGCAGTCGCGGACCAGCGCCACCGTCGCCACTCGCGTCGCCGCGATCGCCGCCCCGGCACATACCCGCGCGACCAGCAGCAGCGGGAAACTGCCCGCCACCGCCGAGGCGCCATTGGCGATGATGTAGATGACCAGCGCGACGATCAGCACGCGTCGCCGCCCATAGCGATCCGCCAGGGGTCCGTGGACGAGCTGCGCCACCCCGAACCCGATCAGGAACGCGGTGACGACGAACGGCCGCGCGGCAGGCGAAGCGTCCAGCGCCTCCCCGATCGCCGGAAGCGCGGGCAGCATCGAATCGATGCCGAGCGCAGTCAACGCCATCAGCGCCGCGATCAGGAGGACGAACTCGACAAAGCCGATCGGCGCGCCGGGGGGTTCGACGGTGACGGGGGTCACCGGATCAGCGGAACGGACGTTGGACATGATGGCTGCCCCATAAGGGGGAACGCAGATCAGGGGAACCGGGAAAGCGCGCCATGGGCAACGTAACGCCCGGACCTCCGCGCGTTCAGTGCCAGGACAGCTTGCACCGGGCACGCTCTGCCCCCAACTGTATTGGTACAACAGGACGCGTAAGGAGTTTGCCGCGATGACCATGGTGTCTCGAACCGCACTTGTCCTGCCGCTGGTCGCGGCGCTGGGCCTGTCGGCGTGCGATCGCCCGAGCCAGGGTACATCGATCACGGTCAACGGCGCCGATGGCGACACGCTGGCCTCGGTCGATGGCAAGTCGGGGGAGGTCAAGCTGGCGCTGCCCGGCTTCCAGGGCGCGTTCAAGCTGCCCAAGATGTCGATGGAGGCGGACAATTTCGAACTGAATGGCGTGCATCTGTTTCCGGGGTCGACCATCCGCAACGTCGATGTCGGCAATGGCCGCGACAAGGCGTTCACCATGACCTTCGACAGCCCGGCCGACCCGGCAACCGTGCGCGACTGGTTCCGTGACAAGATGGGCGATGCGGGCTTCACCCTCAACGAGCAGGGCGGCACGCTGGTCGGCAAGACGGCGGAGGAGAAGCCCTTCCGCCTGGACCTGCGCCAGACCGGTGGCGACCGATCGACGGGAACGATTACGCTGGGCGGATAAGTCGCGCTGTTCGCGGATGACGGCGACGCTATAGTGGTGTCAGCTTGTTAAATTTTCTGGACATATTGCCATGACCGACACCCGCTCCGCCGAGGTTCCGACCCTCAGCCTCGCCGACCAGGACCGCGATCCCGAAGGCTTTGCCGCCGCGCTTGGGCAATCGTTCGAGCGGTTCGGCTTCGCGATCGTCGCCGATCATGGCGTGCCCGCCGACCTGATCGACCGGGCCTGGGCGCAGACCAAGACGCTGTTCGACCTGCCCGAGGAGGAGAAGCGCGGCTATCACGTCCCCGGCGGCGGCGGCGCGCGCGGCTATACCCCGTTCAAGACCGAGATCGCCAAGGACGCCAAGGTCGTCGACCTCAAGGAGTTCTGGCATGTCGGCCGCGAACTGCCCGAGGGCCACGCTTACGCCGACCGGATGCCCGCCAATATCTGGCCCGACCGTCCGCAAGGGTTCCGCGAGGATTTCATCGCGCTGTTCTCCGCCTTCGACCAGGCTGGCGACCGGCTGCTCTCGGCCATCGCGCGGCACCTGAAGCTGGACCCGCACTGGTTCGATCCGGCGGTAAAGGACGGCAACTCGGTCCTTCGCCTGCTCCATTATCCACCGATCCCCGCCGATGCCGAGGGCGTCCGGGCTGGCGCGCATGAGGACATCAACCTCATCACCCTGTTGCTGGGTGCCGAGGAAGCGGGTCTGGAACTGCTCGACCGCGATTCGGGCGAGTGGCTGGCGATCCGTCCGCCCGAAGGCGCGATGGTGGTCAATGTCGGCGACATGCTGCAGCGGCTGACCAACCATGTCCTGCCCTCGACCACGCACCGGGTGGTCAACCCGCCGGTCGAGCGGCGCGGCTTCTCGCGCTATTCGATGCCGTTCTTCCTGCATCCGGCGCCGGATTTCCTGATCAAGACGCTGCCCGCCACGATCAGCGAGGGGCATCCGGACCGTTATCCGGAGCCGATCACCGCGCATGACTATCTGTTCGAGCGGTTGGTCGAGATCGGGTTGATCAAGAAGTAAGCGGTCGTGAGGGCATCGCCTGTGGCGTGCCCTCCCCCAGCCCCTCCCGCCTGCGGGAGGGGGCCTGTTGGAGAAGATCAAACCGCCGGGCCAGACAACTCCCCTCCCGCAGGCGGGAGGGGCCGGGGGGAGGGAAAGGGGTCTCACCGAGCCCCCCCCTCGATCACCCCAGAATATGCATCAACAGCGGCTGCCCGACCAGGCTCTGGCTCCCGCGCAGCCGCTCCAGCGCCTGGGCGACCGCCCGCTCCGGCCCTTCATGCGTGACGATCGCGATCATCACCCCGCCGTCCGCCGCTTCGCCGCGTTGGATCAGGCTTTCGATCGACACGCCCGCATCGCGCATCGCCGCGGCGATCTCGGCCAGCACGCCGACCTTGTCCTGCACGGTGAAGCGCAGATAAGCCCGGCCGCGCCGTTCGCCGCTATCCGCCTTCACCGCCTCGGTGAGTTCGTGCGCAGGCATGGCGAACGAGGCGCCATATTCGCCGCGCGCAATGTCGATCAGGTCGGCGACCACCGCGCTGGCGGTCGGGCCATCGCCCGCACCCGCGCCCTGGAACAACAGGCGGCCGACATAATTGCCCTCCGCCACCACCGCATTGGTCGAGCCGGTGACATGCGCCAGCGGATGGTCGAGCGGCACGAGATGCGGATGCACCCGCTGGAAGAGGCCATGCGGCCCCTCCTCCGCCACGCCGACCAGACGCACGCGGTAGCCGAGCGATGCCGCCTGCGCGATATCGGCGGCCAGCACATGGCGCACGCCACCGATCGCCACATCGCCGAAGGCCGGTTGCGTGCCGAAGGCGATCGCGGCCAGGATCGACAGCTTGTGCGCGGCATCGACACCGTCGATGTCGAAGCTGGGGTCCGCCTCGGCATAGCCCAGCGCTTGTGCTTCGGCGAGCACCTCGGCGAAGTCGCGGCCCTCGGCTTCCATCTTCGACAGGATGAAATTGCAGGTGCCGTTCAGGATGCCGTAGACTCGCGCGATGGCATTGGCCGCCGCGCCTTCGCGCAAGCCCTTGATGACCGGGATGCCGCCCGCGACCGCCGCCTCGAACTTCAGCGCGGCATTGGAGGCCTCGGCCTTTTGCGCCAGTTCCAGCCCGTGATGCGCCAGCATCGCCTTGTTGGCGGTGACGAAGCCCCGCCCCGCCCCCAGCGCCGTGCGCGCCAGCGTCAGCGCCGGGCCGTCCGATCCGCCGATCAGTTCGACCACCACATCGGCATCGGGGTGCGAGGCGAGCGCGGCGGTGTCGTCCACCCATTCGAAGCGCGACAGGTCGACGCCGCGATCCTTGGCCCGATCGCGCGCGGACACCGCAACGATCTCAATGGGGCGACCGGCCCGCCGGGTAATCAGGTCACGGTTCGCGTCGAGCAGGCGAATAACGCCGCCTCCCACCGTACCCAGTCCCGCCAAAGCCACCCGCAAAGCATCGCCCATCGTCCAAGTCCCGTATCAGAGCGTTTGTTGAGCCGCGGGGGGTAGCGGATAGAAACGGTCGCTGTCGAGCCGACATGCGACCTTTTATTGCTCGAAAGCGACAAAGCCGCTAAGGGCGGGATCATGATCTCCCCCGATTTCGTGGTCATCGACGTCGAAACTGCCTGTTCGCGTACCAGCAGCATCTGTCAGATCGGCATCGTCGGCTATGCCGACGGGGTCGAAGTCCTGGCCTATGAGACACTGGTCGATCCGTGCGACGATTTCAGCGGCTTCAACATCGGCATCCACGGCATCACGCCCGAGCATGTCCGGGGCAAGCCGACCTTCGCCATGCTGCACCCCGAGCTGGCCGGACATCTGGCCGGGCGGGTGACGGTGGCGCATTCGGGTTTCGACAAGGGCGCGCTGGGCCGTGCGTGCGAGCGTGACGAGCTGCCCCTGATCGCCGCCCGCTGGCTGGACAGCGTGACGATCGCCAGGCGGGCCTGGCCCGAACTGCCCAACCACAAGCTGGGCACGCTGGCGACGTTCCTCGACCTTGAGCATCAGCATCATGACGCGCTCAGCGATGCGCGCGCCGCCGGACAGGTGGTGCTGCGCGCGATGGCCTTGACCGGGCTGGGCCTGGAAGACTGGTTCGCGCCGCCACCCTCGGCACGCGCCCGTGCCAAGGCGCGGCGTCATTCCGCTTAATTCCGGCTTTCCTCTCCCCCGGAGGAGGGAAAGCCGAGCCAGGGCCAGCGACATTCCATTTATTCCTCCCCTGTAAGGGGAGGTGGCAGGCCAAAGGCCTGACGAAGGGGTGTCCCGGCCTGCGTAATTGACCGAACCTCGCGACTACCCCCCTCCACCAAGCCGCGCATAACCCCCTCTCCTTGAACGAAGGAATTCACGGGGAGTGGCCTGCGTGGCGAATGGCCTTAGGGTTCCAAGTGACCGCTGGGCCCCGGTGCGTCGAGCGCGATGGGGACGCGCTTGCTCTTGTCGCGGCGCTTGTCGACCAGCTTGCTGATCGCGATCCGCGCCTCGTTCGCCAGGAGCAGGGCGGGCGTGACGACATCGAACCCGACCTGACAGCCACCTTGCAGCGCGGGGCATGGGATCGCCGACGCATGGAGCGCGCCGATCCCACTCATGTCGGGGTTGGACGGCATCGGTCCGTCCGGCACTTCGTCACCCATCGGGGTGATGCGATCATCGGCCTGGCGACGGCCACAGACGACGACGTCCTGCCGGTTGCCGGCGGATCCCGGACAGGGATCGCGCGCCAGGATCGAGAATCGCTGCGTCCCCGAACCGGATGGCGGCAACGGCACGGCGGGCGGCGGCCCCGCCTGCAACGCGATCAAGAGCAGCGCGAGCATCGGCAATCTCCGTGATTCAGGGGGCGGGCTTGCGCAATGTCGGTCCTCCGCCACCGCGCGGGTTCGTATCCATCGTCACACCCGCCAAGCCGCCGCCGACCAGGAAGGGCGACATGTCCTTCACAGGATTGCTTCGCGCGAGCAGCCGCGTGCGTTCCTGCATGACGCCTTCGTGGCGCGGGTCGCCGGGTTCGGGCGGCACGTCGAAGGGGATACGGAAACGGTCGGCGTTGCGACGGCCGCAGACGGTGACGTCGGTGGAATTGGGATCATAGACGCAACGCGTCTCGACACTGGTCAGCCGGCGTGTCCGGGTCAGGATCGTATCCACCGAAGGCGACGCCTCCGCCTCGCCCGGCTGGTGCCCCTGCCCCATGACTTGACCGGTCCCCATGCCCTGACCCGTCATCGCCGCCATCGTCAAGACCAGCATCGTCACACCCATGACGTCCTCCCGCCACCCGGCGCGCCGGAGGGGTCCGGCCTTGGCTGGCAGCCGATCATGCCAGCCACCAAGGTCCGCCGCCAGCGTCATTGCGGCCATGACGGTGCCAATTCGGTATCATCGGGCGGCATCAGGGTCAGCATGGATCGACGCCCCTCCTCTTCCGCCTGCCAGCGAAATGATGACCGGTGGCCAGCCTAGTCGATGGCGGTCCGAAACACCGTGCGCGGCTTGCTGGTGCAATATTTGTCGCCGACCACGGCGCAATAGCTGCCATTGTTGGCGAAGGCGCGCGACTTGGAGTCGATGGGTGCGCTCGACCCCGCGTTCAGGCGATAGGGCGAAGGCCGCTTGCCGCCATGGCAACTCGACAAGGTGCAGGACGGTGTCAGCCGGGGCAGCGTCAGGCCATGTTCCCCTTGCGCCCCGGCGGGGGCGGCCAACAACAGCAACAGCGGCACCATCTTCATTCTCCCCTTCGTTCGCCCGTTCATCCCTGCCGTCGTCAGTCCCGGCCCACCGGCGTCACGCCCAGCCGGGGAATCTCGATCGCGGGACAGCGGTCCATCACGACCTTCAACCCGGCGGCCTCGGCGCGGGCTGCCGCCTCTTCGTTCACGACGCCCAGCTGCATCCAGATCGCCTTGGCACCGATCGCGATCGCCTCGTCCACGATCGGGCCGACCGCATCGGCGCGGCGGAAGATGTCGACGATGTCGATGGGGTCGCCAAGCTGGCCCAGCTCGCGAAAGACGAACTCGCCGTGCACATGTTCGCCGGTGATCTGGGGATTGACCGGGATCACGCGGTAGCCATGATCCTGCATCCGCTTCATCACGCCATAGGAGGGGCGATCCGGCCGGTCGGAGGCACCGACCAGCGCGATCGTCCGTGCGGTCGTCAGGAGTTCGCGAATATCCTCGTCGGCGGTCAACGGCATCGGTGGTCCCCTTCAACCCCGCCGATGCCGTATCGCTGCGACATGAAATGGCGGGCTACACCGACCTAACGCCCCGCCGCTGCGCCGGTTTCACGCCTGCGCATCGAGCCATGTCGCGACCTGCGCGGCCAGGGGTGTGAACACCGCGTCGTCCTCGCCCGCCGCCGGGGGACGCCCGGCATCCGACGCGGTGCGAATCGCGATGGTCAGCGGCACCCGGCCCAGGAACGGGATGCCCAGTTCGGCCGCCGCCGCCTCGGCCCCGCCCGAGCCGAACGGGTCGGAGATACCGCCGCAATGCGGGCAGCAATACCCCGCCATATTCTCGACCAGACCGATGATCGGCACCCCCGCCTTCACGAACAGGTCGATGGCGCGGCGCGCGTCGATCAGTGCCAGATCCTGCGGCGTCGAGACGATGACCACCCCCGCCGGGCGATGCTTCTGCACCATGGTCAACTGCACGTCGCCGGTGCCGGGCGGCAGGTCGAGGACCAGCAGTTCGGTCGCGCCCCAGTCGCCGTCGACCAGCTGGCTGAGCGCACCCGCCGCCATCGGTCCGCGCCATGCGATCGCCTTGTCGGGTTCGACCAGCTGGCCCATCGACAGCAGCGACACGCCGTAAGGGGTCGGCACCGGTTGCAGCTTGCCGTCCTGCGCGACCGGCTTCACCCCCTCGGCGGCCATCAGGCGCGGCTGCGACGGGCCATAGATGTCGGCATCGACCAGACCCGTCTTGCGACCCGCGCGGGCCAGCGCGATGGCCAGGTTCGCCGACAGGGTCGACTTGCCCACCCCGCCCTTGCCGCTGGCCACCGCGACGATGCGACGTTCGCGCTTCTCGGCGGTCAGGACCACGCGGACATCCTCGGCCCCCGACTGGATCGCGGCGGCCTTCACCTCTTCCTCCAGCGCGTGGCGACCGGCCCCGTCCAGGCCGGTGGTGTCGAGCACGACCCCGGCCCGCGCACCCTCCATCCGCACATTCGCGCGCCTGCCCGCCACCGCGGCCACCGCCGCCTTTACCGTCTCGATCATGCTCATGGGGCGCAGATAGGATGCGAAGCGCGGCTTGGCACTGTTTTTGTCGGCGAACCGTTCCTATAACAATGACCATGAGAAAGCTGACGGGCTGGTTCCGACGTCCCCCCATCCTTGCCGCCGAAACGCCTAAAGGCCCCTGGGGCGGGTCCGGCGATGATTCCGAAGGGGGACCGCGCAACCCCTGGGCGGTGCCGCCCGGCGGTCGCAAGACCTCGCCCAAGCCCACCGCGCTGGATGAATTCATCCGCAAGGCGCGCGGATCGGGCGGCGGCGGCCCCGGCGAAGGACCGGGCGGAAGCGGCGGCTTTGGCGGCATTCCCGGCGCGCCGGGCGGCCGGACGCTATGGGCCATCGGTGCCGCGATCATCGTCGGCATCTGGGTGCTCTATACCTCGATCCATCCCATCGGCCCGCAGCAGCGCGGCGTCGTGACCTATTTCGGGCGCTATACCGGCATCCTGGAGCCCGGTATCCAGATCACCGCCCCCTCGCCGATCGCCGCCGTCCGCGTGCTGGACGTGCAGAAGATCCGGACCGAGAATTTCCCCGAGGGCTCGGGCGAGAATCTGGTCCTGACCGGTGACCAGAACATCATCGACCTCAGCTATTCGGTGCGCTGGGACATCGCCAACCCGCGCGACTTCGCGTTCCGCCTCGCTCAGCCGCAGGAAACGGTGCGCGCCGCCGCCGAAAGCGCCATGCGCGCGGTCATCGCCGACACCGCGCTGGACCAGGCGCTGGGTTCGGGGCGCACCGGCATCGAGCAGCGCGTCCAGGAACTGACCCAGTCGATCCTGAACGAATATCGCTCGGGCGTGCGGATCCAGGGCGTCGCCATCAAGCAGGCCGCGCCGCCGCAGCAGATCGTCGACGACTTCAACAAGGTGACCGTGGCGCAGCAGCGCGCGGTGGCCGATGTGAACCAGGCCCGCTCCTATGCGCAGCAGGTCGTCGCCAAGGCGCAGGGTGAAGCCGCGCAGTTCGACAAGGTTTACGAACAGTATCGCCTGGCCCCCGAAGTGACCCGCCGCCGCATGTATTACGAGACCATGGAGGCGGTGCTGGCCAAGTCGGACAAGACCATCGTCGAGGCGCCGGGCGTCGTCCCCTATCTGCCGCTGTCGAAGGCCGCGCCCCGGCCGCTGCCGCCCGAAATCACGGCGACCGCCCCGGCCACGCCCAATCCCACCCCGAATCAGGGAGGTGGCCAGTGAACGGCCTGACCTTGCGCAACCCCATCGTGCTGGCCGTCGCGCTGCTGGTCGCGGTGATCCTCGCGGCGGCGACCTTCTCGGTCGTGCGCGAAACGCAGCAGGCGGTGATCTATCGGTTCGGCCAGCCGCTGGCCGTGATCAACGGCTATCGGCCGGGCGAGGATATCGGCCATAGCGGCGCGGGCCTGATCGCGCGCATCCCGTTCGTCGATCGCATCGTCTGGGTCGACAAGCGCGTGCTCGACCTCGACCTGGAAAAGACCCAGGTCCTGTCGACCGACCAGCTGCGCATGAATGTCGATGCCTTTGCCCGGTTCCGCGTGATCGACCCGCGCCGGATGCTGGCGACCGCGGGCAGCGAGGACGGCGTCATCAACCAGCTGCGCCCGATCTTCGGCTCGGCACTGCGCAACGAGCTGGGCAAGCGGCGCTCGTCCGAACTGCTCAGCCCGGAACGTGGCCAGGTGATGGACGCGATTCAGATGCGGCTCGATCGTATCGCGCGCCAATATGGCGTGCAGATCGTCGACGTGCGCATCAAGGAAGCGGAACTGCCCGAAGGCACGCCGCTCGACAGCGCGCTGGCCCGGATGCGGACCGCCCGCCAACAGGAGGCGATCACCATCTCGGCCCAGGGCCAGAAGCAGGCGCAGATCGTCCGCGCCGATGCCGATGCCCAGGCCGCGCAGATCTATGCGCAGGCATTCGGCAAGGATGCGGACTTTTACGATTTCTACCGCGCCATGCAGTCCTATCGCCATACCTTCGTGTCGGACGGCACCAATCAGGAACGCGGCAGCACCCAGATCATTCTGTCGCCGAACAACAGCTATCTGAAGGAATTCACCGCGCCGGGCCGATAGGTGGAATTTACACCTTTCGGCCTGTTCATATTCAAGCGTCGTTCAGCCAAACCGTGACAAATAGGGCACGGTCAAACTGAATTTTCTTTGAGAGGACCCCAGCCCAGTGCGTTACGCCTACGCCATTACCAGTGCGCTCCTCCTCGGTGGCGCGACCGCGACCCTGGCTCTCCAGCCGGGCACCGCGCAGGTCGCGCAGAACGAACCCGGCGCGATCCAGGCCGTCGCTCCCCGCGCCGGCGCGCCGATGAGCTTTGCCGACATGGTCGCCAAGCTCCAGCCCGCCGTCGTCAACATCTCGACCAAGCAGTCGATCACCACCAAGCCGCAGGCAAACCCGTTCGCGGGCACGCCGTTCGAGGGCTTTTTCGGCGCTCCCGGCGGCGGCGGCGCACAGCCGCAGAAGCGTGAAGGCGCCTCGCTGGGCTCGGGCTTCCTGATCTCGCCCGATGGCTATATCGTGACCAACAACCATGTGATCGCCCCCGGCGCGGCGGGCGCTTCGGTCGACTCGATCACCGTCACGCTCAACGACCGCAAGGAATATACCGCCAAGGTCGTCGGCCGCGACGAAACCTCGGACCTCGCCGTGTTGAAGATCGACGGCCAGAACCTGCCCTTCGTCCGCTTCGGCGACTCGGCACGTGCACGGCCGGGCGACTGGGTGCTGGCGATCGGCCAGCCCTTCGGCCTGTCGAGCACGGTGACCGCGGGCATCATCTCGGCGATCCACCGCGTCACCGGCCAGGGCGGCGCGAATGACCGCTTCATCCAGACCGACGCGGCGATCAACCAGGGCAATTCCGGCGGCCCGATGTTCGACATGAACGGCAACGTCATCGGCATCAACAGCCAGATCTATTCGCAATCGGGTGGCAATATTGGCATCGGCTTCGCCATTCCGGCCGAAGACGCCAAGCCGATCGTCGCCCGCCTGATGAAGGGCCAGAAGATCGAGCGCGGCTATCTGGGCGTGCAGATCGGTGGCCCGGTCAACGACGACGTCGCGGCCTCGCTGGGCGTGCCCAAGGGCCAGGGCGAGATCATCGCCAAGGTCGAACCCAACGGCCCCGCGGCCAAGGCCGGGCTGAAGGCATTCGACGTGGTGACCAAGGTCAACGGCCAGTCGGTGACCCCGGAGCAGACCCTGTCCTATCTGATCGCCAACGTGCCGCCGGGCGGCCGCGTCCAGTTGGAAGTGCTGCGCGGCGGCAAGCCGGTGTCGCTGACCGCGACGGCGGCGACCCGTCCGACGAATGAGGAATTGCGCGCGACGATGGGTGACGGCGCCGACGCCTTCCCCGATGATGACGACGATGCGCAGACCGCACCGACCGCCGGTGGCGGCCTGGGCCTGTCGGTCCAGCCGCTGACCCCGGCGATCGCACGCGCGATCAACGTCGATCCCTCGACGCAAGGCGTGGTGATCGCGGCGGTCGATCCGTCGAGCGACGCCGCCGCCAAGCTGAAGCGTGGCGACGTCATCACCGCGGTGAACGGCACCCCCGTGCGCAGCGCCGCCGACCTTCAACAGGTCGTCGCCGCCGCCAAGGCCGCCGGGCGACCCCAGGTGCTGGCGCAGATCACCCGTGCGCGCATCGCGGGTGCGCTGATCCCGCTGCGGATCAAGTAACGCACCCCCCTCGCCCTTCCCGTCGGAAGGGTGAGGCTATGTTCGGAATCGACAAAGGGCCGTCGCATCCATCGGGTGCGGCGGCCTTTTGCTATTCCCGTCCTCGTCCCGCGCAGTACAATGCGCGTCATGGACGGCATCTTCATCGGCATGGGTGGCGGCAAGCCACAGGCGATCGACCTCAAGCGCGCGAACCGGCACGGGCTGATCGCGGGCGCGACCGGCACCGGCAAGACGGTGACGCTGCAAACCATGGTCGAGGGGTTCTCGCGCGCGGGCGTGCCCAGCTTCGTCGCAGATGTGAAGGGCGATCTTTCGGGCCTCGGCATGGCCGGGTCGGCGATGGGCAAGACCCATGCCGCCTTCACCGCGCGCGCCGCCGAGCTGGGCATCACCGACTGGGCCTATGAGCCTGCGCCGGTGCAATTCTGGGACCTGTTCGGCACGCAGGGGCACCCCGTCCGTGCCACCGTGTCGGAAATGGGCCCGCTGCTCCTTGCCCGCATGATGGGGTTGAACGAAACGCAGGAGGGCGTGCTGACCATCGCCTTCCATGTCGCGGACAAGGAAGGGTTGCTGCTCCTCGACCTGGACGATTTGCAGGCGATGCTGGCCGAATGTGCCGCGCGCGCCGACGAGCTGACCACCACCTATGGCAATGTCTCGAAACAGTCGGTCGGCGCGATCCAGCGCGCGCTGCTCCAGTTGCGCACGCAAGGAGCGGAGCATTTCTTCGGCGAGCCCGCACTCGAACTCGCCGACCTGATCCGCACCGATGATTCGGGTCGCGGCGTCGTCAACATCCTGGCCGCCGACCAGCTGATGGCGAGCCCCAAGCTCTACGCCACCTTCCTGTTATGGTTGTTGTCCGAACTGTTCGAGCAGCTTCCCGAGATCGGCGACCCCGACAAACCCAGGCTCGTCTTCTTCTTCGACGAAGCGCATCTGCTGTTCGACGAGGCCGCGCCCGCGCTGGTCGACACGATCGAGCGGGTAGTGCGGCTGATCCGCTCCAAGGGCGTCGGCGTCTATTTCATCACCCAGAACCCGATCGACGTGCCCGACAAGATTGCCGGGCAGCTCGGCAACCGGGTGCAGCACGCGCTGCGCGCCTTCACCCCGCGCGACCAAGCGGCGGTGCGCTCGGCCGCCGAGACGTTCCGCGCCAATCCCGGTGTCGACGTTGCCACCGCCATTACCGAGCTGAAGGTCGGCGAGGCGCTGGTTTCCCTGCTGCAAGCCGATGGCTCGCCCTCGCCGGTCGAACGCACGCTGATCGCCCCACCGCGCAGCCGCGTGGGCCCGGTGACGCCGGAGGAGCGCAAGGTGCTGGTCGAAACCGACGCGGTGGCCGCGAAATACGACCAGGCGATCGACCGCGAATCCGCCGAGGAACTGCTCGCAGCCAAAACGCAGGAAGCGGCGGCGGCCGCTGCCGAGGCCAAGGCGCAGACCGAAGCCGAGAAAAAGGCGGCGCAAGCCGCCAAGGCCGACGCCAAGGCGGCCAAGGATGCCGAACGCGCGCGCATCGCCGAACAGCGCGCCGCCGCCAACTCGCCCTGGGCCAAGATGGCGAGCAGCGCGGCCCGCTCGGCCAGTTCCTCGATCGGGCGACAGGTCGCCAACGAGATCGGCAAGCAGGTGTTCGGCGGCGGCTCGCGGCGGCGGTCGAACAGCGCGGGTGGCGGGATCGTCGGCGCAGTCGTGCGCGGCGTGCTGGGGAATCTGTTCCGGGGGTGATGCTGGGGCGGGGCGGCATTCGTTTCATTCCTCCCCTGTAAGAGAAGGTGGCAAACCAAAGGCCTGACGGAGGGGTGTCCTCGCCTTGAGAGGTTGGTCCAACTTCGCGACCGGCGACACCCGCCACCATACTGCGCATGCCCCCTCGGCCCGGCCCGGCGAAGGCCGGGATGATTGAAGATGCGAGGCCGCGCGCCACGGATTTGGTGGCCACTAGAATTAGATCCACCGGACCAGACCTGTTGCGTTACCACCCCGGCGGAGGCCGGGGTCCAGTTGCGAAGGCTTCATTGATGAAGCAAGCCGGACCACCACAACGGCACCCCCCGACTGGACCCCGGCCTCCGCCGGGGTGGCGCTTCGGATTGGGCGGATCAAATTCTAGGCCCCCACGGCCGCAGGGCGGCATGGCATTTCGGACAATGGGAATCCCTTGGCCTCTGGCTTCGCTCAGGTTGAACGAAGATAGGGGCGGCGGCAGGACCAAGGACAGCCCCGACCTCTCCAACACGAAACGCTAGGCGAGCGCGCTTCACTCTGCCACATCTGCGCGGATGAGCCGTACGCCAACGACCACCGCCCCCGTCGCCGAACTGACCCTGCGCGGGATCGCATTGGGCGGGATCATCACCCTGCTGTTCACCGCCGCCAATGTCTATTTGGGGCTGAAGGTCGGGTTGACCTTTGCCACGTCGATCCCGGCGGCGGTCATCTCGATGGCGATCCTGCGCTATCTGCCGAACAGCTCGGTCTTGGAGAATAACATCGTCCAGACGGTCGCCTCGGCGGCGGGGACGCTGGCGGCGATCATCTTCGTGCTGCCCGGCCTCGTCATGATCGGATGGTGGCAGGGCTTTCCCTATTGGCTGACCGCCGGGATCACCGCGACGGGCGGCATATTGGGCGTCATGTTCTCGGTCCCCTTGCGCCGTGCGCTCGTCGTCGACACCGACCTTCCCTATCCAGAGGGCCGCGCCGCCGCCGAAGTACTGAAGGTCGGCGCGGGCAGCCGCGAGGGCGAGGCGGAGAGCACGGCCGGGCTGCGGCTGATCGTCGTCAACGCCGTGGCCTCGGCGGCATTCGCCATCCTGACCCAGACCAAGCTGGCGGTGGCCGAGGCCGCCGTCTGGTTCCGCACCGGCGCGGGCGCGACCGGTATTTCGGGCGGGCTGTCCTTCGCGCTGATCGGGGTCGGGCATCTCGTCGGCCTGTCGGTCGGCCTGGCCATGCTGCTGGGCATCGCGATCGGCTGGTGGGTGGCGCTACCTATCCTGACCGCCATGGCCCCTTCGGCGGGGCCGGTTGCCGAATGGGCGGGCGGTATCTTTTCCCGCGACGTGCGCTTCCTGGGTGCGGGCGTCATCGGAGTCGCCGCGATCTGGACGCTGTTGAAGATCATCGGCCCGGTCATCGGCGGTATCCGCTCGTCACTGGCCGCCGCTTCGGCCCGGCGTGACGGCGCGGTGCTGGCGATCAGTGAGCGCGATCTGCCGATCGGGATCGTCGCCACCGTCGCGCTGGCGACCCTGGTGCCGATCGCGGGACTGCTCTGGTCGGTGATCGCGGGTGGACCGCTCGCCGCGTCGGGTGTCGCGCTGATCGGCGGCGCGCTGCTGTTCATCCTCCTCATCGGCCTCGTGATCGCCGCCGTGTGCGGATATATGGCGGGGCTGATCGGGGCGTCGAACAGCCCGGTGTCGGGGATCGGCATCCTGTCCGTCCTGGCCGCCGCGCTGTTGCTGGTCGGGCTGTTCGGGCGCGGCACGTCGCCGGAGACGACGCAGGCGCTGGTCGCCTATGCCCTGATCGTCACGGGCATCGTGTTCGGCGTGGCGACCATCTCCAACGACAATCTCCAGGACCTGAAGACCGGCGAACTGGTCGGCGCGACGCCGTGGAAGCAGCAGGTGGCTCTGGTCATCGGCGTCATCTTCGGCAGTTTGGTGATCCCGCCGGTGCTCGACCTGCTCAACGCGACCCTGGGCTTTGCGGGTACGCCGGGGGCCGGGCCCAATGCGCTGTCCGCACCGCAAGCGGCGCTGATCTCGGCGCTGGCCAAGGGCGTGCTGGGCGGCGACCTCAACTGGGCGATGATCGGCGTCGGGGCGCTGGTCGGCGTCGGCGTGATCATCGCTGACGAGATTTGCGGCAAGCTGGGGTGGATGCGCCTGCCGCCGCTGGGTGTGGGGCTGGGTATCTATCTGCCCATGTCGGCGACGTTGCCGGTCGTGCTGGGCGCGGTGATCGGCCACAGCTATGACCGCTGGGCCAAGCGGACCGCCAACCCCGAGGCGGCCGAACGCATGGGCGTACTGGCCGCGACCGGGCTGATCGTGGGTGAGAGCCTGTGGGGCGTCGGCTTTGCGGGGATCGTCTATCTGACCAATTCCGACGCGCCGCTGGCGCTGGTCGGAGAGGGTTTTGCCAGCCCCGCGCTGATCGGGGGGACTATCCTGTTCCTCGGGATCGTGGCGGCGTTGTATCGGTACACGCGACGTCAGGTCGTCAGCTTGTCGCCAGTGGCAGGGCGCGGCCCTGACGGAGGGGTGTAACCCTCTCGATAGCGGGACACCCCTCCGTGATCCTTCGGATGGTCCCCCTCCCCCAAGGGGAAGAATAGAGGGGGCTTTGCGGCGGCGCGGCATTACCCGCGCCGCCCGGAACGTCACATCGCGGCCAGCAGCTCGCTGATCTTCACGAAGGCAAAGCCGATCGAACTGTCCGCGATGCCGTAAGGCAGGAACAGCGAGTCGCCGTGGCGGATCGCGCCGCAGGAATAGACGACGTTGGGCACATAACCCTCGCGGTCCTGGTCCTTGGCGGCGAGGATCGGCTGCTTCGTCCGGCCCAGCACCTTGGACGGATCGTCCTTGTCGAGCAAAGCCGCGCCGATCGAATATTTGCGCATCGCGCCGACGCCGTGGGTCAGCAGCAGCCAGCCCTCGTCCGTCTCGATGGGCGGGCCGCAATTTCCGATCTGCACCAGTTCCCATGGGAAAACCGGGGTCAGGATCTTCTCGCCCTCGTCCCAATGGGTCAGCGAGTCGGACTTGAGCAGGAACAGGTTTTCGCCGTCCTGCCGCCCGATCATCATATACTGCCCGGCGACCTTGCGCGGGAACAGCGCCATGCCCTTGTTGCGCGCCGCCGAGCCGGTCATCGGCACCAGGTCGAACGCGCGGAAATCTCGGGTGCGCATCAGTTCGGACTGGATGCCCGAGCCGTCATAGGCGGTATAGGTGCCGATCCATTCCATCGCGCCGTCGTCATGCGTGAACTGGACGATGCGCATGTCCTCCAGCCCCTTGGACTGGGCCTGGGTGATCGGGAAGATGACGGTGCCCGAGAGCGTCGAGTCGCGGTGGCGATGGACGGTGATCGGGCCGCTCGGCATATCCTCGTCGCCCCAGCCATGCACGTCGGTCGCGGTCGCGAAGGGGGGCTCGGGCGCCAGGCGCAGCTGGTTCTGGTCGTTGATGATGCCCTCGCGGAACGCGACCGAGGAGATGTGCCCCTCGCCCACGGCACGCATCGACATCAGAATGCGCTGCGACCCCGGCTGGATGCCGGTCTGGTCGAAATGCGGCACCGCCGACGGGTTCATCAGCGCGGCGGCGGCATAGCTGTATTCGTGGCAAAAATACGCACCGATCAGCTGACGCTTCTCGTCGCTGATCTGCGCCCCGTCGAGCTTCAGCAAATCCTCGATCTGGTCGTAGCGGCTCATGAATACGCGCCGCGTCTGCCAGTGCCGGGCCTCAAAATCCTTCAGCACGGCTTCCAGCTGGTCGCGCGCTTCCTGCGGCGACATGGCCAGCACCTCGCCCACCAGACGTTCGGTCCGGCTGGGGGGCGCGCCGTTGCCGCCGCCCCAGGCAATGTGAAACGGCCGCACCACGACACGCGAAGGATCGGCATGAAGCCGCAGCCGGTGGTTGAACAAGTCCATCGCGCTACTGTCTCGCCATCTTAACCAAAACGCTCATCCCATCCCCCGAAGCGCTGGCGCGGATCAGGCGATGTGACGATCGGCTCCTGCCATGGATGACGCGGATTGGCAAAGGCTTGCAATCGCGCAATTGGCGAGCTGGAGCGCCAGGATCGACTCGGCGCCCTGGTTGCGGTTGAGGCCGGTGGGCATCAATCCGTCGAAGCAGCCACCGTCATGCGCGGTGGCCAGCGGCAGGTCGAGGTCGTTGACCCCCAGGAACCAGCCATAGGCGCGCTCGCCCTCTTCCAGCCAGCGCGAATCGTGCGTGGCGAGATAGGCCGAGTAGCAAGCCTCGACCGTTGCCTGGGCTTCCAGCGGCTGCTGATCGAACTGGAGCGGCTCGGCATAGGGGCGGCCAAAGCTCTCGCTGCCGACCGCGCGGAAACGGCCTTCGGGCGAGGTCTGCTTGGACACGATCCATTCCAGCGTCGCGATGCCGCAATCGATCAGGTCCTGGCGACCCAGCGCACGCCCCGCCTCGATCAGCGCCTGCGGTACGCGGGCATTGTCATAGGCCAGCACGATCTCGAACCACTGCCATTCGGGACGCCGTGCCTCTTCGAGCAGCGCCAGGTGCAGCGGCGGCAGCTTTTCGAGGATCGCCCGCGCCAGCTGATGCCCCGGCCGTGCCTCCAGCATGGCGGCGGCACCCAGCATCGCAAAGGCCTGCGCGCGCAGCGAACCCAGGTCGAGCGCCAGCGAAGCGGTCGCGTCGAACCACATCTGCGCCCAGTCGCGATGCTTGCCGAGCTGCGCATCGCGCGCCGTCACGCCCAGTGCCCAGAGGGTGCGGCCGTTCGAATCCTCCGAACCGATATCCTCGCACCAGCTGCGATCGAAGCGCATGAAGTTGCGATATCGGCGTGCGTCCGGGTTCCAGGCATATTGCAGGAACGAGGCGTAGATCGTCGTCCATTTGTCCCGCGTGACCGGATCGATGTCCGGTGCCTGGGTCATGAAGATCAGCGCGCGGGCATTGTCGTCGATGCAATAGCCATGGCGGCGATCGGGCACGGAATAGATGGCATGTTGCAACATGCCGGTCGAATCGCTCATCCGCTCGACGGCCGCGAGATCGGGGGCCAGCGGCTTGATCGCCGCCTGATGGGCGTTACCGATCCGGCGCGGACGCGCGGTGATCGCCGCCCCGAACTGCTCGAGCGCCGCTTCGGCCAGGCGCGGCCAGATCATCGTACGGCCCCGCGCATAGGCGCGGCTCGACAAGCGGTTGCGGGCCGTCTCGTCGGTCAACAGCCGGTCGATCTCGCTTGCGAACGCCTCGACGTCGCAGAAGGGCACCAATACGCCGTGATCGTCGGCCAGTATCTCGGTCGCGTGGACATAAGGGGTCGAAACCACGGCCTTGCCGACGCCGATCGCATAGGACAGCGTTCCGCTCGTGATCTGGGCCGGGTTCGTATAGGGCGTCGCATAGATGTCGGCCGCCTGGAGATAGTCCAGCAGCTCGTCATGCTCGACGAACGCATCGACAAAGGCGATATTGTCGCCGACGCCCAGCGTCTCGGCCAGCGCCTTCAGACGATCGCGATAGGCCTCGCCCTCATGCGCGATCAGGTTCGGGTGGGTTGCGCCCAGCACGACATAGAGAAGTTCGGGATGATTGGCGGCGACTGCGGGCAGCGCCTCGATCATCGTCTCGATACCCTTGTTCGGTGCAAGCAGGCCGAAGGTCAGCACGACCTTGCGCCCTTCCCAGCCGAAGCGCGGCTTGAGCGCCTCGGGCGACATCAGCGCACGATCCGGCACGCCGTGCGGGATCATCGCGATCTGGCGCGGATCGGCGCCATAGACACGCTGTAGAATGTCGCGGCCCTTGTCGGCCATGACGATGATGCGCGTACAGCGGCGCAGCAGCCCCTCCATCACCCGACGCTCGTCGACCGACGGCTTTTCGAGGACGGTATGAAGCGTCGCGATCACGGGCAGCGTGGTCCGGTCGAGCAGCGCCAGCAGATGCTCGCCGGCGGCACCGCCATAGATGCCATATTCGTGCTGGACCCAGATAGCCTGGGCACCGCTCGCCTCGATCCGGCGCGCCATGTCGAGATAGGCGCTGCGCTCGTGCTGCGGGATGGCGGCGGTTACCGCCGGGGGATAGGCATAGCGCCCCGGATGGTCGTCCATCGCATAGACGTCGACGGCCAGATCCGGGTAACGGGTACGAAGTGCGGTGTAGACATCGGTGGTGAAGGTCGCGAGACCGCATTGGCGGGGCAGGAAATTTCCGATCAGCGCCAATCGTTCAATCACGGTTCCGTTCGCATCCACCATATCGTTTGTCCTTGCAGGCGCGGGGGCGGCGGCAAATCCGCACTATGCCCCACGCATGCAAGGTCAACCCGCATGATCGGCGAAGGTTGCAGGGCGTATTACATATTTGCTGCACCGCAACTTGGGCATCGGACGGGTTGACGCTACGGCACGGCGGGCTGCGGGAAGGGATGGCGCGGTTTGGCCCCTGCCCCACCGGCCTAGTGACTGATCTGGATCAGCGTGTTGCCGCAGGCGTCCGTCGTCGGATCGATCCTGTCGATCAAATTGTCCTTCACGCCGAACAGGTCGGCGCCCGCGTCGATGGCGATATCGGCTTCGAACCGGGGTCCTGCGTGATGAAGGGTCGAACGGGACGATATCGCCCCGTCCTTGATCGCCGGTCCGGGATCAGCCCCGGCCGCGATAGCCCGCGACGCCCTGGTCGGGCAGCCAGAGATCGGCGGGCGGCGCCGACGACTGCCAGAACACGTCGATGGGAATACCACCGCGCGGATACCAATATCCGCCGATGCGCAGCCAGACGGGTTTCATTTCCTCGAACAGGCGCACGCCGATGCCGACGGTGCAATCCTCGTGAAAGCCGGCATGGTTGCGGAAGCTGCCCAGGAACAGCTTTAGCGACTTGGATTCGACGATCGTCTCGCCCGGCACATAGTCGATGACGAGGTGCGCGAAGTCGGGCTGGCCGGTCACCGGGCACAACGAGGTGAACTCGGGTGCCGCGAACCGGATCAGATAGGTGAGCCCGGGACGGGGGTTGGGAACATAATCGAGCACCGCCTCTTCCGGGGAAGCGGGCAGCGCGCTGGTCTGGCCGAGATGCTTCATGAAAGGCCCTGTAGGACAGCCATGCCCAAATCGCCAACGCTGATCCCCATTCTAGGCGACCAATTGTCGATGAATCTCTCGTCATTGGAAGGCGCGGACCCCGAACACACCATCCTGCTGATGATGGAGGTGGACGACGAGACGGGGTATGTCCGCCACCACAAAGCCAAGATCGCCTATATCCTGTCCGCCATGCGCCATCATGCCGAGGCGCTGGAAAAGGCCGGCTGGCGGGTCGATTACGTGAAGCTGGACGATCCGGACAATGCGGGCAGCTTCACTGGCGAGGTCGCCCGCGCGGTCGAGCGGCATTCGCCCGACCGCATCGTCGTGACGCAAGCGGGCGAGTGGCGGGTCGCCGCGATGCTGGAGGCGTGGGAGACGATGTTCGCCGTCCCCGTCGATATCCGCCCCGACACCCGATTCATCGCTTCCCAGGCCGAGTTCGAGGACTGGGCGAAGGACCGCAAGGAACTCCGCATGGAGTTCTTCTATCGCCTGATGCGGCGCAAGACCGGCCTGCTGATGAAGGGCGACAAGCCGGAGGGCGGCAAGTGGAACTACGACTCCGAAAACCGCAAGCCCGCACCCAAGAAGGACAAGCCGCCCGAACCGCTGGCCTTCGCGCCCGACAAGATCACCCGCGATGTCCTGACGCTGGTTGCCGCGCGCTTCGACAATCACCCCGGCTCGCTCGACGGCTTCGCCTATGCCGTCACCGCCCAGGATGCGCAGGCCCAGGCCGAGGCGTTCATGGCGCACGCCCTGCCCAAGTTCGGCGACTATCAGGATGCGATGCTGACCGGGCAGCATCAGCTATGGCACTCGGTCCTGTCGCCCTATATCAACTCCGGCCTGCTCGATCCGCTGGAACTGTGCCGGATGGCGGAAGGCGAATATGAGGACGGGCGGGTCAGCCTGAATTCCGTCGAGGGCTATATCCGCCAGATCATCGGCTGGCGCGAATATGTGCGCGGGCTCTACTGGCATGTCGGGCCGGATTATGCGGAGCGCAACTTCCTGCGCGCGAACCGGCCGCTGCCCGGCTTCTACTGGACCGGCGAGACCGACATGCATTGCATGGCCGAGGCGCTGGGCCAGACGCTCGACACCGCGCACGCGCATCATATCCAGCGGCTGATGGTGACCGGCAATTTCGCCATCCTGATCGGCGCGAACCCGGCGGAGGTGCATCGCTGGTATCTGGAAATCTATATCGACGCCTATGAATGGGTCGAACTGCCCAATGTCGTCGGCATGAGCCAGTTCGCCGATGGCGGCATCATCGCCTCCAAGCCGTACGTATCGTCCGGGGCCTATATCAACCGCATGTCCGATTATTGCGGGCATTGCCGCTACGACGTGAAGCAGCGGGTCGGCGAGGATGCCTGCCCGTTCAACGCGCTCTATTGGGATTTCCTGGCGAGGCACGAAAAGCGGTTCGAGGGGAATGTCCGGATGGCGATGGCGTATCGGAACTGGGAGCGGATGGCGGAGGCGGATCGGAAGGCAGTGCGGGCGCAGGCGGCGGGGTTTTTGAAGGGGTTGGGGTAGACGGATTCTCGTGGCCTATCCTCACCTCTAGCCGCTCCCCTCCCGCCTGCGGGAGGGGATGGGGGAGGCAAGCCGCAAGCGACGGTCTCGGTGAGCCCCCTGCCCTCCCCAAGCCCCTCCCGCCTGCGGGAGGGGCTTGATAGAGCCTCGGCTTGCGACCCCGGCCCCAACGCGCCTAGGTACGGACCCACCGACCCAGGGGACCCAAGATGCCGCCACTCCTACGCCCGGAAGACCTTGCCGCGATCATGGGGGACGACGACGTCCGCATCGTCGACGTCACCTACTTCCTCGACGACCCCAGCGGCGAGCGGGCCCGTATAACCTATGAGACGGCCCATATTCCCGGCGCCCGATTCCTGCCGCTGCCATCGCTGGCCGATCCGGAAAGCGATCTGCCGATGACCGTGCCTCAATCGGATGCCTTCGCGCATATGATGAGCAGGGCCGGTATCGGCCACGCCGATCGAATCGTGATCTATGACAATGCGCCCTCCCACTGCTCGACACGCTTGTGGTGGCTGCTGACTTTGTTCGGCGCCGAGTCTGTCGCTTTGCTCGACGGGGGGCTCGGGGCATGGCAGAACGCTGGCTTGCCGGTCGAGCGAGGGGTTCCAGAGGCGTGCGCGACGCCGGGGCTGTTTATCGCCCATGTCGACCTCACCCGCGTGCGCAGCCTGCGCGAAGTCCGTGACCATGTCGAGGCGGGCGATGCTCAGATCGTCGACGCCCGCTCGCCCGGCCGCTTCGCCGGGGCCGAGCCCGAGCCGCGCCCCGGTGTCGAGCCCGGCCATATTCCCGGTGCGCTGAACCTGCCCTATTCCAGGCTGTTCGAGGACGATGGCCGCTGGAAATCCCCTGACGCCATCGCCGCCGAATTTGCCGCCGCCGGCGTCGATCCGACCAAGCCGATGGTCGCCACCTGCGGCTCGGGCGTCACGGCGTGCGTCCTGGCCTTCGGGGCGGAGCGGATCGGCGGGATGATGCCGGTCTATGACGGCAGCTGGACCGAATGGGGTTCCGACCCCAGCACCCCCAAAGCGAAAGACGTTTGACCGCGATGACCGACAACGACCTGCCCATCAAGCCCGCCACCCGTCTGGTCCAGGCGGGCCGCCGCGCGGAATGGACGAAGGGCGTGGTCAACGTCCCCGTCTGGCGTGGCTCGACGGTGCTGTACGACAATGTCGCGCATATGCGCGCCACCGGTGCGGGCGACCTGCACGAAAAGCTGTTCTACGGCCGCAAGGGCCTGCCGACCCAATGGTCGCTGGCGGACGCGCTGACCAACCTGGAGCCCGGTGCGGAAGCGACGTTCCTTTATCCGTCCGGCGTGGCGGCGATCGCGGCGGCGCTGCTGTCGGTGCTGTCGCCGGGCGACGAGCTGCTGCTGGTCGACAGCGCCTATGACCCGACGCGCGGGCTGGCGACCGGATTGCTGGCCCGCATGGGGATCACGACGCGCTTCTACGACCCGCTGGTGGGGGCCGGGATCGCCGAGCTGATCGGTCCGGCGACCAAGGTCATCTTCCTCGAAAGCCCCGGCTCGCTCAGCTTCGAGGTGCAGGATATTCCCGCCATCGTCGCCGTCGCCAAGCAGCATGGCATCACCACGATCCTCGACAATACCTGGGCGACGCCGCTGTTCTTCCCGGCGATCGGGAAGGGCGTCGACCTGACCGTGCTGGCCTGCACCAAATATGTGGTCGGCCACTCCGACGCGATGCTGGGATCGGTGACGGCCGCCCCCTCGCACTGGGCGGCGCTCCGCGACACCAGTTTCCAGCTGGGCCAGGTGGCCAGCCCCGACGACGCCTATCTGGGCAGTCGGGGCCTGCGCACCATGGGCGTCCGCCTTGCCCATCACCAGCAGAGCGCGCTGACCATCGCGAAATGGCTTGGCGAGCAGCCGGGCGTGGCACAGGTGCTGCACCCCGCCCTGCCCTCCTGCCCCGGCCATGAGATTTTCGCGCGCGACTTCCTGGGGTCGAGCGGGCTGTTCGCCTTCGCTCTCGACGGTGGTAACGACGCGGCCCGCACCGCGATGCTCGACGGGCTGGCGCATTTCGGCCTGGGGTTCAGCTGGGGCGGCTATGAGAGCTTGGCGATCCCCGCCGACCCGCACCGCTATCGCAGCGTCACCAAGCGCGCGTTCGCCGGGCCGCTGGTCCGCTTGCAGATCGGCCTGGAGGACACCGACGACCTGATCGCCGATCTCGACCGGGGCCTCGCCCGCTTCCGGGCCGCGCGCGGATGACCTTGTTCGAATGGCTTCAGGCGAGCGGCATCGAACTGCCGACCCGTGCCGAGGCCATAGAGGCGGCGATTGCCTGCGCCCTGACGCTCGTCATGCTGGCGGGCGGCGTGCTGGCGGGGCGCAGGCTGGGACCGCGCCTCGTCGCCATGATGCAGCGATTCGCGATCGGCCAGGGCGACACGCTGCACGCCCGCATCTGCGCGATCACCCGGCACCTGACCGCCGGGCTGCTGCTGCTGACGCTGGGCGAGCTATGGCCCTGGGAGCCGCTGGGCGGGTTTCCGATCGGGCTGGCGCTGGGCCTGTCGGTCGCCAAGGCGGGGTTCCAGCTGCTGCGCGGGCTGGGCCTGGCGCGCTGGCTGGCCTGGGTGTTCGCGAGCGTCTGCTTCGTCGCGCTCTTCAGCCGCGAGATCGGCGGGCTGGGCCCCGTCACCCGGCTGGCCGAGCAGATCGGCTTCACCGTCGGCAGCCGACGCTTCTCGGTCATGCTGCTGGTCACGATGCTCGTCACCGTGGTCGCCATCCTGGCGCTGACCCGCGCGGTCACGCGGATCACCGAACAGTGGATCGGCCACGCACGTGGCCTCGACCCGACGCAGAAGCTGCTGGCGCAAAAGCTGGCTAGCATCGGCATCGTCGTCATCGCCTTCTTTTTCGCGATCGACCTGCTCGACATCGACCTGACCAGCCTGGCGCTGTTTTCGGGCGGCTTCGGCCTGGCGATCGGGTTCGGCCTGCAGAAGACGATCGGCAACCTGATCGCGGGCATCATCCTGCTGATGGACCGGTCGATCAAGCCGGGCGACGTCATCGCGCTGCGCGAGGAAATCGGCTGGGTGAACAAGATCGGCGTGCGCGCCGTCTCGATCATCACCCGCGACGGCAAGGAACATCTGATTCCCAACGAGAATCTGATGACGCAGGAGGTCGAGAACTGGTCCTATTCTGACCGCAACGTGCGGGTCCGCATCCCCGTCTCGATCGCCTATGACGCCGACCTGAAGCTTGCCCAGGAACTGATGCTGCGCGCCGCCCGCGAATCGCCGCGCGTGCTGAAGAGTCCCAAGCCCAATGTCTGGCTGATGAGCTTTGGCGAGCATTCGCTCCAGCACGAGATACTGGCCTGGATCAGCGACCCCGAAAGCGGTGTCGGCAATGTCCGGTCGGACGTGCTCAACCGGCTGTGGTTCCTCTTCAAGGACCATGGCATCGGCCTGCCCTATCCGCAGCGCGACATCCATATCCGCTCACTGCCGGGCACCGAGCGCCACGGCAATCTTGGCACCTGACCTGTGCCCGGCGCGCAACATCGCGTCACCGAAAAGTCATCATGGGTTAGATTATGCTTGTGCAGCGCACCATGCGCTGCCATTCCCTTGGGCCTCGCAACGGCAGACGGTTCGCCGGGTTTCACCCGACATGACAGAAGCCGCACCGGTTGCGGGAATGCAGGTGAGAACATCGAATTTCCGGTTTGGAAGGGAAACGATGCGCTTCTCCACACTTCTCCTCAGCGGCCTTTCGCTGGTTGCCGCCACGCCCGCCTTCGCGCAGGACAGCGGTGCCACCGACACCGCGCCGCCTTCGGCGATCACGGTCAGCGGTAGCGCGGCCATCCTGACCGACTATCGCCTGCGCGGCGTGTCGCAGACCAACAAGAATGCCGCCGTCCAGGCCGCGTTGACGGTCTCGCACGAGAGCGGCTTCTACATCGGCACCTTCGCGTCGAACCTGGCGGGCTGGGGCACGTTCGGCGGCGCCAATATGGAGCTGGACGGCATTGCCGGGTACAAGCACACCTATGGCAACGCGACCGCCGATGTCGGCGTCACCTGGTACACCTATCCGGGTGGTGCTTCTGAGACCGACGTCGTCGAATTCTTCGGCCGCGTGTCGGGCACGGCGGGCCCCGCGACGCTGACCGCCGGTGCCTATTACGCGCCCAAGCAGACCTCGCTCGGCAATTTCTCGAACACTTCGTTCAGCCGTGGCCAGCGTTGGGACAATATCTACCTGACCGGCGACGGCGCGGCGGCCATTCCGAACACGCCGATCACCGCCAAGGCGCATATCGGCTATTCGAAGGGCAATCCGGGCCTGGGCCCCAACGGCACCAGCCTGTCGCCGACCGGCAGCTATTGGGACTGGTCGCTGGGCGCCGATGTCGCGGTGTACAAGAACCTGACCTTCAACGTCTCGTACATCGACACCGACATCACCCGCGCCAAGGCGGCCTATATCCAGCCGAACTTCTCGCAGGGCCAGGTGGCCGGCGGCGCGCCGATTTCGGATGCGACGGTGGTCTTCTCGCTGACCGCCGCCTTCTAAAAGGTACATAGCCTTTCGGGGATGAAGGGGCGGTGCCGGCGACGGTGCCGCCCTTTTCATTCCGCAAAAAACCGGCTCGCTTCCTTGGCCCGGCCGCCATAGGCTGGCATTCGGATCGGCAACCCCGCCGATAGCGTCTGTCCCTCCGGAGCGCGCGATGATCCGATTTCCGCACCTGACCGCCCTGCTGGCCCTACCCATCGTCTCGGGTTCGCCCGTCGCCGCCCGACCGGTCCAAGCCGTCGCGCCGCCACCCCCGCCGATCGTCAGCGTGTCCGACGCGCGCACGCTGTTGCGCTGGGAGCCGGGCGAGGCGCGGTGCGACGGTGCCGTCGTCAACGCGCAGATGATTCGTCGGCCCTGGAACCAGTTGGGCTGGAGCTCCGGCCCGGACACGCGCGACGTCAGCCTGCGCTTCGCGATCGACGCCAGCGGCCGCCCCGTCTCGATCACGCGCGAGACCAAGGGCCCCGTCCCCTTCGGCGAGGACCTAGCGCCCGCGCTGACCGCCAGCCGTTTTGCCGCGCAGGCACCGCACACGAACTGCACGATCACCTATACCATGCGCCAGAGTCCGCTCGCCGGGGCGCCCCTGGACGAGTTGATGGCCTATTCGGTCCATCCCTTGTCGGGGCGACTGCCGGATACGGGGTGGGAGCGGATTCGGCAGGGCGCGGGCGACTGCATGGAAAACCCCCAGCCACAGCCGCTGGAACGGCATTTCCCGGACTTCGCCGCCATCCCCGCGACACCCGGTGCGCGCGACTGGTCGATGATCCGCTACGACGTGGACGCCGCGGGCAAGGTGAAGGGCGCGAGCGTGCTGACCGGGACCGGCAACCGCGCGCTCGATGCCGCCGGAGTGAAGGCGATCCGCGCCTCCCGCTTTACCAAGGGCGCGCGGTCGGGGTGCCTCTATCCCTATTGGAAGGAGGCGGCGACACTGCCCGCGCCCGACATGCCCGAGGCGATCCGGACCGCCAAGGTCGAGGGCAACTGCCCCGACAAGCATGGCTGGGCCGTACCGCCGCAGCTGCGCTTTCCCGAACCCTATCGCCGCCGCGCGATCGAGGGGTGGGCGGTGATCCGCTATGACGTCGCCCCCTGGGGCGAGACGGGCAACTGGACGGTGATCGAGGCCCAGCCCTCGGCCGATTTCGGCGACCAGGCGATCGCGATGCTGCGGGCCGCACGACTGCCCGCGACGACGCAAGGGTTTACCGGCTGCGTCGACCGGGTGCGCTTCGCGATGGGCCCCGCCACCGGGGGCCGGGGCGGCGAAGGCGGGGTGCCAACGTCGTAAAAAGGGACTGTTCCTTCCCTGTAAGGGGAGGTGGCAGGCCGCGGGCCTGACGGAGGGGTGTCGCCGGTAGAGTTTGATCCAGCCAAGCGAAAGCACCACCCCGGCGGAGGCCGGGGTCCAGTGGGGAATGAGGTTGTGATGATCCAATGCGCTTCATCGCTGAAGCCTTCGCAACTGGCCCCCGGCCTCCGCCGGGGTGGTAAGGCAAGAGTTCAGGGCAGGTGGATCACACTCTAGCGAGGTGCCCCTCCGTCAGCCTTCCTTGCACAGGACGTCCCCAAAGAAAAAGGGCCGGTCGGGCGATCCGCCCCCGGCCCTTTTCCCAAATCGACGTGAGACGCTTACTTGGTCGCGGCGCGTGCGTCCTGGCCATCGCCCTCGGGAGCGGCGACGATGTCGCGGGTGGTCGCACCCTTGTCGACGACGTTCGTGGCGGGATCGCCGACCGAGGAGCGGATGCCCGCATCGGCGGTGTCCGCCCCGGCATTCTGGACCAGGCCATATTCCGACTGGCTGCGCGCCGCCTGACCGCCGAACAGCGCATCGAGCGTCTGCTGCTGACCGCCGCGCGTCTGCACCGGGGCCGCACCCGGCTGGGGCGGGACGAGCGCGAAGTCGGGCGGGATGATGAGCGAGGGCTGCCGCGCGACGGCGAACTCGTCGGGACGATCGCGATCGAGACCGCGCCCGGCCCCACATCCCGTCAGCAACGCGGCGCAGGACAGACCTGCGATGACGGGCACCAACTTACGCATTGCTCTTCTCCACGGGAGCGGGCCGGTCGCGCACGAGAAGCGCGCGCGCCAGCAGAACCAGAACGCCTATCGTAATCGCTGCATCAGCGACATTGAAGACCAAAAAGGGACGCCACTCGCCGAAGTGCAGATCGGCGAAGTCGACGACATAGCCGAAACGCACCCGGTCGAGAATATTGCCCAGCGCCCCGCCCAGCACACAGCCCAGCGCGACCTGGTCGACCGGGTTGCGCTCGCGCGTCATCCAGAAGGCCACCGCCAGCGCGATCGCCCCGGTCATCGCGACCAGCGCCCAGCGCGAGGCGTTGCTGTCGGCGGTGAGCAGACCCAGCGAAATGCCGTAATTGGGCACGAAGCGCAGGTTGAAGATCGGCAGGATCTCCCGCACGTCACCCAGCGCGCGCAGGCCCATCGGCCCGGTGATCGCCCATTTGATGATCTGGTCGACCAGGAACAGCGCCAGCGCCGTCGCCAGGCCCCGCCGGGGCAGATTACCCATGAGCGACCACCTGGGCACAGCGCCCGCACAGCTCACCATCCGCCGCGACATCGGGCAGGTGACGCCAGCAGCGGCCGCATTTGTGCTTGGTCGTCCGGGTCACCGAGACCGTGTCGGCCATGCTCACATCGGCGACGATGAACGCCTCGGCCAGCGCGTGCGGCTCGAGCGGCAGCGACGGCACCGTCACCTCGGCCTCGTTGGACGAGCGCACGGTCTTTTCGCGGCGCAGCGGCTCGATCGCCTCGGTCACCTGGGCGCGCAAGGAGCGGATCTCGGTCCAGCGCGCCATCAGTGCCTCGTCCTCGCCCAGCTGCGGCAGTTCCGGCCATTCGAGCAGATGGACCGAGCCATCCTCCGACGGGAAGCGCGACTGCCACACTTCCTCGGCGGTGAAGCACAGGATCGGCGCGGCATAGCGGACCAGCGCGTGGAACAGGATGTCGAGCACGGTGCGATAGCTGCGACGCTTCGGATCGGTCGCGGCGTCGCAGTACAGCGAGTCCTTGCGGATATCGAAGAAAAAGGCCGACAGGTCCTCGTTCGCGAAATCGGTCAGCGCGCGCAGGTAGCGATTGAACTCATAGGCGTCGGCCGCACGGCGCAGCTCGGTATCGAGCGCGGTCAGACGCGCCAGGACATAACGCTCCAGCTCGGGCATCGCGTCGAACGAGATGCGCTCCTCCTCGCCGAACCCGTCGAGCGCGCCCAGCATGTAGCGGAAGGTGTTGCGCAGCTTGCGATAGCTGTCCGAGGCGGTGGCGAGCACCTCCTTGCCGATGCGCACATCTTCGAAATAATCGGTCGAGGCGGTCCAGATGCGCAGGATGTCTGCGCCCGACTCGCCGATGATCTTCAGCGGATCTACGACATTGCCCAGCGACTTGGACATTTTCCGCCCCTGCCCGTCGAGCGCGAAGCCGTGGGTCAACACCGCGTCATACGGTGCCCGGCCGCGCGTGCCGCAGGATTCGAGCAGCGACGACTGGAACCAGCCGCGATGCTGGTCCGAGCCTTCGAGGTACAGGTTCGCACGCGTACCTTCGCCGTAGCGTGCCTCGATCACGAAGGCATGGGTCGAACCGGAGTCGAACCACACGTCGAGGATGTCGTTGACCGGCTCATAATCGGCCACATTGTAGTCGGGGCCGAGCAGCGCCTGGTGATCGGCGGTGAACCACGCATCCGCCCCGCCTGCGCGGAAGGCGTCAAGGATGCGGGCGTTGACCGCCTTGTCGGTCAGATACTCACCGGTCTGGCGGTTCACATACAGCGCGATCGGCACACCCCAGGCGCGCTGGCGGCTGATGACCCAATCGGGACGTCCCTCGACCATCGCGCGGATGCGGTTGCGGCTGCGCTCGGGCACCCAACGGGTGCGTTCGATCGCATCGAGCGCGGTCTGGCGCAGCGTCGCGCCATTGCCCAGCGGCAACGCCATCGGCGCGGCGATGCCGGTGATCGGGTCGATGCTGGCCATCGCCATGGCGGGCTCCAGCGTCGCATCGGCGCGGTCCATCGGGATGAACCATTGCGGCGTGGCGCGGAAGATCACCTTCGCCTTGGACCGCCAGCTATGCGGATAGCTGTGCTGGAAATCGTCCGAGGCGGACAACAGCGCGCCGACCTCGCGCAGGTCCGAGCAGATCGGGCCGTCGGCGGCGACGAACTTCTTGTTGATGACGCTGCCCTGGCCGCCCAACCACGCCCAGTCGGGACGATAGGTGCCGTCACCCTGCACCGCGAAGACCGGGTCGATGCCGTTGGCCTTGCACAGCAGGAAGTCGTCCTCGCCATGATCGGGGGCCATATGGACCAGACCCGTACCCGCCTCGGTCGTGACGAACTCGCCTGCCAGGAACGGACGGGGCTTGGCGAAGAAGCCACCCAGCGCGTGCATCGGATGATGCGCGGTCGCGCCCTCCAGCACCGGGCCCTTCACCAGCGCGAGGAAGCCCTTCATCGCAATGCCGGTGCGCTTGGTAAAGGCAGGCAGCAGCGGTTCCGCAACGAGGTAGCGACGGCCGTCGCACTCGAAATGCAGATAGTCGATCGCCTCGCCATAGCTCAGCGCCTGGTTGACCGGGATCGTCCAGGGCGTGGTGGTCCAGATGACCGCCAGCGCGCCGACCAGATCGGGATATTCGGGGCAGGATATGATCTCGAACCCGACATCGATCTGGGTCGAGACGATATCCTCATATTCGACCTCGGCCTCGGCCAGCGCGGTCTTTTCGACCGGCGACCACATGACCGGCTTGGCACCGCGATAGAGCTGGCCCGATTCGGCGAACTTCAGCAGTTCGCCCGCGATCACCGCCTCGGCGTCATAGGTCATGGTCAGATAGGGGTTGGCCCAGTCACCCATGATGCCCAGCCGCTCAAACTGCGCCTTTTGCGTGCCGACCCAGGTGTCGGCATAGGCACGGCACTCGGCGCGGAACTGCGCGACGGGCACCTCGTCCTTGTTCAGCTTCTTGGCGCGATACGCCTCCTCGACCTTCCACTCGATCGGCAGGCCGTGACAGTCCCAGCCCGGGACATAGGGGGCGTCCTTGCCCAGCAAGGTCTGCGAACGGACGATGATGTCCTTCAGCACCTTGTTGAGGGCATGGCCCATGTGGATGTCGCCATTCGCATAGGGCGGGCCGTCGTGCAGGATGAACCGCTCACGCCCCTCGCGCTCGCGGCGCAGGCGGTCGTACAGCCCCATCCGGGCCCAGCGATCCAGGATCGCCGGTTCCTTGGCGGCAAGCCCCGCCTTCATGGGGAAATCGGTCTTCGGCAGGAAGACGGTGTCGCGGTAATCGGGCGCGTCGCTCATAGGGGACAGGCCCTTAGCGACTTTAGGTTAACACGTCATGCCGGATTATGCGCCGCCGGTATGCGGGCGAGTATGTCCCGCGCACGTGCGCAGTCGGCGTCCATCTGCGTGATCAAAGCATCGAGCGAGTCGAACTTCGCCTCGGGCCGCAGATAGGCGATCAGCTCGACCGACAGGCGTTGTCCGTACAAGTCGCCGCCGAAGTCGAAGAAATGCGGCTCCAGCAATTCCTTGGGCGGGTCGAACTGGGGCCGGATGCCCAGATTGGCGGCACCGTCGAGCACCCGCCCATTGTCCAGGGTCCCGCGCACCGCATAGATGCCATAAGCGGGGCGCAGATATTGGCGCATGTCCAGATTGGCGGTCGGATAACCGATGGTGCGGCCCAGCTTGTCGCCATGCTGCACCACCCCTTCGATCGCGAACGGCCGGGTCAGCAGCCGCGCCGCCGTCTCGGGGTCGCCCACGGTCAGGGCGGTGCGGATACGGCTGGACGAGATCGTCTCGCCGTCCAGCATGACGGGCGCGACCGCATCGGTCGAAAAACCGTGTACCCGCCCCCAGGCGCGCAGCGCGTTCACGTCGCCGCTGCGCGCGCGGCCGAAGGTGAAGTCCTCGCCCGTGACCACGCCGCCGACCCGCAGGCTGCCCAACAAGCGTTGCCGGACGAAATCCTCCGCCGACAGGGCGGCCAGTTCGGCGTCGAAGCCGAACACCACCATCGCATCCACCCCAGCCGCGGCGAACAGCCGTTCGCGCTGGTCGAGCGTGGTCAGGCGGAAGGACGCGGCGTCGGGCCGGAAATAGCGGATGGGATGCGGATCGAAAGTGGCGACCAGCGCGGGCCGCCCTTCGGCACGCGCACGGGCGACGGCGGCACCGACCACCGCCTGATGCCCCAGATGGAAACCATCGAAATTGCCCAGCGCGACGATCCCGCCCGCCAGATGCGCCGGGATGGGCCCCGCGCCGTCAACACGCTGCATGGGCCGCGCTATAACAGGCCGCGCCGAATTGGCTAGGCGCGCGACAGCACGCGATTGCCGATCCCCTCGACCGCCAGCTGGCGCAGCGACTCGGCCTTATGAAAGGTTTCCTCCATCGGCACGCCGATGCCGACCGCGACACCGCCCGACATGGTCACCACGCCGATCGGCTCGCCCGATCCGCGCAGGCGCAACGTACGAGCCTGCATCGCGCCACGCGCATCCTCGATCATGCCCGTCACCATCGACAGCGGCCGCCCGCGCATCACGATGACGAACAAATTGCCCTGCCAGCGGACGATCTCGGCCCCCTCGCAGGTCTGTCGCAACGTGGCGACGAAGGCGCGCAGGACATTGTCGGCGACCGGGCGTCCGTAACGATCGTTGATGCCGTCCAGATCGTCCAGGCTGCACGCCGCGACGACATAGCCATGCGGATCGCTGGCCAGCGACTCCACCAGCGCGCGGGCACCATGGCGGCTCGTCACCCCGGTCAGCTGGTCAACATCGTCATTCTGCGGCACCGCGTCGATGCGCGTGCGCAACGCCGCGACATTGCCCGCCAGCTCTTCCAGATCGCGCTCGGTCTTGGAGATGCGCGCGATCAGCTGTTCCAGCAGCAGCGCCACCGCCCCCGCATCGGGGCCCAGGTCGTTGCTGCCGCGATGCGCGTGGGACAGGGCCGCGACCTGGGTGGTAAAGCCGCTGGTGATCTGGCGCGCATCGAAGGTCAGCGATTCCAGCTGTTCGGCCTGGTCGCCCAGCTCGCGCGCCATCTGCGTCCGGTCGTGTCGCCGCTCGGTCGTCTCATGCTCGCGGACCAGCGGCACCAGGTCGCGGACGTCCTGCTCGGTCAGGCGGATGCCGCCATCGGTCCGCCGCGCCACTTCCAGCCCGAGCGGGCCATAAGGATGCAGCACCGCCTGGAGCGCCATCGCATAGCTGTTGGTGGTCCGCGCCAAGCGGTGGCTGTCGAGGAAGGTCAGCGCCTCTCGACTAGCGTCGAAAAGACCGGGGGGGTCGATGCTCGGCCGACTCTGCCCCTCGGATTCCCAATCCATGACCATTCTCGCCCGATCCGCTCGCCAGAGGAACAGGGTCTGATGCCGCTTTCCTCGTTTTGACGAACCTTACGGCCCTTCGACAGGCAAATGAAGATCAGACGAGGACAAAATTTTCAGAATATTGTTAATGCGTTTTAGCATCGCCTCAGAAGCGTTGGCGTAGCAACGTCACAAAGGAATAGGCCGGGCGACCATCCTGTGCGGGATGATGCTTGCGCGCAACTTCGCGCCAGCCATGAAAAGGCGCGACGATCGTGTCGCCCTCGGGAGCCGCCTCGACCTCGGTCAGTTCGAGGCGGTCGGCACGGTCGCGGAATAGATCGAAGATTTCCGCTCCCCCGATGACGAACACCTCGCCCTCGCCCGCCAGTGCCAGCGCCGCATCCCTGTCGTGGACGACCTCCGCGCCTGCGGCCTGCCAATCGCGGTCGCGGGTCAGGACGATGTGCGGCCGCCCGGGCAACGGCGCGGGGAAGCTGTCGAAGGTCTTGCGGCCCATGATCATCGGCCGCCCCATGGTCAGCGCCTTGAACCGCTTCAGATCGGCGGGCAGGTGCCAGGGCAGGCCGCCGTCGCGGCCGATCACCCCGTTCGTCGCGCGGGCGAGGATCAGGACGATCATATCGCGACCGGCGCCTTGATATGGGGTTGCGCGACATAGTCGTGCAGCACGAAATCCTCCGGCTCGTAACCGTCGATCGCGGGCGGGCGGCGCAGGATTTCCAGGCGCGGCAGCGCGCCGGGCTCGCGGCCCAGCTGGGTCTGCGCCTGCTCCAGATGGTTGAGGTACAGATGGCAGTCGCCGCCGGTCCAGATAAACTCGCCCACCTCCAGCTCGCATTGCTGCGCCAGCATGTGCGTCAGGAGCGCATAGGACGCGATGTTGAACGGCACGCCCAGGAAGATGTCGGCCGAGCGCTGATAAAGCTGCAACGACAGGCGGCCGTTCGCGACATGGGTCTGGAACAGGCAGTGGCACGGGGCCAGCGCCATGGCGTGCAGATCGCCGGGGTTCCACGCCGACACGATCTGGCGGCGCGAGGCGGGCTGGGTGCGGATCTGCTCGACCAGCTCGGCGATCTGGTCGATATGGCGGCCGTCCGCGGTCGCCCAGTCGCGCCACTGCTTGCCATAGACGGGGCCGAGATCGCCCTGCTCGTCGGCCCATTCGTCCCAGATGCTCACCCGGTGCTCCTGCAGCCAGCGAACATTGGTGTCGCCGCGCAGGAACCACAACAGCTCGACGATGATCGAGCGCAGGTGGAGCTTCTTGGTGGTCAGGACCGGAAAGCCCTTGGCCAGATCGAATCGCATCTGATGGCCGAAGACCGACAGCGTGCCGGTGCCGGTCCGGTCCATCTGGCGGACGCCCTGGGTCAGCACCCGGTCCATGAGGTCGAGATATTGCCGCATGGCCCGGCCCTAGCGCCGTGCGCCGTCCGCGCCAAGCAAATGGAACGGAAACGAACCTCGCCGGACGTGCATCGGTTCACGACGCACGGCAGGACTGGTCGTGTCCCGCTTACCCCATCCCACCCTGTCGGTTCAGACGCGTCAGGATGCGCTGAACCTGTTCGGCGGACTGGATCGCGGCGCGCAGGAGGCGATGGCAATCGCCTATCTGGGTTCGGAACGGATGCTGTTGGGCTTGCGCCATGTCGCGGGGCGCGGTGATTCGGTGACGGTCCCGGTCGCGCGGATCGCCCGCGACGCGATCCTGCTGGGGGCCGGCGCGGTGCTGATCGCGCACAACCACCCCGATGGCGACCCCCGCCCCAGTGCCGCCGACCTGGCGCTGACCCGGCGGCTGGCGCAGGGCTTGGCGGCGCTGGACATGGTACTGCTCGACCATTTGATCCTGGCGGACAGCAAGGTCGTCAGCCTGCGGGAAATGGGGTTGGTGTGAAAAGCCCCTCCTTCCGCCAGCGGGAGGGGCGTGCCCGGGGTGAGCGCCTGCGACGATTTAGAAGCTGAAGCGCACCCGGCCGACGACTCGGTCGCCCGAATGGCGCGCATCCGCGAGCAGGAAGGACGATGCCGCCCGCTCCGACACGTCGGTCCCGACATAGTCGAGGCCCAAAGTCACCGGGCCGGTCACATGCTCCACGCCCAGCCGCCAGTCGGCATAGTCGCCGCCGGGCCGCAGCCGCGCGGCGCGAAACGGATCGTTCGTCTTGCCGGAGGAATGGCCGATCCCGGCCAGTACGGTCCACGGCGTACCCGGTATGCCCGCCTGCGCCCCGGCATGGACATACAGATTGTCGCCGCCGATCGCGTCCTGGATCGGCGCATAGTCCACACCCGCGTCGAGCTGGACCGGCCCCAGCGTATAGGCCGCCGAGCCACCCAGCTCGACATAATCGGCGTCGAAACCCGCACCGCCGAACAAATGGCCGGTCACGCGTCCGCGCACCGTGACCAGCCCGATCGTCGTCGACGCGCCCGCGCTCAGGTCGCCCACCACATCCGCGCCGCCATGCCGGTCCGAGTCGCGAAGCGCCACGATCCGGCCGCTCGCCTCGAATGCCCCTTGGGTGGCATAGATGTCGGCGGAGGGCGATACCCGCCCCCCGCTCCAGCTCAGCCCGCGGCGATTCTCGTCGCTGTTCAGTTCGACACCCAGAGCGGGCCGTTCCTGGGCCCGTGCGGGCGAAGCCGCCGCCAGCGCGACGGTGACGCCCGCAGCGGCGCCCAGGGTCAGTTCACGAAACGTCATCTTGGAACATATCTTCCTTTAAGGGTCATCCCGCGCGCGTATCGGGATGGAGGCGATCCATCTCGGCGCGCAGAACACCATGATCTTCCTGCGCCACGGCCTGAAGGTGGTCGCGCACCGCGTCCTGACGCCGGGCGACGTCCTGCGCAATCGCGGTGCGGCTGGTGCTGCACCAGCCCGGACGACTGCCCTCGATCACGCCGTCCTGTCCCGCGCTGCGCATCAGCGTCGCGCCGCTATGGCCCCGCGCCTCGCGGTGGACGGTGACATTGGCACTCCAGAGGCAGCGCAGGGTCGAGGGGCGGCCGCCGGTCGTCACCGCGCCGATCTGCTTGTGGGTTACGCCGACATCGGCACTATAGCGGACCGCGACGGGCCCCGAATGGTGGTCGAGCTGGACCCGGTGTTCGAGCGCGCCGTCGGACGCCGTGGCCGCACCGAGCGCGAGCCCGGCAATCAAGAGCATGTGCATCATCATCTCCTTCATGACGTGCCCCGGCCTATGCTGGCCGGTGGCCTATCGGCACCCAGGGGGCCGATGATGATGCAATACATGACAAAGCTGTCATGTTCCAAATTTGTCGTGGCGACAGCGACAAATGATCACAGCCATTCCTTCCCTTGCAGGGAGGAATTTAGTTGTCCGGCATCCGGCAGGGTCGGATCGCAGCGGGTTGCGGACGCGGGCCGGTGGCGCGGAAGGTGGCCAGATAGCCGCCCGCCGACGGCATGTTCTGGATCGAGACCTGTGTGAAGCCGACCGCCTCGAACTCGCATTTCAGCAGCGATGGCGGGGTGCCGTGCGCCTTGGTGCGGCGGTTCGCATCGACCACCACGACCAGCCCGTCGGACTTGAGCGCCGGGAACAGCCGCCAGAGGAACTCATAGGGCTGCTCGATCTCATGATACATATGGACCATGAGGACGCGGTCGAAGCTGTTCGGCGGCAGCTTGGGATCGGCGGGTTCGCCCAGCCGCACGCTGACATTGTCCAGCCGCTCGCGCGAGACGCGCTCGGCCAGCCGGTCGCGCCAGGCGGCGACGATATCCTCGGCCAGCACGCGCCCGTTCTTGCCGACGCGCTGCGCCAGGCGGACCGTGTAATAGCCCTCGCCTGCGCCGATGTCGGCGACGGTCATGCCCGGGCGGATATTGGCGCGGTTCATCACCTGATCCGCCTCGCGCAGGCGATCGCGCGCATCCTCGTTCGACCAGCGCGACGATACGACGTCGGCGACCGGGCGATCGGCCGCCGGGAAGGGACCGACCTTTTCCTCTTCATCCTTGTGCGGGATGAGCGGCTTCGATCCGTCGCACGCCGCCACCGCGCCGCCCAGCGCGATGACGAGTGCCGCCGCCAACAAGGTCCCCCCGGCCGCGCGCATCTTAATCGACGTCCTCCACCGCGACCGCCTCGCCGGTCACGCGCTGCGACAGCGCCGCGGCCATGAAGTCGTCGAGATCGCCGTCGAGCACGTCGCCCGGCGCGGTCGAGGTGACGCCCGTGCGCAGGTCCTTCACCAGCTGATAGGGCTGGAGGACGTAGGAGCGGATCTGGTGACCCCAGCCGATATCGGTCTTGGTCGCGTTCTGCGCATTGGCCACGGCCTCGCGCTCGGCCAGTTCGCGCTCGTACAGGCGGGCGCGAAGCTGGTTGTACGCCTCGGCCTTGTTCTTGTGCTGCGAGCGCTGGTTCTGGCACTGCACCACGATGCCGGTCGGCAAGTGGGTGATACGCACCGCCGAGTCGGTGGTGTTGATGTGCTGACCACCGGCACCCGATGCACGGTACGTGTCGATGCGCAGCTCGCTCTCGTTGATCTCGACCTCGATATTGTCGTCGATCACCGGATAGACCCATACGCTCGAAAAGCTGGTGTGGCGACGCGCGGCCGAGTCGTAGGGGCTGATCCGCACCAGCCGATGCACGCCCGATTCCACCTTGGCATAGCCATAGGCATTCTCGCCCTTGACCAGCAGGGTCGCCGACTTGATCCCAGCCTGCTCGCCCGCATGATAGTCGATCAGCTCGACCTTCAGCCCTCGCCGCTCGGCCCAGCGCGTGTACATGCGCTGGAGCATACCGGCCCAGTCCTGGCTCTCGGTGCCGCCCGCGCCCGCGTTGATCTCGATATAGCTGTCATTGGCGTCGGCCTCGCCCGCCAGCAGCGCCTTGATCTTGTCGGCCTCCGCCTTCCTGGCCAGGTCGCCCAGGCTGGTGACGGCTTCCTTCTCCAGCTCCTCGTCGCCTTCCATCTCGGCCAGCTCGATCAGCTCGACCGTGCCCGACAGCTCGCTCTCGATCGCGCGGGTGGCGGTGATGGCCTCGTCCAGGCGGCGACGCTCGCGCATCACCTCCTGCGCCTGCTTGGGGTCATTCCACAGGGCCTGGTCCTCGACGCGCGCGTTCAGTTCGTCCAGGCGGCGCAGCGCGCGGTCCCAGTCGAGGAAGCGGCGCAGCAGCTCCAGGGCGTCCTTGATCTTGTCGACATGAGCCTGCGCTTCAGCGCGCATGAAAATTCTCCGAATCGGTCGTACGGCCGCCCGAACGGGGACGGCAAAACGCATATGGGAAGCGGGCTAGTAGATTCCGCCTTCTCTTTGCAAGAAATCGCTGTCGCGCGGCGGTGCGGGCGTCGCCGGACCGGCGGGCGTCGCGGGCGCCTGGACCGCGGCACTGCTGCGGCGGGCCCGGCGGCGCGGCTCGCTTTCGGGCTTGAACGCTTCCCAGATCACGGCGGGCTTGGGATCGTCGCCGGTCGGGAAGGTGCCATAGACCGGCCGTCCGCTCGCCCGGTCGATACGGACCATGCGAATGCCCGGCGCGGCGCGGAAGGGCAGCTTCTCCAACCCCTCATAGGCCTTTTCGGCGAACTGGCGGAAGATCGGCACCGCGACCGTGCCACCCTGCGCGTAACCACCCAGCGAGCGCGGCGTGTCATAGCCGATATAGAGGCCGCCGACGAATTGCGGCGTGCCGCCGACGAACCAGACATCGGTGGGGCCGTTATTGGTGCCGGTCTTGCCGAACATCGGGCGACCCAAGTCGCGCAAGGCGGTCGCAGTGCCACGCTGGATCACGCCCTCGGTGATGTGGACCATCTGGTACGCGGTCATCGCGTCCATCACCTGGCGCTGGCGGCTGACCGGGCGCGGCATCGGCTTGCCGTCATAATCGGCCGCGTTGCACCGGTCGCACGCACGCCAATTCTCCGGCCAGATCACCTTGCCGTGCCGATCCTGCACGAAGTCGATCAGCGACGGATCGCCGCCACGCCCGTTATTGGCCAGGATCGCATAGGCGTTGACCATCTGCGCCACGGTCGTCTCGCCCGCGCCCAGCGCATAGGACAGATAGGGCGGGAAATCGCCGATCCCGACCTGCTTGATCAGCGCGACGACGTTCTTCATGCCGATGGTGGAGGCCGTGCGCACCGTCATCAGGTTGCGCGACTGCTCTATGCCCCAGCGCATGGTGTGCGGCCCGGCTCCGGCCGAATTGCCGAAGTTGCGGAAGCATTTGGTGCCCAGATTGGCACCCTGGTCGACGCAGAACGGCCCGTCGACGATGATCGAGGCGGGCGTCATGCCCTGGTCCAGCGCGGCGGAATAGACGATCGGCTTGATCGTCGAGCCCGGCTGGCGCTGCGCCTGGGTCGCGCGGTTGAAATCGCTGAGCCGCAGGTCGAAGCCGCCCTGCATCGCCAGCACGCGGCCCGTCGCGGGCTCCTCGACCACGAAGCCGCCCGAGATGCGCGGGATCGAGCGCAACTGGAACTGGGTGCCCGCGGGCGACACGGCGATGATGTCGCCGACCTTCAGCGCGCCGAACGCGGTTGCGCCCGTGCCCCGACGCGGCATCTGCGCCAGACTGCGCGGCAAAATGCCGGTGCGCCCATTGGCGAAGCCGATCGTCGCCTCGCCCGAATCCTTGGCGGTGACGATCCCGGCGCGCCAGTCGCGATAGTCGAGCCCGACATTGGTGTTGAGCAGCACCTGATGCCAGTTCGAGTCGTCGATATCCTCGTGCCGGATCGGCCCGGACCAGCCGCGCCCGCCATCGAACCGGACCAGGCCATCACGCAACGCCTCGGCCGCCAAGTCCTGCAGCCGGGTGTCGAGCGAACTGCGCACCCACAGCCCGCCTTCATAGACGCTGTTGGGCCCGCTCTCGGCCTTTTCGCCGTAACGCTTGATCAGCTGGCGGCGCAGTTCCTCGACGAAGTAACCGCCGACCTGCGCATATTTGGGCGTGCGGCGCAGGACGGTGCCAAGCGGTTCGGCCATCGCCGCATCGAACTGCGCGCGGGTGATGAAGTTGTTGGCCAGCATCTCGCGCAGCACATAGGCGCGCCTGGCCAGCGCCCGGTCGGGATGACGGACCGGATCGTAATTGGCCGGCCCCTTGGGCAGCAGCGCCAGATACGCCATCTGGCCCAGCGACAGTTCGTTCAGTTCCTTGTCGAAATAGGCATGGGCCGCCGCCTCGACGCCGAACGCATTCCGGCCCAGCGCGATCTGGTTGAGGTACAGCTCCAGGATCTGCGGCTTGGTCAGCGTATCCTCGATCTTATAGGCGAGGATCGCCTCCTTGACCTTGCGCGTGGGGGAATAGGCGTCGCCGATCAGCAGGTTCTTGGCGACCTGCTGCGTGATGGTCGAGCCGCCGCGCGCGCGCCGTCCGGTGCCCCATTTCTGCGCATAGTCGACGACCGCGCCCGCCAGGCCCGGATAGTCGACGCCGCCATGCTCGAAAAAGGTCTTGTCCTCGGCGGCCAGGAACGCGCGGACGAGCAGCGGCGGATATTCGCTGTACGACAGCTCGACCCGCCGTTCGCGCGCATAGGACTGGATCGGCGTGCCGTCGATTCCCCGCACATGGGTCGGCAGCGGCGGCTCATAGGCCTTGAGCGCATCGACCGAGGGCAGGTCGCGGATGAAGACGAACCAGAACACGCCCGCGCCCACCGCCGCCAGCAGCGCGAGCACGGCGAGCAGCTTCACCCACCAGCGGCGCCAGAGCGGGCGGCGGGGGCGTTCGCGCGTATCGGATGGGGGGGAGGTTTCGACGGCCATGGCTTTGCGGGCGTTCGTGTAGCAGGTTCGCCCCCGCTTGCCACCCGCCTTGCCGTCACGCCGTGGGCGGTTCGTCGCGCGGGTCGACCTGACCGGGGTAGCGCGCCCCGACATGCGCCTGCCCCCGCGCCGCCGCCAGCGCCTCCTGCCGGTGCCGCTCGGCATAGGCGGCCAGCCGCTCTTCGTCGCGCGTGCCGTGGCAGGCGGGGCAGCTCACCCCCTCGACATAGAGCGGCGAGGCGCGGTCCTCGGGGCCGACCGGCATACGACAGCCATGGCACAGCGCGTGGCTTCCCTGCGCCAGGCCGTGCCCGACCGCGACGCGCGCATCGAAGACGAAACATTCACCGTTCCACCGGCTCTGCGCCTCGGGCATCGTCTCGAGATATTTCAGGATGCCGCCGTCGAGGTGAAAGACGTCCTCGACGCCTTCGGCCTTGAGGAACGCGGTCGCCTTTTCGCAGCGTATGCCGCCTGTACAGAACATCGCCACCTTCGACTTGCCCGCCATCAGCTCGTCGCGATGTTCGCGGAACCAGTCGGGGAATTCGCGAAAGCTCCTCGTCCCCGGATCGACCGCGCCGTCGAACGTGCCGATCGCGACCTCGTAATCGTTGCGCGTGTCGATCAGCAGCGTGTCGGGATCCGCGATCAGCGCGTTCCATTCCTCGCCCGCGACATAGGTGCCGACTTCACGGGTCGGGTCGATGCCCTCGACGCCCATCGACACGATCTCGCGCTTCAGCCGCACCTTCATCCGGTGGAACGGCATCGTCTCAGCATGCGAGTCCTTGTAATCGAGATCGGCACAGCCGGACAGCGTGCGGATATGCGCCAGCAGCGCCTCGATCGCGTCATGGGTCCCCGCGACCGTGCCGTTGATCCCCTCCTTCGCCAGCAGCAACGTACCGCGAACGCCGTGTGCCTCGGCCACGGCGAGCAGAGGGTCGCGCAGCGCGGCGGGGTCGGGAAAGGCGGCGAAACGGTAAAGGGCACAGACGCGGATCATCGACGGCCTTTACGCCGAATCGGATGGAGGGGGCCAGATATTACGCCGAACCCAAGCCGATCGGAATTCACGACTTTATCACAGCAGATCGAATCTAGGGCGGATCGACATTCAGTCCCCCTATTAATTCCTCCCCTGCAAGGGGAGGGGAACCAGCGAAGCTGGTGGAGGGGTGTCGCCGGTGGCGAGTGATCCCCAAACTCTCCAACCGGGACACCCCTCCGTCAGGGCTGCGCCCTGCCACCTCCCCTTCCAGGGGAGGAATAAAATGAATGTCGATCCGGCCTAGGGAAACGCGGCGTCAGCCCGCGGTGTACCGCTCCAACATCGGCGGTCGATGCAAGCACTCCGAGAAGCTGAAAGGTCGGGTGGATAGCGGCGCCACGTTCGCCGCTTCAGGGTGCAAGGGGTTCATCAGGATTATGTCGGCTTCGGGTAAGACGGCGGACTGGACGGCAACTGCGAGCGACCGCCGCTGCGCTGCCCAAGCGTCGACGAAGGCAACCTTTGCTGCGCCGCTCAAGTCGTTGGAAACCCGCTCGACATCACAATCGATGGTCGTCCAACCCAAAACGAAATCGCCGTCGGAGAATGCCGGGCTGGCCTGGACATAGCGCAGTGCCACCAGGACCGCCAATCCCGGCTCACTGGCGAAGTTGACCAATGGGATGCCGGGCGACGAATATCGCCCACCCGATTTTGCCGCACCCGCCCCATCAAGGGCGACATATTCCGGTCGCGTGAGCCGCCATAGTTTCATTCGGCCGCGTCTATCAGGCACGGCACGTTTGCCTCAACACACCAGCCTTCCCGATCGGGAACGACCAGCGAGGCGGCAAGAACCGTCTCGTTTGGGATAGTGATACGAAAATTCGGCAGGCTTCTCCCAACCGGCTCGGTGGCCGAAACCAGAAGCAATCGGTGACATCCTGACGCTGTCCAAACCATTCCCTTGCATTGCAAGCCACCTTTCGCCAATATCCTTGCATGACAAGGCAATCAGACGATTCGCAGGATGCGATCAGCAGATGGGAGGTCCAGCTCCGCAAAGGCGTGCTGGAGTTCGTCGTCCTGTTGTCGCTCAGCGACCGCGAGCAGTATGGCTTCGAGCTGATCTCCGGGATCGCCAAGCGCGCCGCGATCGACCTGCCGGAAGGGACGCTCTATCCGCTGATGCTGCGCCTCGCGAAGGACGGGCTGATCTCGTCCCGTCTCGCTGATGGCGATGGCGGTGCGCCCCGTAAATACTATGCCCTGACAGCTCAGGGCCGGGACCTGCTGCGGGATATGATCCCGTCATGGTCGAAGCTCGCCGCCTCCGTCGATCGCCTGCTGCCAGGAGCGTCCGCATGATCCCCGCTTTTACCGATAGCGCCGCGCGCCGTCGCTTTGACGCCTATTTCTCCGAAGTCGATCGCCTGCTCGCGCGGGCTGGTGCCGACGCAGCCGAACTGCGCGGCGATCTGGAAGCGCATGTTGCCGACAGCATGGCTGCTGCGCCGGGTGGAAGCGAGGGCGAACGGCTGGACGCGGCCTTGTCCCGTCTCGGTCGGCCGATCGACTATCTGCGACCGCTGCTCGCCGACGAGCTGATCGAACGCGGCACCCGAAGCTACAGCCCGGTCACGATCGCGCGCGGGCTTTCCCATGCTGTCCTGGCCGGATCGCGCCGGGCCGGTATCGGTTTCGCATTTGGCCTCGGCTATCTGCTGCTCGCCATCTTCACCGCCATGGCGTTGCTCAAGCCGCTTTGGGGTGAGCATGTCGGTGTGTTCCGCAATGCGGATGGCACGATCAGCGCGGGCATCGTCGCGCAGTCCGATGGCGCTCGCGAACTGCTCGGCTGGTGGTCGATCCCTATCGCGTTGCTGTTGGCAGCACTGCTCTACGTCGCCCTCACCAGGGGACTTCGGGCTCTCCGACAGCGACGCTGAAGCTTTGCCCCAAAACCTCGCATAACAAGGAAATCATGATGGCTTATAGGACGGCCGGTCGTACGCGACCGGGTGCGATGGCGTTCGTCTTGCTGACGGTGTCGTTGAGCTGGTCGATCTGGATCGCGACATGGCTGGCAATTGGAAAGCCAAGCGCTTTGCACGGTTCGGGAATCATGATGGCGGCGATCTATGCCGGATCGTTCGGACCAGGCGTGGCGGCGGCGATTCTGTCTGCGATGTCGCGTCCCGGTTCTCTCAAGGAGTGGCTGGGCGGGTTCATCCGGTTTCGCTGCGGATGGCGGGCCTATGCCGCCGCGCTGCTGCCTTTCCCGCTGGCGCTGCTCATGCTGACGATCGCCCTCGGCTATGCCCCACGGCTTGAAGGACTGCATGGTCAGCCCCCCATCCTCCTCTATCTGACGGTGTTCCCGGTTTCGATCTTCAACGGCGTGGCGACCGCTATCATGGGGGCCGGTCCACTGGGAGAGGAAGGCGGGTGGCGCGGCTATCTGCTGCCTCGGCTGCTGGAGCAGGGTGGCGAGGTCCGCGCATCGCTCATCATCGGTATCGTCTGGGCGCTGTGGCACCTGCCGATCATGGCGATGTTCGCCGACTGGCGAAGCGGCGTTCCGTTCTTTGCCTATCTTCCGCTCTACACGCTCGGCGTCATCGGCCTGGCCTTCGTGATGTCGCGGGTCTGGCGGATCGGCGGTGGCAGCCTGATCCCCTGTATCTGGCTGCACGGGCTGGTGAACGCCGTGGGCGGCATCGCCTTTGACCGCAGCCTGTGGACGAGCCGCTGGTCACCGGAAGCCAGTACAGGCCACTTCGCCATCGCTGCGGCTCTTACCGCCGCCTTCCTGTTCTGGGCCGCACGTCATCGCGCGACATAAGCGGATGCTTCTCCGAACGTGTTCAGGCATTCGGGCTTGAACACGACGACGTGCGAAAGGTCGGGCCGGGATCGCGAAGAGTAGAGCATCGCATCTGCCCCCAAATTCCGTGCCTCGTCCGAAAGCAGCCAGGTGGGCGAATGCTCGCCGGTGCTTCGCAGGTCCTGCCAGACGATCGAGGCCGATGGCATATCTCGCGCATCGGCCACCCGTGTCGCCGTCAAACGCATGGGGATCAGCACGCGTTCGACACCATCCCCCAAATAACGTTGGATCGCAACGACGGCGCCTTCCGCACTGAGGGAAGCATAGGCGGCGACTTGTCCGGAATGATGAAAGCGTCCCTCCGGGGCAGATGCCGGAACCGCAGGTTGGGCGGCCAGTCCTTTCGGCAACAGCCGCCACACGGGCCCATCAAATGAGATGATCGGGAAAACCATGCGGGTGGAATAGCCCTATCTGTGCCGATGGAGCCAGTTCCCGCAAAGAAACGGCCGGAGCATTTCCATTGGGATGTTGAGGCAGGAAAGCTGCTGCCGACCCATTAACGGGCTGGCGTCTGCATAAGCTCTATCGTGATGTGATCGGGGCCTGAAACATAGGCCACCAACGTTCCCTTCCGTGGACCACCCGCGATCGGCAGCGGATGCCCCTTGGCCTTCCATCCTTCTGCCTCGACGCGGGCGATGGCGGCATGGATATCCTTCACGGTCAGAGCCAGATGGGCGGCTCCGATCGCTCCCGCGCTGTTGGGCACCGTCCCGTTCCGGGGCCCGTTTGAGTATTGCAACAGTTCGACCACATAGCCGTCGGGTGCCTTGACGATCGCCGTTTTCACGCTCGGATCATCAACACCTGTCACCTGATGCAGGAAGTCGCCCCCCATCTCCGATTGCCGCTCAAGCGTGAAACCGAGCGCTCCCGTCCAGAATCGAACGGCTTCGTCCAAAGACGATACAGCGAAGCCTGTGTGGTCCACGGCCATTACGTTTGCGGCGTCGGTCATTGCGGCACTTTCGTTAGGTCGCGGTCGCGGTGTCAGGGACTGCGGGTTTCGCTTTCTCGAAACTGCAGATCTCAACGCGGAAACGGGAAAGACGCTCCCCTTACCGCGACGCCATGCGCCGCGCGAAATGCACTTCGACCGCTTGCAGCACGGCCTTGGCGATCCGGTCCTGACCTTCCTTGCTGTCCAGGAACGCCGCGTCCTGCATGTTCGAGATATAGCCCGTCTCGAACAGGATCGACGGCATGTCGGGCGCCTTCAGGACCATCAGCGAGGCCATGCGGTGGAAGGCCGGCTTGACCGGGATCAGCGGCTGCGCCTCGCGGCCCAGCAGGCGGGCGAAGCTGGCCGAGGCGTTCATCGTCTCGCGCTGGGTCAGGTCGATCAGGATCGAGGACACGTCGCTGTTGCCGCCCAGGTCGACGCCCGCGATCACGTCGGCCTTGTTCTCGCGCGCGGCCAATCGCGCGGCTTCCTTGTCGGAGGCGACGTCGGACAGGGTATAGGCGGTCGCGCCGCGCGCTTCCCCGGCGCCCGCGCTGTCGCAATGGATCGAGATGAACAGGTCGGCATGCAGCCGCCGCGCGATACCATAGCGTTCGCGGTGGAGGATGTAGCGGTCATCCTCACGGGTCAGCGCCGCGCGCACCCGGCCCGATGCGACCAGCGTGTCGCGAATCGCCCGCGCGATGGCCAGCGTCACGTCCTTTTCGCGCAGCCCCGTCTGCGGATTGATCGCGCCCGGATCGACGCCGCCATGCCCTGCGTCGATCACCACCAGCGGCCGGTTGTCGGCCCCGCGCACGCGCGGCAGCGGCAGGGTGCGCGCCGGGGTCGGCACCGGTACGCTCAACGTGTAGGCGGGCTTGCGCTGGAAATGGAACGGGAAGAAGTCGAGGACGCCCGCGAAACTGGCCTGGCTATAACCCTGGCGCACCGGCTTCAGGGTCAGCGACAGCTGTCGCCCGTCATCGTCGAAGCCGCCATCGAAGATCGCCGCATCCTGCGCCAGCGCGAAGGTCAGGCGGGTGACGTCGTGGCGCACCCGTGTCTGGGTCAGCCCGCGCACCGCGCCATGGGTTACGGTGACATCGCCGGGCGACGCGCCGGTCACGTCGATCGCCACCCGGCGCTGTTCGCCCAGCATGACGCTGCGCGCCCGCTTCACCGGTACGTCGAAACGGATGATCAACTGCGCACCGCGCACGACCACCTTCTGCACCGTCGCGGCAAAGGCGCTGACCGGCGCGAACAATCCGAACAGGAAAGTGAACAGCATCAACACGACCCGGCGACCATGCCGCGACCGCCCGCCGCTGGTCCAGCGAAAAGCCATCGTATCCTAACCCTTTTTGGCGATCCTGCGATCGACCAACTCGGGATAGGCGAACGCCCCTGTCGGGAACTTTCTACCAATGGTTAACCGGCAATTCGGCATTTTTCGGCCGGTGAAAACGGCACTTTTCCGCCTGTTGCGCAAACGTTCCGATGATGCTAGCACATCTGCGGACCCCGGCCCCGATCACCTCTCCCAACCGATCGGGGCGGGGCCATCTTCAAAGGACCGGAACTGCGAGGCTTTCGCGCCCGGGCCAACCAGGTTGACGCTCGCATGACGCATATGATCCACCCCGCTGACCGACCGGCCTTTGCCGGTGGGATCGCGGTGTCGTGGGTCCGCACCGGCCCCGTTGCCGGTGCTGCGGCTGTGGCCGACACGCTTTCCGTTATTTCCAGCGGACCGGCGCCCCGCGCCGCCGCCCACCCCATTTACCGCGCGCGACGGCTGCCACAGGGCCCGGCGCGCGCGTGGAGACTTCATAATGACCACGCGTATGCTGATCGACGCACGCCACCGGGAAGAAACCCGCGTGGCCGTCGTCAAGGGTAACCGGATCGAGGAATTCGACTTCGAGTCGGCCGAGCGCAAGCAGCTCAAGGGCAATATCTACCTCGCCAAGGTGACCCGCGTCGAACCGTCGCTGCAGGCGGCGTTCGTCGATTACGGCGGCAACCGTCACGGCTTCCTGGCCTTTTCGGAAATCCACCCCGACTATTACCAGATCCCGAAGGAAGATCGCGAAGCCCTGCTCCGCGAGGAAGCCGAGCATGCGGCGGAAGAAGCCGCCCTGCGTGCCGAGCTGGACGACGATGACGATCACGACGACCATGAGGATGACGGCGACCACGCCGACGACCATCATGACGACGAGGAGGGCGAAGCCGCCCCGCGCCCGCGCAAGTCGACCGTCAATGACGACCAGGTCGAGGCGCTGCGCCAGCGTCGCCAGAATCTGCGCCGCCGCTACAAGATCCAGGACGTCATCCATCGGCGCCAGGTGCTGCTGGTCCAGATCGTCAAGGAAGAGCGCGGCAACAAGGGCGCGGCGCTGACGACCTATCTGTCGCTGGCGGGCCGTTACTGCGTACTGATGCCCAACACGTCGCATGGCGGCGGCATCAGCCGGAAGATCTCGAACGCGGCCGATCGCAAGCGGCTGAAGTCGATCATGGCCGACATGGCGCTGCCCTCGACCATGGGCTGCATCGTGCGCACCGCAGGGCTTCAGCGCACCAAGACCGAGATCAAGCGCGACTTCGATTACTTGGCGCGCCTGTGGGACGGCATCCGCGAAAAGACGCTGCATTCGTCGGCGCCCGCGCTGATCTATGGCGACAGCGACCTGATCAAGCGCGCGATCCGCGACATCTATAATCGCGAGATCGAGGAAGTGATCGTCGAGGGCGAGGAAGGGTATCGCCAGGCGAAGGAATTCATGCGCCTGCTGATGCCGACGCATGCCCGCCGGGTGAAGCAGTATGCCGACGCCGTGCCGCTGTTCCAGCGCGCGCATGTCGAGGATCAGCTGGCCGCGATGTACAATCCGGTCGTCCAGCTGAAGTCGGGCGGCTATCTGGTCATCAACCCGACCGAGGCGCTGGTGTCGATCGACATCAACTCGGGCCGCTCGACCCGCGAGCATAATATCGAGCAGACCGCGACCGCGACCAATCTGGAAGCCGCGCAGGAAATCGCGCGCCAGTTGCGTCTGCGCGACATGGCGGGCCTCGTCGTCATCGACTTCATCGACATGGACAACAATTCCAATGTCCGGAAGGTCGAGAAGGCGATGAAGGAGGCGTTGAAGAACGATCGCGCCCGTATCCAGGTCGGCCGCATCTCGTCCTTCGGGCTGATGGAAATGAGCCGCCAGCGCCTGCGCACCGGCGTGCTCGAGGCCTCGACGCGGCCCTGCCCGCATTGCGAAGGCACCGGCCTGGTCCGCACCGCCTCGTCGTCGGGCCTGTCCGCGCTGCGCCTGATCGAGGACGAGGCCGCACGCGGTCGCGGCTCGATCCTGACGCTGCGCGCCAGCCAGGAGGCCGCCGTCTATGTGCTGAACCGCAAGCGCGCCGACATCGCCGAGATCGAGGACCGCTACGGCGTGACCGTCGAGATCATCCCCGACCGCGAGGAAGAGGGTGCGCGCATGACGGTCGAGGCGTCCGGCCCGCCGCCCGCCTATGCGCCCAAGATCGACATGCTCCTCCCCGTCGAGGAGGATGAGGACGATCTGATCGACGAGATCGAGGAAGAAGAGGACGAGGAAGAGGTCGAGGAGGCCGCGACCGAAGCGCCGAGCCAGCGCGAACCGCGCGAGGATGGCGAAGGGGGCGGCCGCAAGCGCCGTCGCCGCCGTCGTGGCCGCCGCAACCGTGGCGGTGAGGGCGAACAGGCCGAGGGCGAGGAGCATGGCGACGACTCCGACTCGGACGGTGAGGATGCCGAAGAGGCGAACGACACCGACGCCGATAACGACGCTGCCGAGACGGTCGAAGCCACCGATGCCGAGCCGCGCGAAGGCGGTCGCCGCCGCCGTGGGCGTCGGGGTCGTCGTGGCGGTCGCCGCAACGAAGGTGGCGCGAACGACGCGATCGAAGCCGCCAGCGATGCGTCGGCCGACGAGGATGCGGCGGACGAACCGCTGACCATCGCCGAGCCGATCGAGGCTGGTGATGCCGCGCCGGTCACCACGCCGCTGGCCATTGCCGAGGTCGAGGCGAGCGACGCTCCCAAGACCCGCCGCCGTCCCCGCGCCCGCAAGGCCGCGCCGGTGGTGAGCGATGCCACGCCGACCGAGACGGTCGAGGCACCGGTCGTCGAGGAACCGGCCCCAGTCGTCGAGGCGGAGGCTCCGGTGGAAGCGCCGGCCAAGCCCAAGCGCGTCCGCAAGAAGGCCGCGCCCAAGGTCGCCGCCGAACCGGTCGCGGAAGAAGCAGCCCCCGTGGCCGAAGCCGAAGCCCCGGCCAAGCCCAAGCGCGTCCGCAAGAAGGCTGCGCCCAAGGTTGCCGCCGAACCGGTCGCCGAGGAAGCCCCGGCCGCCGAGCCCGAGGCACCGGAGCCCGCCCCCGAACCGGCGACGTCCGAGGACGGTACGTCGACTGACACGCCGCGTCGCGGCTGGTGGCAGCGCACCTTCGGCGCCTGATCGCTGAGCAACTGAACGCAAAGACGCCCTCCTTCCCCAGCGGAAGGGGGGCGTTTTTCGTGTACGGTTCGATTGTGCTGAAAAACGCTCGGTTGAGCATTCAACCATGCCTATCCCCCCTCGCCCCTTGCAGAGAGAAGAGGAAATGAATGGGCGGTTATGAATGTCGATACGACCTGAAACCGCAAGATCGGTCGAGCGCATAATATCCGGGAGCGCGTAACTGGCGTCGCCACGGAGGATAGGACAATGACGGCAGCGCTGCACAACTATGACGCCAGGATGCAGCGGGTGCTCGATCACATCGACCGGCATCTGGACGATAATCTGGACCTAGATGCGGTGAGCCGGATCGCAGCCTTTTCGAAATATCACTTCCACCGACAGTTCACGGCGGCCTTCGGGCTGTCCTTCCATCGCTATGTCCAGCTCGCCCGCATGAAGCGGGCATCCTACCAGCTGGCCTATCGGGACGAGCAGACCGTCACCGATATCGCGATGGATGCCGGTTACGATGCCCCAGACGCCTTCGCCCGCGCCTTTCGACAACGGTTCGGTCAGTCGCCATCGTCGTTCAGGAAATCTCCCGATTGGGAACCGTGGCTTGCGGCCTTCGGGCCTCTCGACAACGCCAGGAGCAAGCTCATGCAGACCACCTACACCCCTGACGACGTGACGATCCGCGATGTAGCCCCGACGCCAGTGGCGATCATGGAGCATCGCGGCGACCCGGCAACGATCGGCGCAACCATCCAGCGGTTCATCGCCTGGCGCAAGGCGGCCGGACTGTCGCCCAAGACCGCCCCGACTTTCAACGTCTTCCACTCCGATCCGCGCACGACGCCTCCGGCCGAATACCGCATGGACCTGTGCGTCGGCACCGATCGGCCGATTGAAGCCCATGGTGAGCGGATCGAAGCTGGCATCATTCCCGGCGGACGCTGCGCGGTCCTGCGCGTCGTCGGCCATACCGACAATCTGGAGCCTGCCGCCCTGTATCTTTATCGCGATTGGCTACCGGCCAGCGGCGAGGAAGCGCGTGATTTCCCGCTCTATTGCCAGCGCATCACCTTCTTCCCCGAGGTGCCGGAACATGAAGTAGTCGCCGAACTGTTCCTGCCTCTGACATAAGCGGGTGGAAGGGGCAGCATAGTCGATAGCGAACAGGCCGTCTTTTGAGGGCCAATCCACCCCTCTCCCAGCGAAGAGGGGTGGGCGTGCGCAAGTCAAAGGCTCGCCCCCTTCCGGGAACACCGCGCCCGGCCGATCGTCATTCCCTCACGCCCCCACTCGTTCGTCCTGCATTCAGCCGCCGGATGCCAAAGCCCGCCCATCGCGGCATGATACGCAAAGCTGGTTGTGTCCCGTCACCGACCCGTCGATAGAGGAACCATGAAGCGTCTGATCGCCGCCTTCGCCGCCACGGCCGTCCTCTGGGCACAACCGGCGGCTGCGCAATCGATCCTGCGCGATGCCGAGACCGAGGCGCTGTTCGCCGATATGTCCGCGCCGATCGTCAAGGCCGCGGGCCTGTCGCCCCGCGACGTGAAGATCGTCCTGATCAACGATGATTCGATCAACGCCTTCGTTGCGGGCGGGCAGATCGTCTATGTCCATTCGGGCCTGTTGCGCGCGGCGGACAATGTGAACGAGGTGCAGGGCGTCGTCGCGCACGAACTGGGCCATATCGCCGACGGCCATGTCGTGCTGAGCGAGCAGGCGATGAAGCCCGCGATGAAGATGCAACTGCTCTCGATGGTGCTGGGCCTGGCGACGGTCGCACTGGGCGGCGGTGCGGCGGGCATGGGCGTGATGGCGGCCGGGCAGCAGGCGGCGATGGGCCAGGTCCTGTCGTTCAGCCGAAACCAGGAATCGGCCGCCGACGCGGCGGGCGCGCGCTACCTGACCACCGCCGGGGTGACCGGCAAGGGAATGCTGAGCTTCTTCAAGAAGTTGCAGAACCAGGAATATCGCTACGGTTATACCAATATCGATCCGTTCGCGCAGACCCACCCGCTGTCGGCGGTCCGTATCCAGTCGCTGACCGAGGATTTGAAGGCCTCGCCCGCCTGGAACAAGCCGGTCGACCCGAAATTGCAGGAGCGGTTCCTGCGCGTGAAGGCCAAGCTGCTCGGCTATGTCTCCCCGCCCGAGACCACGCTTCAGAAGTATCCCGACAGCGACCAGTCGATCTATGCGCATTATGCGCGCGCCTATGCCTATCACAAGGGCGGCTATCCCGACAAAGCCGAGGCGGAGGCCGCCGCGCTGATCGCGCGCGATCCCACCGATCCCTATTTCCAGGAGATTCAGGGCCAGATCCTGCTGGAATCGGGCAAGCCACAACTGGCGCTGGCGCCGCTGCGGGCCGCGACCATGGGATCGGGCCAGAACGCACTGATCGCCACGACCTTCGGCCACGCGCTGATCGCAACCGAGGACAAGCGCAACCTGCCCGAGGCGGTGAAGGTCCTGCGCGTCGCGGTCCAGCGCGACGAGGACAATCCCTTTGCCTGGGTCCAGCTCGGCACCGCCTATGAGCAGTTGGGCGACACGCCCCGCGCCGCGCTGGCCACCGCTGAACGCGCGAGCATGATGGGCGACAGCCGCACCGCCATCCAGAGCGCACGCTATGCGATGGCCAACCTCACCCCCAATACGTCCGAATGGATTCGGGCGCAGGATATCGCCATGACCTCTGCCGACGCCGCCGCCAGCACAAAGAAGAAGCGCCGCTGATGGGGGTGAAGACACTGGCCGCCGTCGCGGTCCTGGGTGGCCTGGTCGGCGGCGGTGCCGCGTTGACGCTGGCCCCGCTGGTCGCACCCGGCGGCTCCTCGGGCGACAGCGTCCGCGCCTATCTGCTCGACCATCCCGAGGTCATTCCGGAGGCGATGCAGCGGCTCCAGGACCGCGAACAGGGCAAGGCGGTGGCGGCGATCGGCGGCGACCTGATCAAGCCGTTCGGTAGCGCCTATACCGGCAACCCCCAGGGCGACGTCACGCTGGTCGAGTTCTACGACTATAATTGCGGATATTGCCGGGCCAGCCTGCCGCAGCTGAAGGCCCTGACCCAGGCCGATCCGAAACTGCGCATCGTCTATCGCGAACTGCCGATCCTGGCCCCGTCGAGCCGCGCGGCGGCGCGCGCCAGCCTGCTCGCCGCAGACCAGGGCAAGTTCGCCGCCTTCCACGACGCGCTCTATGCCGGTGGCCCGGTCAGCGATGCGACCATTGCCGCCGCCGCCGCGAAAGCGGGCGTCGACATGGGCAAGATGGCCGCCTTCCAGCCCCAGGCCGATGCCGAAATCCGCCGCAATCTGGAGGCCGCCGGACGGCTGGGGCTGAACGGGACGCCCAGCTGGATCGTCGGCAATCGCATCCTGTCGGGTGCGCAGCCGATCGAGGAATTGCACAAGGCCATCGCCGCGGCACGAAACGGTTGATAAAGCGGCAGTCTTCCAACGGGGGACTGCCGAATGACCGACCCGATCCTGTCCGTCGCGGGCGTGACCAAGACCTATAAGGGCGGCGTCACCGCACTCCACCCGGTCGACTTGGCCATCCGGCGCGGCGAAATCTTTGCGCTGCTGGGTCCCAATGGCGCGGGCAAGACCACGCTGATCTCGATCGTGTGCGGCATCGTCACGCCCTCGGGCGGGACCATCCAGGTCGATGGGCATGATGCCCTGCGCGACTACAAGACCGCCCGCCGCAAGATCGGACTGGTGCCGCAGGAATTGTCGGTCGACATGTTCGAGCGCGTCATCGACACCGTCAATTTCAGCCGGGGCCTGTTCGGCCGCGCCCCCAACCCCGCCTATGTCGAGCAGGTGCTGCGCGACCTGTCGCTATGGGACAAGCGCCATGCCAAGCTGATGGAGCTATCCGGCGGGATGAAGCGCCGCGTGCTGATCGCCAAGGCGCTGTCCCACGAACCCGACCTCCTCTTCCTCGACGAACCCACGGCGGGCGTCGATGTCGAGCTGCGCCGCGACATGTGGAAGCTGGTCCACCGGCTTCGCGAGCGCGGCGTCACCATCATCCTGACCACCCATTATATCGAGGAGGCCGAGGAGATGGCCGACCGGGTGGGCGTGATCGCCAAGGGCAAGCTGCTCCTGGTCGAGGAAAAGGCCGAGATGATGAAGAAGCTCGGCAAGCGTGAAATGGTGCTGACCTTGGCCGAGCCGATGACGACGATTCCACCCGACCTGGCCGAATGGAGCCTGTCGCTGGAGGATGAGGGCAGGCGCCTGCGCTATATCTTCGACGCGCGGGCCGAGCGGACCGGCATCCCCTCGCTGCTGCGCAAGCTGGGCGACATGGACATCGGCTTCGTCGACCTGGAAACCTACAAGTCCTCGCTGGAGGATATCTTCGTCGATCTGGTCGAGGGAACACGCGCATGAACCTGCATGGCATCTGGTCGATCTATCGCTTCGAAATGGCGCGCTTTCGGCGGACGGTATGGACCAGCCTGATGGTGCCGGTCATCACCACGACCCTGTATTTCGTGGTGTTCGGAACCGCGATCGGATCGGCGATGAACCAGGTCTCGGGCGTGCCGTACGGCGCGTTCATCGTGCCGGGGCTGATGCTGCTGTCGATCTTTTCGGAAAGCATCCTGAACGCCAGCCTGGGCATCTACATGCCCAAATTCACCGGCACGATGTACGAGATCCTGTCCGCACCGCTCTCCCCGATCGAGACGGTGCTGGGCTATGTCGGGGCGGCGGCAAGCAAGTCGATGGTGATCGGGCTGGTGATCCTGGCCACCGCCTATCTGTTCGTGGACCTCAGCATCCTGCACCCGGTGGCGATGATCTTCTACCTGCTGCTGGTCGCGACGACCTTTTCGCTGTTCGGCTTCGCCATCGGCATCTGGGCGCGCGGGTTCGAGCAGTTGCAGGTCATCCCGCTGTTGATCGTCACCCCCCTCACCTTTCTGGGCGGTGCCTTCTACTCGGTGACGATCCTGCCCGAGCCGTGGCGGACGGTGACGCTGTTCAACCCGGTCGTGTATCTGATCAACGGCTTTCGCTGGACCTTCTTCGGCACCTCGGACGTGACGCCGGGGGTCAGCCTGGCCGTGACGGCGTTGTTCCTGCTGGCCTGTCTGGCGTGGATCGGCTGGATCTTCCGCACCGGCTGGCGGTTGAAGAACTGATCCTGTTCCTCCCCTCGCACGGGGGAGGAATTCAGCGCCGCCACACCCCGCCCATCAGTGGCAGGACGACCAGACCGTTCACGTCGACCAGCGTGTGGACCAGCATCACGACCCACAGGCTGCCGGTCATCAGGTACAGCCCGGTCATCACCGCCCCCAGCGCGGTGGTGGCCAGCACCCCGGCCCAGCCCTGATAGCGGTGCATCGCGCCGAACAGCGCCAGCGACGCGGCAAAGCCGATCCATGCCTGTCCGGTCAGGATCGCGATCAACAGCGGCAGATAGAGGCGGAAATACGCCTCCTCGGTCACCCCCGCCATCACGCTGAGCGCCAGCGCGTATTTCACCTCGCGCCGATCGCGGGGCAGCAGCGCGGAGACATTGCCGATCGGCTTGCGCCGCCAGAACCGGGCGAGCAGCGCACCGGTCACCAGCCCGCCGATCGCACCGCCGATCAGCAGTGATGGCAGCGCACCGTCATCGTCGATGATCGACGGCATGATGCCCGCCGCCCCGGCGAACTCGCCCGGCATAGCCGTCAGCGCCCCTGTCCGACCGAGCAGCACCAGCCCGATCAGCACCGGCACCAGAAAGGCCAGCGCCGCCCGCACGAGCCATAGCCGAAACCGCATCCGCCGCGAATGACCGTCGTTCAGCGCGCAAAAGCGACGATACTCCCCCAGATCGCCCTTCTGGAACCACCAAATCCCCGCCAGCGAGGCGAAGAGCAGCAGGGTGGGCAAGACGAACGACATGAAATCCATTCCCCGCTCCCCGGAAGTGGGAAGGCCTGGTTCTTATCGCGGGCATGGCGCGAGGCAAGGCGGGCTGCCCCGTGCCGCAAGGGAGGTGCCCCTGGTCGCGAGGCAGCCCCGCCTCTCCTACCGGGACACCCCTCCGTCAGGCCTGCGGCCTGCCACCTCCCCTTACAGGGGAGGAATGGGGTGAGGAGTGGCACTCGCCCAAGCTGCGCTATCCAGAAGAGAGGAAGGTCAGATAACGATCGGCATCGACATCACAACCGATGCTGCCCCTTCACCCAGCGCACCGTGCCGGACGAGGCGCGCATCACCACGCTCTCGGTCGTCATCACCTTGGGCCGCCGCTTCACGCCCGCCAGCAGCGAGCCATCGGTCACGCCGGTCGCCGCGAAGATACAGTCGCCGCGGGCCAGCTCGGTCAGGTCATACTGCTTGTCGAGGTCGGTCACACCCCATTTGTGCGCCCGCGCCCGTTCGGCATCGTTGCGGAACAGCAGCCGCCCCTTGAACTGGCCACCGACGCAACGCAGCGCGGCACAGGCCAGGACGCCCTCGGGCGCGCCGCCCGACCCCATATAGACGTCGATCGTCGTATCCGGATCGGTCGTCGCGATCACGCCCGCGACATCGCCGTCGCCGATCAGCACCACGCCGCAGCCAAGCGACCGCAGCTCGGCGATCAGCGCCTCGTGACGCGGGCGGTCGAGCACGCACACGACGATATCCTTGGCCTCGACCCCCTTGGCCGCGGCGATGGCGCGGATATTGTCGCTGGGGCTGCGGTCCAGGTCGATGACGCCCGCCGGATAGCCGGGGCCGACCGCGATCTTGTCCATATACACGTCGGGCGCGTTGAGCAGGTGGCCCTTCTCCGCGATGGCCAGCACCGCCAGGCTGTTCGGCCCGGCCTTGGCGCAGATGGTCGTGCCCTCCAGCGGATCGAGCGCGATGTCGATCTCCGGACCCTGGCCGGTGCCGACCTTCTCGCCGATGAACAGCATCGGCGCCTCGTCGCGCTCCCCCTCGCCGATGACGACGGTGCCGTCCATGTCGAGTTCGTTGAGCGCGGCGCGCATCGCCTCGACCGCCGCCGCGTCCGCCGCTTTCTCGTCCCCGCGCCCCACCAGGGTCGAGGCCGCGATCGCCGCCGCTTCGGTCACGCGCACCATTTCGAGGACGAGGACGCGGTCGAGAACCTGGCTGGCGGTCTGGGTCATCTTACTCTCCTGGCGGCGTTTTCGGCCGCCGTGTTGAACATGTTTTACACGCTTTATCGCCTGGTGCGGGCAAGGCATAGCCCCGAATCGTGACGGGCATACAGAGCGGGTGAGGCGGAATGATCGGATCCCGCGTTAAGGGCGGCGTGAACGCCCCCGCCCCCATCATCACGCTCGACGATGTCAGCCGCCGCTATGGTGCAGTCGCGGCGGTCGACCATGTCTCGCTGGAAATTGCGCGTGGCAGTTTCGTCGCGCTGGTCGGCGCGTCGGGTTCGGGCAAGTCGACGCTGTTGCGCATGATCAACCGGCTGGAGGAGCCCGACACAGGTCGCGTCCGGATCGATGGTCGCGACGTCACCGCCGGGCCCGCCCCCCGGCTTCGCCGCCGGATCGGCTATGTTTTTCAGCAACATGGCCTGTTCCCGCACATGACGGTCGCGGCGAACATCGCCATCGGGCTGACGATCGCGGGGCGCGGCGTGGGCGGCCGGGTGGGCGAATTGCTCGATCTGGTCGACCTGCCGCACGAGGTCGCCGGGCGGATGCCCGATGCGCTGTCGGGGGGGCAGCGACAGCGTGTCGCCATCGCCCGCGCGCTGGCGGCCGAGCCGCCGATCCTGCTGCTCGACGAGGCGCTGGGTGCGCTCGACCCGGTCACGCGCGATGCGGTGGCGGGGCGGCTGGTCGAATTGCACGAGCGGTTGGGCCTGACGACAATTCTGGTCACGCACGACATGGCCGAAGCATTGCTGACCGCGACGCGCGTGCTGGTGATGGAGACGGGCCGGATCGTCGCCGATGCGACGCCCGCGCAACTGGTGAACGGCGAAGGCGGCGACGCGGCGCAGGAGCTGATGGCGGTTCCCCGGCATCAGGCCGAACGGCTGGCGGCGCTCAAGGCATGAGCGCCTTTCTCGACGCGCTTGGCCGGGTGCCGCCGCTGCTCGCGCAGCATGTGCTGGTCAGCATGGCCGCGCTGCTGCTCGGTATCCTGATCGCCGTGCCGCTCGCCTTTGCCTGTGCGCGGCGGCCCGGACTGTCGCGGGTGGCGCTGGGGTTCGCCAGCCTGGTCCAGACGATTCCGGCGCTGGCGCTGCTGGCGCTGTTCTATCCGGTGCTGCTCAGCCTGTCGGGACTGGTGGGCGGCGGGATACCGGCGCTGGGCTTCCTGCCCTCGCTGCTCGCGCTGACGCTGTATGCGCTGCTGCCGATCCTGCGCAACGGCGTGACGGGGCTGGTCGGGCTCGATCCGGCGGTCCTACAGGCGGCCGATGCGGTGGGGATGACGCGCGCCCAGAAGCTGCGGCTGGTCGAGGCGCCGCTGGTCGCCCCGGTGCTGGCAGCGGGGATACGGACGGCGGCGGTCTGGACGATCGGCGCGGCCACCCTGTCGACGACGGTGGGGCAACCCTCGCTCGGCGACCTGATCTTTGCCGGGCTTCAGACCCAGGCCTGGGCGCTGGTGCTGGCGGGATGCTTCGCCGCCGCGGCGCTGGCGCTGGTGGTCGATGCGCTGATCGGGCTGATCGAGCGCGGGCTGGCGACACGGCGGCGCTGGATGTGGCTCGGCGGGCTGGTCGCGCTCGGGCTGGGCATCGCGCTGGCGACCCAGCCGCTCTGGCCCCGCGGCCACGATGCGCGGGCTCAGGTGGTGATCGGGGCGAAGAACTTCTCCGAGCAATATATCCTGGCGCGGCTGATCGGCGACCGGCTGACGCAGGCGGGCTATGATGTCAGCTATCGCGATGGCCTTGGCTCGACCGTGGCGTTCGAAGCGACGGCGAGCGGGCGCGTGGATGTCTATGTCGATTATGCGGGCACGCTGTGGACGACCGCGATGCACCGGCAGGACGCGCCGCCGCGTGCGGCGATGTTGGGCGCGCTGAAGGACTGGGCGGCCACCCGCGATGTCACGATGCTGGGGCCGCTGGGGTTCGAGAACGCCTATGCCTTTGCGATGAAGACGCCGCTGGCGCAGCGGCTGGGGGTGCGCTCGCTCGCCGATCTGTCGGGCCGCGCACCGTCGTTGAAGCTGGGCAGCGACCTGGAATTTCTCGACCGTCCCGAATGGGCGGCGGTGCGCAATGCCTATGGCCTGCGATTCGCGAGCATGACGCCGTACAGCCCGACCTTCATGTACCGCGCGCTGGAGAGCGGGCGGGCGGATGTGATCTCGGCCTTTTCCTCGGACGGGCGGATCGCGGCGGAGCGGCTGACGGTGCTGGCCGATCCCAAGCGGGCGATACCGGGCTATGACGCGGTGCTGCTGGTGGCGAAGGACCGGGCGGGGGATGCGCGGTTCGTGCAGGCGCTGGGGCCGATGCTGAACCGGATTCCGGTCGAGGTGATGCGCGAGGCGAACTACCGGGTGGACCGGGACGATGCCGCGAAGGAGAGCCCGGAAGCGGCGGCCAAGTGGTTGGCGAAGCGGGTGGGGTTGTAGGGAAACCCTATCCCCAAGCGGTAAGCCCCTCCCGCAGGCGGGAGGGGTTTGGGGAGGGCGGGAGTCTCACTGAGCCCGTCGCCCGTGGCCTTGCCCTCCCCCATCCCCTCCCGCTTGCGGGAGGGGCGTGCCAAGGGTCAAATGTCGGAAACCATCAATCCCGCAGCAGGTCGTTGATGCTGGTCTTCGACCGCGTCTGCGCGTCCACCCGCTTGACGATCACCGCGCAGTACAGCCCCGGCTTGCCGTCGACCGACGGGGTCGTGCCGGGCACCACCACCGAGTAAGGCGGCACATGGCCCCGGAAGACCTCACCCGTCTCGCGGTCGATGATCTTGGTCGAGGCGCCGAGGTACACGCCCATCGACAGCACCGCGCCCTCGCCGACGCGGACGCCCTCGGCCACTTCGGCGCGCGCACCGATGAACGCGCCGTCCTCGATGATGACGGGATCGGCCTGGAGCGGCTCGAGCACGCCGCCGATGCCGGCACCGCCCGACAGGTGGACATTCTTGCCGATCTGCGCGCAGCTGCCGACGGTCGCCCAGGTGTCGACCATCGTGCCTTCACCGACATAGGCGCCGATGTTGACGAAGCTGGGCATCAGGATCGCGCCCTTGGCGACATGCGCGCCGCGTCGCACGACCGAGCCGGGCACCGCGCGGAAACCGGCGGCGCGGAAATCGGCTTCCGACCAGCCGCTGAACTTCGACGGCACCTTGTCGAACCAGTGGCCCGCGCCCGGACCATTGTCGATCAGGACGTTGTCGTTCAGGCGGAAGGACAGCAGCACCGCCTTTTTTAGCCATTGGTTGACGGTCCAGCCGCCATTACCGTCGGGCTCGGCCACGCGCGCCTCGCCCCGGTCGAGCAGCGCCAGCGCACGGTCGACGGCGATCCGTTCCTCACCCTGCGTCGCGAAGGTGAGCTCGGCACGGTTTTCCCAGGCGGCGTCGATGGTCGCGGCCAGATCCTGGCTCATGGTCATTCCTCCAATATGCTGGTCAGCCACGGCGTCAGCGCGTGGACGGTGTAATCGATATGCTCGCGGGCGGCCTCGGGCCCCTGTTCGGACCCGTTGTCGACCCACACGGTCGTCATCCCGATCGCCTTGGCGGGGATCAGGTTGCGGGCCATGTCCTCGAAGAAGATCGCCCGTGTCGGGTCGATGTCGAACGCCGCGCACAGGCCCGCATAGGCGGACGGCTGCGGCTTGGGCACTAGGCCCATGGCGGTGATGTCGTGCACCGCCTCGAAATGGCTGCCCAGCCCCAGCCGATCGAGAACCTTCAGCGCATAGGGCTTGTCGCCATTGGTGAAGACCAGCTTGCGCCCCGGCAGCTTGGCCAGCGCGGCGGCGAGCGGTGCATCCGCCTCCAGCACGTCCATCTCGATATCGTGGACATAGGACAGGAAGGCGGCGGGATCGACGTCATGCTCGGCCATCAATCCGGCCAGCGTCGTGCCGTGCGCGTGGAAATAGGTCTTCTGGATGCGGAACGCCTCTTCGGCCTCCACCCCCAGCAGCTCGCCGACGAACGCCGTCATCCGCCGGTCGATGTGCGAGAACAGATTCGCGCTCGCCGGATAGAGCGTGTTGTCCAGATCAAAGATCCAGGCGTCGATATGGGCAAGCGCGGGCAGCATCGCGGCCAGCGTGTAGGCGCGGCCGCGTGGGGTCGCAAGCCATGGCGGACGGCCGGGTGTCGCGCCCCCAAATCCCGACAGTGTCCATAACCGTCACATTTGCACCCCTTGATGGACCAAAATCATGCTTTCGTAATCGTTTGTCGCGTAAAGGCGGGCAAATCGAAGAGCGAATCGGGGCAAATGGGGCAGGACTATCGGATGCGCGGTGCGCAGAAGGCGGAGCGTATCGCTCGCCTGGGAATTGCGTTGGGCTGCGCGGGTGCGACGTTGACCGCATGCGGCGGTGGCAGCGGGGCGGTTCAATCTCCCTCCAGCCAGCCGGTGACGACCACGACGCCCATTTCCACGACGATCACGACGCCGACACCCACACCCTCACCGACTCCCACGGCAACGCCCAGGCAGAATTACGATACCGCCGGTTACCGCGCGACGCAGGGCGCGGTGGCGATGAATGCGCTCGCCGCCTATCAGCGCGGCGCGACGGGGGCGGGCGTCACGCTGGGCGTCATCGACTCCGGGCTCGATACGCGGACCGGCCTGTTCGACGGCCGTATCTCGTCGGCGTCGGCCGATGTGGCGGGCGGCTCGCGCGGCACGGCGGACGAGGGAGGCCATGGCACGGCGGTGGCCTTCACGGCGGTCGGCGGTCGCGGCGGCAACAAGGCGCAGGGCGTCGCCTTCGATGCCACGCTGGTGGTCCTGCGCGCCGACCAGCCGGGCAGTTGCGCCAGCGGCACGACCAGCGCAGGGGTGGGCAACTGCGCCTTTTCGTCGGACGCGATCGCCCGCGGGCTCGACACCGCACGGCTGGCGGGCGCGCGGGTCGTCAACATCTCGCTGGGGTCCAACGACACGCCGCCCGCCGCGCTGCTGAGCGCGATCAACCGGGCGACGGCGGCGGGCATGGTCCTGGTCTTCTCGGCGGGCAATAACGGCGAGTCCAACCCGACGCTGATGGCGCAGATCGCCAATGACAACACGGTATCGCGCGGGCAGGTGATCGTCGCCGGATCGGTCGGGACCACGGGCACCATCTCGACCTTCAGCAACCGTGCCGGGCAGACCGCCGCGCATTACCTGACCGCGCTGGGCGAGCAGGTGGAGGCCCCCGACGCCAGCGGCAAACGCTACCTTTGGTCGGGCACGTCCTTTGCCGCACCGCAGATCAGCGGCGCGGCCGCCCTGCTGGCCCAGGCCTTTCCGAACCTGACCGGCGCGCAGATCGTCGACCTGCTGCTGAAGACCGCGCGCGACAGCGGGGCCAGCGGCACCGACGACGTCTATGGCCGTGGCACGCTGGACCTGACCGCCGCGTTCCAGCCGGTCGGCGCGTTGAACGTGGCGGGCAGCGTCGCGGGGACGACCGCCGCCGTCGCCATGGGCATCAATGCGCGCCTGTCCCCCGCCATGGGCGACGCGCGCACCGGCACGCTCAGCCTGGTCGCGCTCGACGGCTATGCCCGCGCCTATCGGGTCGACGTGTCCGGCACGATCGCACAGGCCAGCCCGCGCGCGATGCTGTCACCCGCCTTGCTCGGCCGGGTCGAGGGCGCGGTGGTCGGCGATGGCCGCCGCTCGATCGCCCTGACCAGCGCCATGCAAATGCCGGGCGAGGCGCGACTGCGCTCGACCGTACCGGGCGATGCCGCCGCACCGACGCGCCGGATCGTCGCGGGCAGCGTGACCCAGGTGCTCGATCCCGCCACCGCCATCGGCGTCGGCTTTTCCAGCAGCGGAGACGCGCTGGTCGCCGGGTGGACCGGACAGGCCGGCGCGCCGTTCCTGTTGAACGATCCGGGGTTCGGTGCGGACCGCGCGCCCACCGCCTCGGTCGCGATGCGGCACATGCTGGGCGGCATCGGCCTGAACGTCATGGCCGAGAGCGGCCGCTTCGCCTCGTCGGTGCCCGGCACCGCACCGCCACGCTACGACCAGAGCGCGGTAACCCTCGACCGGCGCCTGGGCGCAGTCGCCCTGTCGCTGGGCATGACCCGGCTGGACGAGCGGGCGACCGTGCTCGGCGGCTGGTTCGGCGGCGCGCTGGGCCAGGCGCGCGGGGTCAGCTGGTTCGCCGACACCGCCACCCGGTGGAGCGATGCGAGCGGCTGGGCGCTGGGTGCGCGTTGGCGCCAGGGCTGGACCCGCGCCAGCGGCGGGCTGGGCGGTGGCCTGTTGCAAAGCCGGTCCTGGTCGGTCGAGGCGGGCAAGGCCGGGCTGTTCGGCGGCGACCGGTTCGACCTGCGCCTGTCGCAGCCGCTGCGCGTGAACAGCGGCGGGCTCGACCTGCTGCTGCCCGCACATTGGGACTATGCGACCGCCGCGGTCGATGGCTGGACGACCCAGCGCATGAGCCTGGCCCCCACCGGCCGGGAATTGCTGGTCGAGGCGCGGCACGGCGTGATGGTCGGTCGCGGCGAACTGTCGACTCATCTCTTCTGGCGGCGTGATCCCGGCCATATCGCGGCGCTTCCGCCCGAACGCGGCATGGCGGTGAAGTATGGCTTGACCTTCTGATACCCGGTCTTGGCTGGCGGGGGCGCTGCGGCGTCCCCATCTGTCTCATATGACACGTTATTCCCTGCTCGATCTGGTGCCCGTCATTGAGGGCGGCACCGTGGCCCAGGCGCTGGCCAATGCCGCCGACTTGGCCGTTCATGCCGAGGCGGTCGGCTTTCACCGTTATTGGACCGCCGAGCATCACGGCATGGCGGGCATCGCGTCGGCGGCGACCGCCGTGGTGCTGGGCCATGTCGCGCAGGCGACGAAGACCATCCGCGTCGGGGCGGGCGGCATCATGCTGCCCAACCATGCGCCGCTGACCATCGCCGAGCAGTTCGGGACACTCGACGCGCTGTTCCCCGGCCGCATCGACCTGGGGCTGGGCCGCGCGCCGGGATCGGACCAGCGCGTCGCGCGCGCACTGCGCCGGACACTGGACAGCGATCCCAACGCCTTCCCCCGCGACGTGATGGAGCTGCAAAGCTATTTCGCCGATGACGGCCAGACCGGCATCGTCGCGACACCCGGTGCGGGCGCGAAGCCGCAAATGTGGATCCTGGGATCCAGCCTCTACGGCGCGCAGCTCGCCGCCGCACTGGGCCTGCCCTATGCCTTCGCCTCGCACTTCGCGCCCGACGCGCTGGACGATGCGCTGGCCGTCTATCGCCGCGACTTCCGGCCATCGGCGGTGCTCGACAAGCCCTATGCAATGGCGGGCTTCAACGTTTTCGCCGCCGACACCGACGAAGAGGCCGAGTTCCTGGCGAGCTCGCAGCAACAGGCCTTCGTCGCACTGCGCACCGGCCGCCCCGGCAAGCTGCCCCCGCCCGTCCCCGGCTATCGCGAGAGCCTGGGCGCGCAGGGTTCGGCGATCCTCGACCACGTCCTGTCCTGCTCGGCGATCGGTGCGCCTGCCACCGTGGAACGCCAACTCGCCGCCTTCATCGAGCGGACCAAGGTGGACGAGGTGATGGTGGTCAGCTCGATCTTCGACCACGACGCGCGCAAACGCTCGATCGGGATCGCGGCGCGGGCGATGGATGCGCTGGAGACGGTGGCGGCCTGATCTTGGTTCGCGCGGAGGCGCGGAGGACGCGGAGGGGTCTGGCTTGTTGGATCGGCGGTCCGCTTCCCCGTTATTCCTCCCCTGTAAGGGGAGGTGGCAGCGCGGAGCGCTGACGGAGGGGTGTCCCGCTCTCGATAGGGACGACACCCCTCCACCATCCTTCGGATGGTCCCCCTCCCCTTGCAGGGGAGGAATAGTTACGGTTGACGGCTATGCCCACCGAAGATGGGCAAATCCCTACATCACCGCGCGTCCGCCCCCCTCCGCGCCTCCGCGCGAACCGCAATCACCCCACCGCCGCCGGAAGCCTGAGCCGCACCAGCAGGCCACCCAGGTCCTCGCTCTCCTCCAGCGAGACGGTGCCGCCGTAAATCTCCGCCACGTCGCGGACGATGGCGAGGCCAAGACCCGTGCCCGGCTTGCCCGTATCCAGCCGGACGCCCCGGTCGAATATGCGGACGCGTTCATTCTCGGGGATGCCGGTGCCGTCATCCTCGACCAGGATTTCGACAAAGCCCGCCTGCGCGCCGACCGTCACGAAGACGCTGCCGCCGCCATATTTGGCCGCATTCTCGACCAGGTTGCCGAGCATCTCGTCCAGATCCTGTCGCTCGACATGGACGACCAGATCCTTGGGGCCGTCGATATCGATGCGGACATGGCGATAGAGGCGGCCGACGGCACGCTCGACCGATTGCAGGCTGGGCCAGACCTCCGCGCGGCTATGCGCCGAGCCACGCCGCCCGACCGCACGGGCACGCGCCAGGTGATGGTCGACCTGGCGGCGCATCGTGCGCGCCTCGCGGATCACGGTCTCGGCCAGATCCTCGGACTGCGCGGTGGCGGCGTTCATGATGACGGTCAGCGGCGTCTTGAGCGCATGGGCGAGATTTCCCGCGTGACGGCGCGCTTCCTCGGCCTGCTTCTCGTTATGCTCGATCAGCGCGTTCAGCTCTTCGACCATCGGCGCGACCTCGTTGGGCATCGCGTCGGACACCCGGTCCGCCTTGCCCGCACGCATCGCCGCGATCTCATCACGCACGCGGCGCAAGGGGTAGAGGCCGTAGAAGGTCTGCATCGCCGCCATCAGGAGCAGGCCGACGCCCAGCAGCGCGAAGCTGCGGATCAGGATGCGGCGCAGCGCGCTGACCTGCGCATCGAGTTCCGTTGTTCGCTGGGCCACCTGAAAGCGCCAGCGGACATTCGATCCGGGCAGCTTTACGTCACGCTCGACGATGCGCAGCTTTTCGTCCGCGAACTGGGTACTGGTATAGACGTGGATGTCGTCGTCGCTCCGTACCGGGCCGTAAGCAAGTCGCCGATCCCATAACGACCGTGACGGAAAGGGGTCATAGCCCTTGCCGGAAACCTGCCAGTAGATGCCCGAGCCAGGCTCCAGAAACCCCTGATCGGCGGGCTCCCGATTGAACCAAACCTCGCCGTTCGAATCGATCCCGGCGGACACCAGCAGCGACTTCAGCACATAGGCCTGGCGATCGTCGAAATTCTGCGTGACGGCGGACACCAGCACTCGGTCGAGCGCAAAGCCGCCGCCCGCCAGCAGGACCATGATCCACCCCGCGGCGATCAGGATCATGCGGCGCGACAGCGAGCCCGTGCGCAGGGTCGGGCGCATGATGGGTCCGTCCTTCACCGGGAATGGCCGATCAGGCCGCCCCGCCGGTCGGTGCACCCGCCGCCGGGTCGTCCAGGCTGTAGCCCAGGCCGCGAATGGTGGTGATGACGTCTTGGCCCAGCTTCTTGCGGATACGCGTCACGAACACCTCGATCGTGTTCGAATCGCGGTCGAAATCCTGGTCGTAGATATGTTCGATCAGCTCGGTGCGGCTGACCACCTTGCCCTTGTGATGGAGCAGATAGGACAGCAGTTTATATTCCTGCGCGGTCAGCTTCACCGGTTCGCCAGCCCGTGTGACCTTGCCCGAACGGGTGTCGAGGCGCACGTCGCCCGCCGTCAGCTCGGACGAGGCGTTGCCGCTGGCGCGCCGGATCAGCGCGCGAAGCCGGGCGATCAGTTCCTCGGTCTGGAACGGCTTGGCGACGTAATCGTCGGCGCCCGCGTCCAGCCCGGCGACCTTGTCCGACCAGCTGTCGCGCGCGGTCAGGACCAGGACGGGCGTCGTCTTGCCCTCTTTCCGCCAACGATCGAGCACCGTCAGCCCGTCGACCTCGGGCAGGCCCAGGTCGAGGACGATCGCGTCATAGCTTTCGGTCGAACCCAGGAAATGCCCTTCCTCGCCATCGGTGGCGAGGTCGATGGCGTAGCCTGCGCCCTCCAGCGTATTCTTCAACTGCTGGCCGAGATTGGGCTCGTCCTCGACGATCAGAACGCGCATCGCAAAACTCCCTGTAAATTCATTGGGGTGCCGGACGACACGGCCATCAGCCGTCGGTCCGACCGATGACCTTGCCCGTGCGGCCGTCCACTTCCACCCAGATGACCGTGCCATTGCGCAGGAATTTGAGCGTGTAAACCGCCGCACCCGCATCATAGTCGAAGCCGATATACTGCGAGTCGCGCATGGTGGGCACCACCCGCGCCTCGATCTCGCGCAGCGACAGGTTGCCTTCCTTGCGCTGCTGATAGGCGCGGATCTGGTCGCCGCGACGCTGATCGCCACCCACGTCCAGGGGCGGTTGGATCATCGGCGGCGAGCCCATCGGTGCGGCGAGCAGAGCCAGAAGGACGGTCATCGGCATGAAACTGGCATAGCGGGCAACCGTTGAACAGCCTCTGAATGGATCATACAGCGGCGCGACAGCGCATGGGGCGCTTGCCGGGTTCCCGATCCGCCCCTAACTGCCACTTATCATGGCAGCACCCGTTCTTTCCTACGAAGACCTGGGCCTTGTTCAAGGCTCGGGCTGGCTCTTCCGGCATCTCGATATCCATGTCGGTCCGCGCGACCGGCTGGCGCTGATCGGGCGCAACGGCGCGGGCAAGTCGACCCTCCTCAAGCTGATGGCCGGAATCATCGATTCCGACGAGGGACGGCGCGTGATCGTGCCGGGCACCCATGTCGTCTATCTGGAACAGGACCCCGACCTGACGGCGTGCAAGACGCTGGCCGATTATGTCCTGGCAGGCGACGATGCGCCCGAAGCCTATGAGGCGGATGCCATCGCCGGACAGCTGGGCATCGACCTGACCCGCGACGCCGCGACCGCCAGCGGCGGTGAGCGTCGCCGCGCCGCGATCGTGCGCGCGCTGGCGATGAACCCGGACGTGCTGCTGCTCGACGAGCCGACCAACCATCTCGACCTCGCCGCGATCGAATGGCTGGAGGACTGGCTGAAGCGTTTCACCGGCGCGTTCGTCGTCATCAGCCACGACCGGACCTTCCTGACCCGGCTGACCAAGTCGACGCTGTGGCTCGATCGCGGACAGATGCGCCGCAACGAGGTCGGCTTCGGCGGGTTCGATGCGTGGACCGAACAGGTCTATGCCGAGGAACAGCGCGCCGCCGAAAAACTGGACGCCAAGCTCAAGATCGAGGAGCACTGGCTCCACCGCGGCGTGACCGCGCGGCGCAAGCGCAACCAGGGCCGCCTGGAAAAGCTGGTCCAGATGCGCGCCAGCCGCGCCGCGATGATCGGGCCGCAGGGCGCGGCCAAGCTCGGCATCACGTCGGACGACGTGAAGACCAAGGAGGTCATCAAGGCCGAGCATGTCACCAAGCGTTACGGCGACCGCACGATCATCAAGGACCTGACCCTGAAGGTCACGCGCGGCGACCGGATCGGCATCGTGGGTTCGAACGGCGCGGGCAAAACGACGCTGCTGCGCCTGTTGACCGGCGAGATCCAGCCCGACGAGGGCAGCGTGTTCCTGGCCAAGACGCTGGACGGCATCATCATCGACCAGCAGCGCAAGTTGATGGCGCCGGAAAAGCGGGTTCGCGAGGTCGTGGCCGATGGCGGCGACTGGATCGACGTGCGCGGCGTGCGCAAGCACATCCACGGCTATCTGAAGGAATTCCTGTTCGACCCCTCGCTGGCCGAGGCCAAGATCGGGACGCTGTCGGGCGGTGAACGCTCGCGCCTGCTGCTCGCCCGCGAGTTCGCGCGGGAATCGAACCTGCTGGTGCTCGACGAGCCGACCAACGACCTGGACCTGGAGACGCTCGACCTGTTGCAGGAGGTGATCGGCGATTACGAGGGGACCGTCCTGATCGTCAGCCACGATCGCGACTTTCTCGACCGCACGGTCACGGTGACGCTTGGGCTCGACGGGTCGGGCAACGTCGATGTGGTGGCGGGCGGCTATGCCGACTGGGTCGCCAAGCGCAAGGCCGCGCCCGAGGCGAAGAAGGCCGCCGCCAAGGCCACGCCCTCCCCCGCCGCGCCTGCCCAGGCGAAGACCAAACTCAGCTACAAGGACCAGCGCGATTACGAACTGCTGCCCAAGCGGATCGAGGAGCTGGAAGCCGGTATCGCGCGCGACGAGGCCAAGCTGGCCGACCCCGATCTCTATGCCAAGGACCCCGCCCAGTTCGACCGGCTGATGAAGGCGATCGAAAAGGCGCGGGCGGACAAGGACGAGGCCGAGATGCGCTGGCTGGAACTGGCCGAACAGGTCGAGGCACTCGCGGGATAATCCCGGCTGCGCGCGTCACCGGGTGATGCGCGCGGTCGCCACGGCGGTCTGGAACAGGGCACCCATCGCCGCCGCGATATCCTGATCGGTCGACACCTTGGTATAGAGGCCGGGCGACGCACAGGCCTGGAGCGCGGGCTCGATCTTGTAGAGATAGGGCGCGACGTTCTTCTCGGACCAGGGATCACCGGTCAGCGCGTCGGACAGATATTCGGTATAGAGCACCGCGATCCGAATGCCGCGCGCCTTGATCATGTCGCATTTGGCGGTTTCGAGCGGAATCTCGGGCACCCCGCTGGCGCGATATTCGTCGCGCATCCCGTCGGTGACGATGAACATGACCCCCTGCGCCGCGGCGGTGCCGATGCCGGTGCCGGGCGCGGTGATCAACTGGCTGTTGATCTGGTCCATCGCGTCGCTGGTGCCGGTATCGGTATCCCGGAAACCGACTTCGGTCGATTGGCATGCCGATGTCGGGCATCCGTTTTTGTAGAATAACGAAGGCTTCAAATCCTTCGACTTGCTCGCCGCGTCCGCCATGTGGGGCGTCTTGCCCTGCAGAATGGCAAAGCCGCCTTTCCCCCGGAAGGTCGCGATCGCGATCTGGTATTGCGCACCGTTCTTGCTGGACGTGCTGGTCGCCGTGTCCGCCAGCTTCGAAAGCGCGGCCCCCTCCTCGTCGATGCGCAGGTTCAGGCCATAGGACTTGGCGACGCCGTAAAGATCGGTGACGTTGCCGTTCGCATCCCGGCCGGTCAGGTCATTGGTCGAATGACAGGCGAACTGGCATTTCTGCGAATTGCTCGCCGCCACCTTGGCCAGCCCGGCGCTGGTCGTGGGCAAGGCCATCGAACTCGACACGTCGAGCAGCATGTAGAAATCGATGTCGGGCGCGGTCGCGTTGGTCGTCTGGGACTGGCCCGAGATGGCGAGCGTGTTCACCCCCAGGATGGCGGCGAAGACGTTGTTCGACGTGCCCGTGTAAGTGACCACGGCATTGCGCCGCCCCATATTGTCGGTCGGCGCGGTGATTGCGACGTTCGTGATGGCGATCTCGCCCGCATTGACGAGGCTGGTGGCCTGAGCGTTGAAGACACGCAGGGCATAGGCCACCGCCGCGTCGTCGCTCATTCCCAATGCGGTCTTGCTGACGGCGGACAACGCCGCGGAATCGGCGATCGCATTCAGCTTCGTCCGCGCCTTCATCGCGCGGGCGTAATCGATCCCCATGCCGATCGAGAAGACCAGCACCGGCAGGGCCAAAGCGAACATCATCATCACCGCGCCCCGGCGATGCCGAAGCACGCCGGACACGGCGCGAAGGAAGGACAGGTTCATGAGGGTCAGCAATCCGAACAGGCGATCTGGTCCGTATTGCGCGGGACCATCCATATGATGTCGTCGAGTCTGATGGAGCCGAACGTGCCGAAGGTCGCGGCCGGGCGATAGTCATAGCTGACCTGCGCGACCAGAAAGCTGCTGCCCGGGGCGCTCATCGCGGGGTTGACCCGCACCCGTATACCACGCGGATACGGATAGGTGTTCTGCCCACGGCTCCAGATGATGAAGGTCCGGCCCTGGCTGTCGGTCGTGATCTCGGTCAATCTGATCTGCGCCGTGGCGGGCGCATAAGGCTGCATCACCTGCGCGGCGGCGAGCAGATTGGCCTGGATTTCAGCGGCCGTGGTCGTGCCGGTCGTGTTCTGCGCGACCAGGTCGGCGGCGGCGCGGGTGGTGATCGTCACCTTGCGCTTGCAGGACATGGCATCCTGCAACTGCACCCCGCCCAGATACAGGAGCAGCATGACCGGCAGCACCAGCGCGAATTCCACCATCGCCACGCCGCGTCGGTCGCGCAATATCGCAAGCCCGGCCCGGGCGCGCATCTTCGCGATCACGCGCATCAGCTATAGGCTTCCGACTTGGAGACCGATGTCGCCATCAGCACCGACTGGCCGCTGCTCGCCCCCGACAGGTCGGCGGACGGCGCGATCCGCATCGGCCAGAGATAGATGAAGCGGATCATCACCAGCGACCCCTGCGCCCCCAGGTCGTAGGAAAAGGCATTGGTCGGCTTCCCATTTTGGTCAAAGGTCAGCGCCAGGCCGTCGCCGCCCGGCACCGTGCCGGACCCCGCGCTCCGCACATCGACATAGAGCCGCGCGCACGACATGAAGCCGGGCAGCCCCTTGCACGCCGCCTGGCGGAACCGCTCGGCCAGCTGGGCGGGGGTCATGCCCTGGCCGCTCGACTGGATATCGGCGAACTGCGCCTGGCCCGTCACCACGCTGCGCGCCGATATCTCGACCGCGCTTTCCAGCGCTTCCTGCGCGAAATAGGCCAGGCTCGTCTGGAGGATCGCCAGGATCAGCGCGATAAAGGGTGTCGCGACCAGCGCGAACTCGACGATCGTCGCCCCTCGCCGATCCGACAGGATCGAACGCGTCGTGCCCGGACGGCGGCGCGATGATAAGCGAGTCAGCATAAGGCGGGAAGCATCTCTGTTTCCGCCCATAATGGTCACAAGTCGTTAAACTTCGGCAAAGAAATACGCCGCCGCAACGGAAAGCGACCGATCCGGCCGCCCCCCGTCAGTCGCCGTCAGTCAGCGCAGCGCGCGTGCGTACAGCGCCAGCGTCCAGCCCATCGCCTGCAGGAACAACGCCGGGTCATAGCGCGGCCCTTCATCGCGCAGAAAGGCATGCTGTCCCGCGACCTCATGCCATTCATAGGACGCGCCCACCTCTTCCAGCCGCGCCCGGATCACCTCGCGCCCGGCATAGGGGACGTGCGGGTCCTGCCGTCCCCAGACGAACATCGTCTCGGCCTTCAGCGCGTCCATCCGCGCCAGGCTGTCGTCATGGCGTCCCTCGCCCAGCGAGCCCGAATGGATGTCGGTCGCATAGAAGCACGCCGCCGCCCCCACGCGCGGGTCGAGGGCCGCACGATACGCCAGATGCCCGCCCAGGCACACGCCGAAGGTCCCCAGCCGTCCGTTGCACGCCGGGTGCGCGGCCAGCGCGGTCAGGGCCGCCCTCGCATCGGCATCATAGGCGGACACGGGCTTGGTGAATTTCAGGTCGTTGCCCCGGTCTGTGCCGGGCTTGTCATAGGCGAGCACCGTGCCGGCGGGCTCATATTCATGATAGACCTCGGGCACCGCGACGACATAGCCCTGCCCCGCCAGCATCGCCGCCAGCCGCCGGATGGGGGCCGTCACCTGATAGATTTCGGAGAACAGGAGGATGCCGGGGAAGCGCCCGTCGACCGCGGGGCGGAACAGGTGCATCCGCATCGCGCCGCTGCCGGGCACCTCGACATCCTGAAATTCGTCGCTGCGTATGATCATGGCGGGCCTGTCCTGATGGGATGGCCGCCCTTCGCATCCCGGGCGGGCCGGGGCAACCGGGATGCGCTTGCCCTGCTCTCGCCCGCCGCTATCGTCGCGGCATGACGGTGGGCCGATGACAGGGAGCGGGATGCGACTGGCGCTGCTGAGCGCGGTCTGGGTGGTGGGGCTGATCACCTCCGGGACGCAGCCGTTCGACCGGGCGACCTGGTGGATGGAGGTCGCACCGGTGCTGGTGGCGCTGCCGCTGCTCTGGGGCTTGCGACACCGCTTTCCGCTGACCGGGCTGGCGCTGGCGTTGATCGGGATTCACGGCCTGATCCTGATGCTCGGCGGCGCGTACAGCTATGCGCGGGTGCCCGCCGGGGACTGGGTGCGGGACTGGCTGCATCTGGCGCGCAATCCCTATGACCGGCTGGGCCATTTCGCGCAGGGCTTCGTGCCCGCCATCGTCTTTCGCGAAGCGCTGATCCGGCGGGGCGGTCTGGCGCGCGGCGCGCTGCTGACCGTCCTGGTGATCGCCTGCTGCCTGGCGGTCAGCGCCGCCTATGAACTGGTCGAATTCGGTGCGGCGATGGCGCTGGGCCAGGGCGCGGACGAGTTTCTGGGGACGCAAGGCGATCCCTGGGACACGCAATGGGACATGCTGATGTGCCTGATCGGTGCGGTGACGGCGGTGGTGACGCTGTCGCGGGTGCATGACCGGCAGATTGCGGGGCGGTAATTTGTTCGCGCGGAGGCGCGGAGACGCGGAGGTGTCTGGACCTGCCGCACCGTACTCCATCCTCTCGATCGGAAGACAAAGCCGGTCTTTTGTGGATGAAAGCAGCCTGCGGCCAGGCGGGACACCTCTGCGTCTCCGCGCCTCCGCGCGAACAAAAAAGAGATGAAGGGGAGGCCGATCGGTGGTAAAAGTCCCCCACCCAACCCCGGGAGCGTTCGAAATGATCCAGCGTCACCGCTGACGCGGCACAGACGTTTATCGGCGGCACGATCCGCCCCCTGCCCCATCATTTCGAGAGATTTATGCAACGCTTGCACAACAAGACGTGCGTCGTCACCGGCGCCGCGCGTGGGATCGGCTACGCCATCGCCCGCCGCTTTCACGACGAAGGCGCGACCGTCATCCTGACCGATCGCGATACCGACTCCGGCCGGGCCGCCGCCGACGCGCTCGGTTGTCGCTTCGAGCGGCTGGACGTTGCCGAAGAGGCCGACTGGACCCGGTTGGCCCAGGCCCTTCCCACCGCCGACGTCGTCGTCAACAATGCCGGGATCACCGGGTTCGAGGACGGTTTCGTGCCCCACGACCCGGAACATGCCAGCCTTGCGGACTGGCGCGCGGTGCACCGGGTCAATCTGGACGGCACGTTCCTCGGCTGTCGCTATGCCATCGGCGCGATGAAGGCGGCGGGTGCGGGGTCGATCATCAATATCTCGTCGCGCTCGGGGTTGGTCGGCATTCCCGGAGCCGCAGCCTATGCCTCGTCCAAGGCGGCGATCCGCAACCATAGCAAGACGGTCGCGCTCTATTGCGCACAGGCAGGGTGGAGGATCCGCTGCAACTCGATCCACCCCGCCGCGATCCTGACCCCGATCTGGGGACCGATGCTGGGCGACGGGCCCGACCGCGCGGCGAAGATGGCCGCGCTGGTCGCCGACACGCCGCTGAAACGCTTCGGCGAGCCGGACGAGGTGGCGGCGATCGCCGTCATGCTGGCCTCGGACGAGGCGACCTATATCACCGGTTCGGAATTCACCATCGACGGCGGCCTGCTCGCCGGATCGGCGGCGACACCGGGCTAAGCCTATGGCGCCGGGCGGTTTCGGCCGATAGGCTGACCCCATGAATCGCAACCTCACCGAAGACCGCCCGACCTTCGTCACCCATCTGGAATGCTCGCTGACCGGCGAGCGTTACGAGGCGGACCGGCTCCACGGCCTGTCGCGCGCCGGGCGACCGCTGCTGGTGCGCTACGACCTGGAGGCGCTCGGCCGGGCGGTGTCGCGCGACGCGATCGCCGCGCGCGAAACCGATCTGTGGCGCTGGCGCGAACTGCTGCCCGTGCGGCGGACCGACAGCATCGTGTCGCTGGGCGAGATCGAGACGCCGCTGATCCCGATTCCGCGTTCGGGCGGAGGATCGGTGCTGGTCAAGGACGAGGGGCGGCTGCCCACGGGCTCGTTCAAGGCGCGCGGGCTGGTGATGGCGGTGGCGATGGCGCGCGAACTTGGCGTGACGCGGATCGCCATGCCGACCAACGGCAATGCGGGCGCGGCGCTGGCCGCCTATGCCGCGCGCTGCGGGATCGAGACGGTAATCCTCTGCCCGGAGGAAACGCCGGAAGTGAATGTCCGCGAGATCGCCGCGCAGGGTGCCCGCGTCTGGCGGGTCAACGGCCAGATCGACGAATGCGGCGCGATCGTCGGGCGCGGCGCGACGGAGGGGCGCTGGTTCGACTTCTCCACGCTGAAGGAGCCGTACCGGATCGAGGGCAAGAAGACGATGGGGCTGGAACTGGCCGCGCAACTTGGCTGGGAACTGCCCGATGCGATCTTCTATCCAACCGGCGGCGGCACCGGCCTGATCGGCATGTGGAAGGCGTTCGACGAGATGGAGCGGCTGGGCTGGATCGGATCGAAGCGGCCGCGCATGTATGCGGTGCAGGCGAGCGGCTGCGCGCCCATCGTCCGCGCCTATGAGGCGGGCGAGGAGCATGCCGAACGCTGGGAGGATGCAGCGACCGTGGCGGCGGGGATTCGGGTTCCGAAGGCCGTCGGCGACTTCCTGATCCTGCGTGCGGTGCGCGAGTCCGGCGGCGCGGCGCTGGCGGTCGGTGACCCTGCGATCCTGAAGGCGGTGGAGGACTGCGCGAAGAAGGACGGCCTGTTGCTCTGCCCCGAGGGCGGCGCGACGCTGGCGGCGTACAAGCAGGCGGTGCGCGACAATCTGGTCGACGAGGATGAGCGCGTCGTGCTGTTCAACTGCGCCACCGGGCTGAAATACCCGATGCCGGAGGCGGGGCAGTGGCTGGACAAGGACGGGCCGATCGACCTGGGGGCGCTGTAAGCCCTTGGCCTTCGACTTCGCTCCAACCTCTTCCACAGGCCCCTACCCGATCAACAACCGCATCCCCAGCGCCGCCAGCAACGCCAGCGGCATCGCCACCGCACCGACCTTCAGGAAGGCGAGGAAGCTCACATCCTCGCCCTCGCGACGGATCGCCTGAAGCCACAGGATCGTCGCCAGCGATCCCGTCACCGACAGGTTTGGCCCCAGGTCGACACCGATCAGCAGCGCGTCGGTGACGATCTGCGGCGGATGCGCCTGGGCGATGGCGCTGCTGGCAACGAGGCCGGCGGGCAGGTTGTTCATCGCATTGCTGACGAACGCCAGCGTCGTGCCCGACACCGCCGCAGCGCGTGTCGGATCGGTCAGCATGTCGCGAAGCCCCCGCGCCACCCAGGCGATCACGCCGGTCCGGTCGAGCGCCTCGACCAGCACGAACAGCCCGGCGACCAGCGGCAGCACGCCCCAGGATACCGACTTCGCCAGCGTCACCGGCGAACGCCCGGCCAGCAGCGACACGATCACCGCCGTCGCGATCCCGGCGATCGCGGTGGGCAGGCCCAGTTCGGCATCCAGCGCCGACACGATAAGCAGCAGCAACGCGGTCAGCACTATCCCCGCAATCGCCAGCTTGCCGCCGGTCGACAGCGGATCGCGCGCCACGTCGCACTCGCACGTCCCCGCGATCCGTGCCCGCTGGATGAAACGCAGTACCGCGAAGGTTACCACAATCGACGCGATCGAGGGCAGCGCAAAGGCCTTCATCCACGCGCCCAGCGGCGGCATGTGCCCGCCGTACAGAACGAGATTGGCCGGGTTGGAGATGGGCAGCACGAAGCTGGCGGCATTGGCGATCAGCGCACAGGCAAAGAGCAGGGGTAGCGGATCGGCCTTGGCCTTCTTGGCTGCGACGAACACGGCCGGGGTCAGCACCACGGCGGTCGCATCGTTGGACATGAAGGTCGTGACCACCACGCCGGTCGCATAGACGAGCGCGAACAGCCTGGCGCGCGACCGGCCCGCCATGTTGACGGCGGTGGCCGCGATCCAGTCGAATGCGCCATGCTCGCGCGCCGTTTCGCTGAGCAGCATCATGCCGATCAGGAAGAGATAGACGTCGGTGCCCTTGGCCACCGCCTGCCCGGCCTCGTGCCAAGGCATCAGCCCCAGCACGATCAGCAGGACCGCGCCCGCCACCGCCCAGATCCATTCGGGCCAGCGCATCGGCCGCGCGATCACGCCCGCGGTGGACAGCCCCGCAATCGCCCAGGTGGCCCCATAGGCAAAGGTCACCATCCGCATCCATTCTTGTTCGGGCCGAGCTGGGCCCCGTCGATCCCGGCGATAGGCCAGGCGCCGATCGCGTGGCAATCCTCGCCCGGTGCCACGGGCAGGCGGCGCTTCGGGATGGAATGGGCATCGCGGACCAGACAGTCGATCCGGTCATGGCCCGTGCCGCAGTGGACCTCGACGGCGTTCAGCCCTTCCGCCAGGGTCACGCTCGCGCGCCACAGGCCGTCCTCGCCGCGCACCATCGGCAGGTCGATCCCGCCGACCCGCGCGACGGGATGCGCATCGTCGGTCGCGGCGAACACCCGCGCCACCAGCTCGACCGCGCCGGGCCTGGGCACCTGATGCGGATCGGTCGGCCGCGTGATCAGGCGGATGTCGCCCGGCGATACGATCTGGACATGCGGCCAGGGCGCATCCAGCCGCCGGAAGCGCCAACTGACCACCCGGTCCTGAACACAGACGATGGCGAAGCCCGGCGCCCCGCCATCCTCCTCGATCTGCGCGGTGGAGCGGGTTGCGCCGTACAGGACGCGGCCGTCGTTCAGCAGTTCGTTATAATGGGTGTGGCCGGTATCCACGAAGGTGACCTCGCCGTCGATGAACTGGCGCGCGATCCGGTCGCCATCGGCCGCCAGATCGCCGGGATAGGCATGCATGAAGATCAAGGGCACTTCGCCCGATGCCTTCGCCCGCGCCAGTTCCTCGGCCAACCGGTTGCGGTGGTGCATGGTCAGCCGGAAGTCGGGCCCGCCCGCCCCGGCCGAGACGATGTCGAGGAACAGGCAGCGATGGCCTGCGATCACCTCGGTCTCGGGCCGGTTCGCCTCGGGGATCGCGGCGTCATAGGCGGACAGGTCGCCCGGCTCGAAATCATGGTCGCCGGGGATGATCCGCCATGGCAGCGACAGCGGTGCCAGCGCGTCGATCATCCGGGCATATTGCGCGGGCGTGCCGTGATTGGCGTTGTCGCCGGGCACGAAGACGAAGTCCGCATCGCCCATCCGCGCATTCACCTGCGCGACGATGGTGTTCAGTCGGTCGAGCCCCTGCCAGTCGTCCGCTTCGTCCAGATGCAGGTCGCCGATATGGATCCAGGCGATACCGCTCATGCCTGTGCCTCCTCGGGCTTGGCTCCACCGGAACAGGCGGGGCGCAGAATGCCCGCAAAGCCGATCCACAGCCCCAGGCTCGCCACGGCAAAGCCGCCGAGGATGTAGAAGGCCGTCTGATAGCCCAGCTCCTGCGCCAGCCAGCCGCCGATCGCGGGCGACAGCGATGCGCCGACACCCTGGATGGTCATGACCGCACCCTGGCCGACATTGACCCGGCCGGTGCCGCTGAGCAGGCAGGCGACGAGGCCGGGCACCGCGACACTCTGCAACCCCGCGCCGATGCCGTCGAGCGCCTGGACCGGCCAGACGCCCCAATGCTCGATGAAGCTGCCCGCCAGGAACCCGCGCAGGGGCAAGGCGGCGAACGAGATCAGCAGGACCAGCCAATAGCCCCGCCCGGCGGCGACCTTCATCGCGACCAGGCTGGCGACGATCATCACCGCCTGCGCCACCATCACGGTCGTCGCGGTGAACATCGCCGCATCGCCCTTGCCCGCGCCGACGACGGCCATGCCGTACAGCGGCAGCATCGCGCCGTTGCCCAGATGGAAACACGCCAGCGCCGCCGCCAGGATCAGCATCGGCTTGTTGGACAGCAGTGCCTTGAAGCCTTCCGCCTGGCCGCCGTCCTGGTCATCCTCGCCTTCCTTACCCTCCAGGCCGCGTGCGGCGCGGTGGTCGATCGCCCGCTCGGGGATCGACAGGACCGAGATGATCGCCAGCACGCCGAACGCGGCGGCAAGAAAGAAGATGGCGGGCATGCCGAACTTCCAGCCCATGAATCCCGAGAGTCCCGCGCCGACCATGTTGCCCGCATGGTTCCAGGCCTGGTTGCGCCCGTTCTGCGCGTTGAAACCCTTCTGCCGGACGACGCCCAGCGTCATGCCGGTCACGGCGGGACCGATCGCCGCGCCCGCAATGGCGGTCGCCACCTGGCTGACCCCGACGACGATGCCCGTCTGCGACCAGAGGATCAGGAAGGACGCCAGCACCGTGCAGATGCCGGTGATGACGACGACCCAGCGCTTCTTGTCGGTATGGTCGATGAACGCGCCCGCCGGCACGGTCATCACCATGCCCGCCACGCCGCCCAGCGTCATGACGGTGCCGATCGGCCCCGTCTGCCACCCGCGTTGTTGCAGGAACACGCCCAGGAACGGGCCGATGCCCGCCTGCATGTCCGCCATGAAGAAGTTGAGCGATTGTAACCAGCGCGTCGCGCGGCGGCGATCGCCATCCGACGGCTGGGACGTCCGTGTATCGGGCAGGGCTGCCGTGGCCATGATAGTCTCCGCACTGTGCGGGGCCCCAACCCGGAAACACTTTGAAATATCCGGTTTTTATATAATTTATGTTGGGGCAATTCGCCAAACCTTGGCCAAGACATTGTTATTATAGCCAGAATGCTTGAATTGCGCCCATTCGACACCCAGCGATCCTGTCAGAAACTTCATCCGGCGACGATGGAACCTTTTTCCGTCACCACGGCGAGGAGGCGGCTTCCCTCACGCCGGTCGCGGCAATCGCCGTTCGACCAGCAGGACGCCGATCGCGGCCAGGGCCAGGCAGGCGGCCAGGAAAAGCATCGGCGCGGTGTCGCTGCCCGTGCCGTCGCGGATCGCGGGCACGATCGCCTGGGCGATGAAGCCGCCCAGATTGCCGACCGAGTTGATCGCGGCGAACCCCGCCGCCGCCCGCGCCCCCGACAGGAAGCGCGGCGGCAAGGTCCAGAAGGCGGGCTGCCCCGAAAAGATCGCCGCCGCGCCCAGGCTGAGGCAGGCGAAGCGCAGCGGCACCGGCTCGACCACGACGCTCAGGATCAACAACACCGCCCCCGCCAGCGCGGGGCCCGCCGCATGCCACACCGGGTTGCGATACCGTGCGGCATGGCGCGGCACCGCCCACAGGGCGATGGCGACCAAGGTCCAGGGAATGATCCCCAGCAGCCCGTTGACGGTGTTGGAGACGCCGAACCCACGAATGATCGTCGGCAGCCAATAGCTGAGCCCGTACGCCGCCAGCGGAAAGCCGATATAGACCAGGCAGAGCAACAGGACGCGGGGGTCGCGCAGTACCGACAGGATGCCGCCATGTGCGCCCTCGCCCTCCGCGTCGCCCGCCGCCAGCTCGCGCGCCAGCCAGTCCTTCTGCTCCGCGCTCAGCCACGCGGCACCGGCGGGCGCGCGCGGCAGCGCGAACAGCACGACCGGTGCCAGCGCGATGGCGGGCACGCCCGTCGCCAGGAACACCCATTGCCACCCCGCCAGCCCCAGCGTTCCGTCCTGGTCGAGCAGCAGCCCGCCGACCGCGCCGCCCACTGCATTGGCGACCGCGCTGGCCAGCATGAACAATCCCACCGCCCGTGCGCGGTAGCGGACCGGGAACCACAGGGTCAGGACATAGAGAACGCCCGGAAAGAACCCCGCCTCCGCCGCGCCCAGCAGGAAGCGTAAGGCGTAGAACACGGTCGCGTTGGGCGTGAACGCCAGCGCCACCGTGACCGCACCCCAACTGGCAATGATCCGCGCGAACCAGCGATGCGCGCCGACCCGGTGGAGCAGGACGTTGCTCGGCACCTCGAACAGGAAATAGCCGATGAAGAACAGCGACGCGCCCAGCCCGAACGCCGCCTCGCTCAGGCCCAGCGCGTCCACCATCTGCAACTTGGCATAGGAGATGTTCTGCCGGTCGATATAGGCGACCAGATAGAGCAGGCCGAGCAGCGGCATCAGCCGCCACGTGATCCGGCGGACGGTCGCCTGTTCCAGCTCGTTCATGCTCTCTCCTCGGTCGCCGTCCTTGCGTCGTTCCTGGCGCGGCTCACCGTGCGATAGAGCGCTGCGGGGACGGCGATTGTCCACAGGCTTTGCGGCGAAAGCCATCGCTAAGCCGGACAAATTCGTTTACCATGGGTTTGTTCGTGACCCGATCGACGGCGCGCGAAGCCCGAGGATCCGACCCCCGTCATGCCAGCGACGTCTCATTTCCGCGACAATCTGTGCGGGAGTGGAGCCTGCGGAATGCTGATCGCGCAGACCGACTGGACGGCCAGCGGCCTGGACAGGATCGAGGACTGGAGCGCGTCGCTGCGCACCGCCACGCTGATCCTGCTGCGCTCGCCGGTGCCCATGGTGATGCTGTGGGGCCGGGACGGCATCATGCTGTACAACGACGCCTATTCGGTCTTTGCGGGGCAGCGGCATCCCGCCCTGCTCGGCGCGCCGGTGCGCGACGGCTGGGAAGAGGTCGCCGGGTTCAACGACCATGTCATGCGGGTCGTGCTGGCGGGCGGCACGCTGCGCTATCGCGACCAGGAACTGACGCTCCATCGCCATGGCGCACCCGAACAGGTGTGGATGAACTTGGATTACTCGCCGGTCTTCGACGACGACGGACAGCCCGGCGGCGTGATGTGCGTGCTGGCCGACACCACCGACCGCATCCGGGCCGAGGCGGCGCTGAGCGACAGCGAGGCGCAGTTCCGGCTGATGGTCGACACGGTGCCGCAGATCATCTGGATCGCCGATGGCGAGGGCCGGATGAAATTCCTGAACCGGCAATTCTCGGATTACACCGGCGCGCCGTTCCGATCGATGGCCCCGGCCGAGATTGCCGATGCGTTCATCCACCCCGACGACGCACCGCATGTCGTCGCCACGTTCCAGGCGGCGCGCGACAGCGGCGGCGTCCACCGGTGCCAGCACCGCATCCGCTCCGCCACCGGGGAATATCGCTGGTTCCTCGACCTGGCGCATCCTTACCGCGATCCGGAAACGGGGCAGATCGTCCGCTGGTTCGGATCGTCGGTGGACATTCACGACCGCAAGATGGCCGAGGACCGGCTCCACGCCCTGAATGCCACGCTGGAACAGCGGGTGGTCGAGCGGACCGCCGAGCGCAATTTCCTGGCCACGCTGGTCGAGCATACCGACGTCATGGTCATGGCGATCGACATGGATTTCAACATACTGGGAATGAACCGCGCGAATGCCGACGAGTTCGAGCGGATCTTCGGCAATCGCCCGTGCACCGGCGACAACATGCTCCGCCTGCTCGACGATCGCCCCGCGCTGCGCGATGAGGTCCGCCGTGGCTGGGAACGCGGCATGCAGGGCCACCAGGTGACCTTCGTCGACGAATTCGGCGACCCCGATCATACCCGCTGCTATTATGAAGTCCTCTTCCGCCCGCTGACCGACGAGGCAGGCGCGCAGATCGGCGTGTACCAGTTCGTCAGCGACGTGACCGAGCGCGTGCGCCGCGAAACGCAGCTGGCCGAGGCGCAGGAGGCCCTGCGCCAGGCCCAGAAGATGGAGGCGATGGGCCAGCTGACCGGCGGGGTCGCGCATGATTTCAACAACCTGCTGACCCCGATCGTCGGCACGCTCGACCTGTTGCAGCACAAGCAGCTGGGCGGCACGCGCGAACAGCGCCTGATCGCGGGCGCGGCGCAATCGGCCGAGCGCGCCCGCACGCTGGTCCAGCGGCTGCTCGCCTTCGCCCGGCGCCAGCCGTTGCAGCTGATCCCGGTCGACATCGCCTCGCTCGTCGCCGGCATGGGCAGTTTGATCGCCAGCACCACGGGGCCGCAGATCCGGATCGAGGTCGACATCGCCCCCGACCTGCCGCCCGCCGATGCCGATCCCAACCAGCTGGAAATGGCGCTGCTCAATCTGGCGGTGAATGCGCGCGATGCGATGCCGGGTGGCGGCACCTTGCGCATCGCGGTGTCGCACGAGCATGCCACCGACGCGCACACCCCGACGCTCTCGCCGGGCGACTATATCCGCCTGTCGGTCGCCGACACGGGCAGCGGCATGGACGCCGCCACGCTGGCCCGCGCGGTCGAGCCGTTCTTCTCGACTAAGGGCGTGGGCAAGGGCACCGGGCTGGGCCTGTCGATGGTCCATGGCCTTGCTTCGCAACTCGGCGGTGCGCTCGATATCGACAGCCATCCCGGACAGGGCACGCGCATCGACCTGCTCCTGCCGGTCAGCGGGTCGGCGGTCGACCCGGTCGTGACGGGCCCGTCGTGCGCCGGTCCGACACGGCGCAGCGGCCGCGCGCTGCTGGTGGATGACGAGGAACTGGTGCGTCACAGCACCGCCGACATGCTGGGCGACCTGGGCTATGCGGTGATCGAGGCGGCCTCGGCCGAGGAAGCGATGCGGATCGTCGACGATGGCGCGGCCTTCGACCTGCTGGTGACCGACCATATGATGCCCGGCCTGTCGGGGACCGAACTCGCCCGGCTGGTCACGGCCCGGCGGCCGGGCGTCTCGGTCCTGCTCGTGTCGGGCTATGCGGAGATGGACGGGGTCGAGCCGACCATGGCCCGCCTGACCAAACCGTTCCGCAAGGCCGACCTTGCCGCCTGCCTGGCGCGGTTCGCGGACACGGCGGAGGTCGCCGCCTGACCCTGCGGGGCCCCGTCCCCCGCTCCCTTTCGGTACGAAGGATATGCCCCGATGCCCCACCATGTCGTCGCCATCGTGCCCGCCTGCGACATGGAGGCCAGCACCGACTTCTACCGGTTGCTCGGGTTCGAAGTGGCGGCGGATTTCGGCGGGTATCGCATCCTGGAGGATAAGCGCGGCTGGCACCTGCATCTGAACCACATGCCCGGCTGGCCGCCCAGGGTGGAGGACTATCCCTTCGGCCTCTACCTCTATGTCGATGCCGTCGCCGAGCGCGTGCGCGACCGCATCATCGAACCCGGCGCCCCCCATGCCAAACCCTGGGGCACCTATGAATTCGCGATCAGCAATCCGACCGGGGTGCTGGTGCGGATCGGGCGAGCCATGGGGTGATGGGGCGATCGCCGCCTATGCATGAGGGCGACCTTGGCCGGATTGCGAATATCCGCGGCCTGACGCATGTCTATGCTTCGGCATAAGAAGGCACTGATGACATGACAGGGGTAATCACCGACGCCTGTATCCGATGCAAATATATGGATTGCGTCGAAGTCTGCCCGGTCGACGCCTTTTACGAAGGCGCAACGATGCTCGTCATCAATCCCCTCGAATGTGTGGACTGCGGCTGTTGCATCGAAGCATGCCCCGTCGACGCCATCGTCTTCGACACCGAAGAACGCGCCCAGCCTTGGCTGGCACTCAACGCCAAATATGCGAAGCTATGGCCAAACGTCACCTTCGACGGCGGACAGACATCCCCCGACGCGGATCACTATGCGTCTCTGCCCGATAAGTTCGACCAGTATTTTTCACCGGACCCCGGCAAAGGGGACATCGGCCCACCAGCCGGGTCTTCTCGAGCGAGGCACTGTGATCGCTGCACGAGGGAGACGTCGCTGGGAAAAGTGGCGCGGCTGATCCGCTCCATCTGGCGATAGCGGCTCGTTCCAGAACGATGCCTTATGTAGAATAATCGGCTCAACTCTCGTCGGGGAAGCGCGTCGCCTGTTCCGGGAAATGCACGCTATCCGCAAAGCCACTCCCGAGATCATATAGATAGAGCGTGACCGCACAGGGCTGCTGATTGGCCCATGTCACGGCGTCTTGCACCGACACGGCTTCCAACTCGTCGTAATCGACCGTGATACTCGGATCGCTCGCCGGCGCCTGGTCCGCGTCCAGACAGCTATTGTCGTGTTCGATGGCCTCAACGATCGCGTTCACCAGCCGCCAGCGATAGGGGCGCGTGCGGCGGTCGATGATGTTCCAGATCATGACCGCCCTCAGTGCAGCTTGGCGATCGCCAGTCCGTCTTCCTTGGCGCGCTGCTTGACCGACTCCTCGCTGCGGGTCAGCGCCTTGGCGATGGCCTTCAGCGCCATGCCCTTCTTGGCGAGCGTGTGCAGCTTCTGGATTTCGTCCTGACGCCAGGGCTGGCGGTGTCGTTCAAAGCGTTCGGCCATGCCCTCTTATAGCGGGGTCGCGCGGCCCTGACCATCGCGGCGGTGCCCGGCGGATTGCATGATGGCTGGCTTACAAATGCGTCATGAAGACTGCCACGTCTTGCCATCGCATCGCGGTGCAGCAAGATAGCCCCACCGGGAGACGTTATAACATTTGGGGTTGTCGATGCGTTTTTCTGCCCTCCTTTGCTGCGTCGCGTCGTCCGCGATCGCCCTCCCCGCCCTGGCCCAGACGCGGGGCGTTCCCGCCCCCCAAAGCGCTGGCGAAACCGACGCCGCGCCCGCGGGTCAGGTCAGCGACATCGTCGTGACCGCCAAGCGGCTGGACGAGGCGCGCGAGCATATCCAGCCGAGCCTGGGCGCGTCGAACTATGAGATCACCAGCGCGACGATCAAGGCGCTGCCCGGTGGCGAGAACCAGCAGTTCAACCAGATCCTGCTCCAGGCGCCCGGTGTCGTGCAGGACGGTTTCGGCCAGTTCCACGTCCGCGACGACCATAACGGCCTGCAATATCGCATCAACGGCACCATCCTGCCCGAGGGGCTGGCGGTGTTCGGCCAGACGCTGTCGCCGCGCCTGGTGGACAAGGTCAACATCCTGACCGGCGCGCTGCCCGCGCAATATGGCCTGCGCACCGCGGGCGTGATCGACATCACGACCAAGAGCGGGCTGTTCGACAATGGCGGCACAGCGTCGATCTATGGCGGCAGCCACAACACCATCCAGCCCAGCCTGACCTATGGCGGCTCGTCGGGGAGCACCAACTATTTCGTCTCGGGCGATTACCGGCACAGCGGCCTGGGGATCGAGAGCGTCGATGGCCGGTCCAACCCGGTGCATGACGATACCGACCAGTATCAGGGCTTTGCCTATGTCGACCATATCCTGGACGACCAGAACCGGCTGTCCTTCGTCGGCGGCTATTCCAACCAGTGGTTCCAGATTCCCAATCCCGTCGGCCAGCAGCCAGGCGGCACCTGGAGCGTCGCCGGGCAGAACACCTTCCCCAGCGAGAAGCTGAACGAGACGCAGCTCGAAAAGACCGGCTTCGGCCAGATCGCGCTGCTCCACGATGCCGAGCCGCTGACCGTCCAGGCCTCGCTTTTCGCGCGCTATTCGTCGCTGCGCTACCGCCCCGACATATTGGGCGAGCTGCTCTACAACGGTCAGGCGCAGCAGGCGTACAAGCAGGACTTCGCGATCGGCGGTCAGGTCGATGCGGTCTATCATGTCGGCACCGCGCACACGCTGCGCGGCGGCCTGCTCGTCACGCGCGACCGCTCGACCAGCGCGACCAATACCAGCGTCTTTCCGGTCGACGCCACCGGTGCCCAGGCGGGCGAGCCGATCGTAATCGCCGACAATAGCGGCAAGACCGCGACCAGCTTCAGCGCATATCTGCAGGACGAGTGGAAGCTCGCCCCCAAGCTGACCCTGAACTATGGCGCACGCTACGACATATATAACGGCTATCGGCGCGAGGGGCAGTTGTCGCCGCGCGTCAACCTGGTCTGGCAGCCGGGTGACGTCTATACGCTGCACGCAGGCTATTCGCGCTACTTCGTGCCGCCGCCGTTCGAGCTGGTCGGCAATACGAGCATCGGCAAGTTCATCGGCACCAGCACCTATCCGGCGGTCACCGTCAACGACGTGCCCTATGCCGAACGCCAGGATTATTTCGACGCCGGGTTCCAGGCCAGGCTCAGCCGTTACTTCACCTATGGCATCGACGCCTATTACCGCATCTCGAAGAATCTGATCGACGAGGGCCAGTTCGGCGCGCCGATCATCCTGACGCCGTTCAACTATCGACAGGGACGAATCGGCGGGATCGAGGCGAATATGAGCTATCAGCGCGGGCCGCTGCTCGCCTATGCCAATTTCGCCGCGGCGAAGGCCAAGGGGCGCAGCATCGTGTCGAGCCAGTTCAGCTTCGCGCAGGACGATCTCGATTATATCGCGCGGCGCTACATCTATCTGGATCACGACCAGACGTTCACCGGGTCGGCGGGCCTGTCCTATACGGTATTGCCGGGCACCAAGCTGGGCGGCAGCATGATCTATGGCTCGGGGCTTCGCCGCGACGACGATGTGAACAGCATCCCCAACGGTGCCAAGCTGTCGCCCTATGCGCAGTTCAACCTGACCGCGAGCCACCACCTGGCGGGGCCGAACCTGGATATCCGGTTCGACGTCATCAACGTGCTCGACCATAAATATGAAATCCGCGACGGCACCGGTGTTGGTGTCGGTGCGCCGCAGTTCGGGCCACGCCGGGGATTCTTCGTCGGGGTGTCGAAGGCGTTTTGATAATCCTCCCCGGCACGGGGAGGGGGACCATCCGAAGGATGGTGGAGGGGGATTGCCGCTCGGGCCGTTCCGTAGACGAGCCCCCCTCCGTCAGGCCTGCGGCCTGCCACCTCCCCGTGCCGGGGAGGAACTTATAGACCGATCCCGTATTTCCGGATCCGCTCCGGCATCCGCTTGTCGAGCGCGGTCGCCAGCGCGCGGTCGCGGGCCGCTTCTGTGGTGCGGCCCAGATGCTCCTCGGCGATCGACCGGCCGTACAGCGCCCAGGGACGCCTGGCGTCGATTGCCAGCGCCGCGTCGAAATCGGCCAGCGCCGCCTGGTCGTCCTTCTGCCGCAGATGGACGAAGGCGCGGCTGTCGAGAAAGCTGGGATTGCCGGTCATTACCCGCACCGCCGCGTTGCAATCGCCCAGCGCGCGGTCCAGATCCTTGTTCGCCAGCATCCGCGCCCAGCACCGGCCGTTCTGCGCCGTTCCCCGCCGCGCATCGTCGCGGTGCGCCGCCATCCACAGGTCAAACTGCCCGATCGCCTGGTCGAAGGCGTCCGCCCCCGAATAGAGCTGCGCCATCTGCAGCCGCGCGGCATCCTCGTGCGGCAACTGGCCGTCCAGAAGGTCGAGATCGGTGATCGTCCCCGCCGGATTGCCCGCACGCAGCCGCAGCCCCGCGCGGATCAGCCGCGCCTGCGTATCGCCGGGATCGAGCGTCAGGGTGGTGTTCAGGTCGTCGATCGCCAGCACCGGCCGCCGCTGGTCAAGATAGGCGAGTGCGCGCTGCCTGGGAAAGCGCGGATCCCTGGGCGCCATGACGATCGCCCTGGTGAAGTCGTCGATGGCATGGGGCAGGTCGTGCTGGGTGACGTACATCGCCCCGCGACGGCTATACCCTTCGGCATCGGTCGGGTCGCCCGCGCCCGCAATGCCCTGCACCGCCATAGCGGCGGTCGCATCGGCATGCGCCGCCGCGTCGAACAGCCGCCCGCCGGTATAGGTGAAATAGATGCGATGCTGCAGGTTGGAGACGTACAGGCGGTGCGACACGAAGAAGTCCGCGCCCAGCAGCATGTCGGTATCGCTCAGCGCCAGATCGGCGAAATGTAGGCGCACATTGTGCAGTTCCTCATTGCCGATCTTCAACAGCTTGAACCGGGCGCTCCACCCCTGGACGACATGGCGGCCCATGCCGCTTTCCCATCCCGCCGCCACGACCCCCGGATCGCCCGGATGAACCCCCGCGCGGGCGGCGGCGCGCAGGCTCAGCACGGTCTGCGGCGCGCCGGTGTCGAACGTCGCGTTCAGCTTGGCCCCGTCCAGCTCGACCGTGCCGACGGTGTGGAGATGCGCCGCCTCCTTCGTCTCGATCGGCATTTCGAAAAAGGGCTGTCCGTTCGTCCAATAGGCCAGGGCCGCATGGCCGCAGCCCATCGGCTTGAACAGCCGGACCATGCCGCCGGGCAGGTCATATTCGACATCGCCCAGCCCCAGGACGTTCTGGCCGATCAGCCCGCTCTGGCCCAGGTCGCTGCCCGATACGGTGAACTCGACATTGGGCACATCCAGCCCGGCCAGCGTGAAGTGCCGGACCGTGGCGAGGGTGCCATCGGTCTCGCCCCCGATCCCGCCCAACCGCATCCCCTCCGGCAACGGCTTTCGCGGCAAGTCCATCTCGCGCGCGACGGCGGGCCAGATATTGCTGAAAAAGGCGCCGCTATCCAGGATGAAGGGCGAAGGCCGTCCGTTGATCCGGGTATCGACGACCGCGCGCATACCCTGCATCGTCACCGGGATCGCGGCCATCTGGCCGAGCTTGCACGGCCCTTCCGCCCAGGCGGGCGATGCCATCCCGATCACGATGGCTGCCAGTCCCGCCGCCCTGCCCCGATACCCGATCATCCGCGCCACCATCCCCATGCCAGCCTGAGGACGTCAGCATATCAGCGGCGGGAACCAGCGAAGATGACGGCGGCCTGACATTCCCGAAATCTTCCCCGTCTGTTCCTCGCCTTACAGGGGAGGAATGGTGGCCCCTTATCCCAGTGTGATCCGCCGCCCTTCGCGCGCCGAGCGATAGATTGCCTCGATCACGCGCATGTCGGCCAATCCCTCCTCGCCCGGCACCAGCGGGTCGGTGCCGTTCAGGATACAGCCCGCGAAATGGTCGAGTTGCCCCGCATGTTGTCCCTTGCCCGCCGGAACCTGCTGCTCCTCGGTCCGGCCGTCGCGGCGGACCCACATCTTCTGGCCCTCATAGGATGTCGCGGGCTCCAGCTCGATATGGCCCTCCGTCCCCGTCACCCGGTACATATTGTGGTTCGAGCTGTAGCTCGACACGCAGGTCGCCTGGATGCCGGAGGGGAAGCGCAGGAGGAAGTTGATCCGGTCCTCGACCGTGCGGAAGCGCGGGTCGCTGCGGTCGGTCGATTCGATCGCGCTGACCTCGACCGGTTCCTCGCCGGTCAGGTAGCGGGCTGCGTTCAGGCTGTAGATGCCGATATCCATCAGCGAGCCGCCGCCCGACCATTTGCGCTCGAGCCGCCACTGGTTCGGTTGCGCGTTGAAGCCATGGTCGGCAGTGATGATCCGGGTCGGCCCGACAAAACCCTTCTTCGCCAGGTCGATCGCCAGCCGGTTGTGCGGCTGAAACCGCGATCGGTATCCGATCATCAGCTTGCGCCCCGCCGCCCGGCACGCCGCGATCATCGTGCGGCACTCCGCGACCGAGATCGCCATCGGCTTCTCGCACATCACATGCTTGCCCGCCCTGGCCGCGCGCACCGTATATTCGGCGTGCAGCGCGTTGGGCAGGATCACATAAACGACGTCGATATCCGGATTGTCGCGGATGCGGTCGAAATCGGCATAGGAATAGCGGTGGCTGGCGGGAATATTGTATTTCTCGCCGAAGCGCTGGAGCTTGGCCGGGGTGCCGCTGACCAGCGCGACCAGCCGCGACTGGTCGCACTCGGCGAATTTCGACATGATCAGCTCGGCATAGCGACCCAGCCCGACAATGGCATAGCCGACCTTGCGGTCGCGCGGCGCGGCGCAGGCCCCGCTGGCCGCCACGGCCAGCCCCGCGCCCAGCCCTGCGATGATCGTCCGACGGTCGGCGTCGCGCATGTCACTCTCCCATGATCCGGCCCGTGATGCGGCCCGTGATGCGGCCCGTGATGCGGCAGGGCGTAGTTCGCCCGCCGGATCAGGAGGTTACCATGACAGGATCGTCATCACCACCGGGATGGATCAAGGGGTCGGCGGTGTGGCGACCCGCTGCGCCTCGACGATCCGGGGGTCGGACCCAAGCGTGTAGAGATAGGCCTTTCGCCCTTCCGACCCCGGCGCCAGCCGCGCGAGTTGCCGGGTCTGCTCACGCGTCAGGGCGAAGCGGACATAGCCCGCCGTAACAAGGCACCGGTCGACCTCGGCCTGAAGCGTGGATTGCAGCGCATCGACCTGCTTGTCGGGATTATACATCCGGCGCAGCAGGACCTGCCTTTGGCTCTGCGTGAAGATGTCGTCGGTCGGGACGATCGGGGACACATTGGCTTCGCGGTCCAGCACGCGGGCGCCACGCACATATCGCTGGGTCGCCCCGTCCTGCGCCACGTCGCGCCGTGCGGCCTTCAGCATGCAGTCGCGGCTGCCGCCTTCGAACACCGCTCGCGACACGCCCGGCCTGCCCCAGCTGACACGGTCCGCGCGTCCGGCATGGGCCGCGGCCGACACGCCCAACAGGGCCAGCGCTAACACGATCTTCGGCATGACCTCTCCCAAGGCTTTATCGTGCCAAGCTATCGCAAGACACGGATGCCGTCATGCCTTTCTCCAGAGCCGATCGACATTCAGCAAAATGCCACAAATCCTCCCCTGCAAGGGGAGGAATGACGTGAATGTCGTTCGGCCCTCGTCCTGTGCTTACAGCGGACGAGATACGCAGTTCACACGCTGACCGCCTTGGCCCGACGCCCATCCTCGCCGAAGATACGCAAATAGCGCGCGATTTCCGACGGCTCACCGGTGGCCTTGGCGGGGTTGTCGGACAGCTTGACGGCCGGGCGGCCATCGGCGCTGATGACCTTGGCGACCAGCGAAATGGGCTCCAGCCCGGCCTCCCCCGCCGGGTCGCAGCCGCGAAAGTCGTTGGTCAGGTTGGTGCCCCAGCCAAAGCTCATCCGCACCCGGCCATGAAAATGGCGATAGGTCGCCTCGATACTGTCGACGTCCATGCCGTCGGAAAAGATCAGCAGCTTGGTGCGCGGATCGCGGCCATGCGCCTGCCACCAGGCGATGATCTGCTCGCCCCCTTCGATCGGCGGCATGGAGTCGGGGCGAAAGCCGGTCCAGTCGGCCAGCCAGTCGGGTGCCTTGCGCAGGAACGCGCTCGTCCCGAACGCATCGGGCAGCGCGATCAGCAGATTGCCGTCATACAGTGCCTGCCACTCCTCCAGCACGCGGTAGGGTGCCGCGGCCACGCCCGCATCGTCGGAGGCGAGCGCGGCGACCACCATCGGCAGTTCATGCGCGTTGGTGCCGATCGCCTCCAGATCATTGTCCATCGCCAGCAACACATTGGACGACCCGATGAAGCGGCTGCCCAGCCCTTCCTTCAATGCCTCGACGCACCAACGCTGCCACAGAAAGCCGTGCCGCCGCCGCGTACCGAAGTCGGAAAGGACCAGGTCGGGCAGCTCGCGCAAACGCTCCACCTTGTCCCACAGCTTGGCCTTGGCACGGGCATAGAGGATATCGAGCTCGAACCGCCCCTTGCCCTTCAGCGCGGCGCGCGAACGCAATTCGTTGACGATGGCGAGCGCGGGGATTTCCCACATGCTGGTCTGCGCCCAGGGTCCGTCGAAATGCAGCTCGAACTGTCCGTCGACCGTGCGCAGCTCGTATTCGGGCAGCTGGAACCGGCCGAGCCATTCGAGGAAGTCGGGGGTGAACATCCGCCGCTTTCCGTAAAAGCTGTTGCCCGCCAGCCAGATCAGCTCCTTCTTGCCGAAGCGCAAGCTGCGGGCATGGTCGAGCTGTTCGCGCAATTCGGCCTCGTCGATCACCTCGGCCAGACGGATGCTCTTGCTGCGGTTGATCAACGAGAAGGTCGCGTTCACATCCGGGTGAAGCTGGCGGATCATCTGCAGCATCAGCAGCTTGTAGAAATCGGTGTCGAGCAGGCTGCGCACCACCGGGTCCAGCCGCCATCCATGGTTGTAGACGCGGGTGGCGATGTCGGTGACGGGCATGAACGCTCCTGGAAAGGATGGGCAGGGTCGACCGGGCAGAACCGGTCACATCGGGGCAACCCACGGAATCGATGCACGATCCCCCGCCCCCGGACAAGCGGGACCGGCACGGGCTCGTTCACCTGGAACGGCCAACTGGTCGCCCCCTGCACGGTCACCAAGACCGGATAATCCGACAAGCGCCCCGCCATCACGCCGATGGCGGGGCCGTTTCCATCGCGCACGCCAGTCATCGGCTAAAGACACCGACCAGTGCAGGAACCACCCCGGCTTTCCCATGGTTGTATCGTCGCATTTTCGGGAGATTTGCGATGGACAAGGAACAGTGGAAAGCGACCGCTATGCTGACAGGTCGTAATATTCGCACCGTATCAGGCAATCTCCTGTCCTGCGTTACCGCATTTCATCAGATGAGCGATACACAGCGAGCGGCCGTACGCATTGTCATACCCGGCTGTATCAGCATAGATCATGCGCCCGCGGTGAGAACCTTGTCGCAGGACGTCATCAAACGTCTTGCCCACCGCTTGCCGATCCGCGTCGCGCCGGCCTGCTAAACTTCGAGTTTTGGTTCGTTCGACCGCTACGGCAAAATAGTGCCGTGGCTGTCCTCATTCGTTTTCCTTTGGTCCGGCGTCAACGCGCCCGCAAGTTCGGCCGCCACATCCTCCAACCCATGGCGCTGGCAGGCCGCCGAGCATCGGGCCAGCGCATGGACCATGACGCGGGTCGGGGTATGCGATGCCGCCAGTAGCGCCGCCGTCCGCAGCGCACCGGGCAGGTCGCGGCGCTGGCTTGGCGAGACGATCGGCAGCACCGCCGTCACCGTGTCGAGCAGCAGCGCCATCGTCTGGTGCTGGCGCGACTCGCTGGCGGCGACCATCAGGCTTTCGATCGTATCGATCAGCTGGCGCGGCAGGCGGTCGTCATAGCCCAGCCGGGCGCGTCCTTCGCCGCCGCCATCCGCTCTGACCGGATCGTCGCGCCAGGTGACGATCAGATCGTGCAGCGCCTGGATCGCGATCGCGCCCACCGCCGGATCGGACCGCGCCGTCGAGATCGCGGTCCAGCCGATCGTGTGCAGGTGGTGAAGGCTGTAACCCGCATCGTCGGCGATATCGCGCTTCTGGGTCAGGACGACCGCAGCGGCCACCATATCGGCCAGCGCCTCGTGCCCCGCCGACATCACGGCCAGCGGATCGCCGATCGTGACGAAGTCGCCGATCGCGGGGCAGATCGCGATCCGCAGGTCGCTGTGCTTCGCAAGTAACTCCTCCAGCGCCCGCACATCGACCCGCGCGACATGCCCGCTATGATCGGCGCGTACGATACGCCCGCCCTCGACGACGCACGGCCCGCTGGCGGCGAGGAGTGGCAACTGCCGGTTGCGCGCCGCGACGGCGGTGTCGACGATCGCCGCGATCAGCGTTACGGGGCGCATCTGGTCGATCGTGCCATAGATCAGGACGATCAGTGCAAACAGCGCGACCGCGCCCAGGATGGTCGACATCATCACGCCGAAGATGGGCGCGCGCGTATGCGTGGTCTGGACCAGCGTGATGAGCGCGAAGAGCGAGATGCCGACAAAAAAGCCGAACCATGCCCGGTTCGACGCCCGGCGCAGATAATGGTCGACGATCTGCGAATTGAGCACGGTCGCGCCCTGCTGCACCGCCAGGATCAGGATGGAAAAGGTGATCGAGGTGACGGTGAACAGGCTGCCCGCGATCGCGGTCAGGACGCCGATCGCCGACTGGGTATCGCCGACATATTGCGCCAGCCATGTGCGAAGCGGACTCCACGACCGTTGCGGCCCGGCATGATTGTCCAGCCAGTCGATCACCTCGGCCAGCACGACGAAGCCACAGACGATCAGCGCAGGCGCGGCGATGAACTCGAACATCGACCGGTGCAGCCGCTCGATCGTCGCGCGCACCGCCCGGCGGGGCGATCGCACCGGCTTCGGCGCGGGTCGCGCGCTGCCGTCCCATCCGGTGCCGGTCATCCCTGATCCCCCCTTGATCGTGATGCGCCGATCCAGTGGCGGCCGGTGCGGGGGCTCAACCGATCGTATCCGATATCGTTTCTTCTCCCGAAAAAGTGCAGGCGTACTTCTTGTTATGCTGCACCGCACCCAAAGTCGGTGATGGTCGTTGAGGCACCATATTCCCTATCGCCGTGCCGCCCGGCCCGGCCACGCAACACCGGAGCCACTCATGTCCGACCTGCTTTCAAGCCACCCGCCCCGTAACCGTCCCGTCACCTCGAAGGCGGGTCGCCCGCGGCTCGCCCTGGCGCTTCAGGGCGGGGGCGCACACGGCGCCTATGGCTGGGGCGTGCTCGAACGGCTGCTCGACGAGGATATCGAGATCGTCGCGGTCAGCGGGGCGAGCGCAGGCGCGCTGAACGGCACCGCGCTGGTCGCGGGCCTCGCCGCCGGTGGCCGGGCGGGGGCGCTGGCCGGGCTGGAGCGGCTGTGGAAGACGGTGTCCGACACCTCGCCGCTGCGCGCCTTCGACCATCAATGGGGCGGGCCGCTGTTCGAACCCTGGTTCCGCCGCACGCTGGAGGTGTCGAAGATGATGAGCCGCTATGTGGCCCAGGTGTCGCCGCAGCTGCGCGGCATGCGTGCGCTGCGCCAGGTCGTCTCGTCCAGCATCGACCTGGGCGCACTGACCCGTGACGAGGCACTGCCGCTGTATATCGCCGCGACCGCCGTATCGAACGGCGCGGCGCGGCTGTTCGGCAATGACGAGATCACCGTCGATGCGATCATGGCCTCGGCCTGCCTGCCCGACCTGTTCGCGGCGGTGACGATCGACGGCCAGGATTATTGGGACGGCGGCTTTTCGGCCAACCCGGCGCTGGAGCCGCTGATCTTCGCGGACCACGGCGCGACCGACCTGCTGATCGTACAGATCACGCCGTTCGCGGTCGACGATACGCCGACCTCGCTGGGTGGCATTGTCGGGCGGATGAGCGATATCGGCTTTAACGCCTGCCTGCTGCGCGACCTGAAGGCGCTGACCGATGTCCAGACGATCGCCCGCAGCGCGCGGTCGACCGACCCGGCGATGCAGGCGCTGGCCGCGACCAACCTGCACATGATGCCCGCCCCCCTGGCGCTGGGCGAGCGCGGTTCGGCCAGCAAGCTCGACACGCGCTGGTCGAAGATCCAGGAATTGCGCGAGCTCGGCCGCGCCACCGCCTCGGCCTGGCTGGACGAGAATGCCGCGCAGTTCCGCCGCAGTTCGACCCTCACCGAGGACGACCTGCCCGAGGCCGTTGCCGCCTGACCGTTGCGGGGAGGGGGCCGGTAGCCCCCTCCCCGCGTCAGAAACGCACGCCCGCTGCCCGAAACTGCGCCTCGGCCGCGTCGCGCGTCGTGCCGCCGCCCGCGATCGGCATGGCGATTGCGCGGCTATGGTCCTTCAAGACGACCGCCTCGAACCCCTCGCGCCGCGCATCCAGGGCGGACCAGCCGACACAGAAGTCATAGGCCAGCCCAACGAACACGCACCGCCGCACGCCCTTGTCGCGCAAATATCCGGCCAGCCCGGTCCGCGTCGTCTTGTCGTTCTCGAAAAAGGCGGAATAGGAATCTACCGCCGGATTGGTCCCCTTGCGCAGAATCAGTTCGGCCCGGTCAACGACCGCCGCGATGTCGGGATGGAATGCCGCCCCCGCGCTGCCCTGGACGCAGTGGTCGGGCCACAATATCTGTTCGCCATAGGGCATCGCCACGCTATCGAAGGGCCGCCGCCCCGCATGGCTGCTGGCGAAGGACGAATGCCCGGCCGGGTGCCAGTCCTGCGTCACGACGACATGGGCAAAGCGCGGTGCGAGCGCGGCGATCCCCGCCATGATCGCATCGCCATCCGCCACGGCCAGCCGCCCGCCGGGACAGAAGTCGACCTGAGGGTCGATGACGATCAGCGCGTCCGCCTGGGTGATGGGCCCGATAACGATGTCGTTAACTGCGGCATCCGCCATGCCTTCATCCCTTCCGATCACGCCGATCACCAATGTCGACGACTACCACGTGGTCATAACGTAGCCGTGGCAAAGGAAACCAGACCGCGACAGGATACGCCCAAGCGGTGATCGCCAAGACTGAGAGCGGACATCAGAATTTATCGGGGTATGCCGGCAAAATGGCGGAGACGGAGGGATTCGAACCCTCGGTACGGTTTCCCGTACGACGCTTTAGCAAAGCGTTGGTTTCAGCCACTCACCCACGTCTCCGGCTGCGGCGAGGTGCGGCTATAGCGGGGCCGGTGGAGGCAATCAACCGGGGATCGGGGGGATTTTGCACGGAAAATCGACTAGGGCGACAAAAGTGGCCCGGTAAATCGATCGGGCACCACCCCGTCATTCATTGCACTGCAAGGCGCGGGCTGGTTAACGTGACCTATCGGTTCGCCGGGGGAGTTGAATGTCATGCGTGTTGTCTGCCTGGGCCTGTCACTGCCTCTATCGCTGTCGGCATCGCTGATCGGCGGGCTGGCGATGATCGCCGCCGCGCCGCTCGCCGCGCAGGTGCGCACGATCGACCCGAATCAGGGTATCGACAGCGACCTGGCCACCCAGCCGTCGCGCCCCGCACCGCGCGTGCAGGATCGCAGTGTCCCGGATCAGCGCAGCACGCCTGCGCAAGACGACACCATGCCCCCGCCGCCGCCGGTGCAGCAGACGCCGGGCACGCCGCCTGCAACCACGCCGGAAACCCGCGCGACGCAGACCACGCAGGCCGCCGACACCTTCGAGCGCGACGACCTGCTGGCGGCGGGCGAAGGCGTCTTCGGCCAGGGTGCCGAGGGGCTGGCGGGCATCATCGAGCGGATCCTGCGCGAACAGGGTCGGCCGAACGCCTATATCGCGGGGCGCGAGGCGTCGGGCGCCTTTGTCCTCGGGGTCCGTTACGGCTCGGGCGTGATGACCCACAAGGTCGAGGGGCAGATGCCGGTCTATTGGACCGGGCCGTCGCTGGGCTTCGACATCGGCGGCGACGCGAACAAGGTCTTCGTGCTGGTCTACAACCTGTACGACACGGAGGAGCTGTTCCACCGCTTCCCCGCGGCCGAGGGGCGGCTCTATTTCGTCGGTGGATTTGCCGCGACCTATTTGCGGCGCGGCAATGTTGTACTGATCCCGGTGCGCCTGGGCGTCGGTTGGCGCGCGGGCGTCAATGTGGGGTATATGAACTTCACGCATAAGGCGCGGTGGTTGCCGTTCTGATTTCAAGGCGGCGGGGAGTGCTGGAACGCCAGGTTCCACCCTCCCCCTTGAACGGACGAAGCATCGTCTGACGCAGGGTCAAGGACCAACCACCGTTCAGGCTGAACGGTGGTTAGAGTTTGATCCATCCAATCCGAAGCGCCACCCCGGCGGAGGCCGGAGTCCAGTCGGGGGGCCGTTGTGATGGTCCGGCTCGCTCCATCATATGAAGCCTTCGCAACTGGACCCCGGCCTCCGCCGGGGTGGTAACGCAACAGGTCTGGTCTGGTGGATCAAATTTTAGGAATTGGGGTTCAGGGTTGGAGCCCTGCCACCCGTCGCGCCGGATCGCTGTCGCAGGAGGCCGCCCGCCCGACAAATCGCCCCCTACCCGCGCACCCGTAGCTGATACGGCTCGCTGACCGCGATCACCGGTACGTCCCAAGGGTGCGCCGCCAGCAGTCGGTCGGCCAGCGCCCCGATATCGGCATCCGCATCATACATCGCGGTCAGGATGACGGTCGGCGACCAGCTCGCCTGCCCCACAGCACCCAGCGTCGGCACCGCGCCTGCGCCGGGGCGAAAGCCTTCATAGCCGATGGCCAGTTCGACCACCTCGCGATAGCGGCCGAAATCGCCCAGCGGCGGGGTACGTAGGATGGCGAGGAGCGTGGCGGCAGTGGCGTCCCGCTCGACCGCATCCGGATCGCCCGCGATCAGCCCGGCGAGCGTGGGTGCCGCGACCGGGCAATAGACCCGGATATCGCGAACCCAGCGCACCACGCTCACCGCGTCACTCAACCGAAATCTACCGCTTCGAAGCGCAGCGGCTGGCCGGTCGGCGCGGCGGCCAGCTGATCCTCCCACATCGCGATCTCGCCGCGAATGATGGTGCCGATCGGCTTGCCGGTCAGTTCCATGCCGGTGAAGGGCGACCAGCCGCACTTGGACTGGAGCCACTGATCCTCGATCGTCCAGCGCTTCTTGAGGTCGACGATGGTGAAGTCGGCGTCATAGCCCGCCGCGATCCGCCCCTTGCCGACGATGCCGAAGATGCGCTGCGCGCCCGCGCTGGTCAGTTCGATGACGCGCTGGAGCGACAGGCGGCCATTGGCGGCATGGTCGAGCAGCAGCGGCAACAGCGTCTGCACGCCCGGCATCCCGCTGGGGCTGCCCGGATAAGGCTTGGCCTTTTCCTCCAGCGTGTGCGGCGCGTGGTCCGAGCCGATGACGTCGGGCACGCCCTGGTTCAGCCAGTACCACAGACCGTCGCGGTGCGCGCCCGAACGGATCGGCGGGTTCATCTGCGCCAGCGTTCCGAGGCGTGGATAGGCTTCCTCGCCCGCCAGCGTCAGATGCTGCGGGGTGACCTCGCAGGTCGCGATATCCCTGTGCTGCGCGATATATTCCAGCTCGGCAGGCGTGGTGACGTGCAGGATGTGGATGCGGCGATTTGCCGCCCGCGCCAGCCGCAGGATGCGGCGGGTGGCGAGCAGCGCGCTCTCGTCGTCGCGCCAGACGGGGTGCGAGGCGGGGTCGCCCTCGATCCGCTCGTCCACGCGCGCGTTCATCCGGTCCTCGTCCTCGGCATGGATGGCCACGCGGCGATGGCCCGAGGCGAGCACTTCCGCCAGCCGCGCATCTTCCGACACCAAGAGGTCGCCGGTCGAGGCGCCCATGAAGATCTTCACACCCGCCGTGCCCGGCATCCGCTCCAGCTCGGCCAGGTCGCGGGCATTGTGGTTGGTCGCGCCGACATAGAAGGCGTGGTCGCAGAACATCGTCCTGGCGCGCGTCAGCTTGTCGGTGATCGCGTCGGCCGAATCGGTGTTCGGCTTGGTGTTGGGCATTTCGAAGACGGCGGTGACGCCGCCCATCACCGCTGCGCGGCTACCGCTCGCCAGGTCTTCCTTGTGCATCAGGCCGGGTTCGCGGAAATGCACCTGGGTGTCGATGACGCCGGGCAGGATGTCGAGGCCGGTGCAGTCGATCACGCGGCCCGCATCGCCCTTCGCGCCGATCGCCACGATCCGACCATCGCGCACGCCGACATCGGCGCGGACCGGGCCGCCAGGCGTGTGGACGGTGCCGCCGGAGAGGAGGAGATCGAAGGTCATGGCAATCGGGCCTTTCGCATGGGGTGGCGCCCTCCTACCTTGACCGCATGAGCGATTCCACCCCGACGACGCAGCCTATGGTGCCCTCCATCACCGGCGCCACCACCCTGGCCGACCGCCGCCTGATCCGGGTCGCGGGTGAGGACGTACGCGGTTTCCTGCAGGGACTGGTGACGCAGGACGTGGCGGGGCTGACGCCGGATGCGCCGCGCTGGGGCGCGCTGCTGACGCCGCAGGGCAAGGCGCTGTTCGACTTCATCCTGTGGGCGGACGGCGATGCCGTGCTGATCGATGCGGAGGCCGTGCAGGCCGAAGCGCTCGCGCGGCGGCTGGCTATGTACCGGTTGCGGCGCGCGATCACGATCGAGCCGGTTGCCGGACTGGCGGTGCATTGGAGCCGGGACGCCGACGATCGCCCCCATGACCCGCGCCTGCCCGCGCTCGGCCGACGCTGGCTGGCCCCGGCGGGCGAGGCGGCGAGCGGGTGGGCCGCGCACCGGCTGGCGCTGGGCGTGGTCGAGGGCGTCGGCGAACTGGGCGCGGGCGAGACGCTATGGCTGGAGTGCAATGCGCGCGAGTTGAACGGCGTCAGCTTCACCAAGGGCTGTTATGTCGGCCAAGAGAATACCGCGCGGATGCATCACCGCTCCAAGGTCAATCGACGGCTGGTGGTGGCGCCGCTGGGCGAGGCAGGCGACCGGACGCGGGCGACCTATCCCGAACTGGGGCTGATGGTCGAGCATCGCCGCGTGGAGGCACTGGGCGATGCATTGCGCCCCGACTGGCTGGTGACGGCGCTGTCCGAGGAAGAAGCGGGCTGAACCGGCGCGCCGCTATTTCGCGGAGGACAGGGCGCTCGCGATATGGTGAGTCGGCCGTGCCAGCACATGGCCGACCTGTACCGCGATCGTCACTGCGGCGGCGATGCCGAACAGCCCGAGTGCCGCGAATTGCAACGTCCCGGAGATGGCGCGGCTGCGCTCGATCCGTCGCGCCGTATCGATCTCGCTGACCAGACGCTGCCGGACGTGGCGGCGATCGCCGCCGACGTCGCAGGGCGCCGGGCGCGACTCCAGACGCGGTTCGTTGACCAGAGCGTCGGGGCTGATCGTGTCTTGCGTTCGAATTCCCGAGAACCGGTCGCGCGTCCAGATCACGCGGCCGATCACGACCTGCCGCCCGCGTCGGATATCAACATATTCGCCCGGCTGCAGCGGATCGTCGCAGGCGATCATCATGCCGCGCGACGAGATATTGTGAATACAGGCATCGCCCCATCCGCGCACAGACTTCATGCGGCAGGCGATCAGAACTTGTCGGCGTGCCTCACGATTTTTGTAACCGGCCCCGCCATATCTCATAGCCATTCCTTCTGGATCGAAGAATGTGTCCATAATGGACAGCACCGAAGAAAGTATGAATCGGGCATGGCGATGCTTCGGCGGGCGCAGGGACACGTCGCAAGCATCTCAGGCGGCGCGATAAATTCTATCCCGGCGAAAGGAGGTGGCGGTGCGAATCCTAGGGAGAATCGACATTCATTTCATTCCTCCTCTGGAAGGGGAGGTGGCAGGCCGCAGGCCTGACGGAGGGGTGTCCAGGCCTTGAGAGGTCGCTCAGTCCTCGTGACTGGTGACACCCCTCCACCATGTTATGCATAGCCCTCTCCCCTTGCAGGAGCGGAATGCTCGTAGGCCACTAAAGTTTGATCCACCTGCCCTGAACTATTGCCCTACCACCCCGGCGAAGGCCGGGGTCTAGTTGCGAAGGCTTCGGCGATGAAGCGCACTGGATCATCACTACCGCAGCCCCAACCGGACCCCGGCCTCCGCCGGGGTGGTCCTTCAGCTTGGCTGGATCAAACTCTAAATTGGACATGCCGCAGCCCATCGCGAGCAGTAGCCGATGGGGCAAGGCAAGGCACTTGGCCCCGCGCAAAACCCGATGCCGGTCGTCCACCACGCCCCGCCACCGACGCCGGACGCAAAAAAGGAGGCCGGCTTTCGCCGACCTCCCTCTTTATCGCAATCAGCCTAGGCTGAGCGTGGCTTACTGGCCAGCGCCCGGACCGTAGGTGATCTCGACGCGACGGTTCTGCACTTCGCGCACGCCGTCGGCGGTCTGCACGCGCAGCTTGTCGCGCTGCTCGCCGAACGCTTCGGTCGTGATCGTGCCGTCCGGGATCGAACGCGAGGTCATGTACGCCTTCACCGCGTCGGCACGACGCTGCGAAAGGCCCATGTTGTAACGCGGCGTACCCGAGGTGTCGGTGTAACCCGCAACCATCACGCGCGCATTGCCGCAGCTCTGGTACTGCGTGATCGCGTTGTCGAGGATCGACGCGGCTTCCGGGGTGACGTCCGACTTGTCCCACTCGAAGAACACGATGAACGGACCCGGCGAGCACGCCACTGCCTCGGGAGCAGGCGGCGGGGGCGGCGGGGGAGGAGGAGGCGGGGGCGGCGGGGGCGGCGGCGGCGGCGGCGGAGCTGCCGGTTCGCCGAAGTTGTACGCCACGCCACCCAGGATCGAGTGCGAACGGAAACGGCCGTCGAACGTGTTGTTCGCGACGTCGACCAGCTTGACGTTCTCGGCGTTGAAGAAGCGATACTTCAGCGTCGCGTCGATGTGGTCGGTCAGCGGAGCACGGATGCCCGCCAGAGCCTGCCACGCGAACACGGTGTCCGAGTCGTTCAGGAAGTCGGCACGACGGTTCAGGGCGTAGTTCGCCTTGACGCGTGCGACGCCGACGCCGCCGCCGACGAAGCCCTGGATGCCATCATCCGAACCGAAGTCCAGCAAGCCGTTCAGCATGAAGCTGAGCGCCGAGGTGGAGCCACCGGCCAGAGGATAGTTGCCAGCCGCAACGGTGCCAGCACCGATGCCGGTGTTGGTCAGCGTGGTCGAGCTGAAACCGTCGACGGTTGCACGACGGTAACCGGCTTCGGTTTCCAGTCGGAAACCACCGAAGTCGTAACCCATCACGGCGTCAACGTCATAACCATAGTCATGGTCGACGCTGGCGACGCCAGTGCGCGTGCCGGTGACATCATAATCGATGTCTTCGACGATCATACCGCCGCCTTCGATGCCAACGTACCACGACTTGTCGCGGGCGAGGGCAGGCGAAGCCAGGGCGGTGGAGGCGAGTGCCAGAACAATGGCAAGCTTCCGCATCATAGTCCCCTTTCTTGGTTGTCACTACGGACAGCGCAAACCCACTATCGGAGCGTTGGTTTCCACGCAAGCAAACAAAAGCCCCGGACTGTGGCATTAAAGGCACAGGATTTTGGTCAGCCGGAGGCGATCAAACCATGGTCGCGAAGCGCGGCAACGATCAAACCAAGCGCAGATCGTGCTTCTGAATCAATGACTTGCCCACCATCCGGCAAAAGGATCCCGGGTCGTTGCGTGCCGACAACTTTTTTTCCGTCCACAATCAGCTCGCGCGCCAGGACACGCCCCGTGTGCCACGCCGTCCCGTCCCATTCGGACCGGCACTGCGCCGCATGGTTCCAGACCGAAAGACCGGCGCGCGGAACCAGGAACCGCCAGCCGCCATCGGTCCATCCGGCCAGCGCCTGCGCATGTCCCGCCCAGGCACCGGTCGGCCGGGCACCGACGATCCAGGCCTGCCCCGGCTGCGCGTCGCCGGGCGGGGTATCCAGCCCGACCGCCTCGACACAGGGCTGCACGACCAGGTCGAGCAGGCTCAGCGCCTCGTTGTGCGTGGTTTCCTTGTGCGCCTGTCCCGCCGCCAGCAGCGGCAATGTCCAGCGCGGCGTCTCGTCCATCATCTCACCCCTCCCCCACGAAACCGACCAGCGGGGCCGATGCGCCCCATATTCCCAGTTGCCGGATCGTCACCCGCGCACCGTCCGCCGCCTCGCCGGTCCAGCCGGGGGTGGACAGTTCCTCGACCCGGTCGCCAATGGCGATGCGATAGCGCTCCGCCTCCTCGCCGAGCGGCACGTCGACCCCGTCGAGCCAGCGCCGGCCGATCCTGCTGCGCCGCGTCCACCCGATCGTCACACGTCCGTCCGCCGCCCGCGTGCATCGCCACCCGACCGGCGCGGGCGGCAGGATCGAGGCACCGGTGACGTCGGCAAAGGCCTCCACGCCATCGCCACCGTCGCCCACGCCATGCGCCAGCAATCGGACGCGCTTGCCCAGCATCGTCATCGGCAGGTCGATCGTGCGGACGCATCCAGGCTCCAGCATGACGAAATCGGTGCCCGGCCCGGCCCGCCCGATCTGTGCCTCGGTCCCGCGCAGGCCGCGGTACAGCCCGCTCAGCCGCCAATGCCCATCCCCCAGCGGCCGGGCAGTGGCGAACTGGATCAGCTCGCCACCGATCCAGGCGATATTGGCCCCCGCCGCCAGCGCCGCCGGGTCGGCATCGGCAAGGTCCTGCGCCACGCGCACGTCGATGCTGCCGCGCCGATCGACCAGCCGCGCGGTGCCGCCGGGGCCGATCGCCGCCACCTTGCCCATCACGCCGGGCAGCGCGGTTCCCCCGATCGCGATCCAACTGGCCCCGTCGTCCAGGCTATAGGCCAGGTTCGCCTGTCGCCAGCCCGGCCCGCCCGCCGCCACGACCGACAGTCGTGGGCTCGACAACGGATCGTCGATCAGCGACGGCACCTCGAACGCGACCAGCCGGGTCGTGCCGATCACCCGATCGACAGGCCGTGCGATCCGGCCCGGCGACGCAGGCAGCCGGGCTGCGGCCTGACCGAGCGGAACGCAGGTCAGCCGGACTGCCATCGCCTCCCACGCCGCCTCGACCACCCGCCAGCGCCCATTCTCGCCCATGATGGCGATCGTCGCGCCCGGCGTGATGGCCAGCGCATCGGGACCGAGCGTCAGCGTGCGCCGGACCCGCTCGGCCGCGCGTCGCGCCAACCGGCTTTCCGCCAGCGTCCGCGCGGTCGACGAGTCGAGCGCGGCGGCCAGGTCCAGTCGTTCGTCCCGTACACCGCCGGGGCGACGCGCGCGCTGCGTGCCGATCTGATAGTCTCGCGCCGGATCGTAATGGGCCACGGTCATGCTGGCGGGCACCACCGCCTCTGCTGCGATGGTGCGCATGCCGCGCTTTCCCGGCCGCTCCTCCCCCATCCCCTCGTCCCGGACCGCTTGCGCCGGCGCCGTGCCCGGCATCACCAGTCGCAGACCTGCGCCGTCCGCCACCCACTGGCCGCCGCCGATCTCGGCCAGCGTCGCCAGCACGGCACCGATGCTGCCGCCCCCCGCCGCGAAGCCCGCCACGGGCAATCCGGGGTCACCGCCATGGACCAGCGGCGACAGCGTCTGCGCGATCGTTCCGCATGCAACGGGACCAGCATCCGCCTCCACCTCGAAGGTCAGTTGCGGGATACGGTTGCCGAACTCGGCCAGCGCCAGCCCCTCGAATACCGCATAGGCGAGCCCCCGAAAGGCGGACGCCCGCGCGCCCTCGATCGAGGCGATCAGCGGGTCGACCGGCTGGTCCTCGGTGCCGGGATAGATGCGAAAGCCGGTCGCCACCTTGAAGTCGCCCGCGCTGCCGCGCAGCAACCGGCCATCGGCCCAGATCCGCCCCACCCGCCGGATCGCCCGCCCCGACAGGGCGACCGCGAAGTTGGCGGAATAGCTATAGCTTTCGGTGGCGGGCCGCCCCTTGCCCCCGCCGGTCAGCCCGCGCGCCTCGACTAGGTCGGTCGCCCAGATCAGCGGCCCGGCGACACGCATCGTGCCGAAGATGGCGGGCATCTGCGTGCCATAGGTCGAGGTCTGGACCGACAATTCGGCCAGACGCGGCCCCTGTCGCCGGGGCGATCCCAGCACCGCATGGTCGACCCGGTTGCCGATCAATGCCCCGATCGCACCGCCCACCGGCCCCAACAGCGCACGCCCTACCGTGCTCAAGACCAAGGTCGCCATTACCCCTCTCCCTTCCAATATCCGAGCACCGGCCAGGGCGGCACACCCGGCCGCCAGGCGACGCGGCGAAGCCCCGCATCGGCATGGACGATCCCGTCGCTTACCCGGATCGCCAGATGCAGTTGCCCCGGCCCGGCACGCAGCAGCAGGACCGCACCGGGCGCGTCCCCGCCGCGCGCGAAGGCGGCATCGAGCATCGCCGCCACCCGCCCCGCGTCCCCGCTGCGCCAGCCATAGCCGGTCGGCGCCGACCGCCCCGTCGCCAGCGCGACCAGCCCGACGCAATCGACCCCATGCACCACATCGCGACCGTGCAACCGGAACCGCACGCCGACCAGCGCCCGCGCCGCCGCCTCCACATCGTCGATAGGCTCGGGGGTCATGCGCCGGGGTATCGGGTCAGCAGGTCGATGCCCGGCAGGAACGGCTCGCCCCGGAAGTTCATGACATTGGCGAAGCGCGACAGGCAGGTTTCGAGGCGCTTGTCGCACCCCTCGACCAGTTCGATCAGCGCACCCGGCGCGACGGGGAAGGCGGGCGCGGCGGACAGCCATAGCTGCGTGCCCTCCGATCGCGCCACCGCGCCCTCCAGCCCGGCATTGTCGCCGCCGAACCAGATCAGCCGCCCCTGGCCATAGGCGTTCGCCACCGGCTCGATGGTATCGAGCGCCAGGCCGACCTCGCCGTCCCACGCCGTCACCCGCGCGAACCGCCGCCGCCCCGCCATCGCGACGCGACACCGCCGGTCGCCCAGCATCGCGCGGCAATCGGGCGAGGTCTCCTCCGCCACCGGCCGGTCGAGCAACGCCCCGACCCCGCGCAGTTCGGCGGAGAAACCACCCTCGCCCAGTTGCACCGCACCGATCGTCCCCTGGCCCAGCGGCACGGGCGCGCCCTCGCCGCTCCAGTCGACCGCGATCGCCGCCACGCTCGCCCCGTCCCAGCGCCCGCCGAGCAGATCGCGCTCGCCGATCGCCGCACTGGTCAGCGCGCCCGATGCCTCCATCAGATCGGGGGCGAGCGCACCGCCGCGCAGGATCGCACTGGGCGTCAGGCCGGGCGCGGCGCGGTAACGCAGCCCTTCGATCCACAGGTCGTGATCATGCCCGGTCAACCCGATCGTCACCCCGTCGCGACGCTCGATCCGCCAGCACAACACCCAGGTGGTCAGCGTGTCCGCACTCATGCCTCGCGCACCTCGACCAGCGGGACGGAGGCCGCCGCGCCGGCCCGAAAGCCCGCCAGGGTCACGCTCAGCCGGTCCTCGGCGAAGCGAACGGGCACGTCGAAGGTGAAGCTGGCCGTGATCGCCGCGCCGCTGGCGGGCGCGGTGTCGAGCAGAAGCCACCCGCCCGGCTCCAGGGCGAAGCCGGTGACGCTGCGGCCCGCGACCTTGGCCGACACGCTGCCAGCGACCGGCCGGGTGATGCGGCGCGACTGGTCGCCATAATGGCGGACCAGCGCGAACCGGCGCGTGCTGCCGTCGCCCCGGCCCAGCACCTCCTCGGTGCCGATGCTGTCGAACGGATCGCGCAGGCGAAAGCCCCGCGCCGGCCCCATCCGCGCCCGGAAAAAACCGAGCAGCGCCGCGATATCCTCGGCCGAGCGGAGGCCGGGGCCGACATCATAGGTCGTGCGCGCCTCCGCCCAGGCGGCATTGCGCGCCTCTCGCCCGCCCGCCCCGGTCAGGATCGCGGTCGAGAAGCCCGGCGTCACCTCCGCCTCGCGGCCCAGCGCCAGCGGGAACAGCACATCGTCGAAAGCCTGCATCTCGTCCTCCTCCCCTTCCCAGCATGCGAACCCGTCGCGCATCACCTGCGGCACCGCCCACAGGAAGGTCGCCGCCACACCCCGCGCACGCGCCGCCTCCGCCGCCCCGGCGATCCAGCCCCATTGCCCGCGCTGGTCCGCGCGCAGCACGAAGCCCGACAGATAATGCTGGCGCTCCGGGGGATAGCCGAGCCGTGCCTCGGCCAGCGCCACGCCCTTGCGGGTCGCGGCGGTGTCGCCCGCCGTCACCCAGTCATAATCCTCGAGTTGCAGCACATCGAAGGCCGGACTCGCCCAGCCGACCGGCATGTTGGCGCGCTTTGCCTCGGGCGCGAGCGGATCGAGCACGGTCGGCAGATAGGTGAGCAGATGCGTGACGCAGCCCGGCGCCGCCGCCTTCGCCGCCGCGCACAAAGCGGCGGTCGAGGCAGCCAGGCACGCCCCCGCCCGGTCGAGCGTGTCGCGCTGCGCCTGGGTCTTGCTCCCCGCCATGCTCGCCATCGGCACCGGCGCGAAGGCCGCCACCGCCGCCGCATCGTACAGGCACGGCGCGCCGTCCGAGGGGCGCACCCACCACCAGGGCTCGCCGACCTGGAACTGCGGCCGCACCCCCGCGACCTGCCCGATCGCCAGGAACGCCCGCGCGACAGCTTGAAGATAGGCCATCGCCCCCGAATGCGCCGGGCTGAGCAGCGTCGACGGCGGCTCCCAGCCGGTCAGCGCGGGCGCGCCGTCGGCGGATCGCTGTTTCCAGTCGCCCCAGCAATGCGCGTCGAACAGCTCATAGGACAGCGACCAGATCAGGTCGTAACCCAGCGCCTTCGCCTCATGCGCGAACCCGCGATGCCATGCCTCACTTGCAACGTTCAGCGCACCGCCGCTCAGGCTGGCGTACAGCCCCTCCCCGCTGCGTTCGAGCCGGAAATAATGGCTCATGCCGACATAATGGACGATGCCGCCGCGATAGCCGAGGTGCAGCATGTTGCGCAGCAAACGCTGCGGCGTCAGATGATAGCTGTCGTCATAGCCGCTGGCGATGCGGAAACCCTGTTCGGGCAGAACCGCCGCCCCGACCCCGATCACCGCGCCCGGGCCGTCACAGGCAATGCCGGTCAGCTCGGCCCAGCCCTCCTGCGGCTGGGCCAGGAAGCGTGCGCCCGCGTCGTAATCGGGTGCCACCAGCGAAACGAACATCCGGTCGACATCCCCGGCCCAGACGGGGTCGCGATCCTCGGGAAACCGGAACCCGCCTGCCAGCGAGGCGAAGTCGATGACGACCTCGGCATCCTCGGGCGTGCCGGTCGCGTAATTCCACAGCCGCACATACCAAGCGCGGGGCCGACCGTTCTCGTCGCGACCCTCGATGGTCAGCGTCGGCCCGTGCCGTGCATCGAGCGGCTTGATCCCGCCCGACCGCCAGCGGAACCGCAACCGGCAATCGCGATAGTCGCGCACCGTGTCGTAGCGCAGCAGCGGATGATCGTGCCGGTCGGCCGATTCCCAGATCAGCCCCGCCAGATCGTCAGCGCGGTAGAAGACCGTATCGACACGCACGGCATCGGGCGCGGTCGCGACCACCGCCGCCATCATCGGGCGCGGGAAATCGACCGTCCAGTAACGCGGATCGAAGCGCGACAGCATGTCGCTCCGCTGGTCGCGGCGTTCGCTATGCAGACACCATGGCATGGGTTCTTCTCCCAGATTGCGAGGCTCCCGCCCCTCCACCACCGCTTCGCGGCGGTCCCCCTCCCCAAGCCAAGCTTGGGGAGGAATGGGTTCTCAAATCCTCCCCATGTCCGATGGGGAGGGGGGCCGCGTCCGCAGGATGTGGTGGAGGGGCAAGGCCCCCGCGCCCTCAGTCCTCGGACAGCGCCGCGCGCACCGCGCGCGCCACCTGGCGGCTGGAGCGTTGCAGCACGCCGCCCGCTTCCCCCGCCCCGGCGTTGATCGTGATCGCCACCCGCACGTCACGCGCGGCCCCGCCGGGGCGCAGCGTCTCGACACGCCCGCTGCTGGTCGGCACGAAGACCTCGGGCCCGCGCTCGCCGACCAGATAGGGACGGTCGGGCGATACCGGTCCGCCGGTCGCCCGCCCCGGCAGGCCCGAGGCCAGCCCGCCCAGCAGGCCGAACAGGTCGCCATCGCCGACCGCGCCCAGCCCCTGTTTCAGCGCCGCCCGCGCAATCTGGTCGAGCACCGACAGCGCGGTCGCCTTCAGTTCCTCGAACCCGAACTTGCCGGTCCGGGCGGCGCGCAGCAGCGCCCCCTCCACCGTGCGGGCGCCCAGTTCGGCCGCGTCGCCCAGCCCGCGCGACAGCTCGGTGCGCATCGTCGCCATGTCGGCGGCGAAGCCCCGCATGTCGATGCGGGGTACGAAATCCTGTTCATCCATCCGGATACATCTCCCGCAACCGGGCGAGCGTGGCGGACGAGGATGGCTCACGCCCGTCCCCGCCCGTCATCGCCGTCACGATCCCCTGAAGCTCGGCGGGGGTGGCGCGCCAGAAGCGGTCGGGCGACCAGCCCAGCACCGCCCCCGCCATTCCCGCAAGCCGCGCCGCCGCCTCCGCGAACGTCACCGCCCGCCCAATATCTGGCGCAGCAATTGCCGCAGCACCGGCGCCAGTGCCGCCAGCCCGAGATCGACCAGCGCCTCGCCCAGTTGCTCGCGGCTCAGCCCCTCGGGCACCTCGCGCAGGCAGTGCCAGATCAGCGCCGCCGCCTCGCCGAGCGACAGCTTCCCCTCGCCCGCGCGCTCGACCAGCTCGAACAGCGGGCCCAGTTCGCCCTCCGCCGCGACCAAAGCCTGGAAGCTCGGCCGCACGACCAGCTCCGCGCCGCCGACGCGAACGCTCGCCTCGCCGCGCACCGGATTCGCGCTCACGCCGACACCACGGGGCCAGAGCTTTCCAGCGCCAGCGTGTAGGTCCGCTCACCGCCGAAATCGCCGCTGTAATCGAGGCGCGTGACCAAGAAGCGCCCGGTCATCGACCCGCCACTCTCGAAGCTCAACCGATAGGTTTCGATCGTGCCCGCCAGCGCATGGCCGCGCATCCGCGCTTCCGCCGCCGATCCGGTGAAGACGCCCGCGCCGCCCACGCTGACATGGCGCACGCCCGCGCCCGACAGCAATTCGCGCCAGCCGCCCGAATCCTTGTTCGTTACCACCACCGTCTCGCCATTGATCGACAGCTGCGTGGTGCGCAGCCCCGCCATCGTCGCGAAGGCGGGCGGCTCGGCCCCGTCGCCGATCTTGAGCAGAAAGGCGCTTCCCTTTTCGATTGCCATGTCCGTCCCCCTATTGTCCCATACGCCACAGCCGGGCGCGCCATTCGACGCTCGCGGTCCAGCGTGCCCCCGTCTTGGCCATGCGGGTCGCCATCACGGTCCAACCCCCAACCCGCCATCCGTCTGCCAGCATGTCCGGCAGCGCGATCGCCTCCACCGCCTGCATCGCGGTGCGCAGGCGGAGCGGCCGCTCGCCCTCGTCGGCCAGCGTGACGGTCACGCGCAGTTCACGCCCCTCAATTCCCGCCGCGCCCCAATCGCTCTCGCTCGGCTCGCCCAGCACCGCCTGCGGCACGCTGGCCCGCACCGGCACGGCATCGAACAGCGTCACCGCCAGCGGCTGCAATACCGTCCGCAGCTTGGCCAACAGGCCGCCGCGCAACGCCTCGCGCGCGGTCATGGCCGCCTCGGCACGTCGAGTCGCATCCCCCGCCAGGGCCGCCACAGCGCGGCGACGGCGGCGGGCGGGACGGCGGCGGCATCGCGATTGTCGAACAGATGCGCGCCCATGATCGCCACGCCGTGCGCGATCTCGGGCGGCAGCGCGGCCCAGCCATCGGCAAGTCCGGCGCGGTAACGGACCAGCGCCGCCTCGCTCGGCCGGACCCAGCCCCGGCCATCGCCGTCGATCTCGCCCAACCCGTCCGACAGGATTGCCCGCACGGGCACCGCCGACAATGCCTGCCAGTCCACCCCGCCCGCCAAGCGCTCCTCAACCATCCGCTCGACCAGCATCTGCCCGCAAAAGGATTCGGCGAGCCCCAGCGCGACACCCGCGACCCGCTCGACCAATGCGACTTCGTTCCCTTCCTCCAGGCGGAGCAGCGCACGGATTGCGCCCGCCGCGGCCGTCACGGTCGCAAGGGGCATCGCCTCCTTCGTCCCGCTCATCATGAATTCTCCTTCACCGATACAAGTTGCGACAGGCGCGACACACGGGCGTCACAGTTGGGGCGCAGAGGGTTGTTCAGCCGCTGCCCGCCTCCCCCTTGGGCACCGGCCATGCCGACCCCGCGCCCCCCGGCCGGTTCGGCATCCTCCCTGAACTACGGGGCAGCCCCTTGCGGCTGCCCCGATTTTTCACCGGTTCAGGTGGTCGCGAACTTCATCAGCTTGATCGCCTCCGAGTCGCTGACGCAGCCGCCGATTCGCCGCGTGGCGTAGAAGGTGACGAACGGCTTGTTGCTGTACGGATCGCGCAGGATCGCGGTTTCGGCACGCTCGGTGATCAGATACCCCGCCTGGAAATTGCCGAAGGCGATGGCGCAAGCATTCTCCGCGATATCGGGCATGTCCTCCGCCTCGATCACCGGATAGCCGAGCAGCGTGGCGGGCTGCCCCGCCGCGAGCCCCGGCGCCCAGAGGAACTGGCCGTCGGTCGTCTTCGCCTTGCGGATGCGTGCCGAGGTGGCGGCATTCATCACAAAGCACGCCCCCTGGCGGTACGGCGCGCGCAGCAACTGGACCAGATCGACCAATCGGTCTTCCGCCCCGGCTCCGAACGCACCCGGCGCGCCGCTGGGCAGATACTGCAGCGCGCCGAACGGACGCACCCCGTCCCTGGCGGCCGAGATGGCATTGGTTAAAAAGCCCTTGGGCCGGTTGACGCCCGATCCGTTGACGAAGGCCTGCCCCTCGGCGCGGGCGAACTCGGTCGCGATCTCGCCCGCGAGCCAGCCCTCCACGTCGAAGGCCGCATCGTCCAGCATCGCTTGGCTGGCCGACGGGTTGGCGTACAGCTCGCCCATCGGCGGGGCGAGTTCGATGAAGCTGGGCGTCGCCGTCTCGGGCCGCGCCGCCGTCTCGCTTGCCCAGCCGGACGGCGTGCCGCCGGTCGTCACCAGCTTGCGATAGCCCGCCGAGCCGACGGTCACGACATTCGCGATACCGCGAATCGGCGAGACGTTGCGCAGGACCGAGGCGATCGCCGCGTCGATCTCACGCGGCACGGCGAACCCGCCGCTGTCCCCGGTGGTGCCGGTAAAGGCCTTCAGCTCGACGGTGCTGCCGCTGCGCACATAGCCATCGAAAGCGCCGCCGCCCTTGCGCGCGCCGTCCAGCACGGGCCGTTCGATCACGTCCATATCAGTCCCCCTTGGTCAAAATGTGAATCACGCGGGCGAGCGGTTGCATCGGCACCGTCACCAGGCTGATCTCGATGAGTTCGGCCGACAGGATCGCGCGGGCGCCGCCCTGATGGACGACGCGCGGCCGGTATCCGACCGACAGGCCCGCCACCGCGCCTGTCCGGACCATTGCGGCCAGTGCCGGGTCGTCGACCGTCCCCGCGACCGACAGGCCCGTATCGTCCTCGGCCAGCGCGGTGATCCGCCCCATCGCGCTGCCCCGATGCTGCCAGAGCAGCGGCACCATGCCCGCATCGGCGAATGCGCCGCGCCGCATGACGTCGCCCGCCCGGTCCATCCGGTCCCAGACCGCGGCATAGCCGGTGAAGGAAAGGCTCATTTCAGCCAGTCCTCCATGCCCAGCCGCATCGCGATTCCCGCCAGCAGCAATGCGCCGAGCAACCGGGTCAGCCAGCCGACCGCGCTTTTCCACACCGACGACTTGGCCTCGCGCCAGGCGGTCAGCAGTTCGCGGAGTTCGGCGACATCCTCCGCGGCGTCGGCATCGGCGAGGCCCAGCCGGGTGAGTGCCCGCGTCGCGCCGAGTTCGCCCGCTTCCTCCGCGACCGCGCGCAACGTGACGAGGTCCGCGCCGCTATCCGCCGCCTGCGCCAACAGCCGCGCCAGAACATCACCGCTCATGACAGGCCGACCATCTGGCGCTTTTCCGCCGAATCGAGAAAGTCGGCCGATGCCGCCATGGCCCAAAGCATCTGGCGTTCCTCGGCCAGCGCGGTGACGCGGTTGACGTCGACCGCCAGGCTCGCGCCCTCGAACCAGCCCGCCAGCCCTTGCGCCAGCCCGCTCAGGATGGCCCCCGCCAACGGCAGGATCGCCTGCCGCCATAGCGCGCGGTTCGCCTCGCGGTAATTGGCATAGGTATTGTCGCCGGGCAGGCCGAGCAGCATCGGCGGCACCCCGAAGGCGAGTGCGATCTCACGTGCCGCCGAGGATTTGGTGGCGTTGAAGTCGAGTTCCGCCGGCGTCAGGCTCATCGCCTGCCATTTGAGGCCACCTTCCAGCAGCAGCGGACGCCCGGCATTGCCGCTTCCCGCAAACCCCTCCATCTCGGCGCGCAACCGCTCGAACTGGTCCGGGGTCAGGGTCGAGCCGTCACCCGGATCATAGACCAGCGCGCCCGATGGCCGCGCCGCATTGTCGAGCAGCGCCCGGTTCCAGGTGGCGGCCGCGTTGTGGATCGCGATCGCCCCCGCCGCCGCGCCCAGGCAGCCCAGCCCGTAATGATCGTCGAGCGGGTGGCAGCTTTTCAGATGCACGACATGGCCGCGCACCGGATCGACCGGCAACGTCGTCACCCGCCCACCGGCGCGATAGAGGAACGCGGCGGGCCAGCCGCTGGCGTCCAGCTCCATCGTCACCCGCTCGGGGCGCAGCGCGAACAGCTCGGCCACCTCGCCCTCGGCATCGCGCAGGATCTGCACATAGGCGTTGCCGTGCAGCAGCATATGCGTCGCGACCGTCTCCAGCAGCGCCTGCCCCTCGCTGCGCGCCGCGACCAGGGCGACGAGTTCGGAATGCGAGGCGGTGAGCGGCGCATCGGCCAGCCCGCCCGCGACCATCCGCACCGCGCGCTGCGCCACCGGATTGCGCAGATAGCCCTCGCGCACCTGCGTTTCATAGGACGGTGCCGAGCCCGTCAGCGGCACCCCCGACCGGGCCAAACCCAACCCGAGCAGCGGACGCGCGGCCCCCCGCCCGGTCTTGCGACCGAACATCCTCATCTCGAATCTCCTTTAGCTCCTCCCCGGTACGGGGAGGTGGCAGCGCGAAGCGCTGACGGAGGGGGGCTTCCACACAGGTCGCCCTTTGCGGCACGCCCCCTCCACCACCGCTTCGCGGCGGTCCCCCTCCCCGTTCCGGGGAGGATTACGCGCTATAAATTCCGTATCCCCGGCGCGCCCCGCCCCGACAGCATCAGCTCGGTCAGCGCCCACACCAGCGCGTCGGCCCGATCCGGCGAGCGGCCGGGCCCGTCATAGGCCCCCGCCACCCCCAGCCCGCAAAGCTCGTCCTCCAGCGCCGGGAAGCCCCGCGAATGCCACACGCGACCCTGCGCATAGAGGAACGACACCGGCTCCGCCCGCGCGGTCTTTCCGATGGAGGCATAGACCAGATGCACCGGCAGGGTCGGATCGGCGAGCCGCAGCACGCTTTCCACCATGTCGCCACCCTGGTTACGCTCGGCCACCACACGGTCCGCCCGGTTCCGCCTGGCGCACCCTGCGACCCGCGCCGCCCAGCCCTCGGGCGAAAGCCCCGCTTCGCTGGCATCCTCCAGCACATAGCCGTGCCCGTCGCGGCCCAGCCCGACCGCAACGATCCCGCAGGCATCGCCGCTGCTCGTCGCGGGCGGATCGACGCCGACCACCACCCGGTCGAGCGATGGCACCGTCCTGGCCCGTTGCCGGTCGAGCAGCGCGCGGGTCCACAAGGCCCCCTCGCGGTCGTCGACCATCTCGCCGTCGAGTTCCTGTCGCCCCAGCCGCGTGTCGCCATATTGCGCCAGCATCGCGTCTTGGAAACTGTCGGGCAGATGCGCATTGTCGCTGGTCCGCCCGATCGTCTCCACGCAATCGGGCAGCGCCATGACCTTGCGCATCAAGGGCGTCGCGCGCGGCGTGGTCGTGACCAGCACGCGCGGCCGCTCGCCCAGCCGGAGGGTCATCATCAGATTGTCCCATCCGGCCTCCCCCTTCCACTTGCCCAGTTCGTCGCACCACGCCGCGTGATGCTGCGGCCCGCGCAGCGCCTCTGGCGCGGCGGCCGAATAGGCGAAGCCGATCGCGCCCGACGCGAAATGCACCTGCCCCAGGCTGCCGATCCATTTCGGCGTCTCGCCCTTGCGCGCCACCGCCAGCAGCCCGCTTTCGCCGCGCACCATCACCCGTTCGACATCGCGCAGCGTCGCCCCCATCAGCGCGATCCGCGCACCCGGATTGTCGCGGGCGAGCGCACTCACCCACTCCGCCCCCGCGCGCGTCTTGCCGAAACCGCGGCCTGCGCGGATCAACCAGACCCGCCAGTCGCCCGGCGGCGCCACCTGTCCGTCATGCGCCCATAATTCCCACCGCTCGACCAGCTCGCGCTTCTGCGCCGGGGTCAGGGCCGCCAGCGCCTGTTCCCGCGCATGGGGCTCCAGCATCGCCAGCGTGGCGAGCCGCGCCGCCGCATCGTGCCCCGCCATCACGCCATCCCCTTCAACCGCCGCCGCGCCAGCCCGTCGAGCGCACGTTCCAGTGCCGCATCGGTTTCCGCCGCACTCGCCCGCACCGCGTCGCTCCCGGCGTCACCCGCACGGGCCAGCGCATCACGGCGCGCGAGCAGCTTCAGATAGAATTGCACCTCGGTGGCGCTGAGCGGCGGGGTGATGGAGAGGCCGGTGGTCCCCGCACCGGCCTCTCCGCCCCCCTCCCCGTCCCCGGCCGCCAACAGGGCGAGCATCCGGCGCAGCAGCCCTTCCTCGACCAGCGCGTGCGCCGTGCCGATCGCCGCGTCCCAGGCCTCGCCAAAAGCCCGGTCGCGCCGCCGCAGGGCCTGCGCACCACGCAGCGTCTCTCCCACCGCCCGTGCCGCCGCCCCCGCATCGGCGCTGATCGCCAGCGCCGCCAGGAATTGCCGTCGCCGCGCGAGCGTCCACCGCGCGCCCTCCCCCATTCCGGCCATTCCCGCTCCCCCCGAAGCACCGGAGGCCGACCGGGCCACTCCCCCGACCCCGCCCGCCTCCGATGTTCCCTTTATGTACCGGAGGCCGTCAGTTTTGTATCCAACAAACGAACCAGCCTGGTTGGTCGCGCAAAAGCGGCTTGCCAGATGCAAGGCGCATCGGCATTAGGCGGTCTTCCCGAGAGGGGGCGATTAGCTCAGTTGGTAGAGCGTCTCGTTTACACCGAGAATGTCGGCGGTTCGAGCCCGTCATCGCCCACCATTTTCCCGATTTATCGCTTCGGCAGCAACGCCCTCATATTCCTGCCCTGCGGAGGGAGGGGGACCATGCGCGGCATGGTGAAGGGGTGTCCCACCCGTGAGGATGGTCCAACCTCTCCGACCGTGACACCCCTCCGTCAGGCCTTCGGCCTGCCACCTCCTTGCCGGGGAGGAATGACGCTCAGGCCAGCTTCCAGTAGGTTGCGTACCGCTCATGCGCGATGCGGTGGTACGGGACCAGCCGTACCGGTCGGCCATCCGCGGCCGGGACGGTGAATTCCAGCGGCTTGCCCGTCGCGGCGATCTTATTCGTCAGTTCCTCCGGTTCGCCCGACAGGACCGGCGCCTGGAAGGGCGTGTCGTTATACTCGCCATATTTGCGCTCGCTGACGATGATGTCCGCCCCCGGGGCCAGATCCTGCCGCCCGAGCGCGCCTGCCAGGACGAGCGGGCCATAGGTGAAGGCGACGATGTCCGGTGCGGCGGGCGTGCTCTCGAATCCGGATTCCATGACCAGGCGCCATTCGACCGTGTCGCCGGTCTTCCACGTCCGGGTCAGTTCGGCATAGCTGCCGGGCTTGTCCGAGCGCGACACCTCCGCGCCGTTGACCAACAGGGTCGCCGTGCGGCTCCATTTCGGGTGGCGCAGCTTCAGGGTGAGTTCGGTCGGCTGGCGCAGTTTCCAGCGGAATTGCGTGTTCGCCGCCTCCGGGAAGTTCGTCACCTGGGTCAGTTCGGCCCCCTGATCCGCCCAGGTCAGGGTCGAGGGGATGAACAGGTTCACATAGAGCGTGCGGTCGTCATGGAAGTAGATCGAGTCGCGATACTTCACATGATTTTCCATCCCCGTGCCGGTGCAGCACCAGAAGCTGTCCTCCGGCGTGTGATAGAGCTTCATGTAGCCCGGCCGCGCGCCCTGGAAATAGGTCGCCATACCTGAGTCCGGGTCCTGCGAGGCGAGGATGCCGTTGTAGAGGGTGCGCTCGTAATAATCGGCATATTCGGCCTGCGGATCATGCAGGAACAGCGCGCGGGTCAGCTTCAGCATGTTATGCTGGCCGCAGGTTTCCGACCCCTTGGCCGAGAAGACGTGCTTGTCGAAATCCGCCATGGCGAAGAAATATTCGCCATCGCCGTGCCCGCCGGTCGCGTACGAGCGGGTATCCGCGACCGTCCGCCAGAAAAAGGCGGCGGCGTTGCGATACTGCTCATGGCCCGTCGCCTCGAACACGCGCTGGAACCCGATGATCTTGGGCACCTGGGTATTGGCGTGCATCCCGTCGAGGTGATCCTGCCCCTTGGCCAGCGGGTTCAGAATCGCCTTTTGCGAGAAACGCTCGGCAAGGCGGGCATAATCGCGGTTGCCGGTCATGAAATACAGGTCCGCATAGACCTCGTTCATGCCGCCATATTCGGTCTGCAGCATCGTCTCGAACTGCGCGTCCGACAGCGGCTTCGTCGCCACGACGCCCCAGTCGGCCAGCCGGATCAGCACCGCACGTGCAGGCTCGCTGCCGGTCAGCAGCGCCGCGTCGCGCAGGCCCGCATAGACCTTGTGCAGCGTGTACCAGGGCACGCCGGTGATCGGCTCGCCCCGCAGGTGCGCCGCGACCACCGCGGCCCCCTTGGGGAAAGCGCAGACCAGCCCGCTGCCCGCCGCCTGCTGGCACGCGGCCAGTTCCCCGGCGATATAGTCGATGCGCTGGCGATACCGCTTATCCTTGGTCGCGCGATAGGCGAGCGCGCAGGCCGAGAGATAATGGCCCAGCGTATGGCCATGGCAGTTGATCTCGGCCCATTGCTGCTCCGATTCCCAGCCGCCATAGACCGGCGCCTTGGGTTTCAGCCCGGCATTGGTGCGGAAATTGGCGAGCATCCGGTCGGGCTGGAGGCGCATCAGATACGCCTCGGTCATCTTCTGCGCATGGAGGAAGGGGCTGTCCGCCAGCGTGACATCGGCCATGTCGAAGGGCTGGACCGCCGTGGCGGGTGCCGTCGCGACCGGCCTGGCCACGCCCTGCGCCCAGGCGGATGCGGGCATGACCGCCCCCCATCCCGTCGCCAGCGCACCGATGCTGGCCCCAAAAGCGGCCTGGGTCAGGACGTCGCGACGCGACGGGGCGGAACAGCATGAGGACACCGATCTTCTCCGACTATTTATATTTTCCTTTTGGGTGACAGGATCGGGCGGGCGACGCAATATCTTTGTCATCCCGGCCGATAAACGCGGAAACGCAACGACCGGAATCCCGTCGCCCGTCCCGAGCGATTCCACGAAGACCTCTATTTGTCAGACAGGAAAATCACACCTGTCCGACATCGCTTCACCCCGGATCAGAACAATCCGTCATCGTCGTCATCGTCGAACGATACCGCGATCGGCGCGGGGGCGGCGGCGATCATGTCGGGCAGCAGGAAGGCGGCGTGGATGTGGCGCTCTGCCGCCATGGTGTAGAGGCTTGCCGCCCAAGGCAGCAGTTCGTGCAGCACCCGGATGTCCGCCGCGCTGAGCTCCGTCTCACTGGTGCATTCGGGCGCGACCCGGTCGGCATAGTTCAACAGCGTCTCGGCCACCTCGCTCAGGGTATCGGCAAAGGCGCGCTGGCCGCCCAGTTCCATCGCGCTGGCCTCCAGCGAGGACAGGACCCGCCGGGCATCGCCGCCGCCCCGCGTCATCGCCAGTGACGAGCTTTCGCAGGCCCGCCGCACCACCGAAAGCGCCTCGGCCAGGGCACCGCCTGTGTCCGACTCGCCGTCATGGCCGTCCTGGACCAGGTCGATCGCGCTCAGCACCGTGATCAGCCGTCCGACCGCCAGGCTCAACTGGTCTAGGCGGCTGGCGCAGGGGGCTACCTCCTTGGCGATCACCGCCACCGCGCGCCCCAGCGTCCCGTGACGACGGCACAGCAACTGGGTGTTGGTCGAGATGTCCTGGACGTTGACCGCGATGTTGCGGATGCGCCCCAGCCCCTCGGTCAGGTCGGCCAGCGTACGCCCGACAAAGCCGGTCAGCTGCGCCAGATGCCCGTCCGCATCGCAAAGCTGGTCGGTGACGTTGCCCAGCGTCGCGATGCCGTGCTCCAGCTTGAACAGCAGCTGGCCGTCGTCGCCGCCCTGCGACCCCAGCAACTCGCGCAGATGGTCCGCCAGCGGCCCCAGCCGGTCGATCGCCGCGACGATCGCCGTCAGCTCGCGGCCGAACTCGTCGGCCATCGCGTTCAGCTGTGCCGCGATCAGCCGTGCCATATGGGCCCGCGCGCCCGGCGGCAGGGCCGCGCCCCCGCCCTCGTCGGCGACGATACGGGCCAGCATCGCGATCGCATGTTCGGCGCGCTGGCGCACGCTGTCGCCGATCTGGATCGCGCCCAGGATGCGGGAGACTTCACCCTGCACGGTACGCACGATGCCGCCGACCTCGTCGGTCATGCGCATGACCGACTGGACATGGTCCTGCAAAGCGTTGGCGTTGGCGGTCAGCTCGGTCGGGATCGTCGTGCCGGTGCGCGCGCATTCGGCGGCGAGCAGGCGGTCGGCCTGCTGCACGTCGCCGACCACCCGCCCGAACTGGTCGAGCTGGCGTTCGATCTGGCGCAGTTCCTGGCGTCCGCTGGACAGTTTTTCGTCCATGCCGACGACGAAGTTGAAGAACGCCGCCTCGCCCGACGAGGCGATCTTGATGTTCATGCCATAGATGCCGAGCAGCTTCAGGATCGTGCTGACCTCGTTCAGCAGGCCGCGCAACTCGCGGGTACGTCCGGTCAGCGTCTCGACCTCGATCGCGCGGCGGCGCTGGATCATGGGCAGGCTGATGAGGCGATAGGCGACATCACGCAACTTGCCGACGGCGACGCCTGCGGTGTCGGGCGACAGCGCCTCGCGGATCGCGGTCAGCCCCTCGGCCATGCCGTCGATCGTGCCGATCGCGGTGGCCAGCGTCTCGCCGGTGTCGCGAAAGGCGTCCTCCAGCCCTCCCATCCGGCTGTCCAGCCGCTCGGCCAGCATCGCGAATGTGGTGGCGCCGCCGTCTTCGGCGATGGCGGTATCGGTGTCGATCCGGGCCATGTACATGATGTCGTCTTTCCTTAGCGGGCCGTGGCGTGGAGCAGTTCGCGCGCGACGCTGCCCAGCGGAATGATCTTGTCGTGTGCGCCGCGCGCGATCGCTTCCTTGGGCATGCCGAACACGACCGAGGTCGCCTCGTCCTGCGCAAAGGTGCGTGCACCCGCCTGCTTCATCTCGAGCAGGCCGCGCGCGCCGTCGTCGCCCATGCCGGTCAGGATGATGCCGACCGCGTTGGACCCGGCGTTGCGCGCCGCCGAACGGAACAGCACGTCGACCGACGGGCGATGCCGCGACACCAGCGGCCCCTCGCGCACCGACACGACATAGCGCGCGCCCTGCCGCTCCAGCATGGTATGGCGCAGGCCGCCCGGCGCGATCAGCACCCGGCCGCGCATCACCGTGTCGCCGTCCTCGGCCTCCTTGACGTCGACCTGGCACAGCCCGTCGAGCCGCTTGGCAAAGGCGCGGGTGAAGCTTTCGGGCATGTGCTGGACGATGACGATACCCGGCGAATTGGCGGGCAGCGCCTCCAGCACCTCGCGCAGCGCCTCGGTCCCGCCGGTCGACGCGCCGATGCACACCACCATCTCGGTCGTGCGGCTCATCGCGCGGCCGGTCGGCGGCGGCAGGACGGCGTCGGCGGTCAGCTTCTTGGCCGGCTCGGTGGTTCGACCTGCGGGACGGCGCGCGCCGATCCGCGCCTTTGCCGCGCCCTTCACCGTCTCGCGGATCATCGCATGCGCCTCGACCAGATGGTCGGCGACGCCGACACGCGGCTTCAGGATGACGTCGACCGCCCCCGCCTCCAGCGCCTGGAGCAACGTCTCAGACCCTTCCTCGACCAGCGAGGAGCACATGACGACGGGGATCGGATGCTGCGACATCAATTTGCGCAGGAAGGTGATGCCGTCCATGCGCGGCATCTCGACGTCGAGCGTGATGACGTCGGGCACCTGCTCCTGGATGTAACGCGCCGCGGCGAAGGGATCGGCGGCGGCGGCCATCACCTCGATCTGCGGATCGGCGGACAGGATCGCGGTCATCGCCTGGCGGACGCTGGCGCTGTCGTCGATCACGAGGACTCGGATTTTCGGCATGACGCTCAAATCCGCTGGAAGACGGTGTTGGCCACCGCCTTGAGGGGAAGGTCGAAGCCGGTGATCGATTCCGAATGGCCCAGGAATATCAGGCCGCCGGGGCGCAGACATTCGGCCAGACGGCGAACCACCTTTTCCTGGGTCGGCTTGTCGAAATAGATCAGGACGTTGCGGCAGAAGATGATGTCCATCGGATCGCCGACCGGATAGCGCGCATCCATCAGGTTCATCTGCGCAAAGCCGATAGCCGAGCGCAGCTTGGGTACGATGCGCATCTCGCCGCGTTTCGGATCGCTGGCCTTCATCGCATAGCGGTTGCGCAAGGCGACCGGCACCGGATCCAGCATCGACGAAGGATAGATGCCGCGCCTGGCGGTATACAGCACCTCGCTGTCCAGGTCCGTCGCCAGGATGCCGAAATCGGGCCCGCCTTGATCCTGGGCGAAGGAGTCGAGCAGCATGGCCAGCGTATAGGGCTCCGCCCCCGTCGAGCACGCGGCGCTCCATACCCGCAGGCGACGCATCCCTTCGTCGCGCAGGCGCGGCATCACGGTGCCCATCAGATATTCGAAATGCTTGGGCTCGCGGAAGAAGTCGGTCTTGTTCGTCGTGACCGCGTTCAACAGATGCTCGCGCTCTTCGTCCAGATGGCTGCCCTCGAACAGCCAGCTGCAATAGGCGCTGAGGGTGGACAGGCCGGTCGCGCGCACCCGGCGGCGCAGGCGCCCCTCGATCATGGTAATCTTGGCCGGGGGCAGGCGGATGCCGCACTCCTGATAAACATAGGCCGAAATTCGGTCGAAATCGCGGGGTTGAAGCGCATCGGCGGATACCGCCACGCGGGCCTGGCTGCTCAAAGGGACGGCTCCGGTGATAACGAGGGAAGGAGCGGTCGGCGGCATTCGCGCCGCCGACCGCGAAATAGGACGATCAGGCCGCGAGGCCGAGATCGCCGAGCGCGGCGTCGACGTCCTCGGCACCGAACAGGCGCACCGGGTCGAGCAGCGCGACGAAACCGGCCCCGCGCCGCAGGATCGCCTCGATCTGCTGCGACCGCCAGCGCCCGCCGAGTTCGGGCGAGCCCTCCACCGCATCCGCGCCGAAGGTGGCGACGTCAAGCACCCGGTCGACCACCAGCCCGAGTGCGAACGGCGCCCCGTCCGCCCCGGCGATATCGACGACCAGGATCCGCGTCTTGAGCGTCACCGCGACCGGCGTCATGCCCAGCCGGACGCGCAGGTCGACCATGGGCACCGACGCGCCGCGTACGTCGGTCAGGCCCAGGAACCAGTCGGGTGCGTGGGGCACCCGATAGGCCTGACGATGATCCAGGATTTCGCGGACCGCGGTCACGGGAAGGGCGAATTCCTCGTCGCCCAACCCGAACACCACGACCTGGACGTCGCCGCCCGCTAGGGTCGTGCCCTGGGTCATGCGGCACGTCCGAAAGCGGCGTCTTCGTCATCGGCGCCACCGTTCGTCAGGTCGAGTGCGAAGCCGCGCACCCGTGCCTGCTGATCGGCGACCGAGCCTGCGCGCGGGGCCGGCTTGGCCGGGCGCGATGCCGTCGCACGCGCCGGGGCAGGCTTGCGGACCGCCGTCTTGCCGGCGCCGCCCTGACCGCCCTTGTCGACACGGAAATAGGCGATGCTCTCCTGAAGCTCCTCGGCCTGGCTGGCCAGTTCCTCCGAGGTGGACGAGATCTGCTCGGACGCGCTGGCATTCTGCTGCGTGACCTTGTCGAGCTGCTGGATCGCCTCGTTGATCTGCACCGCGCCGATATCCTGCTCGCGGCACGCGGCGCTGATCTCGGCGACCAGCTCGGCGGTGCGGCGGATGTCGGGGACCAGCTTGGTCAGCATCTCGCCCGCCTGGGTCGCGGCGGACACGGTATCCGACGACATGCCGCTGATCTCCGCCGCCGCCGACTGGCTGCGCTCGGCCAGCTTGCGCACCTCGGCTGCTACGACCGCAAAGCCGCGACCATGCTCACCCGCGCGGGCCGCCTCGACCGCCGCGTTCAGCGCCAGCAGGTCGGTCTGGCGGGCGATTTCCTGCACGATGCCGATCTTGTCGGCGATGGTGCGCATCGCGACAACCGCCTTGGTAACGGCCTGGCCGCTGATCTCGGCGTCCTGCGACGACTGGCGCGCGATCTTTTCGGTCTGGGTCGCGTTGTCGGCATTCTGTTTGATGTTGGCGGCCATCTGCTCCATCGAGGCCGAGGCCTCTTCGGCGGCGGCGGCCTGTTCGGTCGCGCCCTGGCTCACCTGCTCGGACGAAGACGACAGCTGCTGGCTGCCCGCCGCGACATTCTGCGCCGCCTGGGTCGCGTCACCGACGACGCCGCGAAGACGCTCGACCATCGCGACCAGCGCATGGCCCAGCATGTCCTTGTCGGACAGCGGCTGGTGATCGACGGTCAGGTCGCCCGCCGCGATCGTATCGGCCAGTTGGGCGCTTTCGCGCAGGCTGACGGTCATGCGGTTGACCGTCCCGACCAGATCCTTGATCTCGTCGTTCGACGTGACGGAGATCTCGTGGTTCAGGTCGCCGACCGCCACCGCGTCGAGTGCCTGCGACACCTTGTTCAGGCCCCCGGCCACCAGGCGCGAGATCCAGAAAGCGCCCGCCGCCGCGATCAGGACGGCGATCACCGCCACCACGATCAGCAGGTTGCGCGCATTCTCGTAATTGGTCTGAGCTTCGTCGCTGGCGGTCTTCATGCTGGCCTGATTCATCTCGATCAGCTGGCCGATCGCCGCCGACATCTTGCCGGCGATTTCGCGCGACTTTTCCATCGACAGCGCGCCCGCCTCGGCTCTCCTGTTGGTCTTGGTGAGCGAACGGATCGATTCGTTTACCGGGACATAGGCCTGATAACTGCGCTGGATGTCGTGCCAGACCGGCCGCGACACCTCGGTCGAGCCCGCCAGCCCCTGCGTGATCAGCGTATCGATCTCACCGCGCGCCTTCATCAGTTCGACGTCGAACTTCTCGGTCAGGTCCACGTCGCTGGTCAGCGCCATGTTCTTTTCCATGCGCAGCGCATAGCTGATCCGCTCGTTCAACCGCTCCGAGCGGTCGAGCCGGGTGACCGGGCCTGAAATCATGGCGTCGGTCGTCTCGTTCAGCGAACCCATGCGGGCGACGCTGACTCCGACGATGACGAGGAGAAGTGTAATGATGAGCGCGAACGTCGCGCCTAGTTTCATCTTGATCGTAGCACGCATGTTTCAGGCCCCCCTGGGCTGGATTGGTGTGGATTTGGGTGTGATGGATCAGTGCACGACGACCGGCTCGCCCGCAGGCGCGGTCAGTCGGGCGAACAGTGCGGGCAGGTCGGGCAGGACGACCACGTCGCCCCCGCGCCGCACCAGGCAGCGGACATGCTCGCGTGGCCAGCGTATGCCGATGACCGGCGCCTCCTCGGCATCGTCCGCCTGCAACACGGCAACCTCGTTGACGCGGTCGGCGGTCAGCCCGATCAGGACCGGATTGCCGTCCACGGGCAGTTCGATGACGATGATCCGGCTTTCGGCGGTCAGCCCCTGCGCCTCCATGCCGAACGCCCCCCGCAGATCGGCCAGCGGCACGATGCGACCGCGAAAGTTGATGACGGCCCCGGCCATCGGATCGGCGCCGGGGACGGTGGTGATCGGCATCATGTCCAGGATTTCGCGGACGATGCCCGCCTCCAGCGCGAACGTCTCGTGGCCCAGCCCGAAGGTCAGGACTTCAAGCCCCTGCCCGGGCGTCCAGTTGGGAATTTTATGATACGGCATGGCGTTATCCAGCGGCGAGGCGCCGCTCCTCCCTGGGCTGGCTCAGCGCGATCAGCTGAGCGATGTCGAGGATCAGGGCGACCGAACCGTCGCCCAGGATGGTCGCGCCCGCAAAGGCCGCGACGTTGCGGTGGAGCGGCGACATGGCCTTGATGACCGTCTGGTGGTTGCCGATGATCTGGTCGACGACCAGGCCCACCCGCTCGGTGCCGGTGCCGACGACCACGATCTTCTGATAGGTGTCGGGCCGGGTGCCGGTGTCGAACAGGTCGCGCAGGCGGACGAACGGCACCAGCCTTTCGCGCAGCGTGATGATGCTGCGCCCGCGCGAGCGCAGATCCTCCTCCAGCGACAGCTCCAGGCATTCCTCGACCGCCGCCAGCGGAATGACGTAACGCCCCTCGCCCACCCGGACGAGCAGACCATCAATGATCGCCAGTGTCAGCGGAATGCGCAGTGTGATGGTCGATCCCTGGCCGGACACGCTCTTCACGTCGATCGTGCCGCGCAGGCTTTCGATCGTGCGCTTGACCACGTCCATGCCCACGCCGCGACCCGACAGGTTCGTGACCTGCGCCGCCGTCGAGAAACCGGGATGGAAGATCAGGCCCAGCAGCTCGTCCTCGCTCACCACCTGGCCCGGCTGGATCAGGCCATTGGCCTCCGCCTTGGCACGGACCCGCTCGACATCGATGCCGCGTCCGTCGTCGGTGATCGTGATCAGGACCTCGCCCCCCGCCTGATGCGCGCTCAGGCGGATGAGGCCGCTGGTCGACTTGCCCGCCGCCAGACGATCCTCGGGCCGTTCCAGGCCATGGTCGCAGGAGTTGCGGATGATGTGGACCAGCGGGTCGAACAGCCGCTCGATGACCGTCTTGTCGACTTCGGTGCTCTCGCCCTCGGTGACCAGTTCGATGGTCTTGCCGGTTTCGATGGCGAGGTCGTGAATCAGGCGGCGGAAGCGACCGAACAGCGTCGAGACCGGCACCATGCGCAGGATCATCATCGTGTCGCGCATCTCGCCCGCCAGCCGTTCGATCTCTTCGGAGACCGAACGCAGGCTCAGGTCATGGCCATGGCCCGCCAGCTGCGACAACCGGCTCTGCGCGATGACGAGTTCGCCGACGCGGTCCATCAGTTCGTCGAGCCGTTCGGCGGGTACGCGGACATGCTCACCCTGCGACCGGGCCGCTGCCGTCGTCCGTGGCCCGGCATCGTTCGCCACGACCGGCGCATCCGTCACCGGAACATCGGCGGTCGGGCCTGCGGAAACCACCGGTGCCGCGCCGTCATCGACGGCCGCCGCGACGGCTTCCTCGACCGCCAGCGGGGTGATCGTGATCTCCATATCGTCCATGACGAACAGGAACACGTCCTCGATCGCCTCTCGCGAAATGTCGCCGATCAGCGTGCAGTCCCAGCCGACGACGCAGTCCGCCGGGTTCAGGTCCGCGAGCGCCGGGATCTCGTCGACACGGGCGACAATGGTCGCCTCGCCCAAATCGCGCAGCTCGTCGAGCAACGCCAGCGGGTTGGTGCCGTTGGCCATCGCGTCGGGTGGCAGGCGGAACGACAGGTTCCATCCCTGCCGGGCCGGAGCCGCGACCGGGGCAGCGACGCCGCCCCCCGCCGCCGCATCGACCGCCGCCGCCAGCCGGGCCAGGATCGCCTGCCCCTCGGCCTCGGGCGCATCGCCCTCGACCAGCGCGCGCATATGGTCGCCCGCCGACAGGATCACCGACACCAGCTCGGGCGTCGCACGGACATCGCCCTTGCGGACCCGGTCGAACGCGGTTTCGCAGTGATGGGTGAAGGCGGCCAGCTTGTCGAAGCCGAACATCGCGCCCGAACCCTTGAGCGTATGGAGCCCCCGGAACACCGCATTGACCAGGTTCATGTCATCCAGGCGGTGCCCCAGGTCCAGCAGACCCTGTTCCACCTGCTCCAGAAGCTCGCCCGCCTCGATCCGAAAGGCGGCTGTCGGATCCTCGCCGCTCACCGGGCGAGAACCTTCTGCGCCACGCGGATCAGCTGCTCGGGCTGGAACGGCTTCACCAGCCAGCCGGTCGCGCCCGCCGCCTTGGCCTGCGCCTTCATCGCATCGTCCGACTCGGTGGTCAGGAAGATGATCGGCACGCCCGCCTGCGCCGGCTGCTCGCGCAGCGCGCGGATCATCTGCAGGCCGTCCATGTTGGGCATGTTCAGGTCGGTGACGATCAGGTCGAACCGCGTCGCGGTCGCCTTCGCCAATCCTTCGACGCCGTCAGCGGCCTCGGTTACCGTATAGCCCGCGCCGGTCAGCGCGATGCGGATCGCCATGCGCAGGCTGGCACTGTCGTCGACGGTAAGGATGGAAGCGCTCATTGCGGGGAGTCTCCGTGGAACCAGAATTGGGTGTGTTCGGGGTTGGTGGTGGGGGTGAAGGCCGCGCGATCGAGCAGCGCGCGCAACGGCGGGTTCGCAGGGGCCGTCAGGGCGAAATCACACGCCGCCTTCGCCGCGCTGACCCGCGCGGCCTGGACGAGCTGGATCACGCTCAGGTCGGGCGCGGCGACCTGGGACAGGTCCAGCCGGACGGTCGCGCCCGGCATGATCGCGGTGGACAGTTGCTCGGCCAGGATGCCGATGTTCGGGAGGCACGAATTCTCGTTTGCCATCACCGTGGTGATCGACATGATTGTATCCTTCGTCGTAAAAATTCTGGCGGCGCGGGCCATGCCCGCGTCGAAATTACGGCCTATGCAAGGCGCAGGTGACAAGGCCCCGGTCGGCGATCCAATGGCATATCCAATTCCCCCCGTTCATGGGTACGTCTACGCGCCAATGGTAAAATCGCTCTTAAATGAAAACGCGTTCATGACGAAAATGGCGATTTGTCTGAACGACCCAGTCGTCTAGCGTTGAGTGCCGCCGCCTGACCTATGGGGGAATGGGGGTTTTCAGCCAGAATATCGGCTTAAACCTGCGGAATATGGGCTCTGACCGTGTTCGATCAGGCGCGGGCGACTCGGGAAACCGGCCCGTGATTCGCCAGCATTTTGGACAACGAATCGGACGCTGCCGCCGGTGGGTGGTGGGCGGCGGACCGCTAACGGCACCGCACACCCACCAAAATGGTCAGTCGCCGAACAGGGTCGCGACGTCCTCGGCGGACAGGTCGATTCCGAACATCAGGCTCATGCGCATCCGATAGACCCGCGGGTCGGCGATCATCGCGGCGGTTTCGTCCTGTCCAACGCGACGGCGATAATGGCGATCGGTCAGCGAGGCGAAACCGTGCGGCAGGATGATGCTGACGATCGCGGCCTGGACGAACCGGCTTTCGGGGAAAGTCGACGTCCAGTGATTGGCCATCGCCAGATCGGCATCCCAGACCTGGTCCGTGGTGAAGCTGTATTGCGGCTCCCACCCCTCACCCGCCGAGCGGCCGTCGGTATGGCCGGGATGCCCGTCGCGCAGCAGCATCCAGCCATGCTGGGCGTCGCGCATCAGGCGGAAGCGCGCACCATCGGGCGCGGTCGCCTCGGCACCGTCGACCAGCGGCATCGGCGGGGAATAGCTGCCCCCGAACCCGGCATCGGCGATCCACGCCTGTCCGTCGATCTCGACCAGGCTGAACGTGTGCGTGGTCGGCGGCACGTCGGTCGCGCGCAGCCACACCCGCCCCAGCAGCGGCCGGGCGGCAAAGCCGTGCGCGGCCAGCGCGTCGAGGAGCACCCGGTTATGTTCGAAACAATAGCCGCCACGCTTGGCGGTCACCAGCTTGGCAAAGACGCTGGCGCTGTCGATCGCAATGCGGCGGCCCAGCCGGACGTCGAGATTCTCGAACGGAATGGCCAGGCGGTGCGCCCGTTGCAGCCGGGCCAGTCCTTCGGCATCGACGGTGACCCGAGAGGGCAGGGCGATACGGGCGAGATAGGAATCGAGGTCGAACATGCCCCGCCAGATAAGGTGCCGAACCGCGATTGTCGAAGGGGGGCACCCCGCCCCCTTCATGCCCCTCCTTAACGGGCGGCCCCCTCACGCGTATAGGCTGGCGCGATGGCCTTTCCCGACACCGATCCCACCCTGCCCTATTCGACGCCCGCGATTCGTGCCGCGGCCGATGTCCTGCGGGCGGGCGGGATCGTCGCGGTGCCGACCGAGACGGTGTACGGCCTGGCCGCCGACGCCACCGATGCGTCGGCCGTGGCGCGCATCTATGCGGCCAAGGGGCGGCCGTCCTTCAATCCGCTGATCGTCCATGTTCCCGATCTGGCGGCGGCACGGGCGCTGGCGGAATTCGACGCGGACGCGCTGGCGCTGGCCGATGCCTTCTGGCCGGGTCCGCTGACCCTGGTCCGGCCGCTCAAAGCCGGCGCGGGTATCGCCTCGCTGGTCACCGCAGGGCTGGACACGGTCGCCATCCGCGTGCCGCGCCACCGCGCGATGCAGGCGCTGCTCGCCGAAACCGGCCGCCCCCTCGCCGCGCCGTCCGCCAATGCCAGCGGCGGGATCAGCCCGACGCGCAGCCACCATGTCCGTGCCAGCCTGGGGCCGCACGTGCCGATCCTCGACGATGGTGCGACCGAGGCGGGGCTGGAGTCGACCATCGTCGCGGGCCGCACCATCCTGCGTCCGGGTCCGATAACGGCGGGGATGCTGGCGCGGGTGCTGGGCGATGTGCGGCAGGGGCCCGAGGCTCCCGCGATCGTCACCGCCCCCGGACAGCTTGCCAGCCACTACGCCCCGCGCAAGCCGCTGCGCCTGAACGTCACCGACGCGAGGCCCGACGAATGGCTGATCGGTTTCGGCGCAGTGCGCGGGCAGGACAGCCTGTCCGAGACGGGCGACCCGATCGAGGCGGCGGCCCGCCTGTTCGACGCGCTGCACCGCGCCGATGCGAGTGACCGCCCCGGACTGGCCGTGGCACCGATCCCGACGGACGGCATCGGCGAGGCGATCAACGACCGGCTCCGCCGCGCGGCGACGCGCTGATCCCGGCCGGGCGTGTGGCCGGTGTTTTTCAGGGAAAGTCGAAGGCCAACGGCCTCACGCTCGCAAACAAAAAGGGGGCCGGGCTCATGCCCCGCCCCCATCATATTTACGCCGTCACCGCCTTCGACCGCGCGGCAAAGCTCTTGCGCAGCTTCTGGAGCTTGGGCGGGATCACGGCCATGCAATAGGGGTTCGACCGGCCCGAGGTTTCCCAATAATCCTGGTGATAATCCTCGGCCGGATACCACTCCGCCATCGGTTCGATCGTCGTGACGATCGGCTTGTCGCTGCCCGCCTGGGCGCGTTCGACGGCGGCCTTCATCGCGGCGTCCTGGCGTTCGTCGGCCGGGAACATGGCCGAGCGATACTGGGTGCCGACATCGTTGCCCTGACGGTTCAACTGCGTCGGGTCATGCGTCGCGAAATAGATGTCGAGCAGATCGTCCAGCGACAGCTGCTCGGGATCGAACCCGATGCGGATCGCCTCGGCATGGCCGGTATCGCCGCTGCACACCTGCTTGTAGGTCGGGTTGGGGACGGTGCCGCCGATATAGCCGCTTTCGACCGATTCGACCCCGATCACGTCCTTGAACACCGCCTCGGTGCACCAGAAACAGCCCCCGGCCAGCGTTACATATTCGGTCACTCGGAATCTCCTTGTCGTCTTGTACACCTAGATAGGAAGCGGCTAGGCGACGGCAATCCGGAGACTGGGGGCAAAAGACGATGGCGACGATCGACGGCAAGGTGATGGTGACCGGCGGGGCGGGCTATATCGGCAGCCATGCCGTGCTGGCGTTGCTGGACGCAGGGTTTGACGTCGTCGTGCTCGACAATCTGGTCACCGGTTTCGACTGGGCGGTCGATCCCCGCGCCGCGCTGGTCGTCGCCAACGTCGCCGACGACGACGCGGTGCGCGCCGCGATCCGCGAACACCGCGTCCGCGCGATCATGCATTTCGCCGGGTCGGTCGTGGTGCCGGAGTCGGTCAGCGATCCGCTTAAATATTATCGCAACAACACCGCCGCCAGCCGCGCACTGATCGAAAGCGCCGTGGCCGAGGGCGTCGCGCACTTCATCTTCTCGTCGACCGCCGCCACCTATGGCACCCCCGAAAAGGTCCCGGTCGCCGAGAATGATCCCAAGGCGCCGATCAACCCCTATGGCATGTCCAAGCTGATGACCGAGATCATGCTGAAGGACGTCGCCGCGGCGCATCCGATCAACTATTGCGCGCTGCGCTACTTCAACGTCGCGGGCGCGGACCCGCAGGGGCGCTCGGGCCAGTCGACGGTGGGCGCGACCCATCTGATCAAGATCGCGGTCGAGGCGGCGATCGGCAAGCGTGAAGCGGTCGGCGTCTATGGCACCGACTTCGCCACCCGCGACGGGACGGGCGTGCGCGACTATATCCATGTCTCCGACCTTGCCGCCGCGCATGTCGCCGCGCTCGAACTGCTGGTCGCGCAGCCGGGTGAGAGCCACACGCTGAACTGCGGCTATGGCCGGGGCTTTTCGGTGCTGGAAGTGCTCGACGCGGTCGACCGGGTGACCAACCACAGGATCGAGCGCCGTATGGAGGGCCGCCGCGCGGGCGACCCGGCCGAGCTGGTCGCCGACAACAGCGCGATCCTGGCCGCCCTGCCCTGGCGGCCCGAACGCGACGATCTGGACGGCATCGTCCGCGACGCGCTGGCCTGGGAGCGCAAGCTCGCCGAGATGGGGCGCTGATCCCATGCGGCTGCGTTCGCTGCTGTTCGTGCCGGGCGACCGGCCGGATCGGATGGCCAAGGCGCTGGGGCTTGGTGCCGACGCGCTGATCCTTGACCTGGAGGACGCGGTCGCCCCCGATGCCAAGCCCCGCGCCCGTGCGGAGGTCGCGCAATTCCTGAGCGGCCCACGCGATCACGGCGTGTGGCTGTTCGTGCGCATCAACCCCATCGACGGACCGCTGGCGTCGGACGATCTGGCAGCGATACTTCCCGCGCGGCCCGACGGCATCGTCCTGCCCAAGGCGGAGGGCTTGGCCAGCCTGGACGCGCTGGCGGCCCAGGGTGCCGGAGACGTGCCGGTCCTGCCGATCGCGACCGAGACACCCGCCGCGCTGTTCCGGCTGGGCGAGTATGCCGGATCGCCCTTGTCGCTGGCGGGCATGACCTGGGGGGCCGAGGATCTCCCCGCCGCGATCGGCGCGACCACCGCACGCGAAGCCGATGGCAGCTACACCGCGCCCTATCAGCTGGCGCGCTCGCTGACCCTGTTCGGTGCGCATGCTGCGGGGGTGGCGGCGATCGAGACCGTCTATCCCGATTTCCGCGATCTGGATGGCCTGGCCGCCTATGCCGCGCGGGCGCAACGCGACGGCTTTACCGGCATGATGGCGATCCATCCCGCCCAGGTGCAGGTCATCAACGCGGCCTTTACGCCAACGGCGCAGGATATCGCGCGGGCGCAAGCGATCGTCGACCTGTTCGCCGCCAATCCCGGCGCGGGGGCGCTGCAGATGGAGGGCAAGATGGTCGACGCGCCGCACCTGAAGGCGGCCCGCGCCTTACTCGCGCGCGCCGCGTCCTGACGCTCCGGTCCAGGACACACGGGCGGCGGCGGTCGCCCACCACCATCCCAGCGCCCAGAGCGTGCCGAAGCACCACCCCGCCGCCACGTCCGACGGCCAGTGCACGCCCAGATAGACGCGGCTGACGCCGATCGCGCCGACCAGGAATACCGCCAGCAGCACGATCGCGTGCCGCAGTCTTCGGTGCCAGGTCGCCTGGGTGGCGAGTGCCGCCAACGTCATGTAGACCATCGCGCTGCCCGCCGCATGGCCGCTGGGAAAGCTGGCATTGTGAACGTCGACCCAGTGCGGCACCAATTCGGGCCGGGTCCGGTCGACCGCATGCTTGACCAGCGTCACGACCATGCCGCCACTGATTCCCGCCGCCGCCGTGGCGATTGCCGTCAGCCACAATCCACGCGCCAGCAGCAGCACGGCCGCGCCCGCGACCATCAGGATAAGGACCGGCACACTGCCCAGGGCGGTAAAATCCACCGCCACCGCCCGAAGCTGCTGCGAATCGCAGCAAGCCCGCAACCCGGTCAGGATCGCCCGGTCCCAGGCGAACGGCCAATGATCGACCGCCAGCCCTGCCAATAGCAACAACGTCAGCGCGATGGCCCCGGCCGCCACGCCCCGCAACGCCATCGGCATTGCGGCCAGATTGGGTGTCGACGCCGCCGCCGATTCGGGGTTGGATTCCCGTTCATCAGGACGGGTCATGCCGGTATCGCCTTCATCATCGGGCTTGTGCGACCATGGAATCGAAAGGACAAGCCGACGGCGCGATAGCCGGTCTGTCCGACCACCTTTCGCTATGTGGTGGCGTCGCGCCGACGCTCTCCATCGATCAAAGACCGGGTATTTATTTTTTACTGAGCCGATCACATTCATTCGAAAAATGGGTTTGCCTGTTAACGGTTTTCGTCTCATAGTTGAGACAGACCGGCTCTTCGACCGGTTGGAGAGGAATGCACCACCATGGACGACCACGCTATTTCGCCCCTCGATCGCCTGATGATCCTGACGCTCGGCGCCGCCGCCAGCTGGCTCGCGGTGGGTGGTGTAGCGTTTGGTGCCTCGAAACTGGTCGCGCACCTGTTCTGAACAAACGACCGATGGTCGGCCCGTGAGAGCGGGTCGGCCGTTTTGAATGTGGGCCGCGCCTGGCGAATTGGTGTCGGCCGCCGGTGCCCGATCACAATCGGGCAGACGCGCCGCTGCGCTGTCGCCTTTTCGAAAATCGAAGATTGTGCTGGTCGCCTATGGCCAGCCCGATGGCATCAGGGCCGTCGCTTCACTCTGCCGCCGCCATCCGATGGTGAGTCGGCCGCCTTACCGTGATGAACGGGCTTTTTGGCGGTTCCTTGTGGCCTCTACAAATTGACGTGAGCCGAATGCCCCTCCCCTCAATAGAGGTCGACGACTTTCGCCAGCCCCAGATCAGCGACCTGATCCCGCCCGGTCCGCACGGCTCGCCGGACCTTCGTACACGCCGTTTTTTTAACGGCCCCATCAGTTCAGCCTTACAGCTGAATTGAGAACATTCCCGAAACACCAATCGATTTGATACGCATCGGCCGCCCCGAAGGGTAGAAATCTGAATGATTACAGGCAATTCCGTTCAGGCAACGGAACATGGCGGGCGCGTAGGCCATTCCCCCGACACCTGTTTCCCAGAAGGACGTGACCATGAAATTTGCAAGTTTGCTTGCTGCCGGCCTTGCCGTTGCCACCCTCGGCTTGAGCGCCAGCGCCGATGCGCAGCGCTGGGGCCACGACGATCCGAGAGGCCCGCATGCACGCCCTGACCGACATGGCCCTCCGCACCGCGGCCCCGCTCGGTATGACCGGCACGATGGCCCGCGCTGGCAAGGCCGCAACCACTATCGCCAGCAGCGTTGCCGGGTCGAATACAGCCACCGGGCGCACAAGCGGATCCGCGTCTGCCGCTGATCTGACGGTGTGGCGCTGCCAAAGGCGCCACACCCTTCCCCGCATTTTTAATCATGCTGGCTTGGCTTCCGCCGCCGGGGGATCGTCGAGATCAAATCCCATTTATGCGGCGGCTATGTAGGCCTCCGATCGTTGTCATCTCGTTCCGCGCTTCGGGATGCGCCTGGACGTCCACCCATCACCAGAATGGGAGCGAAGAGCCCCCCTGGCCCTTCTCGGTCAAGCCGTGTGAAAACGCCATCGCCTCCGAAAACATCGGCATGCAAAGGTTTTTATTAATGAGTGTCGCGTAATCCCAGCGCTCATATGTGATCCGTCCCTCACACATGCGGAACCGATTACCCAGCGCCGGGAGAATATCGTGAAAAACCTGCGGATCAGTTCCAAACTGATAGCTTGCTTTGCCATCCTGCTCATTGCCCTGTTGATCGTGGGTGGGCTTTCCATTCACAATCAGAACGCCTTGAGCGCCGGCACCTCCGATATCGCCTCCCGCCTGGCCCGGCTGCAAAAACTGACCCATAGCATCGATACGCAGACGTCGAACGTCCGCGCCGAAGAGATGACCCATATCGTCAGCACATCGCCCGAGACGATGGCGGCGCATTACAGGGCGATGCGTGCATCGCTTGATTTGATCGACCAGTCGGTCGGCAAGGTCAAAGGGATGGAGCAGGATCCAGTCGCCAAAGCGGCGATGGATGAATTCGCGCCAATCTGGCAGCGCTTTACCGACCATTTGCAGCAGACCATTGCCCTGTCGAACCGCAACGAAACCGATGCGGCCCAGGCGAGTGCGTTGCAGGAGGTCAAGGATTATGACGCACAGAACGCGGCCTTGGGCCGGGCGGAGGAGGCATATACCGCCGCCATGGACAAAGCTCGCGTAGAGGCGGAATCGACGGCGGATACCGGACGCCTGATCACGATCGTCATGGTCGTCGCCGCCATCGGGTTGGCCATCGCGCTTCTGACCCTGTTGATCCGTCAGATCGCAAAGCCACTTAGCGCCATGACCGAGGCAATGGGCAAGTTAGCCGCGGGCGACATGAATGTCCGCGTGCCCGATGCCGATCGCCATGACGAAGTCGGCGATCTGGCCAACGCCATGGCCAAGTTCCGCGACCAGCTCGCGGCAGCTGAACGGGCAAAGGCCGAGCAGACCACCCTCATCGTCGACAGCATTGGGCGGGGGCTATCGGATCTGGCGAAGGGCGATCTGCTGACACGGGTCGATGCCGAACTGACCGGCCCCTTTGCCAAATTGAAAAGCGATTTCAACGCTGCGGCCGAAGCGTTGCAGGATGCCCTGGCCCAGGTTTCGACGGCGGTCACCGGCATCAACGGCGGTGCCGGAGAGATCCGCACGGCCTCGGACGATCTGTCGATGCGGACCGAACAGCAAGCGGCCAGCCTGGAGGAAACCGCCTCCGCAATGGAGGAGATCACCGCGACGATGCGCGCGACCGCGCAACGTACGTCGAGCGCCAACGCGGCGGTGCGGACCGCACGCGATCTGGCGGAGCAATCTGGCGGCATCGTCCGGAACGCCATCGAGGCGATGGACGGCATCGAGCGTCGATCCAACGAGATTTCCGACATCATCGCCGTCATCGACGGTATCGCGTTTCAGACCAATTTGCTGGCGTTGAACGCTGGCGTCGAAGCGGCGCGAGCCGGTGATGCCGGGAAGGGCTTCGCTGTCGTCGCCTCGGAAGTTCGCGCGCTGGCCCAGCGTTCGGCTGACGCCGCCAAGGACGTCAAGGAGCGGATCAGCGCCTCGACCGAACAGGTCTCGGAAGGCGTGCGACTGGTCGGGGAAACGGGTCAGGCCCTGACCGGCATCATCGCGCGCATTGCCGAGGTCAGTACCCTGGTGGGCGAAATTGCCGATGCCGCCGAGCAACAGTCCACGGGACTCCAGCAGGTCAACACGGCCGTCGCCGAGATGGACGGCGTCACCCAGCAGAACGCAGCCATGGTCGAAGAAGCGACGGCGGCGGCGCGTGGCTTGGCTACGGAAGCTGATGGCCTCGCACGTCAAATCGCTCGATTCCAAATTGGGCAACCGACCACCGCCTCGGCCGCCAATGTGCACGCCCTGCAAGCCCGCGTCGCGACCGCGGCTCCCCGCCTTCGCGGAAAGCCTGTCCCCATGCAGCAGGGCAATGCCGCGCTTGCGGAGGACGACTGGTCGTCTTTCTGACGGGGAAGGATGGCCTGTCAGGATCCTGAGGCCATCGCCTTGATGGTGTCCTGATGGGCCAATCCGTCCCCAGCATCTCTGCCGGTTCCTTAAGCCCGCAGTGCGACCACTGGCCAGCCGCCTCGACAATGGCGCTGAAGGATTGGGGAACAGGGCGGCACGCCGCCGCATATTGCCAGCGTGTTCCCCTTCGATCCGCTGGCCGATCCTGAACGGCAGAGAACAACCGCGTTCAGCCATGCGCATGCAATGCCGGTGTAACCCATCCTCATGCCCAATCGTCGGGCATGAGGATGCGACCATGAAGCTGACACGTGTCGTTGCTGCCGGGCTTGCCATTGCGACGCTTGGCCTGAGTGTGAGCGCGAGCGCCCAGGAATGGGGCCCACCGCCGCCACCGCCCCCCGGCCCCGGACCTGGCCCCGGTTGGGGCGGACCACCACCGCCCCCTCCGCCTGGACCGCCCCCGGCGCATTGGGGCGGGTATGACGGACCGCGCTACGGCGGGTACGGCTATGGCGGGGGATATCGTGACAGCGGCTACGGCTACCGGGGCGACGGATACGGATACCGGGGTGGCTATGGCTACCGGCAGCGCTGCTGGACCGAGTATCGCCACCACGGCCGGGAACGGGTCCGGGTCTGCCGGTGAACGACCGAGGGCCCGGCGTGAAAATCCGCGCCGCGCCCTCCCCACTACGGCGCCAAGACCTCGGGGCCGATCTCAGGGTAGCGCGCGGTGGAATCCGCGAGGCTGTAATCCTTCTCCGGCAGCTGCGCTGTACGGCACTGGATATCGGTCAGCGGCACGGTGCCACCACTTTGAAAATCAGTGCCCACAACTATGCTCCCAGGGGACATGACATGCGGGGGCACGAGGTGAGACACCTCGCGACACGTTCGCACCTGATTTTCCGTGATTTAGACAAGGGCGTGAGACACGCTGCGACGCCCTGAAACACCCCGATGGTGGGTCCGCCGCCTACCACGAACAAGGCCGAAATTGGCGGAATTTGGTCGTTTGCTAGTAGGTCGATCTAGTGGGTGCCCCCACCCGTGCCCCCCCCAAAAAAAATAATTGCTTGGATCGGCCAGATACCTGCCTGTCTTGGTTCATAGCCGAACCTAGGGGGCATATAGGGCTAATATGATCACATCCATAATCGCAGCCGTGCTAGTCGGTTTGGCTCAAGCGCCGGTGCAAATGGAGACCCGCTCACACGTGATCTCGCCAGCAATTGATATCGTGGAATCTGACATACCTCTTTTCCCGAGCAGCACTATGGACAAGAGCGTTTTGGAGCACGACTTTAGCATTGAGCGCTACGGCCGCGTTCGATGCCTGGTCGGGGAGGGCCGACTTCACACATGCAAGTCTGAAGTAGGCTCGGAATATGAGCCTAGCTTATCGCGGTTCATGATCAAGGCGATAAACAGGGCGGGCGGGTTTCGCGAATTTGCTAGGGATTTACACCACCAAGGCGCAGCTGAGGTTGATATCTCCACTCGGTTTTCGCTTCCCGGGTCTAAGTCTGGCGTCTGCATAATTTCTTGGTGCAGCCCCACGCCATTACCCCCGCAGCCCCCAGCGCTGAGGCGACCTCGATAGATCAAGCCGCTTTCTGCTCCCACGCCATGGGACTGAATATATGCAGCGTACCACGATCTGTCATAACGACGCTGACAGGACGATTCGCCGACTGATAGCGTCGAGCGCTGTCCCCTTCGCCGAGGCATTTTCATGCGCCAAGACCGCCGCCGGCCTGCCCCGCCGGCCATGCGCCAGCGTGACGAGCCGCCGCCCAATCGATGGGAGCGAGTAACGGTATCGCTCGAGTTCGGGGGATTCACCGTGCTGGCCGTCTCCGGTATGATCGCCTGCGCCTGGAGCACCGTCCGCTATTTTGCTGGATGGTCCCGATCGGTTCAAGCGCCTGATCGGCACAGCGGGCTTCACTAATTTCGTGCAAGTCCCCCGCGCCAACGGGGTGGCTTTCGCACGCCCATACCCCTTAAGTGCGAACGACCGGGGAGGCGCATTGATGTCCGATATCGAACAAGAAAATACAGAAGCAGGTACCGCCGAAGAAACGCCAGACCGGCCTGTTCCACGCCGACGCGGGGTTGGATTGGAGTATCTCGGCAAGACGCTCGCGGTTCCAGCATTGCTGGCGGCGTATTTTTTGCAGCCCGAGGTGGCCAAGTGGTCTTTCCTGACCCGAGTACAAATCGTTTTCACTCTCATGGCAAGTTTCACGCTTCTGGCGATATCCATCGACAGGATCAAAAGGTGGGCGAATGTTGGAAAGGTGCTGGTCGTTGTATGGGTTATTCTGTCCGCAGCCATGATATTCATCCTCTGGCCGCCGCTGGAATATAGCGAGTACAACGATGACCGGTGTGCTTCGCTTGAAGGGGACATGCTTTCAGCCCATCCGCGCCGTTCGGACAGTCACGATCTCTTTACGGCATTCGGATGCCGCCCTTCGCTGAAAATGCCGGTCCATGCTCTGCCGACTGATCGCGAGAAGAAGGCGGGGCACCCGCTCCCATGGGGCGGGTATCCGCCGTCGATTAGGTGACGCCATAACCATCTGTGCCGGAATACCGGCACAGATAGCTGCGCTCGCGAGATGGCTACGCCGCAACTCTCCGCTCGATCTCCAGCAGATGGTTGCCGATGTTCGGCACTGAAGAATAGGGCAGCATCGTGAGATCGCGGGCGCGGGCCTGCTCCCCTAATTCATCGAGCACTTCCAGCACGCCATTGTATTGCCGCGTTGTTATTTGGGGATCATCACGACCTTGATGCTGCACCAGCATCTCGTAGCGCCTGCTCATGCCGTAATGGTCACGCTCACGCGCCTGCTCCAAATCCCAAACCAAGCTTTTGATATGCTCGATGGTTGATTTCGACCGCTTTGCGGGAAGAGTGGCAAAGTTCGCGACCAATGCCGAACCCGAAAAGGCAATGCGAACTTGCTGGGGCGGGACGCGGGGCTGCCTGACCGCCGACTGGAATTCCGGACTGAACGCCTGCGCCAGGCCGGGACGGCGTTGCTCTACATACTCTCTGACTAATATTGGCAGTCGATCACCACGTGGCGTCCGCTTCGCCGGAACTGTCACGGTTTCGGCCCCAGCCGCCAGGGCCTTATCATACAGAGAGGACGTAGCCGACAGCCACAATTCCGCCAGCGCGCGTTCCGACTGGGCTTCACCGACCTGAACCGGGCCAAGCGAAATGCCGGAAAACGGGGGAATGAATTGTTCGAAAGCCTGCTGACCCCCAGTCGTCAGGGCTTCGCGCATTCGCTCGAACGCAACGCGGACGGCAAGCATCGCGGTGTCAGCACCAGCGTCGAACAGGCAATGCATCCGCCGCCAAGCATTCGCCTCCGCCAGATAGAAGCCGTTTGCGGATACGACCGCGATGCCGATGACCAGCTGCTCCGGCGAATCGGGCCTTGGCGAGAATAGCAAAGGAGCCCATTGGGCCCGCACATGCGTTGCCCGGCTTGGGAAGACGAGATTTGGTGCTTGGATCGTCATGCCAATAGCCCCAATGCACGAGATGCCATGCGCGGTACATGGGTAGCGCGCGCCGCCAGGAACTTGAGCACTGCATCCAAATCGCCCGCGCTGAGCAGGTCGGCGACGTGATTGCGGGTGGCAAGCCCGGCGAGCGCGGCTAGATCAAACCGGTCCGCTTCCACGCCGACATCGCGCGCCAACTCAATCCGCCTGTCTGCACTCAAAAGCGGGGTGAGCCAGCTCTGTAACTTGTTCTGGTATTCACGGTCTGCCGTCAGATTTTCGGCTTCCCAAGCTGGTCCAGTGAAGCCCTGAGCATGGTCGATCAGCCAGATTTCGTTCGCCTCACCGAACTGGAGGTTGCCCGCATTGCGGTCGACGTTCGCAATCCAGCTATCAAAGCCGTACAGCCTGCCCACAGCACTCCAGGCCGCAATCCGCTCTCCAATCAACACCTCTGTCGCGCGGCTTGGGTCAGATATATACAATTGCCTGACGGAGTTGCCGCCGACGTCAGCGGAACCGAAAACCAATCCGCCACTGCCATCAGCATAGGCGCAATTTATCCCCATGCCCGTGTCTGGGGCCGCGAACGCCAAAATCGGGAGTGGGACAGGGAGGCCCCCAGTGATGGCTATTGCGGCTGCCAAAAGCTCGTTGGCGAGCTCTTTTGGAGGAATATCCTTAATGATTGCTCTTACCAGCTGGCTTTGCAGCTGAATCGTTCCGCGATAGGTCGCGCTGACATTATCGGTGCTGAACCTCTTAGCGTCCAGCAGGACTGTGCCGACTTTTACGACATTTTCCGCTGAACCACGCTCGTCTGTCAAAGTCGCCTCCCCGATGCGCCGCGCAGCGTATGTCTGCTTTGGTCAGTCTGCAACAGGCGATAGCAGGTGCGGCAATGCCGTATTTTTTAATGAATGAAGTACGGCATTGCCGTATATATAGCTCATGCAGACGGTCATCGAAACCCAAGCCTACATCGCCTCCGCGAAGGATGCGGGCATGAGCGCGGACGAGATGGCCGCCGTTGTGGACATGATCGCCGCCAGTCCTGAGGCGGGGGAGATCATGCCGGGATGCGGTGGCGCGCGGAAGTTGCGCGTTGCCCGGCCGGGCGGCGGTAAGTCGGGCGGTTATCGTGTTATCACCTATTTCGCCGGTGACGTGTTCCCCGTGTTCCTGCTGACGGTCTTCGGCAAGAACGAGAAAGCGAACCTGACCCAAGCCCAGCGGAACACTTTGGCCGGGCTCACAAAGAACCTCATCGCAGCGTTGAGAAAATAGAAAGGATACTGCCGGACGTCAGGAGCGCGTCCGATTGTTGCTCAAACAGAAGGACTGAACATGACGACCGCATTTGATAAAATCGCCGCCGGGCTGGCCGACGCTATCGCTTTCGTCGAGGGTGATGAAAGCCGCGCCCGCGTGGCAGCGCCGCTTGATGTGAAGCGCATCCGCACGACGACGAAGAAAACCCAGGCGCAGTTCGCCGAAAGCTATCACCTGCCAATTGGAACGATCAGGGACTGGGAACAGAATCGGCGGCACCCCGACGCGCCCGCCCGGGTTCTGCTGGCTATGATCGCCGCCGAACCCGACACGGTAGAACGGCTGGTTGCAAAGGCAGCCGCCCATGGATGAACGTCGCCCCTGGCTTATCGTGTCGTCAGGCTGGTGATCGCCGGTTTAGCAGCAATGACCGGGGCCGCTGCCGCCTCCTGCGCGCCGGAACCTGGATGTGTACCATCGGCGCTGTTGGTCGACGACACGGTTGCGCCGACAGCATGGGCCTTCTTGATCGCGTAATAGCCCGCGGCCTTCACCGAATAGGTCCCGTCGCCGTTGTTGACGATCGAGGTCCCGATCTGCGCACCTGCCTCCATGTTCGCGGTACCGGGCTCGAAGACCAAATAGTTGCCGCTCATCCGCCTGCTTCAGGCCCTCGGCATAGGCCATGAGGAACTCAACATAGTCGTAGCCGCGCTCCTCGACGAGCTGGGGTAGCGACACCTTGCCGATCCGCAGGTTGAGCAGATCCGCCTGCGCATCCTTATACGGATCAACCGAGATGAAGCCGGGCGGCGTATGGCGCCAGGTCGGCGCGGCCGCCACCATCTGGGCCGCGACCGCTGCCTCATTGAAGCGCGCGGCGATCGGGCGGCAGAGCATGTGAATGACGACGTTCCACTGGATGCGCTCCATGCGCCGCCGGAAGCCGTGATGCCCGGCGCGCCAGGACGAGTAGTTGACCCGGCTGAAATCACCGGTGGCATGCTCGTACATGACCCCGGCCGCCGCCGCCGCCTGACGCAGGAACTGCGTCGACACGGCGTCGAAGCCGGTATCGGCGGGCAGCGAGTTGAAGTCCATCGTCTCGTTCGGCAGCAGCCGGGTGAACAGGCCCGGCTCCATTTTCTGCATCTGCGGACCATAGGTCGGCTTCTGACTGGGCTTGGTGCCGATCATGACGCCCGCTTCGTCACTGGTGGTGATCACACCAACCATGCAGGCGCCGATGCGCTTGCGGACCAACTCGGCGTCGAAATAGCCCTTCAGGTCCTGCGGCGGGATGATCGCCGGAGCAAGGATCGGCATGCCGCGATCCTGACCGGGGCGCAGCTTATTGAAGAGGTAGACCAGTTCGTCAGCGGGCACGCGCTCCGATTGCATCGACCAACTGCGCCACATCGCCGCGTCGCCGGGATGACGTTCGAGCAGCCACATAGCGACCCGCCCGTGGATGTGCGGTGCGGTCATCGCGCACAAGCTCCGGCATGGGGAAAGACAAACGAGCACGTGCCGACAACCGGCTGACCGCGATCGCGCTGGCGAACCTCGTCGCGGCGATCGTCGACACGATGCAGAACGCCGACCTGCCCAATGACATCGTGCACCACTTCCTCGACGAGCTCGACCGGCTGAACACGCACATGCTGCCACCGGCGGGCGCGGGCGCGTTCATGCATTTCGTCACCGATGTGCTGCGCGGCGAGGTCGTGGCCAATGATTGAGGTGACTCGTGGTACGGCGCGCCGAGTCTCAGCCGTGCGCATTTCCACACTGTCAGTAGGGCCACGCCCTAGCTTGTACTCGGATGCAGCAGTTCTATCGTCTGACCGTAGCGACCAACACGAAAGGCATTTAAAGTGGTGGACCCAATCGAAGCGCGACTGGCCGCACTCGAGTATAGCTTCCTCAGGCTTCTGCATCGGCTGGCAGATGGCCACACCATCACCCAACCGTTCGTGGAACATACGAAGCGAGAAGTTTTGGCTCGTATCGAAGCGGCTGGTGACGCCAATTCTGAGATCGGAAATGAGCTGCGTGAGGCTTTCGACAAACTGTCGGCTAAAGCAGCGAAGAACGATCCCGAGTAGGGAGTCTTCGAGATGGCTGGGACTATCGATCCATGAAGGACAAATTTCGTCAAAGGCTTCCCGATGCTCGACCCTGATATGCGCGTGCAGGCAGCCACCGGCAGCGAAGCCGCCGTGGCCTTTGCCCTCTTCCAGCACATCGCGGACAAGGATCCCGGCTCGGTCGCCGTCAAAGACGATGCGATTTCCGTCTTCCGCGAGTGCATGGCTGCGGTGGGTCGAAGCGGCGCCATCAGTCACGAGCCGCGACCGATCCGGTTGGGCGGAGGGGAGTAATCGCATCCCGTTAAGCCACGCATTTTCGAGATGGCGCCGGTTGCCACCCGAGGCATGCCAATGCTTCAGTGACGTCGGCAGGTATGTGTTGAGAAGGCCAATTATCTGGTCTCCCAAAAAATGCGACAAACTTGGCGAGGTTGCGCGCCGAGCACGTCCCCCCTCGCTCGAGCGCATCGAAAAATGAGCCTCGGTTCACGATCCTAGTAGCAATACTTGCGGGCGCTCGCCCGCGCTCTCCACCATGCACTTGCGCATATCGAGATGCGATTAGCAGGAGGTTCTGCTCATATGTCATCATTAATCAATACGGCATACATGCCGCAACCGTCAACGGCCCATCTGCCGCATGACCTGTCCGCAAATATGCGGCAATCTGCGGCAATGGAACCGATAGATTATCTCATACAGCGCGTAGCCGAACGGTTGATCGCGGTGGGAAAAAGCGAACGGCAAGCGTCACTCGATGCAACTGGATCGCCGGATGCGCTACGCTACATTCGAACCAGGCGAGCAATGCCCTCTCCGCCTCGTCTTCGCGCGATTGCAGAGGAGTTGAATACATCTGAGGACTATCTGCTGGGACGCACGGGCAAAAGCGCTCCACCACATCGCCCCCTTACCGCTGGAGATTTGCTCGGCGATCCTGATTTAATCGCAAAGGAAATCGTCAGGAAGCAAGACGAGTGGTCGGAGAAGAATCAACGATTGCGCGCCAGACACATAGAATTACCCGAGGATGTGCCCGTTTTCTCGGCGGATGTTAAATTTAACGTCTCCGGCATCCCCGAGGACGATGAATGGTGGATATCCGAAGGCATGAGCATCATGCTGGGTGTTTCAATCGATTCTTTCAAGAGACTACCTAAGCTTTTCAATTCTGAGAATGTCTACGGATTTTATATGCCTGGCATTTCTATGCGGCCGATATTCGAGGCAGGAAGCCCGGTACTAGTAGACGGAAAAAGAAATCCTTCTCCAGGCGATTTTGCACTAGTTTATATCAGTGAAGACCCCGAGTCAGTACCTCATTTTACCTATACTTGCATGCTAAAACGCTTAGTTCGATCTACAGCCGATTGGCATGAGTTCGAAGACTTCACTCCTCAACGGCGGTTTAAAGTGCAGCGCGGGCAAGTGGACTACATGCACCGGGTTTTCACACTTCAGGATTTCCTTCGTTAGGAGGTCGTGCGTCATATGCCGCTTGACGCGGCATATATGCCGAGTATATGCCGCATGCATCACCTGTCTGAATTCAGGTCGGTGATGCAGGTCAGATAGCGCGCTCGCCTCGGCAGCCTCCGCCCATCTCCTGCTCAAATGAAGCGGGGGACCATCCCCCGCACGACCAAGCGGGATGGTTTCCCGCACTATGCAGGAGATGCCAGATGGCTTCGTTACCGATCGATCGAACTTTCGCACGCCAAGCGCCGTATACGCCCAAGCCCAACATCCGCGTCGTGTTCCTGCCCGGCCCCGCCCAGACGGCGATGGCTGGCGAACTGGCGAAACTGCCTGCCGAGACGCAGGAAGCGACGCTGGAAGAGCTGGAGATCGCGGGCCTAGCGGAAGAGATGATCGCTGCGGCGGAACAGCTGCTGTCGCGCCCGATGTATGCGGCGTTCCTGAATTGGACCGAAGCTGCGGTTCGCTTCAACACCAGGTTCGATAGCGACGAAGAGGGTAACAAGCTCTGCGCCGCCAATGACGCGGCAGCCATGACGTTGGCGGATGTGCCTTCGGCGAATATCCATGACGTACTGCTTAAGACGCGCCTGCTGGCAATCGACGCTGCCGAACTCCCTGATTTTGGGTCGATGATACCCGATCAAGACCCTGAGCTGTATTCCTCTCGATTGTTCTCTACCGTGAGCCAGGATTTTGGCACGGTGTCGCCCGTCATGGCTGCGTTCAATCGGCTGGGCATGCTAGCGTGGCGGCTATCGGATCGAGGATTGGGAGCAATAGCCCCGTCCATCGGCCGCGTCATCGTCAATGCACTTCAGGCAGCCCAAGAGCGGAATGCCGCTTCGGCGGCCGCAGGTCTGCCGCTTCGCAACCTGTTGCTCGTACGCAATGCGGTTGCTGACAAGCTGAACACCGACATCAGTTTGGACGAAAATGCGGTCGGGGCCGCTTGCGCGGAAGCAGACCGTCTGGAGACGGCTATCGCGACCAGCGCAGCGACTACCGCTGACGATGCCGTCATAAAGCTGATCGCGCTCGCCCAGATCACCGCGACCGGTCGCGAAGTCGATGACACCGAGGCAGCACAGGCGATCATCGAAGCGCGTAAGCACTTCGGCATCGGCTATGCGCCCGACAATCTTACCGTGGAGATTGCGGCAGATGCTCGTCGATTTGGCGATCACGGCGCTTACCTCCAATCCGACAAGCTCCTGCTCGATACCTTCGCAAAAATGCAACGCGAGATGCAGCTGTGGTTCGATCAGGGCCCCGGCACACCGGAAGAGGATGCAGCCGCCGACGCACGCGCCTCTGCTTTGGAGGACGTGCTCTTCGCCCAGCGCGCGAACACGATCGAAGGCGTGATCGCCAAGCTTCGCGAGACCTTCCGACACCTCGACGGCAATGCCTGGTCGGATCACGCAACGCTCGACCCCGACCACCCCGAATTCCAACGGGGCGTCAAAAACACTGGCTTTTTCACCCGAGCGCTCTGGCACTCGATCGAGGATCTCGCCCGCATTGGTGGCGTCAGCCTGACGGAGGTGCGGGCATGACCGGCATGTTCGATATGAACTGGCGGATGTCCTATCCGCTGTCGCGGATCACCCGGATTACGAGGAAGGACAAGGCCCAGATCGGGGACATGGCCTACTATGTCCGCCTTGAGGGCGAGGAAACATCGGAGGAGATTTCCGAGTACGAGCACTCGAACATCATGGCGCGCCCCCTCCAGCTTTTGCCTGCGGAACCGGGGATCAAGGCACTTCGGGCATATGCTGACGGCGGTGACGAGGGCATTGATAAGACACCAGTCATTGCCTGGGCACTGTGTTTCGACGGTTCGATCCGCATCGTTACCCCGGCGGGCGTCGACGATGGCCGGATGTGGCGGGACGGCACCGGCTATGTCGAAATGCCGGATGGGACAGTGCACGCGGTCGGCGAACTCGACTACTTCTCGTTTCCCACGGTCGCCGCCTATTTTAGGCACGAGATGGCCCAGCGAAAACAGCTGGCCGCACACGAGCAGAGCAAGGCTGAATACCAGCAGAGCAAGGAGGCCCTGGCATGAGCCGCGACATCCCGATCGCTAACGCGATGCTGTGCTGGACCGGTGGCCGTCACGGCGACACGCCAGCCTGCAGGGTCGTGGCTCACCCTGACGAGAGGGGGTACTCCGATTCTTACCGGACCACCGTGGGCGCGTGCTTCACGAGCTGGGGTGAGAAGGACACGAAGGGGCAACGACTACAGCTGATGGTCGAGGCATGGCACGCCGTCATTTTCGACGCCGTACCAGCCCAGATGATGCACGAGGCACTCCTCGTCGTCCCTGAGTATCGGTCGATGTTGGCAGACGGCTGCCTGCCCTCGCAATATCTGGATGAAAGGGCATAGCACCATGGCTTGCTCCTCCTGCCTGCATTTCCTTGAGGGTGCTGCGGCTGCCTCTGAGGTTGATCCCGCCGCAACCTTCGAGGTCGTCGTGCCAGCGCAAGGCATCTGCCGCCGCTATCCGCCGCGCTGGGTGCCTGACCTCGACATGCAGAACACCAAATCGGTGTTTCCGTACGTCCACCGCGACCACGAATGCGGTGAATTCAACAGCAGGATGCCGCTTTGACCGTCGCCCGACCCAAGAAGGCCCAGAGCACGGCCAACGAACGACGCTGGCTGATCCAGGGCTACAAGCTGGGTCGGGTGCAGGCGGAGGAGATTTGTCGGGAGATGGGACGCCGGTCCGATCGCCGGACAAGCGAGGAACGGGAAGCTGGCGTTCGCGCCAGCTTCACCACCCGCACGCTCACCGCCACGGCCAACCGGATCAAGATGATGTCCCGGCCCGAGGACATCGCCGCCGCGCTGCTGCCCGACGAGGCCATCAGCGAGCCGGTGCTACCCTGCGACCTATGGCTTCCCCCGGCCGATATGCTGCGCGCCGGTACGCCGATCGCGACCCTCGCGCAGGAACTGGCCCAGCCCGGCCGCCCGCGCACCTTCCCGAAAGGAGAGGCATGATGTCGAACGCTTGCGAACAGAACTGCGCGACCTGCCGCTGGTGGCAGCGCATGGGCGCTCGCCTGTCCAACGCCATCCGTGATCCCGGCGCCGCGGCGGACACCGGCACCTGCCAGGTCCGCGCGCCCAGCGTCGCTCAGGCGGCAGGCCCCTTCCCCGTCTCGCTATTCCCTGTGACGCATGAAAGCCGCCGCTGTGGCGAATGGAAGGCCCAGAACGTCGGCGGCCCTGACGGTGGCGAGCGAGAGGATAACGTTGTCACCCCAATCCGGCGGGTCGCATGAGCGGCCCCGTAGACCGCCGCAAAGATAACCTCTTGCGCCTCGCGGACGTGAAGGCGCGGACGAAGCTCGGCCGCACCACCATCTATCGCCGGATCGCCGCGGGCACCTTCCCGCCCTCCATCCGGCTCAGCGCCGGACTGGTCGCCTGGTACGAGAGCGACATCGATGCCTGGGTGGCCGACCCGATGGGCTGGAGACGCGTCGAATGAAGAAGGGGGAAGCGGTGGAGCGCCTCGTCCGCATGTCCGAGGTGCTGGAGCGCACCCGGCTGTCCCGCGCGACGATCTACCGCAAGATGGCACGTGGCGAATTCCCACGGTCCGTGCAGATCGGCGTAAACTCCGTCGCCTGGCATTCCAGCGATTTCGAGGCGTGGCTGCGCGAACCCATGTCTTGGGAGGCGGCGCCTCTCGCATGATCACCTTAGCCCTGGACTTTTTTTACCTTTTCGGTCGATCGTCAGGGTACACATAGCCAGCTGGAGGATCATATTCGAAAGGCCGCAAGATGGTCCTCTCGCCTTCCTTCATAACAGCTTGCGGAAGCACACACTCATCGAGGTGGCGCTCGGTTAGCTTAATCTTACCGTGACATAGATCGGCAAGTTGTTTAGATGGCATCCGCCCAGGCGGCACAACGTTGATGATCTTTTTGGCGGGAAATCGATTACGAAAGGCCTTCACGGTACTGGCTTGGTCTGTATCAGCCGTAACTAGAAAGGCTACGTCGTACAGATCATCGCAGGCGTCAGCGAAAAGCGCTAAAGCCAAATTAATGTCTGTCTCTTTTTCTCTGGGCTGATCCCATCGCCGGTCGCAACTGATACAGTTCATCGGCTCCTTGGTCGTATGCCCCAGGCGTGTCTCCACATCCACAAGCCTGAGCGCGTCGACATAAGCTTGGTGTCGTACGCGCTTGCCATGGTCGCCGGGAAAAAATGCCGTGCAAAACACCGCCCGGTCTATGGATGTAGCATGTCCACGCGCGACTAATTCGCCAAGGCGGCGCAGGTTACACCATTTCAGGTAAGGCTGGCCGAGGTCGTCTGTAGCATGGTACAGATTGAAACCATCGTAATAAATTGCGCCGCGCACGCTCGCACTCCTTGACGTCCGAAGCCCATGAGCGTATATGCACACCCGCAACGCTGCATGGTGCGCCCAGCAGCCCCCCCGGAGGCTACGGTCTCCGGGGTTTTCTTTTTTCTACCTCAATAGATTAGTTTTATCCGTCATCTGCGGCACGATGACGGTGGCTATCTGCGCCTAAGAGTAGCACAGGCTCAGCCTCCGGTAGCCAATCAGAAGTTAGCTCATCCTCTTGAAGCCACCAAAAATACATATTGCCGCGGCGAATCGTGTAGAAACGATCATCCTTCGACATCATTGAACGAAAATTAGCGACAGGGTCCGCTCCGCCGAGAACCAGGCCAAGCGTCGTAACCTTTTCAATTAGGCGACCGATTGGCAAGGGTTCGCCATTCTGGCGCAACGCCAATTCGGCTGCGTCACCTTGGCTGAGCTTCTTGTGATCAAGTATCCGCTTTGCTGCAGCATCAAGGGAGCGCTGAGCAGTGGCCTTCCAATCAGACGACAGGTCGATCGACGGGATTGCGGACGTCCCGCCCATTTCCATGACCAAATCGTCGAATTTTTTGAAGGCGACAAAAGGCTGGCTAGCCAGAACAGCATCCCAAGCCTCCGCGCGCAAGGCTCGCGCCTTATCCAACCACTCGTCGCTCATCTCCGACTCCTCACACCGGCATATAGCGACCTTGGTTTAGCAATGCAAACCCAACACTGGCATGCAACAGTCTGTGGATAACTTTACCTGTGCCGTATTTTCGAACACCTAACGTGGAGGCGTTATCTGGGATATCGGGACGAACGAAACAGCGAGACAGACATGCCCTTCCCTGGTTATCCTGCACGGCTATCCCTTATGCCTCCAGTCATTAGGTCCGCCCACTCCCGCGCCAGCTCCCACCGCAGCGGCATGTACTCCGCCCGGTTATAGGCGAATTCCGCCGCCGAGATGCCACGCGGCCGGTGGGACAGCATGGCATCGATGATCGGCTGCAACTCGCGCCGCCTGCCCGCCGCCGCCGCACGTTCATTCATGATGGTCGAGAAGCTGGTGCGCCAGCCGTGCGGCACGTGCCGCCCCTGATACCCGCACCGGTTATAGGCATAGCCGATAGTGTTGGTGCTCATCGGCTGGTGGGTCGAGCGCGTGCTGTGAAAGAGATAGGGAAAGCGGCCCGTCAGGCGGTGCACGGCCCGCAGAACCTCGACGGCCTGGGGTGGCAGCGGTGAGATATGCTCGAAGGCCTCCTCGCGCTTGTCAGCCTGCTCCAGCTTCATTCTCTCGGCACTGACCCGCCAGATCGGCTCGGCCGCATCGCTGGCGCCAGTCGGGTCGCTCCAGTCGATGCCTTCGAACTCGTGCCAACGCGCCGTCGGCACGATGCCTGGCCGGACGAAGGTGAGCGACAGGAGGCGCGAAGCCAGCTTCGTGAGCGGTGCCGCGCTCGACGCGTCCATAGCGGCGTGCAGCTTGCGGATCTCGTCGATACTGTTGAGCCCCGGCTGGCTGCCGCCGATCGGCGTGGGCAGCAAGCTCTTCACCAGCGCTGGCCCGGCCGGGTCGGCAGAGCACAGCCCTTCCGGGATGGCAAAGGCGAAGACGGCCGAGACGTGCTGGCGGATGCGCTTGGCGGTGTCGATCGCCCCTCGCCGCTCGATCCGGCGCAGCATATCGAGGACCATGCCCGAGGTAATGTCCGGCAGCGGCAGGCGGCCGATCACCGGATAGACATCGCGCTCCAGCGCCTGGCGGACTTTGGTGGCCTGGACCGTCGACCAGCGACCGAGCTGGGCTTCATGCCAGCGCTTGGCAACCACCTCGAACGTCGCGCCCGCTGCCGAGTGCGCCGCCATCTCGCGCTTATGCTCCTCGACCTGCGGATCCTTGTGATCGCGCAGTTCGGCCCTCGCCCGGTCTCGCAGCTCGCGTGCCTTGGCCAAGCCCATCTCAGGATAACGACCGAAGACAATCCGCCGCTCCTTCTGGCCAAAGCGGTATTTCAGGCGCCAGGACTTCGCGCCCTTGGTCGTTACAAAAAGGTAGAGCCCGCCAGAATCTGCGAGCTTGTAATCCTTCTCGGCTGGCTGCGCTTTTCGGCACTGGATATCGGTCAGCGGCACGATGCCCCCACTTTGAAAATCAGTGCCCCCAGTCGTGCCCCCAAGGGACATGACATGCGGGGGCACGAGGTGAGACACCCCGCAACGCTTTCGCACCTGAATTTCTGTGGTTTAGCAAGGGCGTGAGACACGCTGCGACGCCCTGAAACACCCCGATGGTGGGTCCGCCGGGGCTCGAACCCGGGACCTCTCGATTAAAAGTCGCTTGCTCTACCAACTGAGCTACGGACCCTCCATCGCGGTGGATGCGACCTAGGGGCGCGGACGCCTTCGGTCAACACCATGTCGCATCTGGCGTACCGATCGGCCGTCACGCGGGTCGCGCCAGTCGGGTGCGATCGCGGCCAGCGGATGCAGCACGAAGTCGCGCGTCGCATAGGCGACATGCGGCACGATCAGCCCGCGCGAGCGCCACGCCCCGCCCGACCACAGGATGATATCCAGGTCGATCACCCGCGCACCCCAGCGTTGCCCGCGCCGCCGCCCGAAATCACGCTCTATGGCCTTCAGCAGGGTGAGCATGGCGGGCGGATCGAGCGGGCTTTCGACCAGCGCGGCGGCATTGGCAAAGGCGCGGATCGACGGCCCCACCGGCGCGGTGACGAGGATCGGCGACACGGCATAGACGCCCGGCAGCTCGGCCAGCGCCGCGCGGATTTCGTCGTGCGGCCCCCCGTGCCGTCCCGGACGGTTGGAACCCAGCGCAATCGCATAGCTTGTCGTCGTCATGTCACCCGACTACCCGAGCGCGATGTCCGACGCATCCTTTCCCGTCATCCCCTCGCCCCTGGCCGCGATCCAGCCGCCGCGCGACTGTCCGCTCTGTCCCCGCCTGGTCGAGGTCCGCCAGGCGGTCGCCGCCGAATATCCCGGCTGGTGGAACGCTCCGGTGCCGCCCTTCGGTGACGGCGAGGCGTGGCTGGCCGTGGTTGGCCTTGCGCCGGGCAAGCATGGCGCACACCGCACCGGCCGCCCGTTTACCGGCGATGGCGCAGGGCCGCTGCTCTATGGTACGCTCGCCAAGTTCGGCCTGGCCGAGGGTGAATTCGCCGCCAAGGTCGATGACGGCCTGACGCTGAACGGCGCGGTGATCCTGAACGCGGTCAAGTGCCTGCCGCCCGAGAACAAGCCGACGCCCGACGAAATCCGCACCTGCCGCTCCTTCCTGGAACAGGAACTGGCCGCGCTGCCCCGGCTGTCGGTCATCATCGCACTGGGCGAGATCGCGCACCGCTCGGTCATCAAGGCGCTGGGCGGACGACTGCCCAAGGCGCGCTTCGCGCATCTGGCGGAGCACCGGCTTCCCGGCGGCGGCCCGGTGGTGCTCGATAGCTATCACTGCTCGCGCTACAACCAGAATACCGGCCGCCTGACGCCCGAAATGTTCGAGGCCGTGTTCGCGCGCGCGGTGGCGTTGCGAGGGTAAGCTCTTCCTCCCCAAGTCTGCTTGGGGAGGCGGTGTGGAGGGGGCGGTTTTATCGAAAGCACGACACCCCTCCGTCATCGCTGACGCGATGCCACCTCCCCTTACAGGGGAGGAATAGGGCTTAGATATCCTGGACCAGCCGACCGTACAGCTCGGGCCGCCGGTCGCGGAAGAACCCAAACGCCGCGCGGTGGCGCTTCACCCGGTCGATATCGAGCGTGGCGACGATCACGCCTTCTTCCTCGCGGCCCAGTTCGGCCAGGATGTCGCCGCGCTCGTCGCAGATGAAGCTGGTGCCGTAGAAGGTCTGGCCATGCTCGTTGCCGACGCGGTTCGCCGCCACGATCGGCACGACGTTCGACACCGCATGGCCGACCATCGCGCGCCGCCACAGCCGTGCGGTATCCAGGCTGTCGTCATGCGGCTCGCTGCCGATCGCGGTGGGGTAGAACAGGATCTCCGCGCCCATCAGCATCATCGCGCGCGCGGTTTCGGGATACCATTGGTCCCAGCAGATGCCGACGCCCAGCTTCGTCGCCGGGCCGTCCCACACCTTGAACCCGGTATTGCCGGGGCGGAAATAGAATTTCTCCTCATAGCCCGGACCGTCCGGGATATGGCTCTTGCGATAGACGCCCGCGACCTTGCCGTCGGGGTTGATCATCGCCAGCGAGTTGTAGTGATGCGGCCCGTCCGCCTCGAAGAAGCTGGTCGGGATATGGACCTTCAACTCGGCGGCGAGTTCCTGCATCGCCAGCACCGCCTTGTGCTCGGCGGTCGGCTTGGCGTTCGAGAACAGGCCTTCGTCCTCCACCCGGCAGAAATACTCGCCCTCGAAAAGCTCGGGCGGCAGGATCACCTGCGCGCCTTGGCGTGCCGCCTCGCGGACGAGGCGCGACACCTCGGCGATGTTGCGGTCGATATCGGCGGTGAAGGCCAGTTGCAGCGCGGCGACGGTGATCTGGGTCATGGCCACGCCCTTTAATGGCTCAACATTCCTCCGTCACGTGCCGAGTGACCAGTCGCACGCGCAATTCGTCGAGGAAGGGGCCGGGCTCGTCGAGACGGAGCGCGATGGCGTCGACCGTATCCCGCCGCCACCGGGACCGTGGCAGCAGGGGCGGGTCGAGGCGGAGAAGCAGATTGGGCCAGGCGAGCAGCGCAACGTTCCAACTGCCCGGCGCGCGCACCGTATCGCCGTCCGGATGGAGCTGAACATGGCGGATCGCGGCATAGGGGATCGTCCGGTCGACCAGGATACCCGCCCGCACGCGTACGCCCGCCTGGGTCAGGAGCACGGGCGCGAGGCGCAAGGATTTGATCAGGCCGATCAGGTAGAGAAGCGACACGTCACTGACGACGAACAGGACCAGCGCCAGCGTCCGGCTCCAATGCGCGATCAGCAGGTGCGTCACCCCGATCTCGATACAGGACAGGGCCAGCAGGGTGATCATCATCGGCTGGAGATGCCGGTGATAGGCAAAGCCGATCGTCCCCGGCGGCACATCGGGCTTCGCCCGCCAGCGGAACAACGCCAGGTGGAGCAGTCCCGCCTCCGCTACCGCCAGCCGGGCAAACGGCCTGGGAAAGACCTCGCCCAGCAGCGAAGTCCAGCGTTCGGGATCGTGCCGGTCCCATTGCCGCACCCGCTCGACGACGCGCCACAGCCCCCAGCCACCATGCAGGGCGATCGCGATCACCGGCACCACCAGCGCCCATGGCATGGCGAGCAGCGCCGCCCGGATCGGCGGCGGCGACAGGCTGAGCACCGCCATCCCTGCCGAGGCCATCGCCGCAATGCCCGCACGCCACCCCGGCCGTCGCGCGCGCGCCAACAGCCCCAAAATCATCGCGTCGGAGGCGATCCACAGGAACAGGAGCGCCGCGGCGCGGGTGTGGCTCTGCGCAATCGGCAGGCGAAGGAGCGCAGCGATCGCGGCTATGACCAGGACAGGTGCGACAATGGGCAGGATCGTACGATGGAATCCGGTGGCAAACCCGGCGGTGGATCGGACGGCGGTCATGACGACTCCCCTGATCGGTGGCTGCCGCATGCTAGACCGTAGCGCCCCGCCGGTCACGCCGTCATACGGGGCGCCGGGGCGGGATCGAACAGGATGCGGCGCAGGACCACCGGGTAAAAATCCTTCATCTTCAGGTCGCACAGCGCCATCAGCCGCTCGTTGAGCTGGCGCGTCACCACGACATAGTCGCCCCACCGTTCCTCGATGGCGCGCGCGGTCCAGGTGCCGATATGCCGGGAATAGGTCAGGCGAAGTTCACGCGTTTCGATCACGATCGCCTCGCATCCGGGGATGCTCGCCATCAGCCGCTGTTCGCGCAGCGGCGTCAGCAGCAGTTCGTCCTCGGTCTTCAAATGCTTGGTGATGATCTGGGCGATCCGCATGCGCGCCGGTCCCAGTATGGACGCGGCGTCGGCGTAACGCATGTCGAACAGCGCCACGAGATCGCCGACGGCTGCCGCGATCTCCTCATGTTGGCTGCGAAGCAGATTGATCGTGGCTTGCAATGCGTAATTCCGATCCCGGACGAGGGATCGCGGCGCGTAACCGGCTGGCGGTTTACGGACGGTAAAGAGCAAGCCCGGCCGACGGGCGAAGCCCGCGCCTCCTCGTCGGAAGCGCGGGTCCGACATGCATGATCAGGCGATCGTCGGAATCTGCTGCGAGATGCAGTGGAAGCTGCCGCCGCCGGTCAGGATCGCATCGGCGCGCAGGCCCACGACGTCGCGGTCGGGGAAGATCGCCTGGATCGCCGCGACGCCCGCGGCGTCGTTCTCGCTGCCATAGAGCGGCACGACGACCGCCGCATTGCCGATATAGAAGTTCATATAGCTGGCGGGTACGATCTCTTCGTCGCGCAGCACGCGGCCGGGCGACGGGATGGTCACGACCTCCAGCCCCGCCGCCGTCGCGTCACGCCTGGCCGCCATATAGACCTGCCAGTTGGGGTCGTTCTCGGCCGCTTCGGGCAGGGCGATGCGGTTGGGGCCGACGAAGCGGGCCAGATTGTCGACATGGCCGTCGGTATGATCGTTGAGCAGGCCGTCGCCCAGCCATACGATCCGCGTCAGGCCCAGATCCTGCGCCAGCCGCTCGGCGATCGTATGTTCGTCCAGGTCGGGGTTGCGATTGGGGTTGAGCAGGCACTGGCGGGTGGTGACGACCAGGCCCGTGCCGTCGCCGTCGATCGCGCCGCCTTCCAGCACCCAGCCGCAAGCCTTGGCCGCGATGCCGCGCTCCTCGGCCAATCGCGCGCCGACCGTGTCGTCGCCGGGCAAGTCGTACTTGCCGCCCCAGCCGTTGAATTCGAACAGGCGTGCACTGCCGTCGCCGGTGACGATCGGGCCGGTATCACGCAGCCAGATGTCGCCGAACGGCTGAACGATCACGTCCGCGACCTCACCCGCCATGCGGCGCGCAGCCTCGGCCGCCTCGCCATCGGCGGCGACCAGGATCACCCGCTCGCCGCGGCCATCGGCATGGACGGCGCGGGCAAAGGCCAGCACCTCCTCGCGCGCGGGCTCCAGATCCTCCTCCCACAGCTCGGGATGGCTGGGAAAGCCGATCCACACCGCATCATGGGGAGCCCATTCGGCGGGCGGAGGCGTCGTCGCGTTAGGCGTCGTCACGGCTGGCGTCGTCACTGGGCATTCTTCCTGCTTTGATCGCGGATACCGCGAAATTCGGCGGTGGGGTACCAGTTGGGCCACAGGCCCGGCCGGTCGGCCAGCGTCCTGCCCAATTGATAATAGACCGTCAAATCCTCCACAGCCCCCGACCAATCCCAGTTGGGATCATATTGGTCGGCGGGCTTGTGATAGCGGTTGGCGACATAATCCTCCGCCGCCGCCTTGCCCGCCGCGATGCCGCCGACGACCTTGTCCTGCCCCGATCCGCCGTCGAGCATCGGCACGCCCAGCTTGGCGAACGAGAAATGGTCGGAGCGATAATAGCTGCCGCGTTCCGGATTGGGCTCGGCGCTGATCGTGCGGCCCTGGGTGGCGACGATCCGTCTGGCCAGGTCCTCGATCTCGGACTTGCCCTGGCCGACCAGCACGAAGTCCTTCGCACGGCCCGTGACGTTCAGCCCGTCCATGTTGACCCCGCCCACCGTGCGCGCCAGCGGAAAGACCGGATGCTGCGCATAATAGGACGAACCGAGCAGCCCGCTTTCCTCCGCGGTCACCGCCAGGAATGCGATCGAGCGCTTGGCCGGCCCTGCCTTGGCCTGCGCCTCGGCCAGCGCGACCAGCCCGGCCACGCCGCTCGCATTGTCGAGCGCCCCGTTGCAAATGTCGTCGCCATTCACCGCGTCGCAGCGGCCCAGATGGTCCCAATGCGCGGAATAAAGGACATAGTCGCCGGGCTCGGTCGTGCCGGGCAGCACGCCGACCACATTCTTCGACGCCTGGCGCCGGATCGTGTTGGCAAAGCCGCCCGACAGGGTCAGGCCCAGTGGCACCGCCCGGAACCCCTTGGTCTGCGCCGCCTTGGTGAGTGTGCCAAGGTCGCGTCCGGCGGCCTTCAGGATACGCTCGGCAACGGGCTGTTGCAGCCAGCCGATGACCTGGGACTGGTCCATATGATCGCCCGCCTCGTCCAGTTCGAGCTGCGGCCCGGTCCAGGAGGACTGCACCACCGCCCAGGGGTAGGCGGCGGGCTCGGTCTGGTGGACGATCAGCGCAGCCGCAGCGCCGTGCTTGGCGGCATTCTCGAACTTGTAGGGCCAGCGGCCGTACCAGGTCATCGCGCGCCCCTCGAACGGTCCCTCGCGCCCCATGGTCTGCCAGTCGGCATCGTTGATCAGGATGACCACCGTCTTGCCGCGCACATCGACACCGGCATAATCGTCCCAGCCCTTTTCGGGCGCGGTGATGCCGTATCCGACGAAGACCAGCTCGCTGTCCTTCACGTCGATGCGTGGGCTTACGCGATAGGTGCCGACGACCATGTCGGTGCGATAGGCCAACGAAATGGGCGCACCCTTCCCTCGGATCGTGAAGGGCTGGACGTCGTTGGCGGTGATCTCGACCATCGGCACATCCTGGGTCCATCCACCCTTGTTGCCGGGCTTCAGGCCCGCCTTCTGAAAGCGATCGACGATATAGGCGACCGTCTTGTCCTCCGCCGGGGTAGTCGGCGCGCGGCCCTCATATTCGTCGGAGGACAGGGTCTGGGTGACCGTCTTCAGCGTGTCGACCGAGATGGCGGACCGCTCCTGCGCGATGGCGGCGCCCGAGAGCAGAAGGGACAATAGGACCAGACGGCGCATGATGATTTTCCCCTTGTGTTTTGGGGCCTTGTGCCCGGTGCTACGGCACGGGGCAAGCTTGCCGGACATCGACCAAACCGTCAGTCGAGACGGCGACCGATCCGGTCATGTGTCTGGCTCCAGTAGATGGAACGCGGTCTTCCGATGACGGAGCTTTCGGGGACCATACCGACGCCAAGAGCTTCGACGGGGACGCGACTGTCGGCGGAGCGATCCCGATTGTCGCCCAGAACGAAAAAATGGCCCTCGGGAACGACCATTTCCGAAAGATCGTCAAAGGGCGCTGGCTCGCTCTTCAAAATGAAGTGGGACTTGGCCTCGCCTGGCAGACGCTCCGCCCAGAGACGCCCGTCAGCTCCATCCTTGGCCTGGATGCCGCGAGGCTGCCACTGCGCCGCCACTCCGTTGATGATCGGCACCCCGTTGCGAATCGCTATACGATCACCCGCAACCGCCGCGATACGATAGATGCGGGCTGACCCCGCGCCCTGAAACAGGACCGGCATCCCGCGTTCGAGGGGGCCGCGCCAGCCCGTATCAACGACGAATTTGTCGCCTTCCAAAAGGGTCGGCGCCATGCTGCCGGATGGGGCATAGAAAAGCCTGTACATACGGCGCGATACATCGGCCGCCTGATTAAACAGCAGGCCCGCGATTAGCCACAGCGCGACGATCACATACCATTGCGACCACCAGCACACCGGGCGCCGCATCTTGCCCCGTCGCCATGTCAGCACCATCGCCACGATGAAGATCGCGGCAATGGCTGAGATGGCCAGAGTCGCTGCAATCAACACCGCCGCATAGCTGACCAGACAAAAGCCCAAGCCGAATGTGATGAGTCCGACCAGTATGAAAGGCGCGGCAGCAAAACATATACCGCTTTTCCAACGACCAATCCGAAACAGTCCGAGCCCAGGGAACAGCAGGTTGAGCGCGGTCACGCCGATACGTGCGGCCACCGTCCTTTGCCGTTCACCTTCCAGCATCAGCCCTTTTCCATCTCTCGCCGCCCCTTAATCGCCCAGCGAATAGACCGACTTGAACTTGCCGTCCTGCAGGCCGCCGATCGTCCACTTGGACGGTGCGCCGTTGGTGAACGCCACCTGATATTGCTCGAACCGCTCGCCGTTCGCCTGCTCGGTCTTCAGGAAGGTGATCGTCTTGATCGGCCCGGCCGCCTTCAGGCCCGGTGCCATCTGGGGCAGTTGTTCCCGACATGCCTTCAACAGGCCGTCGGCCATCAGATCGGCAGGACAGGTGCCCCCTGCGACCGACGTGAACATCGCCCGAAGCTGGTCGGCATATTGCCCCTGCTCGGCGGTCTGCGCCGTGGCAGCGGATGCGCCCAACAGCGCGGCGATGGCGATCAATCCCAGGCGCATCATGTCCCTCCCCCTTTGTACGGACGAAGTATGAGAGCCCCTGCGTCATCCGGCAAGCACGGCGTAAACAAAAAGGGCGGCCCCCAAGGACCGCCCTTTCCGTAATTCGGTAAGACCCGAAAACTTAGCGCGAATAGAATTCGACGACCAGGTTCGGTTCCATCTTCACCGGATAGGGCACCTCGTCCAGCGTCGGAACGCGGGTCAGGGCGACCTTGGTGTTGCCGTCGGCGGTGACGTAATCGGGCACTTCACGCTCGGCGAGCTGCTGCGCCTCGAGGACCAGCGCCATTTCGGTCGCCTTCGAACCCAGCGAGATCTCGTCGCCGACGAAGCAGCGACGCGACGCGATGTTGCACTTCACGCCGTTGACGCGGATGTGGCCATGGCTGACCAGCTGGCGCGCGGCGAAGATCGTCGGCGCGAACTTGGCGCGGTACACGATCATGTCCAGACGCTGCTCGAGCAGGCCGATCAGGTTCTGCGAGGTATCGCCCTTCATGCGGGCGGCTTCCTGGTAGCAGGCCTTGAACTGCTTCTCGGTCACATCGCCGTAATAGCCCTTCAGCTTCTGCTTGGCGCGCAGCTGCAGACCGAAGTCTGACATCTTGCCCTTGCGACGCTGACCGTGCTGGCCGGGGCCGTACTCACGCTTGTTGACCGGGCTCTTGGGGCGACCCCAGATGTTCTCGCCCATACGGCGATCGAGCTTGTACTTCGCGCTCTGACGCTTCGACATCTTGTATTCCTTGGCAATTACGAACGACGTTGGTCCCGGTATCGCACCATGCAAGCCTTTATGGGGACAAGCGCAGGCCCACCGCTTCACCGGGATGCGGGGGCAATTGCGAAGCGGCGCGCCTAGACGAGGGGCGCGCCGGAGTCAAGCAGGGCGGTAGATCAGCGGACCGACGGGGCCGGCGAGCGGGTCATGGCATCGTCCATGGTCTTGCGCGCATTCGCCGAGATCGCGTCCCACTGCTCCTTGGTCCGGCAGACCCGGCGACCGCCCATGCGCGAACCGGTCGTTTCCTCGTTCCGGCAGATCTGCTTTTCCTTGGCCGGGGGCGGCGAGGGCGCCGTCGCCGGTTCGGCCTGTTGTCCAGCCAGCAGCAACAGCAGCAAGGTGCTCACCATCATTCCATCTCCCCATGATATGTCCTAGCGATGCTATCCCGGACCCGCGCCGATCCGCAAGCCGGACTGGACAGCGCGCGCACCGCCCGGCAGAGCCATGGCCCATGACCGAGATACTTGCCGGACCCGATTGCACGACCATGGCGCAGGTTCGTGCCGGGGTGGACCAGCTCGACCGCGAACTGGTCGCCCTGCTCGCCCGCCGCTTCGCCTATATGGACGCCGCCGCACGCATCAAGCCGACCCGCGACCGCGTGCGCGACGAAGATCGCAAGACCCAGGTGATCGACCAGGCCCGTGCCGAAGCCCGCCGCCTGGGGCTGCCCGAGGCGGTGGTGGCCGATATGTGGGAAACGCTCGTCGAAGGCTCGATCGCCTATGAACTGGCGACGTTCGACCGGACGCGGGGGTAACGGGCGGGCTGTTACAGCCCGCCGGTCCCCAGATTGCCGTCGGGCACACCGGTGCCTGCACTGACGACGTTGCGTGCCGCGCCCTGGTTGGTTTCGCTCGACCGCTGCCATTGCTGGCGGGTCAGGCAGGTCTTGCGCGTCTTCAGAAACGATCCGGTTTCGTGATACGTCTTGCAGATGACCTTGTCCTGCGGCGCGACCGGTGCAGGCGCGGGTGCGGCGGCGGTCGCGGCCTGGAGGGCGAAAAGCAAAAGCATCATAATTCGGACTCCCCGATAGATCCGGGGGTCAGACTATCACGACTCCACGGCCAGACAAGATCAGCGCTGGCGAGGCCGCGCCAGCGTCGACAGCACCCCGCGCAGGGTACGGACTTCCTGGCTCGACCAGCCGGGCTTGGTCAGCAAGGTGCGCAGCGTGCGCTTGCTTGCGGGGGTGCGGTCGGGCGGGAAGAAAAAGCCTGCATTCTCCAGCATCTCGTCCAGCTGGGCGATCATGCCGTCCAGTTCGCCCTGCGGCGCGACTTCGGGCAATTCGACTTCGGGCGGCTGGGCCAGTTCGATGCCCTTCGACCATTCATAGGCGATCAGGATCACCGCCTGCGCCAGGTTCAGGCTGCCGAATTCCGGATTGATCGGCACGGTGACGATCTTGCGCGCGATCGCGACATCGTCGGTTTCCAGCCCGGACCGCTCCGGCCCGAACAGGAAGGCGGCGCGGCCCACGGTGTCGGCGTGGATTTCGCGCGCCGCCTCTTCGGGCGTGACGACCGGCTTGGTCACGCCGCGCTTGCGCACCGTGGTCGCATAGACCTGGGCGCAATCGGCGACCGCGTCGGAGACGCTTTCATAGACCTTGGCCTGTTCCAGCACGATGTCCGCCCCCGACGCCGCCGGACCCGCCTGCGGATTGGGCCAGCCGTCGCGCGGGGTGACGAGGCGCATCTCAACCAGCCCGAAATTGAGCATCGCGCGCGCGGCCTTGCCGATATTCTCGCCAAGCTGCGGGCGGACCAGGACGATGACGGGGGGTTCGGGCTTATTCACGGTCACTCTCTCGTTCGCCCTGAGCGAAGTCGTAGGGCACGTTCCGCGCGCGGTATCGCGGCTTCTTTGAGTGTCGTCCAGTCCGATGCGATCAGCGCGGCCTTCTTGGTGCGGGACCAGCCTTTGATCTGGCGTTCGGCGGTGAGGGCTTCGTAGCGGGAGGGGAAATCCTGGGACCAAGCCAGCGTTACCGGGCGACGAGGCTGGGTGTAGCCGGGGAGTTCGCTGGTCTAGTGCTGGGCGATGCGGTGTTCGAGATTGTCGGTGTGGCCGGTGTAGAAGCTACCGTCAGAGCAGCAGAGGATGTAGGCGTAGAAGGCCTTTCCCTCAGCCTATCGCTTTTGGGGTCTGGGGCAAGGGAATCCCTTGGGCTTCGACTTCGCTCAGCCTGAACGGGGGTGGGGAGATCTCCCCTGATACAAACAACCTTTCAGGCTGAGCGAAGTTGAAGCTCACGCCCCGCCGCTCACATCACTCCCCCTTCGGCGCCACCTCTTCCACCGTGCCAGCAAAAGCCTCGAAATCCTTGGCCTCGCCAAACTCGCGGTACACGCTGGCGAAGCGGATATAGGCGACCGAATCCAGGCCCTTGAGCCCTTCCATCACCATCTCGCCGATCCGCTTGGACGACACCTCGCCCTCGCCGCTTGTCTCCAACTGCCGCTGGATGCCGGAGACGAGTTTCTCCACCCGCACCGGGTCGATCGGCCGTTTGCGCGTGGCGATGGCGATCGACCGCAGCAATTTCTCGCGGTCGAACGGCTCGCGGCGGTCCTCACTCTTCAGCACGAACAATTCGCGCAGCTGGATACGCTCGAACGTCGTGAAGCGCGCGCCACAGCCTTCGCATTGGCGACGACGGCGGATGGCCGCCCCATCTTCGGTGGGGCGGCTGTCCTTTACCTGACTGTCTTCATGGCCGCAAAAGGGGCAGCGCATTCAGATCTTCTTCTTTGCCTTGAAATAGGCGTAGCCGGCACCCGCCGCCGCGCCGAAGATCGGGCCGACGAACGGCACCGGGATCGCGACGACCGCGCCCAGCGCGCCCCACTTGGCCATGCTCTTGCCAAGGCCCGGGGTCGACTTGATGTCGCTCTGAACCTCGGAAATCTTCTGGTCGAACTTGGCCATCGGTAACGTCCTTATCCCTGATAGATCGGAAAGCGTGCGCAAAGCTCACGCACACGGGCACGAACGTTCGCCTCGACCTCCGGGTCCCCATGTTCGCCCTTGGCCTTCAGACCGTCGAGCACGTCGGCGACCATATGGCCGATCTGCTCGAACTCGGCGGTGCCGAAACCGCGCGTGGTCCCGGCGGGCGAGCCGACGCGGATGCCGCTGGTCTTCATCGGGGGCAGCGGATCGTTGGGGATGCCGTTCTTGTTGCAGGTGATCCCGGCCCGCTCCAGCGCCTCGTCCGCGTCGCGGCCAGTGATGCCCAGGGGGGTCAGGTCGACCAGCGCCAGATGCGTGTCGGTGCCACCCGCGACCAGGTTCGCACCGCGCGCCTTCAGCGTGGCCGCCAGCGTTCGGGCATTCTCGACCACCGCCGCGATATAGGTCTTGAACTCCGGCTGCAGCGCCTCGCCGAACGCGACCGCCTTGGCGGCGATGACGTGCATCAGCGGACCGCCCTGCAGGCCCGGGAAGACGGCCGAGTTGATCTTCTTCGCGATCGCCTCGTCATCGGTCATGATCATGCCGCCGCGCGGGCCGCGCAGCGTCTTGTGCGTGGTGGTGGTCACGACATGGGCATGACCGAACGGGGTCGGGTGCAGGCCGCCCGCGACGATGCCCGCGAAATGCGCCATGTCGACCATGAAATACGCGCCGACCTCGTCCGCGATCGCGCGGAACTTGGCGAAGTCGATGACGCGCGGATAGGCCGAGCCGCCCGCGATGATGATCTTGGGCTGGCACTCGCGCGCGATGCGGGCGACCTCGTCATAATCGATCAGGTGCGTCTCGGGATCGACGCCGTACTGGACCGCGTTGAACCACTTGCCCGACAGCGCCGCCTTCGCACCATGGGTCAGGTGGCCGCCCGCGTCGAGCGACAGGCCCATGATCGTGTCGCCCGGCTTGGCCAGCGCCAGCATGACGGCGCCGTTCGCCTGCGCGCCCGAATGCGGCTGGACGTTGACGAAGCCGCAGCCGAAAATCTGCTTGGCGCGGTCGATCGCCAGCTGCTCGACCTCGTCCGACGGGGCGCATCCCTGATAATAGCGCTTGCCCGGATAACCCTCGGCATATTTGTTGGTGAAGACCGAGCCTTGCGCTTCCATCACCGCCTTGGAGACGATGTTCTCGCTGGCGATCAGCTCGATCTGGGTCTGCTCGCGCTCCAGCTCGTGCGCGACGCCCGCGAAGACCGCCGGGTCGGCATCGGCCAGGGTGCGGGTGAAGAAACCATCGGGCTGGACGTCGTTAAGCGTGCTCATGCAGGGTATCCTTGGGCGGGCGATTCTGGTGCGTTCAATTATGGGCGGGCGCGGTGGACAGCATGTCGACGCGCCGCTGATGCCGTCCCCCCTCGAACGGGGTGGACAGGAAGGCGTCGAGGCAGGCCTTGGCCATTTCCTCGCCGATGACGCGCGCGCCCATGGCGATGGCGTTGGCGTCGTTATGCTGGCGGGCGAGCGCGGCCGACAGCGGCTCCGACACCAGCGCGCAGCGGCAGGCGGGATTGCGGTTGGCGGCGATCGAAATACCGATGCCCGAGCCACACAGGGCCACGCCGCGCTCGGCGCGACCATCGGCCAGCGCATCGCCGACCGCGCGGCCGAAATCGGGATAATCGACGCTGGCCGTGCCGTCCGTGCCCAGGTCGAGCACCTCATGCCCCTGTTCGCGAAGCCAGTCCGCCAGCACGGTCTTCAACGAGACGGCGGCATGATCGGATGCGATCGCGATGCGCATGGGACGGGCGCTCCAATAGGGTGAGGATGGAATGGGTGCGCCTTTACGCGCGCAGGCACGATATGGCTACCCCTTGACGCAAGCGCACGCCGCGGAACGTGCACTGTGCTTTGGGGGTTTTGCGCGTCATGAAGCCGATCCTGATCCTGACCGCCCTCTGTGCCCTGACCGCCTGTTCGCGCGAGACGCCGGAGGCGGTCAAGAACGCCGCCGCCCCCACAGCGAACACCCCCAGCGCCGCCGCCACGGCGGGGCCCGCGGGTGACGGCTCCACCTTTATCGGGGTGCCCAAGCAAAAGGCCCCCGATTATGTCGGTCGCTGGATCGGAGTGGAGGGCATGTATCTGTACATCAAACACGCCGCGACGCCGGGCCGCTATCGCATGGAGATGCAGTGGGACCTAGACCACAAGGGCGAGTTCCGGGGTGAGGCGGTGGGCGACACCATCGTCTTCGAGCGCAATGGTGTACGCGAGGTTCTGCGCCCGACCAATGGCGATGCCACTGGGTTGAAGTATCTGGCGGGCAAGGCCGAATGTCTGACGGTCAAGGCCGGCGAGGGCTATTGCAAGAAGTGACGCGCGGCCAGGCTCGCTCGTGCCGTCATGACAGGATCGCGACCGTGAACCCGCTGGCTCGCCTTGCCCCCGACACCCGCGCGCGGTTCACCAGCGCCGAGTTCCTGCGCATGGTCGAAAGCGGCGCGTTCGAGGGCATGAAGGTCGAACTGGTCGACGGCGAGCTGGAGCGGATAAATCCGCCAATGGGGGGCCATGCCCAGGCACAGGCCGACGTCTTGATCGAACTGGCGACGGTCGTGCCGAGAAACCGGCTATGCGGCGAGGTTGGGATTACGTTGAACGATGCCACCGTCGTCGCGTGCGATACCGCACTGCTGCGCCAGCCGATTGCGGAGGACCGCTTCCTGACACCGGACGACGTTCGGCTGGTGGTCGAGATCGCGCAGACGACGCAAAGCCGCGATATGGGCCTGAAGCGGATGCTCTATGCCCAGGCGGACATCCCGACCTATTGGGTGATCGACGGGATGCGCCACGTCGTCCATGTCTATGCCGATCCGGTGGATGGCGAATATAGCAGCGTCCACACGGTGCGGTTTGGCGAACCCCTGGCCGTGACCGGCAGCGACACCGCGATCACGCTCTATTAAAATCCAACCTCGATATTGGGGCCACCCCGGCGCAGGCCGGGGTCCAGTTGCCTTACCGTCGGGGCGGATACGGTCGCATCGTTTCGCGTACCAACCGCTTGGTCGCAACTGGGCCCCGGCCTGCGCCGGGGTGGAAGGGGCCGGGCTCTTACGCCGCCATCCGCAATTCCAGCCGCTCCCAGATCTCGACCAGCGCGGCCACCAGTTCGACCATCATCGCCTCGTCATGCGCCGGACCCGGCGTGAAGCGCAGGCGCTCGGTGCCGCGCGGGACGGTGGGATAGTTGATCGGCTGGACGTACACGCCGTATTCGGCGAGCAGGATGTCGCTGATCTTCTTGGCCTTGACCGGGTCACCGACCATCACCGGCACGATATGCGTCTCGCCCAGCATCACGGGCAGCCCCGCCTCGCGCATCATCGCCTTCAGCTTGGCGGCGGCGGCCTGCTGGCCATCACGCTCCACCGAGCTCTGCTTCAGGTGGCGCACGCTGGCCAGCACGCCCGCGACCAGCACCGGCGACAACGAGGTCGTGAAGATGAACCCCGGCGCATAGGAGCGGATCACGTCGACGATCATCCGGTCGGCCGCGATATAGCCGCCCATGACGCCGAACGCCTTGCCCAGCGTGCCCTCGATCACGGTCAGCCGGTGCGCGACATGGTCACGCTCCGAAATGCCGCCACCGCGCGCACCGTACATGCCGACCGCGTGCACCTCGTCCAGATAGGTCAGCGCATTATACTTGTCGGCCAGGTCGCAGATCGCCGCGATAGGAGCGACATCGCCCTCCATCGAATAGACGCTCTCGAACGCGATCAGCTTGGGCACCGCCGGGTCCGCCGCCGCCAGCAATTCCTCGAGATGGGCGAGGTCGTTGTGGCGGAAGACCTGCTTCTCGCAGCCCGAATTGCGGATACCCGCGATCATCGAGGCGTGGTTGAGTTCGTCGGAGAAGATCACGCAGCCCGGTAGGATCTTGGCCAGCGTCGCCAGCGTCGCCTCGTTGGAGACATAGCCACTGGTGAAGAGCAGCGCCGCTTCCTTGCCGTGCAGGTCGGCCAGCTCGCCTTCCAGATCGACATGGTAATGGGTGTTGCCGCCGATGTTGCGCGTGCCGCCGGACCCTGCGCCGACGTCGTGCAGCGCTTCCTCCATCGCGGCGATGACCTTCGGATGCTGCCCCATCGCCAGATAATCGTTGGAGCACCAGACGGTGATCGGCTTGGGCCCGTTATGCCCGGCAAAACACCGGGCATTCGGGAACATGCCCTTGTTGCGCAAAATGTCGATGAAGACGCGGTAACGTCCCTCGGCGTGCAGGCGGTCGATCGCCTGGGTGAAGACGCGGGAATAATCCACGCGCGCGTCCGTGCCCTCGATGCTCATGGAAAGGGAATGTAGGCGCAAGCTGCGCATGAATCGAGTCGGGAACTGCGCTCACTGTGATCGATCATGGTGGACATATTGTCCCAAGGCCCGATCGGTTCCTGATGCGGATGGTTCGCAGCTGCCTTTCCCGCCGCCAAACCAGCCTGCCGCCGTTGCCGCTCAGCGAAGGCCAATGCTCGTTCAAACGGGTGTGAGAGGCACAAGGATCAAAGAGCCTCGATCTTCGCAAAGCCCCGCGCCGCCAGTCCCGGCCGCAACGCCGCTTCGCGTTCACCCAGCCGGGTGAACACCGCCACCCCCTCGCCCGCCGAGTCGGGCCAGTCCTGACCATCGGTCAGAAACGCGATTCGCCGCGCGATCCCCGGCCCGCCATCGACGAAGCGAACCGCATGGGGTGCCGCCGCCGCCAGTTCCGCCTCGACCAGCGGGAAATGGGTGCAGGCGTTGACGATGACATCGATGGCCTCGCCACCCGCCTGCCCGAACAGTCCGTCCAGCACGGCCACGAACGCCTCGGGCGACAGACTCTCGCCACGCAGCTTCGCCTCGGCCAGTTCGACCAGTTCGGCCGAGCCGTGCCGGATCACCCGGCAGTCACCCGCAAAGCGCGCCGCCAAATCGTCGACATAGGCCTGGCGCACCGTCGCGCGGGTGCCGAGCACGCCGATCGCGCGCGTCCGGCTCATCGCGGCGGCCGGCTTGATCGCGGGCACCGTGCCGACCACCGGCAGGTCGAGCGCGGCGCGCACCGCGGGCAGCGCGATGGTCGAGGCGGTGTTGCACGCGATGACGATCAGGCGCGGATGGTATCGCTCCGCCAGCCTCCCGAGCAGCGCGGGGACGCGCGCGGCAATCTCGGCCTCGCTTTTCTCGCCGTAAGGAAACCCGGCGCTATCCGCGACATAGACGAACGGCGCGCGCGGCAACGCCTGTCGCGCAGGCCCCGCGATCGACAGGCCACCCACACCGGAATCGAAGAACAGGATGGGACGCGCATCGCTCATCAAGGCCTCATAAGCCCCGCGCGCATCCGAAACCAGAGCCCCGCCGGATTGGACAGCGCCGGAGCGATGTTCTATGTCTGTCCCGGAGCACAGGGGAAGACTATTGCCGACCGAAATCATCTGGGGGCCGCCCACCTGGGCCTTGCTGATCGGCTATCTGCTGGGGTCGATTCCCTTCGGAATCATCCTGACGCGCGCCGCCGGGGCGGGCGATCTTCGGAGCATCGGGTCGGGCAATATCGGCGCGACCAACGTGTTGCGCACGGGCCGCAAGGGCCTCGCCGCCGCGACGTTGATCCTCGACCTGTTGAAGGGTGTCGCCGCCGTCCTGATCGTGCGCCACTGGCTGCCCGGCGAAGAGCCGCTGGCGGCGGCGGCCGCCTTTGTCGGCCATTGCTATCCGATCTGGCTGAAGTTTCGCGGTGGCAAGGGTGTCGCCACGCTGATGGGCGTCGTGGTTGCGCTCCACTGGCCGCTGGGCGTCGTCTATGCGGTGGTGTGGCTGGGGCTGCTCGCGACGCTGCGCATCTCGGCCGTCGCGGGCATGGCGGCGGCGGTCAGCGCACCGCTGGCGGCGGCGGTGATGGGGCGGTTCGACCTGGTCCTGCTGCTGATCGCGCTCGCCCTCATCGTCATCTGGAAGCATGGCGCGAACATCGAACGACTGCTGGCGGGCACCGAGCCGCGTATCGGCAAGAAACGTGACTGACGCCCGGTTCGCGCAGCTCCGGCTGCTGCGGACGCATGGCATCGGCCCCGTCACCTGGCGCCAGTTGATGGCGCGCTTCGGCGAGGCGCAGGCCGCGCTGGATGCGCTGCCCCATCTTGCCCGGCGGGGCGGTGGCGAAGCACCGAAAGCCGCCGATCCGGCGGTGATCGCGTGCGAGATCGAGGCGGTTGCACGGCTGGGCGCGCGGCACGTGATGCTGGGCGAGGCGGATTATCCCGTGCTGCTCGCCGAACTCGATACCGCGCCGCCCGCACTGATCGTGCGCGGCGACATGGCGCTCGCCCAGCGCGGCGGGGTGGCGCTGGTCGGCGCACGCAACGCCTCGGCCGCGTCGTGCCGGTTCGCGCGGGGGCTGGCGCAGGACCTGGCCTCGCACCGCGTCCCCGTCACTTCCGGCCTGGCGCGCGGCATCGACACGGCGGCGCATATCGGCGCGCTCGACGGCGGGACGATCGGCGTCATCGCCAGCGGCATCGACATCGCCTTCCCGCCCGAAAACGCACGCCTTCAGGAAGAAGTGGCCACGCGCGGCCTGCTGATCGCCGAACAGCCGCCGGGCACGCAGCCGCTCGCGCGTCACTTTCCCTCGCGCAACCGGATCATCGCCGGGCTAGCCCAAGGGACGGTGGTGGTCGAGGCCGCGCCGCGCTCCGGCTCGCTGATCACCGCGCGGCTGGCGGGCGAGGCGGGTCGCGAGGTGATGGCGGTGCCGGGCCACCCGGCCGATCCACGCGCGCAAGGCTGCAATATGCTGATCCGCGAGGGCGCGACGCTGATCCAGTCGGCGGCGGACATCCTCGAACAGATTCGCCCCATCGACCCACGCATGGTCCGCGCGCCGGAGAGCCGCTACGCGCCCCCGCCACCGCAGGAGGCGAGCGACGCCGACCGCGCCCGCGTGACCGACCTGCTCGGCCCGGTGGCGGTGACGGTCGACGAACTCATCCGCCAGAGCGGGCGACCACCCGCCATCGTCCAGACGATCCTGCTGGAACTGGAACTCGCCGGACGGCTGGAGCGCCATGCCGGAGGGCGGGTGGCACTGGCATGATCCACACTGACCGCCTGACCCTGCGCCCCTATGAGGCCGCGGATTTCGACGCCTATGCCGCGATGGTCGCCGACCCGGTCGTGGTCCGCCATGCCGGGTCGCCGATGACGGGCGAAGAAGCCTGGATGCGATTGCTGCGCTATATCGGTCACTGGTCGGTGTTCGGATACGGGTTGTTCGCGGTGCTGGACCGGGCGAGCGGGGCTTATCTCGGCGAAACCGGCTTCATGGATTTTCGGCGCGAGGTGGTGCCCCGGATCGAACCGCTACCCGAAGCAGCCTGGGTCTTCACCCGCGCGGCGCATGGGCGGGGCTATGCCCATGAGGCGGCCTCGGCGGCGCATCGCTGGATGACGGACACCCACGCACCGCCCGCGACCCAGTGCATCATTTCGCCCGCCAATCAGGGATCGATCCGGCTGGCGGAGCGGCTGGGCTATCACCTTCACGACAGACCGGAATATCGGGGTGCCGCCTTGCGCTTTGTCCGAGAGGTTTAGGCATGACCTTCGACTTCGCTCAGGCTGAACGGAGGTTGGGAGACGTGGCATTTATCCCCTCACTCGTTCGGCCTGAGCGAAGTCGAAGGCCATGTGCCACCCCCACCAAGCCCGAGCCAACCCCGCTTGACGGCCCCCCGCCCCCTCCCCATCCTCGCGTACACACGTAAGGGACGTAGTTTTACCACTCATGCAGCTTGTCATCGTCGAATCGCCCGCCAAGGCGAAGACCATCGAGAAATATCTGGGTTCGGACTACCGCGTCCTGGCGAGCTATGGTCACGTCCGCGACCTGCCGCCCAAGGACGGCTCGGTCGACCCCGACCAGAACTTCTCGATGGAGTGGGAGAATTACGCGGACAAGGCGCGCCAGCTGAAGGCGATCGCCGACGAGGCCAAGAAGGCCGACCGCCTGATCCTGGCCACCGACCCTGATCGCGAGGGCGAGGCGATTTCGTGGCACGTGCAGGAGGTTCTGAAGAACCGCAAGGCGCTGCCCGACAAGGTCGAGCGCGTGACGTTCAACGCGATCACCAAGCCCGCCGTGCTGCACGCGATGCAGAACCCGCGCGAGCTGGATACCGACCTGATCGACGCGTACCGGGCACGCCGCGCGCTCGACTATCTGGTCGGCTTCACCCTGTCGCCGGTGCTGTGGCGCAAGCTGCCCGGCGCCAAGTCGGCGGGTCGCGTCCAGTCGGTGGCGCTGCGCCTGATCGTCAGCCGCGAGCGCGAGATCGAGGCGTTCCGGGCCCAGGAATATTGGTCGGTGACGGCCGATATGGAGCAGGACGGCACCCCCTTCGTCGCGCGCCTGGTCCAGTGGGAGGGCAAAAAGCTCGACCGTCTGTCGATCGGCAATGAAGGCGACGCCACCCGCGCCAAGGCCGATGTCGAGGCGGGCCGTTTCCAGGTCCAGTCGGTCGAGACCAAGCCCGCGACGCGCAACCCGCCGCCGCCCTTCACCACCTCGACCCTGCAACAGGAGGCCGCGCGCAAGCTGGGCTTCTCGGCCGATCACACGATGCGGATCGCGCAGCAGCTCTATGAGGATGGCGCGATCACCTACATGCGTACCGACGGCGTCCAGATGGACGGATCGGCCATCTCGGCGGCACGCAAGGCCGTGGCCGACCGCTATGACGCGTCCTACGTCCCCGACAAGCCGCGCATGTACCAGTCCAAGGCGAAGAACGCGCAGGAAGCGCACGAGGCGATCCGCCCCACCGACTTCTCCCGCGACCGTGCGGGCTCGGGCGATCATGGCCGCCTGTACGACCTGATCTGGAAGCGCGCGCTGGCGTCGCAGATGGCCTCGGCGCGGATGGAGCGGACCACCATCGACATGGCCGACGGCACCGGCCGCAACATGCTGCGCGCGACCGGCCAGGTCGTGCTCTTCCCCGGCTATCTGGCGCTGTACGAAGAAGGCCAGGACGACAGCCAGGACGAAGAGGCACGCCGCCTCCCCCGCCTGCGCGAGGGCGATGCCCCCGCCAAGAAGGAGGTGAAGGCCGAACAGCACTTCACCCAGCCGCCGCCGCGCTTTTCCGAGGCGTCGCTGGTCAAGCGGATGGAGGAACTCGGCATCGGGCGTCCCTCCACCTATGCCTCGATCATCAAGACGCTGAAGGACCGGGCCTATGTCCGCGTCGAGAAGAACCGCTTCTTCGCCGAGGAGAGCGGGCGGCTGGTGACGGCGTTCCTGGAGCGCTTCTTCGAGAAATATGTCGGCTACGACTATACCGCCGAGCTGGAAGAGGAACTGGACGACGTGTCCGGCGGCCGCGCCCAGTGGCAGGCGGTGCTCGACGCCTTCTGGCGCGACTTCAAGCCGCGCACCTCCGAAGTCATGGAGCAGCAGCCCTCCGCGATCACCGCCGAACTGGACCAGTTCCTTGCGCCCTATCTGTTTCCTGAAAAGGCGGACGGGTCGGACCCGCGGCTCTGCCCGAATTGCGGCGAGGGCAAGCTGGCCCTTCGCGGTGGTCGATTCGGCGCGTTCATCGCCTGCTCCAACTATCCCGAGTGCAAATATACCCGTCGATTCGCCCAGGGCGGCGAGGGCGCGGGCGAGGATAGCGGGCCCGAAACTTTGGGCCAGGATCCCGAGACCGGCCTGCCCGTCGAGCGCAAGTCCGGGCGCTTCGGCCCCTATATCCAGCTGGGCGAGGGCAAGGACGCCAAGCGCGCCTCGATCCCCAAGGATGTCGATCTCGACCTGGAATGGGCGCTTAAATTGCTGAGCCTGCCGCGCAGCATCGGCAACCATCCCGAAACCGGCGAGCCGATCACGGCGTCGATCGGGCGTTATGGCCCCTATCTGGCGCATGCCGGTAAATATGCGCGGCTGACCTCGACCGCCGATGTGTTCGAAACGGGCATGAATGCCGCGGTGGTCAAGCTGGCCGAGGCGGCGGCAGGCGGCGGGCGTGGCGCGCGCACGACGGCATCGCGCGAACCGCTGAAGGTGCTGGGCAAGCATCCGCGCACCGAGGCGGAGATCAAGCTGATGGAAGGGCGCTACGGCCCCTACGTCACCGATGGCGAGACCAATGCCACCATCCCGAAGACGGTCGACAAGGATCAGTTGACGCTGGAAGAAGCCGCGCAGTTGATCGACGCGCGGGCGGCGGCCGCTCCGGCGCGCAAGAAACCGGCGAAGAAGGCGGCGGCGAAGAAGGCACCAGCCAAGTCTGCAGCCAAGGCCACGGCCGAAAAGAAACCTGCGGCGGAAAAGAAGGCGCCTGCGAAAAAGGCGGCACCCAAGAAGACGGCGGCCAAGAAGCCGGCGGCGAAGGAACCGGGCGAAGACTGATCCCGGCCTTCCCTGCCGGGGGGTCAGCGCGCGGTCGCGTCGACGAGGTCAGGCCGCGCGCATCTGAAGCACGCTGTGGTTCAGGAAAGCGCGGGCCTGGCGCTGCGCCTCGGCGATCTCGCGCGCGGTCATGTCGCTGGCGACTTCGGACCGGGCGATCTGCGCGGGCAGGAAACCCGCCACCGCCGCCAGGTTGAACCATTTGTGCGCCTCGACGAGGTCCAGGTGCTTGCCGGCCGAGCCGGTCGAATAGGCGACACCCAGATCGTACATCGTCGCGCCGTCGGTCACCGCCCGATCGGTGAGCCGACTGTCCATCAGGAACTGCGCACTCTTGCTGCTATTGGCCATGATCCTGCCCCTCTGTTCGGACTCCTCTTGTCCAGGGGCAAGCCTATGACCGAAACGGTCACAAACTGGTTAACTCACGCACCGTCGTTCAAAGCGATATTATCGATCAGTCTGGTCGATCCCATGCGTGCGGCGGCCAGCAGGCGGCGGGGACGATCGGCCACGGTATCGGGGCTCAGCGAGGCGGCATCGACCAGCTCGACATAGTCGACCTCGAATCCGGCGGCGGTCAGCGTGGCGCGCGCATCGGAAAGCACGCTTCCCACATCCTCGCCCCGCCCGATCGCCCGCGCGGCGACGCCCAGCGCACGAGGCAGCGCCACCGCCTTGGCCCGCTGTTCCTCGTCCAGATAGATATTGCGCGACGACAGGGCCAGGCCGTCATCGTCCCGCTGGGTCGGCACGCCGACCACCTCGATCGGAAAGTCCAGATCGGCGACCATGCGGCGGATCACCGCCAGCTGCTGGAAATCCTTCTCGCCAAAATAGGCGGCATCGGGTCCGACCTGGTTGAACAGCTTGGCCACGACGGTCGCGACGCCGTCGAAATGGCCGGGCCGCGATGCCCCCTCCAGCCCCTCGGTCACGCCGGCGACGCGGATGCTCGTCGCGTGGCCCTCCGGATACATGGCATCGACGCCGGGCAACCACAGCAGGTCGCACCCCGCCTCGGTCAGCATACGGATATCGGCCAGCTCGCGCCGGGGATAGCGGCTCAGATCCTCGCCCGCGCCGAACTGCCGGGGGTTCACGAAGATCGACGCCACCACCTTGGTGCCCGGGCGCTTGGCCGCCTCGATCAGCGCGATATGCCCGGCATGGAGCGCGCCCATGGTCGGCACCAGCGCCACGCGTGTGCCCTCGGCACGCAAAGCGGCGAGCGCCTCTGCCAGGGCTTCGCGATCCCGAATGACTTGCACTGATTTTACCCCTCGTTCCCCACGCCCAGGGCTTCTATGTAGGGTGGCAACGGGGATCAATAAGGAAGCGACGAGTTGCCGGAACGGCTATCTTCAACGCACGTGATTGTTTTTGCCAATGAAAAAGGTGGCACAGGCAAATCGACGACGGCGGTCCATGTGGCGATCGCGCTGGCCGCCAAGGGGGCGCGCGTGGCGTGTCTGGATCTGGATCATCGCCAGCGGACGGTGGGTCGCTATCTCGACAACCGCGCCGAGACGATCAAGCGCACCGGGCACAAGCTGCCCATGCCCACCCACGCGACTCACACCAGCCAGACCGAGGAGGGGTTCGAGGAACTGTGGTTCGGCCTGTCGCAGGATGCCGACTTCCTGATCGTCGACACGCCGGGCCGCGACGACCATTTCGCGCGAACCGCGGCGGCGCTGTCGAACACGCTGGTCACGCCGATGAACGACAGCTTCGTCGACTTCGACCTGATCGGCCAGGTCGACCCGGAGACGTTCCAGGTGACGCGCCCCAGCTTCTATTCGGAACTGATCTGGGACGCGCGCAAGCAGCGGGCGCGGGCGGACGGCACCACCATCGACTGGGTCGTGCTGCGCAACCGGCTCCAGCATATCGAGGCGCGCAACATGCGCCGCGTCTCGGATGCGCTGACCGACCTGTCGCGCCGCGTCGGTTTCCGCGTGATCCCGGGCCTGGGCGAGCGCGTGATCTATCGCGAGATGTTCCCCAACGGGCTGACCATGATCGACGCCAAGGAATTCGGCGCGATGGGCCTTGGCCATGTCGCCGCACGGCAGGAACTGCGTGAGATGATGGCCGCGCTGCAACTGCCCGAGGGGGGCGCCGAAGCCGGCGCGGCGGGTGCGAGCCCGGCTGACGCCGCCGCATGAAATGGCTGATCGCGCTGGCGGTGATCTGGCTGGTGTGGCGCTATATGCCCCGCCCCGGTCGGGTCCGGTCCACCGCCAGGCCGGACCCGCGCCTGCCGCGCGACGAGATGGACGCGCTGGCCATACTCGACCTGCCGCCCGGTGCGGACGCCGAAGCGATCCGCCAGGCGCATCGTCGCCTGATCGGGCAGGTTCATCCCGATCGCGGCGGCTCGGCCGACCTGACGCGGCGGGTGAACGCGGCCCGCGACCTGTTGCTGGCGCGCCGTGACGGATAAGTCCGGGGCCAAGCGGACCGCGACGATCCACCCCAGCGCCTGCCGCGAATATGACGTTCGCGGCACCGTGCCCGAGACGCTGGACGATGGCGCGGCCTATGCGGTGGGGCGCGGCTTTGCGACCCGCGTGCGCCGCGCGGGCGGCACCCGCGTCGCCGTGGGCCGCGACGGACGACTCAGCTCGCCCGCGCTCGAGGCGGCATTGGTCGAAGGACTGACCGACAGCGGCGTCGATGTCGTCCGCCTGGGGGTGGGCCCCACCCCGATGGTCTATTACGCCGAAGCGACGCTAGAAGTGGACGGTGCCGTACAGGTAACGGGCAGCCACAACCCCCGCGACGACAATGGCTTCAAGATGGTGCTGCACCATCGCCCCTTCTTTGGCGAGGACGTGCAGGATCTGGCGCGCATGGCGGCGGCGCGCGACTGGACCGAGGGGGCCGGAACCGTCGAGGAGGTCGACATTCTCGACGCCTATGTCGACCGGCTGATCGCGGGCTATGCGGGCGGCGCGTACCGTATCGGCTGGGACTGCGGTTCGGGCGCATCGGGCCCGGTCATCGAAAAGCTGGTCCAGCGCCTGCCGGGTGAGCACCATACGCTGTTCACCGATGTGGATGGTCATTTCCCGCATCATCACCCCGATCCGACGGTCGAGAGCAATCTAGACGCGCTGAAGGCGTTGGTGGCCGCCAACAAGCTCGATTTCGGATTCGCTTTCGACGGCGATGGCGACCGGATCGGCGCGGTCGACGGCCAGGGCCGGGTGATCTGGGGCGACCAGATATTGATGCTGCTGGCGGGCCCCGTACTGGCCGAGCATCCCGGCGCGCCGATCGTGGCGGATGTGAAGGCCAGCCAGGCGCTGTTCGATCATATCGAGGGCCTGGGCGGACGGCCGGTCATGTGGAAAACCGGGCACAGCCTGATGAAGACCAAGATGGTCGAGACCGCCGCACCGCTGGGTGGAGAGATGTCGGGCCATATGTTCTTTGCAGGCGAATGGTACGGCTTCGACGATGCACATTATGCCGCGATCCGCCTGATCCGTGCGGCTCATCTGGCGGGCCGCTCGATGACCGAGTTGCGCGGCGCGATGCCTGCGATGGTCGACATTCCCGAAACCCGCATCACGGTGGCCGAGGCGGACAAGTTCGCCATTGTCGAGCGGGTCGCAGTGGCGCTGGCCCGCGATAGCGCGGAGGTCAATGATACCGATGGCGTCCGGGTGCGGATGGCGGATGGCTGGTGGTTGCTGCGGGCATCCAATACGCAGGCCGCGCTGACGGTGCGGGCGGAAGCCGGAGATGCCTCCGGTCTGGAGCGAGTGTTGGCGGAGCTGGACCGGTATCTCGCTGTCGAGGGGGTCCAGCGGTAAGTTTGGCGGGTGCCGAGGCGTGGCCTTCGACTTCGCTCAGGCTGAACGGGGGTTTGCATTCCAATCCACGCGAAGGCGCGAAGACGCAAAGAAGATGAGTTCGTGCGGAGGCGCAGAGGACGCGGAGGTGTCTGGCCCCGGAGCGTCTGCAGTCCTCAACTCCCGCGGACGAAGGTCAGAGGCCAACGCAGGCGAAACACCTCTGCGCCTCTGCGCGAACCCCAGCCCGAAAAAACCCCGTTCCGCCTGAGCCCTTCGGCTAGCTGGCAAGCCGGCCGCTCAGGATAAACTTCGACGCTTTGCGTCGAAGTCGAAGGCCGGGGGGAGCCCTATTCCAAGGGCTCCCCCCTCCCCGATCAAATATCCCCGATCATCTCGGAAAGAACCTCCAGGCACGACACGCCCAGCTTTGCCGAGCGTTCGCCCGACCAGCCATGGATGGCGTCGGGATTGGGGTCGTGATCCTTGAACGGCATCTCCAGCGTCACCGATACCGCACCGAACCGCTCGGCAAGCTGGTTGGTCGACATTGCCAGGTTCGCCCGGCCCGGCCCCGACTTGTCATAGCCCATCTGGGTCTGGAAATCGGGCGTGTGCGCGGCCAGGCGGCGACCGAAGCCGTAGAATTTGGCGCCGTGTTCCTCGGTCCAACTGGGAATACCCTCGAACCCGGCGATGAAGTTCGCCGGAATCGCCTCGTCGCCATGCGCGTCGATCGCGAAGTCGACGCCGGTCTGGTCCATCCGGTTCAGCACGCACAGCACTTCGGGACTGCGCTCGGGCGTCGGCTGATGCCACTCGCGGTTGAGGTTCACGCCCGCCGCATTGGTGCGCAGATGGCCGCGCCGCGTGCCGTCGGGATTCATGTTGGGCACGACATGGACGGTCGCCGCCGCCAGCAGCGACTCGGCGGCCGGGCTGGTCAGCCAGTCGAGCGCGCCCTCCATCCACCATTCCGCCATCGATTCGCCCGGATGCTGGCGGGCATAGAGCCACACCTGCTTCGGACCGTCGCCAAGGCGGAAATAATCGATCGGCTGGCCATCGAGGGTCTGGCCGATCTCTTCGTGATGCACACCGCGCGCGGCGATCCGCGCGACCAGGTCGTGATGCCGCTCCATCGTATAGGGTTCGAAATAGGCGAACCAGGCAACGTCGCTATCGCCCGTCCACTGCCATTCCAGCACGCCGTCGGCGTAGGTGGTCGGCGTCATCCGCCAATCCTGCCGGTCGGTCGAGGCGCGGACATGATAGTTCCGCCAGCCGCCCGGAAAGGCCGAACCCTCGCCGTTCAGGATGCGGAAGGTAAGCGTCCGCCCCTTCGCCCCGCCGACCCGGAAGTAGAACCACTGGTAGAAATCGGAATCCTTGTCCTTCACTATCTCCAGGTCGACACGGTCGCCGTCGATGCCGACGACGCGGATGTTCCCGCCGTCGAAGGACGCATTGATGGTCAGGGTCATGCGCTTACTTCACCTCGATCGTGCGGCCCGACTCGCCGGGGAACTTGGTGAACAGCGCATCGGCCAGCTTGGCCGCCTGTGCCTGCGCATCCAGCTTGGCCAGCGTTTCGACCGGCGCCAGGTTGCGTGCGCTGCCTTCCCAGATCGGCGACTGGTCGACGCGGCGCTTGATCTGGACCGACAATTCGGTGCCGATGATCTCCTGCGGACGGCTCTTGCCCACAGGGAAGGTCAGGCCCCCGCCCAGGCCGACGCCGCCGCCGCGACCACCCGAGAAGCTGCCGCCGCCCAGCCCGATCGAGAAGGGCGAGGGGCGCGGCGGGCCGAGCCGGTTGGCACGGGTGAAGGCGACCGTCGCGATGAACTCGGGCTGGGCATCACCCTGCGCCAGCGAATAGCCGTTGCGCAGCAGCGCGGTCTCGACCGCAGCGGCATAGGTCTTGAACTCGATGCTCGCCGGACCGGTGGCGGACAGCGGCTCGACACGGATGGTGCCGCGCGCGATCGGCTCGCCCAAATGATAGCGGATCACGTCGGTCGGCGGCATGCGCCCCCCGCCCGTGGTGGAACAGGCGGCGAGCGTTCCGGCGGCGGCCGCCAGGATCAGGAGCGAGCGGGCTTTCATGCGTTGAAGACACCTTAAAGGATGTTACGGATGGGCAACGCATGACATATGAAGGTTGATCCTGCGGCGGAAGGGGGCATCGCGGACGTGACCGGGATGTCATGCCCCAACCTTGACTTGGAGCCGCGTTGCCACTAGGCGGCGACGCTTTCCAGATCACCCTCCAGTTCAAAGAAGCGAATCGATCATGAAGATCCGCAATTCCCTGAAGTCGCTCAAGGATCGTCACCGGGACAACCGCGTGATCCGCCGTCGCGGCCGCACCTATGTCATCAACAAGACCAACCGTCGTTTCAAGGCACGCCAGGGCTAATCAGCCTTGATGCCGATCGAATCGAGCGGGACGGGCACCCTGCCCGGCTTGGCGACCGATCGGCCGACCGCCGTCATCTTCGACGTCGGTCGCGTCCTGTACGACTGGGATCCCCGAATCCTGTATCGGCGCCTGATCACTGACGATCGGGCGCTCGATGCATTTCTGCGTGATGTCGTCACCACCGAGTGGCATTTCCAGCATGACGCGGGCCGCGACTTCGCCGACACCTCGGCGGAGCTTGTCGCGCTGTACCCACAGCATCGCGAGCTGATCGCCGCCTGGGGCCCGCGCTTCGGCGAGAGCATCGGCGATCCGATTGCCGGAATGCACGAACTGGTCGCCGAACTCGATTCGGCGGGCGTGCCGCTATTTGCGATCACGAACTTCAGCCATGAATTCTGGCCGCCCTTTCGGGCGCGCGAATCGGCGTTGTTCGATCGCTTCCGCGACATCGTGGTGTCGGGCAACGAAAAGCTGGTGAAGCCCGACCCCGCCATCTACCGCCTCGCGCTCGCCCGGTTCGGGCTTGAGCCGGGGCAGGCGGTGTTCATCGACGACAACCAGGCCAACATCGATTCGGCCGCGGCGCTGGGTATCCATGCCATGCACTTCACCGACGAGGCGACGCTTCGGCCGCAGCTACGGGCACTGGGGTTGGTAGCATAAGGTTTCGTTCGCTCAGGCTGAACGAAGCTCGCTACCTAATCCCGTTCACGCCGAGCGAAATCGAAGCGCGTGGGGATCGCTCACCGCGACAACGATGCCAGTTGCGCCTGATTCGCCTGGCTGGCCTCGGTTTCCATCAGTGCCGGGTCGAAATGATCGCCGACCATCTGGTCGGTGACGACCACCGTGGTGCCGACCGACGTCACCGAAAACAGCTTCTTGGCGAAGGCCGTTGGCAGACGGATGCACCCATGCGAATCGGGAAAACCCGGATTGTTGCCGGCATGCAGCGCCACGCCGTCCCAGGTCAGCCGCTGCATGAAGGGCATGGGCGCGGAATTGTACAGGTTGCTGCGATGCATCTCGCGCTTTTGCAGGATGGGGAAGACGCCGACGGGCGTGTCCTTGCCATCCTTGCCGGTCGACACCGAGGCGGCGGCGATCAGCGAATCACCACGATAGACATAGGCCCGCTGCATCGGGATGCTGACGACCACCGTCACCGGCTGCGCGATCGGATTCACCGCCGCGGCCTGCGCATCGGACCAGACGAATCGGTTGGGGGCCAGTGCGGCGGCGGCCTGCGCGACCGCAGCGGTTCCGGGGCCCTCCTCGGCCAGCGCCGGGGCAACAGAACCGAGGGTCGTCGCGCCCAACAGGGCGGCAACAGCGAGTGCCTTCATATCCCTAATCCTTGGCGAGTTCATAAAATCTTAAACTCGTCAAGAGACTATTGGTGCCAATCTAAAATTTTTCCGTGCGAGCGGAACTTACGCCGAGTCGATGGAACGAAGCGATCAACGGATCGCGCCATGGGCAGAAAAATGGCCTGTTCTTTGCTACATAGGGTTTGCGGGAATTCTGGGGTTGAAGGACCAAAATGCACGATAATCTGGACGCGGCGCCGGGTCGGCGCGCGCTGTTGAAGAACGCGCTGGTGCTCGCCGGGGCATTGGCGGTGCCGGGGGCAGCGAGTGCCCGGGGGCGGCTGACAGCAAACGACCTGCGCCCGGTGCGACAGCCACCGCTGCCGACGCGCCCGACCATGGCCTCGCCCATCCCGGCGCAGCCCATCCTGGCCTCGTCGCGCGTCGTGCGTCCGGAACTGCTGCGTCAGGCGATGGCCTCGCTCCAGCGGCACGGATCGCGGGTCCAGCGGCGCGATCGCATGGCGATCGTCGATTTCGCGGTCGGCTCGTCCGAACCGCGCCTTCACCTGGTCGATCTGGTCAGCGGCCGCAGCACCTCGCTGCTGGTTTCGCATGGCAGCGGTTCGGACCCGTCGCACAGCGGCTATCTTCAACGCTTTTCGAACGCCTTCAATTCGAACGCGAGCAGCGAGGGCGCCTTCATGACCGACGATTATTATGTCGGCAAGCATGGCCGGTCGCAGCGTCTGATCGGGCTGGACCCGACCAACGACAACGCGCTGGGCCGCGCGATCGTGATCCACTCGGCCTGGTACGCCAATCGCGACATGATCCGCACCCACGGGATGCTGGGCCGCAGCCAGGGCTGCTTCGCGGTCGGCGAGAACGAGCTGGACCGGGTGTTCGCGAACCTGGGCCCCGGCCGGATGATCTACGCCGCCAAGGTGTAACGACCTGAAATCCTCCCTGGCACGGGGAGGTGGCAGGTCGAAGGCCTGACGGAGGGGGATCGCCACACAGGGCGTCCCTTGCGGCGCCCCCCCTCCACCGGCTTTGCCGGTCCCCCTCCCCGTTCCGGGGAGGATAAGAATTGCGATCCCCGGTGGCGGGGGTTAAGTCCCCGATCCTCATGGTCCAGCCGCTTATCATCGCCGTCCCCAAGGGACGCATCCTGGCCGAGGCGCTGCCGTTGCTCGCCGCCGCCGGCATCAGGCCCGAACCGGCCTTCACCGACAAGAACAGCCGTGCGCTGCGCTTCGCCACCGACGTCCCCGGCATCGAGCTGATCCGCGTCCGCGCCTTCGACGTCGCCACCTTCGTCGCGCATGGCGCGGCGCAGCTCGGCATCGTCGGCTCCGACGTGCTGTCCGAGTTCGGCTATTCCGAGCTGTACGCACCCGTCGATCTGAAGATCGGCCATTGCCGCATCTCGGTCGCCGAGCCCGCCGCGATGGCGGAAAGCGACGATCCGCGCGGGTGGAGCCATGTCCGCGTCGCGACCAAATATCCGCATATCACCAGCCGCCACTTCGCACGCCGCGGGGTGCAGGCCGAGTGCGTCAAGCTGAACGGCGCGATGGAGCTGGCGCCCACGCTGGGCCTGGCGCCACGCATCGTCGACCTGGTGTCGTCGGGCCGCACGCTGAAGGAAAACGGACTGGTCGAGGTCGAGGTGATCGAGGAGGTCACCTCGCGCCTGGTCGTCAACCGCGCCGCGATGAAGACGAGGGGCCAAGTCGTGCCGTTGGTCGAGGCGTTCCGCCGTGCCGTCGCCGAGAAGGAAGCCGCATGATCCGCCTCGACACCCGCGATGCCGGCTTTACGGCCGCGTTCGACGTACTGGTCGATGCCCGGCGCGAAAGCGATGCCGATGTCGCGCGCGACGTACAGGTCATCCTGCGCGCGGTCCGCGACGATGGCGAGGCGGCGGTCGCGGCCTTCACCAGGCAATTCGACGGCCACGACCTGGCTGAGACGGGCTGGCGGATCGAACCGGCCGACTGTCGTGCGGCCTATGAGGCGCTGGAGCCCGAGCTGCGCCACGCGCTCGACCTCGCCGCCGCCCGCATCCGCGCCTATCACGAAAAGCAGAAGCCGACCGACACCAACTATGTCGATGCACAGGGCGTGCGCCTGGGCGCGCGCTGGACGGCGGTGGATGCGGCCGGGATCTATGTCCCCGGCGGGCGGGCGGCCTATCCCTCCTCGCTGCTGATGAACGCGATTCCGGCCAAGGTGGCGGGGGTCGAACGGCTGGTGATGGTCACCCCGACGCCGAAGGGCGAGATCAACCATCTGGTCCTCGCCGCCGCGCATCTGGCGGGTGTGGACGAGGTCTGGCGGGTCGGCGGAGCGCAGGCCGTGGGCGCGCTGGCCTATGGCGCGGGCAGGATCCAGCGGGTCGATGTCGTCACCGGCCCCGGCAATGCCTGGGTCGCGGAGGCCAAGCGCCAGGTCTACGGCATGGTCGGCATCGACATGGTGGCGGGCCCGTCCGAGATCGTCGTCGTGGCGGACGGCAGGAACGATCCCGACTGGATCGCCGCCGACCTGCTGAGCCAGGCCGAGCATGACACCGTCACCCAGTCGATCCTGTTCACCGACGATGCCGACTTTGCCGGGCGCGTCGCCGAAGCGGTCGACCGCCAGATTCCCGAGCTCGCGACCGCCAGCGTCGCGCGCACCGCCTGGGACGCGAACGGTGCGATCGTCGTCGTCGAGTCGCTGGAGGCCGCCATGCCGCTGGTCGACCGGCTGGCCCCGGAGCATCTGGAACTGGCGGTGGACGATCCGCAGGACCTGTTCGACCGCCTGCGCCATGCGGGCTCGGTGTTCCTGGGCCGCCATACGCCCGAGGCGATCGGCGATTATGTCGCCGGGCCGAACCATGTCCTGCCGACGGGGCGGCGCGCGCGCTTCGCCAGTGGGCTGTCGGTGCTCGACTTCATGAAGCGGACCAGTTTCCTCGGCCTGACCGAGACGGCGCTGAACGAACTCGGCCCCGCGACGGTGGCGCTCGCCCATGCCGAGGGGCTGCCCGCGCATGCCAAGTCGGTGGCGCTGCGGCTGCGGCTCAACCGGTGATCGTCACGCCCGCCGCGCCGGAACATCGTGAGGGATGGCTGGCGCTGCGGGCGGCGCTTTGGGGTGAGGAAGCGGGCGATCCGGCGGAACTGCCGGATGGCGACGGTCATTTCGTCGCGCTTGCAGACGGCCGGGTGATCGGTTTCGCCGAAGCGACGGTCCGGACGGATTACGTCAATGGCTGTGACGGCTCGCCGGTGCTGTTCCTGGAGGGTCTGTTCGTTGATCCGGCCCGGCGTCGGCATGGGGTGGCACGGGCCCTGGTCGCCGCGGTCGCGCAGTGGGGCCGCGCGCAGGGCTGTGCCGAGTTCGCCTCCGATGCCGAACTCGAAAATGTCGACAGCCATGCGATGCACCGGGCCCTGGGCTTCGTGGAGACCGAGCGGGTGGTCTATTTCCGTCGGGAATTGGCGAACGCCGCGTCCCACCCCTCCCCACCAAAAAACGTGACGGATTGACGACAGCCCGGTAAAGGCCCGCCAATGACTCGCCCCAATGCCCGTACCCAGGCGCGCGCTGCCGCGCGCCTTGCCGCCGTCCAGGCGCTGTATCAGCACGACATGGAACAGACCCCGCTGGCGGCGCTGCTCCACGAATTCCACAATCATCGCATCGGCGCGACGATCGAAGACGTCGAATATGCCGAGGCCGACCTCGATTTCTTCGATGATATCGTCAAGGGCGTGCAGGCGCGCCTGGGTGAGATCGACGTGATGATCGAGGGCAAGCTGGCCAAGGGCTGGACGCTCAACCGGCTCGACCGCCCGATGAAGGCGATCCTGCGCGCCGGGACCTATGAGCTGATCGCGCGCCATGACGTGCCGGTCGGCGCGGTCATCAGCGAATATGTCGATGTCGCCCACGCCTTCTACGAAAAGCGCGAGTCGGGCTTCGTGAACGGCCTGCTCGACGCGATCGCCAAGGTCGCGCGGGCCTGACGCCGCCGCCGCCCCGATGACCGAGGCGGAGTTTATCGCCGCGTTGCGCCGGATGCCGCTGCATCCCGGTGCGCGCGGGCTGGTCGACGACAGCGCGGTGCTGACCGCCGCGCCGCTCGTCGTGACCACCGACACGCTGGTCGAGGGCGTGCATTTCCTGCCCCATGACCCGCCCGCCGATGTCGCGTGGAAACTGGTCGCGACCAACCTGTCCGATCTTGCCGCCAAGGGCGCGCTGGTCGAGGGGGTGATGCTTAACTATCCCTTGGGCGATACCGCCTGGGACCGCGCCTTTCTGGATGGGCTGGCCACGGTGCTCGCGCGCTTCCATGCCCGGCTGATCGGCGGCGACACCGTGTCGCGGCGCGGCCCCCGCACCCTGACGCTCACCGCCTTTGGCCGTGACGCCCCCGCCCCCTCGCGCGATGGTGCCCGGGCGGGCGACGCATTGTGGGTCACCGGGACGATCGGCGATGCGGGGCTGGGCCTGGCGATCGCGCAGGGAGGCCATGGCCCGGTCGCCCTGCGCGATGCCTATCGTCGCCCCTTTCCCCGCCTGACCGAGGGCCGCGCGCTCGGCCCGGTGGTCCATGCGATGATGGACGTGTCGGACGGATTGCTGATCGACGCCGGACGGATGGCGCGGGCGAGCGGGCTGGCGGTGACGATCGCGCTCGATGCCATTCCGCTGTCGGACGATGCGCGGGCGTTCGGCGGAACGGACCGTGCCGCCCGGCTGACCGCCGCGACCGCCGGGGACGATTACGAACTGCTCTTCGCCCTCCCCTCCGGGATCATGCCGCCGGTCGCCGCGACACGGGTCGGCCGCTTTTCCGCCGGTGACGGCCTGACGCTGACCGACGCCGGGCAGCCGGTCGCGCTACCGGCGCGATGGGGATATGAGCACCGATCGGAGGGTTGAAACCCCCTTTCCTCCTTTGCCCGCGTTGCTAACCCTCCTCCATCCGGCCCCTTGGGAGTGGCGCCGGCATGATCTGGATTGCCTGGGAGGCAATCCACCTGCCACTCCTCACAGGGGAGGAATTGAAGGGGGCAAACACCTTGCCCAGCCGCCACCCCACCCCCATATCCGCAACTGATTCGGCGCGCCTTTCCTTTTGAGCCCATTGCGGCTATGGCGGCGCCTCTTCGACATACCCTATAACACGACGAACCGAGGTATTTTTTGGCCAAGGAAGAACTGCTCGAGATGCGCGGCCGCGTGGTGGAACTGCTCCCCAATGCGATGTTCCGCGTCCAGCTCGAGAACGATCACGAGATCTTGGGACATACGGCAGGCAAGATGCGCAAGAACCGCATCCGCGTGCTGGTCGGCGACGAGGTGCTCGTCGAGCTGACGCCGTACGACCTGACCAAGGGCCGGATCACCTACCGCTTCAAGTGAGCGACCGGCCCCACATGCCGCTCGTCCTTGCATCGTCCTCCCCGCGCCGCCGCGATCTGCTGGCGCGGCTGGGAGTCGTGCCCGACCGCGTCGCCTCGCCCGATATCGACGAAGCCCCCCGCCCCGCCGAGCTTCCTCGCGTCTACGCGCTGCGGCTGGCGGTGGAAAAGGCGCACGCGGTCGATCGTGCCGAAGGTGAGGTGGTCGTCGCGGGCGACACCACCATCGCGCTCGGCCGCCGGATCCTGCCCCCCGCCGACACGCAAGACGTCCAGCGCAAGCTGCTGCGCCTGATGTCCGGGCGGCGGCACCATGCGCTGTCGGCGGTGTGCGTCATCGACGCCACCGGCAAGGCACGCACCCGACTGGCCGACACCATCGTCGCGTTCAAGCCGCTCTCCGAAGATGAGATCGACGCGTACATCGCGTGCGGCGAAGGGCTGGGCAAGGCCGGGGGCTATGCCATCCAGGGCCGCGCCGAGGCCTTTGTCCGCTTCCTGCAAGGGTCGCATTCGGGCGTCATCGGCCTGCCCCTGTTCGAAACCCGTGCCCTGTTGAAAGCCGCCGGACTGCCGCTTGTCTGAATGGCTCTATGAAGCTGGGATCGGTGAGGCGCGCGCCGCGCTGGTCGAGGATGGCCGCATCGTCCAGGCGGCGATCGAGCTTGCGGCCACGCTGACCGTCGGCACGGTGGCCGAGGGGCGGCTGGTCGAACTGCTCCCCGGTCGGCAGGGCCGGGTGACGCTGGCGCAAGGCGGCGACGTACTGCTCGCACCCGTGCCCAGGAGCATGACGCAAGGAGCCGCGCTGACCGTCATCGTCACGCGCGAAGCGATCCCCGAGCGCGGCCGGTCCAAGCTGCCCAAGGCGCAGGTCGCACCCGAAGAGGCCACACCCACCCCCGGCCCCGATCTGCGCGCACGAATCGCCGCCACGGGCCTTCCGGTGCGCGAAATTCAGCCACATCAGCCCGACGATCTGGAAGCGGCGGGCTGGTCCGAACTGCTAGACGAGGCCGTTACCGGTGAGATCGGATTCGGCGCGGGCGTGCTGCGCATGACGCCGACCCCGGCGATGACGCTGTTCGATGTCGACGGATCACCCCCGCACGAACCGCTGTCCATCGCCGCGGCGCGCGCGGTGGCGGAGAGCATCCTGCGCCATGGCATTGGCGGCTCGATCGGCATCGACTTCCCCACGCTGGAGGGCAAGGGCCCGCGCCAGGCGGTGGCGGAAGCGCTGGACGCCGCGCTGCCCCTCCCCTTCGAGCGGACGGCGGTCAACGGCTTCGGCTTCCTCCAGATCGTGCGCCCGCGCCCGCGCGCCTCGATTCCCGAACGGCTCGGCATCGACCCCATCGGCGCCCGCACCCGCGCGCTGCTCCGCCAATGGGAGCGCGAGCCGCCCGGCCCCGCGCCGACCTACCGCGTACCCGGTCCCGTTTACGATCGCCTGATGGCGAACCCCGACTGGCGCGAGGCGCTGGAGCGCCGCACCGGCCGCCCCCTGCAACTGGAACGCTCATGACCACCTGCCCGATCTGCGACAAGCCGACCGTCGCCGAACACGCCCCCTTCTGCTCACGCGGGTGCAAGGATCGCGACCTGCTGCAATGGCTGGGCGAAGGTTATCGCATTCCGGTCAAAGAAAATGACGAAGAGGGGCTGGACACCGGCGAAAGCCACCCGTAAAGGCACGCCTCCAATCGCAATCGCGGTTTGGGCCCAAGTAGCTCAGTTGGTAGAGCATGCGACTGAAAATCGCAGTGTCGGTGGTTCGATCCCGCCCTTGGGCACCATTTTCCTTGATCGCGCACAGCAAGAGCCGTAAATCTCTCGGTTAAGAGACGTCTGAGGCACAACAAGAAGCGTTGCAGCGACAGACCCAGCGGCTTTCGCGCCGTTTCACGCCTTAGCCCGATTATTGGCCGCGGGTAAGCGTAACCCCGTTATCCGTGGTTGCCTACCACAGCAGCCCTTCCCACTCGCGGTTCTCTCGACAGGCGGTCGCTGACGCTGACACCATGAGAAAACCTCAGCCACATTCCGAAGTGCTTTCCGGCACCCCTGTCGGATGGTCCGAGCAGGCCAGCTAGTAGCTTCCAGAGCGCCCAATCCGCTGATAGTCTTAGCTACATCTTGGAGACGCCCGCACAACAGAACGATGAACTCGAAGCGGCGCTTCGCTCGATCGGTCGCGATTGGAACAGGCTGGGGGCGCGTCTGAAGCTGCTTGACCATGCCGTAGGCACTTCCTGCCCACGCCTGTCCGCCCGCCTGCACTACCCGACGCTGCGGGACGCCACCGCTACAGTGCATGAGCTCGTCGCCGTCGCCACTCGATACCTCGCCCGGTTCTGCCTGCCACATTCCGAATTGCAGAACCTATACGCCCGGAAGGACCAGCTTTCGGTTGAAGACCTGCATGAGGCGCTCACCGATCTGGACCGGCGAGCGCGAGACCTGTTCATCCGCGCGGGAGCGGCGACCGGCCGCAGCGGCGAGGCGGGAGAACTGCTGCTATACCTGCTTACGGAATGGGTTCTCCAAGCACCTCAGATCGTCGCGAAGATGAGCCTTAAGACCAGCGTCGCAATGCCGGTGCACGGTTCCGACGGCATCCATGCGAGATACGATCCCGAAAAAGGTCACCTCCTCGTCTATTCCGGTGAGGCCAAGCTCCACACCGACCTGGGCGACGCTGTAAGGTCGGCGATCTCCTCGATCTCCTCAGCACTTCAACCTGACAAACTGGAGCACGAACTGAACTTGGTGCGTCGCGATCTGAGCCTTTCCGGACTTGACGAGCGTGCTCGTGCCGAGATGCTGTGCTTCCTGGATCCTCTGGAACCCAGTTCTTCGAAGCGCATAGACGCCGTCACGTGTCTCATCGGCTTCGATTTCGGCGGCTACGTCGGACTCAGCCCGGATGATGCCGAGTCCGTCTTCGAGTCCCGGGCGCGCGAACAGTTGGACCGCTCCGCTTCAGCGTTCGCGAAGGCGATGCGTACTGCAGGCCTGGAACATCGGACGGTCGAACTCTTCCTGATGCCGCTCCCCTCCGTGGAGCAGCTGAGGACGAGCTTCCAATCGCGGATCGGCAACGCCGCCTGATGATCCAGGATCTGGCAGACAAGGTCTGGAGCAATCCCTTGCTCCATCCCCTTGCCAGACGGCTTCAACGCGCATGGATCGCCTTCGAGATCGGAGCCCCGCAGACCGACGCGCCCGCGCCGGACGACGTGGTCAGGCTCGTTGAGGCCGCCGCGATTCTCGCATGCTCGGAACGAACCCCTCATCGACGAATGGCGCACCGCGTCGCCACGTCGGCCCTCGAACTGCACGGCACCACGTCGCTGCCATTGGACCAAGCCGTCAGGGTCGTACTGGCGCGGCTCGGCAACTTCCCCGCGTTCGCGACGCGCGCATCGGTCAGGGACGCGCAGCCGCTACTACCGTTCGGCATGCTGGCGGAGGAGATCGCGGCCGCCGACCGACGCACGATCGCGCTGGGCGATCGCAAGGTCGTGCTCACCGACTTCCAGCATGAACTATGGACGCGACTGAACGGTCGCCGGCGCGTCGCGGTCGCCGCCCCGACATCGGCAGGCAAGTCGTTCGTGCTTCAGAACTTCCTCGCCTCGCTCTTCGTCCCGGACGGCCCACGCTCGGTCCTCTACCTCGTCCCGACCAGGGCACTTATAACGCAGGTCGCCAGATCGATCCGGGCGGAGGTCGATGCGGCCGCACTTGGCGCAAAATCCCCGACCGTCGCCACCGTGCCGATCGAGAAGGCGCTTCACCTGCCTACCCGTGCCGTCTACGTGATGACGCAGGAGCGTGGGCAGATCATGCTTGCCGCCCACGCCGACTTCGCTCCCGAGGTCATCGTCGTCGACGAGGCCCACGGCGTCGCGGACGGCGCAAGGGGTGTCCGCCTTCAGGCAGCCATGACGGACCTGCTGAAGCGCAGACCAGACGCGCAGACGCTGTTCGCAAGTCCGGCCGTAAGGAACCTGGACGTGTTCGGACGCATGCTCGATCTGGACGACGTCGATGCGCTTCGTTCCCGAGAACCGACCGTCACCCAGAATTTCGTAATGGTCGACGTGGTCGATGTCGAACGTGGCGAGCTGCTGGTGAGAGTGGCGGATGCGTCGCCCGAGGACCCTCCGGTGGCGCGCGTCACGGTGGAGCGCCGCACAGTGACGCGTGTGGAGCGCTTGACCAACGCTACGTTCGCACTCGGACGGGGCGCCGCTAACATCATATATGCGAACGGAGCGGCCGAGGCGGAGGACGTCGCACTCGCCCTCGCGGCTCTTCGCAACGATGAACCTACGGACCCTGCAAGGGAGGAGCTTGCGCGCCTGGCCGCTGAAGCCGTTCACCCGGACTACGCGCTCATCGCCTGCGTCCGACGGGGCGTGGCCTTCCACTACTCCCACATGCCGACGCAACTGAGGCTCGCCGTGGAAGGCGCGGTTTCGCGCGGGGAGGTGGAGGAACTCGTGTGCACAAGCACGCTGCTGCAGGGCGTCAACCTGCCAGCGAAGAACATCTTCCTGTTCAGGCCGGAGAAGGGTTCGACAAGGCCGATGCAGGGCGTCGACTTCTGGAACCTTGCGGGCCGTGCAGGCCGGATGATGCGTGAGTTCCAGGGCAACATCTTTCTCATCGACTACGAGCGGTGGAAGGCCAAACCGCTCCAACAACCCGACGAAGCGGAGATCATCCCAGCGGTCGAGAACGGCATCTGCCGACCCTCGGATCTTCTCAGCGTGATTGAACGCCCCAGAAGGCCCGGTGCGGACCGCCCGGACCCGGAGGCGGTGTTCGTCCGACTTCTCGGGGACCTCAGGGACGGCACGCTGACGGAAACGCTGACGCGCGCGAAGGCTTCCCAGAACCTCACGGACTCGGCCATCAGCACGCTTGAGCACGTGCTTCGGGAGGCGTCAGCCGCCGTAAACCTACCTATGAGCGTTCTTCGACGCAGTCCCGACATCTCCCCCCACAAGCAGCAGAGGCTCTACAACATCTTAGCCATACGCCTCGATCGTGACGGGCCCGCGTCCCTGATCCCGCCCCATCCCGCGGACGACGGTGCGTACGAACTCTACGCCGACGCTTTGCAGGTCTGCCACCGGGTGATTCTCGGGCTGAGGCGGGAAAGCAAATTCCACCGCTTCCTGGCCGTGCTTGCGCTCAAATGGATGCGCGGACTGCCGCTGCCGCGCATCATGCAGGATCAGCTCGACCGAAACCCGAGGAAGGAGCGCAGGTTCGTGGTTAGGGAGACGCTGGAGCTGGTGGAAAAGCAGGTCCGCTTCCAGTGTGTCCGGCTGTTGGGCTGTTATCACGCCGTTCTCGGCCAGCTCCTGATCGACAAGGGCCGCCCCGATCTCGCTGCGGACATCCCGGATATGGCTCTCTTCCTTGAGATGGGAGCTGCGGATCGAACGAGCATCAGTCTTATGTCACTTGGCGTATCGCGGCCGGTCGCCACTCAGCTGGCACGACAGGCTCCCTCCCGAGGCATGGATGTGGAAGCGACGCTGGACTGGCTCGCATCGAGGCCCGCCGCTGTCACACGTCTCGGCGCAGCCGCCCGCGACGAGGTGAATAACATCATCGGGTCTGCGCGAAGTTCCGAGGGCTGACACGTTTCGGATGGTGCGTCGTCGCCCGTTTGGGGAAGTCCCCCCGAACTACGACTGATCTGGAACGGCCTGCCGGATGAAGTCGACATGCGTGGACGAGGACCGCCATGTAAAAACAACATCCTGAACCGCGGGACATCGTCCAACCGCTGCCGCAGTCGGTGCAAGGCAAAACGGGGGAAGTTGATCAGACACGGACAAGTCGATCCTCAAGATTCGCAAATCGATCCGCTGGAAAATTTGTGGAGAAGCCATCGTCTGCACATCTCGTCGAAGCCTGACAACGAGATGGAACGACATGCCAATGCCGAAGAAGAGCCGCAACGAGATCACCATCACCGACGCCCCCCGGTCCATGACCCGGACGATGGCGGGCGGCGGCGACCTCGTTCAGGTCGATGCCGTCTTCCACGTGCCGGCGGTGCATCCCGTCGGATCGGGACCGTGGAGCGAGGAGGCGGACAAGATCAGCTGGACCGACATGCCCACCGGCTACGGCTGCATCATGCGCCGTTCGCCGCTCGGCAAGTATCTCGCCGGATACGTGTCGGTCCCGCCCGGTCATCCGATGTTCGGTCGCGGCACCGGTTCCCTCAATGATCTCCTCATCGGCGTGCACGGCGGAATCGACTATGCCGCTGCCTGCCGAGCTTCCGAACCGGAAGAGGTTTCGATCTGCCATCCGTCCGGCCGGGAGAAGCGCGAACGCGTCGTATCGCGATCGAACAGGCAAACGGTGTACGAGAACGAGGCTGCAAAGGGCCAAGGCCACGCCGACGCATGGTGGTTCGGCTTCTCCTGCAATCAGATCGGCGACGTCCTGCCGGACGCGAGCTACGGCCACCAGAAGAAACAGGAGCGACTCATCGGTGGCGTGGAACCCATCTACAGGACCGAAGCCTACGTCTACCGCGAATGCGTCCGCCTCGCCGCCCAGTTGAAGGCCATCGAGGAGGGACGCGATCCGCGCGATGCGGATCCCGGCCCGTCGACGTCCAGCCACGATCCCTACCGGACGAGGGGGTGAGGATCATGGACATCGATCCCGAACTGCCGTGGGGCAACTGGCATCGCATCGAAGGCAGGTCGAGCGGCTCGGTCTTCGTCGACGACGCGACGGGCGAGACGTGGCCATCGCTGCGTGCCGCGCTGTGGTGCGGCCGCCTCGGCATGCCCACCCAAAACGGCGAGCCGCCGGCCGAATTGCTTGAACTGGTCCACGCCGTGCTCGCCGCCACCGTGCGAAGGGAGCCCGGATACCGTCAGCAGCTCGCCGATCTATTCGAAGGCAATAGGCTGTTCCAGCGCATGTTCCACCTCTGGCTCGCATCGACGGGTCTAGCGGTTCTCGCGCGGAATGGTGAAGGCGTGGGTGAACTCACGCCTGAAGGCTGGTCGGTGCTACTCATGCTGGCTGCGACCCGGCCCTACGATGTCCGACGCAACCGGCCCTGCGCTGCGACGATCGCGATGCTCCGCGAACTTGGCCTCGGCCCCGAGGATCGGGAAGTGCGGCTCGAACGGCTGGAGCGGGAGGCCCGTCGCTGGGATGCCGCCTTCCTCCGTTGCGACGAGGCGGGCAGACCGACCATCGTGCTCGCCAAACGTAGCGATGGTCCGGTGCCGATCCTGCAGACGGTATGGACGCTTGGGTTCTCGACCAGGAACCAGCGTGACGGCTTCTACGACTGGCTCTGTCGGCACCTCGACCGCTGGCAGGCCTGGGGTGATCTCGCAAGCCAATACGACTCGACCAAGCTGACGCACAAGCTCCTCGCGGTGATGACGGAATGGATCGCAGAGCGTGACCATCAGGCACCGTTCGTAACCTGGCCCCGGCGCAACGAGACGAGCTGATCCGGGAAAGAGGCGATGACTGCATCGCCCGATATGCAGACCACCGGCTCGGCGAGGGCATAAAGCGATCTTCACGCCCTCTGCGAGCCGGTCGGTCCGACATACCTCATACAAAGTCGCAAGGCCGCGCTTGCCCGGATGTGGGCACCTCTCTCGCTGCCGAGATCCACCCAACCGCGACGAGTCACACCGACCTGGGAGCCGGACATGAGCAAATGGCTGCTGCACATCGACGAGACGACCCGCGAACGAGTGATGCGCGTCATCGAGGAAGCACGGCGGACCATCGCCGATGATTGCCGCATCGTAGGGCGGATCCAGTGCGGGTTCGAGGCCATCGCCATCCGAGCGGTCGGCTCCCGCGGTGAACTGGAACAGGTGCACGTCTCGGTCGATGGCGAATGGTGCATGATAACGGCAAGGGCGATCGAGGGATCGCTTCCCGATACGTTGATGCTGACCGGCCCTCTCCTCCCTCGATCTCCGTCAGTGGTCAGCGGCGTCGACGACGTCCTGTCCAGCCTCGAGCACTGGCGTGATCGCCTGTCCGATCCGGAGACCATCCGCTCGACCGATCACGCGGCCGACATACGGCGTGATCTCTCGTATCTAGTCAGAGCCGTGGCTCAGCAGTTCGACAACCGCTGGTCGCAGGCGATCGTACGGTCGCGCGGTACCGGCCGTCATCGCATTCAACTTCGGCTCGCTGGCGACGCGAGCGGATCGACGGAAATGGCTTTCGTATCGGGAACACGCCGATCCGGCGTCGGTGGTATGAGCAGGCAACTGGTCGAAGCGATCGACGGCATCGTCGGTGACCACACGCACGTGTCGGCGTGGAACGGAGAATGCCCGGCTGACAGGCTCATCGTAACCGTAGGCTCGACGCCTTTCATCGATATCGGTGGTCCTGAGGATTCTATGGCGACGATGCGCGGCTACGTGCGGCTTCCCGCTGGCGCATTTCTGATCTCCCCGTAGGAGCGCTTGCGGTAGGAATGCCGCCCATGTTGCCAGCATAACGCCTGACGTCAGCAACAGCCGGCTCCGGCCTCATATTCATCACCCACGTATTCGGTCGAGGACCCGGAACGCCTTCGGACCGACCCCTATCAATACTACAAGTAAGTACGAGTGATTCCCTCGGATCGTCGCTTTGCCCAATGCGGCCTGTCGCCTTGCGCAACCCTGCACAATCAACCGTGGTACGATCCTCGAGTACGCCGTGCGCGCGTCGTGGAGAAAGGATGCCGCGCCGTCTCTCAAGCGGAATTTCCGATGCGCTGCTGCCACCTACGTCTCAGCTATGTCCAAGCGAAGTCGCGATCTGGGTAACGCGGGAAAGGATGAGAGGCTGACGCGGAGCGAGAAGGATAGGAAATGGGATTGAGACAAGACTTGTTGGCCGGAGCGGTCTCGGCTTCACTCGCTTGCCTTCTCCCGATGCCTGGCATTACGTCGGAACTCGTGCTCCGAGATAGAGCAATGGCCGGAGGTATCCTCGATCCAGATCCGGAGGCGAAGGAGCGGCTCGTCCACTCGCATACCAAACCTGCTCGTATTTCCCGGAACCAACCAGCCGCCCGAGTCACTTGCCAACGTTACCCGGGCTCTCCTACCATTCTTTATCAGTTCGACCGCACCGATGCGCAAAGGACGATTGTCGTCGTTGACGACTTCGATGATGGTGCGCAGCCCAAGGAAACCGAGCCTAGGCTCAACACGGACATGGGCAGGAAGCGGCCTGTAGTCATCCGCACCACGACCACGGCTCGCTTCTGCGGCGATGTTGACGGCCTGAGCGGCCACCACCAAGCCCAGAAGCGAGAGTGCCGCGGCACCGATCGAGGCCATGATCGTCCACAATCCGAACCGGAGGGAGGACCTCGCGATACCGTTGCCGATAGCCATCTCGCGAACGGCTGCCCACTGGGCGCACAGATCGCTATCCGAGGAGGTCTGGGGATTGCGGCAGTATGGTTCATAGCCGCCGGGGCTGTATCGCTGGGCATCGCCCGCAGCACCAGAGGTCGCCGCGTGGCTCTTGGTATCGTCTCCTGCGGGTTCATGGCGCTCATTGCCATCGTCGGCTTCTTTCCATGACGGCAGGATAAATGGAACGCGCCAATGAACGGACGTTCCTGGCACTTGTAAAAGCGCCGATCCATCCGGCTCCCGTCCTACAGCCTCTTCGACCGGTTGATACGGAAGCGTTCGCACATTTTCGGTCTGAGGTGCGGCATTATGAGAAACGGTGTAGGCTTGGACGCGATGCTCTACGACTTCCGGTGCGAGCTTGTACCAAGCAAGACCGCCAACTGCGACCAGAAGCAGCGAACAGAAAATTAGACCGATAACTACGATCGGATCGGCTCCCCGGAGCCAAAGGCCGTGCATCAACTTTTTTAACGACATAACCGAACGTTAGACGTGCAGCCGTTACCGATCCGTCAACAGCGTTGCTTCTGAAGTCTATGCACATGCAAAATTGGAAGCACAGCAGGCCCCTTTTGATCGATCTTCGCTCTAGATCATGAACCGCAGATCATCGAGCCCCTCAGTCGCACCGTGGTGCTTCGGTACTTGACGACCAACGTCGCGTCGGTGGTCACCGTTTCGTACCCCATCGCCCGCACGACGGCGGCGTCCAGTATCCTTACTTTCAGTCCTGGTGCCTGCCACGCGTCATGTGTGAAGGGGAACAATTCACGCGCACCCGCTGCTGGTTCGAGGACGACGACGCGCCCGGCAACTCGCGTCATGCCCGTACGCCCGTTGGCGGCGAACAGGACCGGCCCGTTCCTTCGGGCCGACCAGTAGCAGCCGGTCCCGTCCATGCCCGCCGCACGCCAGTCGCGCATGGTGGTGGCTTGAAGCGGTCCGTTCCGCTTCACTGTCGCAGCGATCGACGTTGCCGCCGTAGCGAGGCATGCCATCGTCATGAGCAGGGCCTTAAAACGCATATTCCCTCCGTTCAGAACGCCGCGCCGGTCTTCTTCGGCACCAGCCGGTCGGCCGCAGCCATGACGGCGGCATCGTCCGCCTTCTCGGCACGGGTGCCGCGGGTGGCGTTGATCATGACGGCGTCCGAGGTGTCAATGATGACGGTCGGCCCCTCGCTGAAGACGATGCTCTCGCCGCAGCGGTAGCCCGCGTCGCACCACGATCCCCGCAGCTCCGTGCCCACCATGGGACGTCCAAATTTGGCCGCCAGCTGCCTGCGCAACGCCGGCAGATCCACCGTCCTGCCGTCGATGCGGAGCGAGAAGTCGTCGACGATGGAGCCCGACTGCACCTGAGCGAAGTGGATCGTCAGGCCCTCGCCATTCGGCCCACGGCAATCGAACTGCATCGTGCCGGTGGTGTAGGGAACGGGACCGCGTGCACGGTTCCGGTCCTTGACTTCGGCGGCGACGCGAGAGGCGAAGTCGGCTTCGTTGCCGAACGGCTTGCAGGCGTAGCTCGCGGACGCGAGCGCGGTCCGGACCTGCTCGATCGGCATGCCCAGGCGGACGCCCGCGACGTCCATCCTCAACGGACTCATACCGGTGGCTGCCGGCTTGATGGGTGCGGCCGGCGTCAGCGGCATGGCGGCGGCGAGCAGGACGGCGATCATGGGGATCATGACGTGGTTCTTTCGGAATATGGTGGATGAAGGTCGGAAGGAGGTGCGTTTCAGCGCATCGACGAGGCGACGAACCCGACGATGGCGGCGGCATCGGCGACGTGGCGAGCATCCGAGGCGCGGGCGCTGCCGAACCATGATGGGGCATCCACGGTCGGCATTGCCTGCAGGGCCGTCACAGCGCGTCCCAACCGTCGTTCGTTCGTACGAGCGTGACGGTCCGTTCCTCGGGCCGAGTGATCTTCGAGCGCACGTTCTCGGGCAGGCCCGGCAACGGTTCGACACCCCGATAGGTGAAGGTGACCTGCGACACCGTGCGGCCCAAGGCGTCGGCGGGATCGGTCCAGCGGACCACGTCGACGATCTCGCCCCTGGCGGCACAGACCCCCGGAAACGCGCGCATGCCGCGCGACGTCTTCGCCTCGACCGGTCGGAAGTACGCCTTGCCCCGATCGGTCGGCGTGTAGCTGATCAGCGCCTGCCGGGTCAGCGGCAGGGTGAAGTCGGCGCGTTTCGCCAGTGCGTTCAATTCGGTGCGCGTCAGCAGGCCCTCGCGTGCGGCCTCCTCGACCAACGTACGGCTCCGGACGTCGTCCGGGTCGGCCCCCTCGACGGGAGCGACCGGCACGATGATCGGAAAGGGCTGCGTCGGGTCGTCATTCAGGATCATGCGCTGGATCGGGATCGTGCGGCAGAAGATGTCGCTCACCATCGGTTCCAGCGCCTTGCGGAAGTTCGCATCGTTCGGCGTCTTCGTATCCGAGCAGGCGGACAGCACGAGCATGGCCGCCACCGTGCCGGCTTGCGTTAGAGTCGTGTGTTTCGTCGGTGACATGCGTGGTTTTCCTTTCTGATCGGGTATGGTCAGCGGATGGTCAGGGTCGCGAAGCCGGCGGTGTCGACGGCACCGGCGACGTGTCCGGCATCGAAGGCATGGGCGACGCCGAACCGGACCGAGGAGTTAGGCGACAGCGCACGGGACCATCCGAACTCGAGGTCCAGCTCCCGTGCGTCGGGGGTGAGATCGACGGCCCCGGTCGTGGTCGTCAGCGTGCCGGAGACGAGATCGTACGACACCGGCATCAGCATCATGACGCGAGCGCTTTCGATGCGGAGCGGCGAGGATAGGCCGAACGTCGCGGTACCACCGAACAGACCGTGTGCGCCCTCCACCGCGAAGGCGGTGCCGATGACCGGACCGGTGAATCGCATCGTGTCAGATCCGCCCTCCACCCTGGTGGTGGCTGCGGTGACGCGTGCGGAGACGGGGATGCCGACGACCATACGTCGCACCGTAAGCGAGGCCATGGTGGTCCTCGCCCCACGCTGTCCAACACCGACGTCCTGGCTCATGCCCAGCACGCGACCGCGTTCGACAAGATCGGAAAGTTCGAAGCCGAAACCGGACGGCATGGCGAAGGAGGCGGAGCGCAACGATGCGCGTCCGTCGCGCGACGAACCGGACGAGAAGCCGGCGGACCAGCCGTTGCCGGACCATGCCGAGGACATACCGATCGGGGCCGCGACGACCGCGCGCAGCGGGGATCCGGCGACGCCCCCGCTACCGCCGACGACGACGTTCGCACCGAGCGTCACCAACTGGCCGGGGGCGGGTGAGAACGAGACCATCGCCGGTCGGTTCGGGCGGGCCTGCCGCCAATAGTCTGGAACGGTGGAAGTGAAGCCGAGACGGGCGTCGGTGCTCGTGGAGGCGGACGTCAGCCACGGCGGGTCGACCGGTGCGAGCATGCCGCCGGCCAGCAGTCCCGAACCACGCGTGCGGACACCGGTCGCCGCCGTCATCCGGTAGTCACGGCCGTAGCGGTCGAACACGGTCATGCCGCCAACGGTACGGCCGATCACGGACGCGCCGCCGAACGGTGCCGACATGGTCAGCGAGGAGAACTTCGCCAGCGCCGTCTGCGCAGCGACGAAGGAACTGGCCGGCGCCTGCGCCTGCATCGCCTTCCCGACGTCGAGCAGCCCCACTCCGTATAGCTGGTCGACGCCCGGAGCGCCGAGATCGGTGGCCGTGTCGAGCAGGATTCGACTGATCGCCTTGCCGCCGAGCTGCGGCCAATATTGCTTGAGCAGCGCCGCCGCACCGGCGATCGCAGGTGCCGCGAAGCTGTTGCCGGTGACGGTCGTGATGGCGCCGTCCTTGCCCACGACGTCGATGTTCGATGCGACGACCGCGAGGGTGCGGTCCGCCAGCGCGCCGGGGGTGCCGTTGCCGCTGGGGGCCTGCAGGCTCCTATCGACGCGGATGCCGAACAGGAACCAATCCTTGTTGGTCATGTCGGTGCCGACCATGTTTTCGGTGACCTGACCCGCGAAGCTGTCCTGGCCGACGTCGTTCGATACGGATTGGACGAACAGACGGTCACTCGTGCGCACCAGATTCATCGCCTTGCGCTGGTCGACGGCGATCTGGCCGCCGGCGAAGCCGTTCAAGCTCATGCTGATGACGAACGCGCCCTTCTCGACCGCGTAGGTGATCGCGGGAGCGATGAGCGCCGAGTTCGGACCGCCGCCCTCGGGTACCGGGCCGGACGTCGGACTGACGTTCGACATGTCCGGGCCTGCGATCTTGAGTGCGAGCAGGGTCGCCTCCGGCGCCACGCCCTGCATGCCCTTGGCGTCACGGGCCGCCAGCGCGACCGACGCGGTCCCGCTGCCGTGACCGTTGTTGTCCTTCAGATCGTAGCGCACGATCTCGGCGTCGCAGGTGGCGCAGCGGGCGATCTTCTGGTCGAACGAGGTGCTGTCCGCCGAGATGCGGCCCTTGAATTCGGCCTCGTCGACATTGATGCCGGTGTCGATGACGGCGATCGTCACTCCCTTGCCGGTGATCCCGCGATCATAGGCATGGGCCGCCTTCATGCCGACCACTGCACCCGATGCCCTGTACTCCGCCGTATCCGCGGCCGAGGTCGGCGTGGGTGTGGGCACCGGAGTGGGCGTCACCGATGGGGTGGGAGCCGGCGCAACACCGCCCGCCGTGTTGACGCCGCCACCGCCGCCGCACCCGGCGAGCAGCATGGTCGCGGACACGACGGCCGAATTCCTGATGATGGCGAGCCGCCTGCTGCGGCATCCGATGAGTTCACCCACGCGCGAGTCCCCGTTCGCGTCGGTGCCGATCGGCTTCCCAGCCGGCGGCACCGCCCTGTTGCCGAGGCGCGGTGCCGGCCCGTGAGCCGGAAGTTGAGAACCCGTGACAAGACGAGCGCGGACGTCTTTAAGCCGAAGCCCTGGACATACACGTCCGCCTCCCGGCCGAAACTGGTTCGGGCCGGGCATACGGCTACTTGTCATCAGGGTTCTCACGCCCCGGTCCGCCTGCTGGCGAACGCATTCGTTCTACGCCGAAGGGGTTAACAGGATCAATTGGCGTTCGGAGATTCCGAGTCGTTTTCGAGCGACGCTCATCCCGAAGCACGGGCTGCGCTTCTTTACCCCGAGAGTGGACGCACTCTTTGCCACCGCCCGCCCCTACACCACAGCCGGGCTTCCGAATGGAATGCAGGTTCGCCGCCGAACCGAAGCCCCGTCCGGTCCGTAGAGCCCGAGACGACCGCGTCCGACGTTCCGATGGAGCGCGATGCCATGTCATGCATGGAACGGGATGTCGTCACCTTCTCCCATGACGTTCGGATGATCTGTTCTGTTATGGGTGACGTCTGCGTCGCCCTAGGGTGACACAGACGTCACCCTCACTCGTCCCTGAAGCCATGCTAGTTCCATACTGTTGGCTCCAGTCGATATGGCTCGCCATTCCATGCGCGAGTGACGCCTCATTCCGGCGTAACGACCTCAACCAGCATTCTCGAAAGCGATGGTGAAACGGGGAGGCCAACGGCTTCCCAAAAACCCATTAAGTGACATTCCGAGAAGGTTGGAAGTAGCCACGCGGCGTTGCTAGGCCGCATGAGTACCCGTCGATAAATACGGACTGAGGAATACGTCAGCCTGCGGCCGTCATACCGCAGATGTCGGTGAGCAAAGTCGGACCTTCGGGTTGCCAACCCAAATGCTTCCGCGTCAACGTGCTAGATGCTGACATGTCCTTCGATGCGAATGCTGCAAGCCAGCCGAAATGCGCACCAGCCTCGTCCGTGCTCACGGACCTCAACGGCAGGCCGAACGTCTGGCCGATCGCCTCGGCAATGTCGCGCAAGCTGATCGCGCCTTCAGCGGTGCCATGGTAGCGCGCGCCGGCCTCGTTCCGCTCCAGCGCCATCCGGTAAAGACGGGCGGTGTCGAGAACGTGCGCGGCCGACCATGTGTTGGCGCCCTCGCCGACATAGGCTGAGACGCCCTTCTTACAGGCAAGCCCGATGAGGTCGCTGACCAACCCTTGCTTGCGGGTGTCATGGATCTGAGAGTTACGCAGCACGATGACGTGGATACCGCGCCCGTACAGCGCCTCCCCTGCCAATTCGGAGGCTACCCGCGGGTTGGGACTATAGGCATTGAAGACATCCTCCGATGCCGGCTCGCCCAGTGTGGTCGATCCCATGGCGGTACTGGACGTGATGATGAGCGGCTTGGATGTACCTTCCAGGCCTGCGCCCAGCGCCTCGATGGCACGCCGATCCTTCTGGCAGTTTTCCAGGAAGTCCGCAAAATTATGGTCGAACGCCGTGTGGATCACACCGTCGCAGGCGGCCGCGCCTTCTGTCAGGCTTTCCAGATCCTCGATATCGCCCCGATGCGCCTCGGCCCCCGCCGCAACCAGCGCGTCAGCGCCAGCATCCGATCGGGTGAGGCCCAACACGCGATGCCCGGCACCCAGCAGCTCGGGGATGATGTGGGAGCCGATAAAGCCGGTCGCCCCGGTCAGAAACACGCGCATCGAACATTCTCCATGGCAGATGCAGCCATATCAATCCACGCGCTATCCCGTAAAAGTAGTGAGGGTATCCTATTATAGTTACTAACGGGAAGACGATGGCGACTGACTTCGACAATGGTCTCGGCCGCTATCTGAAGGATCGCCGTAGCCGGCTTGATCCGGACGCGTTCGGCTTTTCGACACAGCGTCGCCGGACCCCCGGCCTGAGACGCGAGGAGGTGGCGCAGCGCGCCAACATCAGCCCGACTTGGTACACCTGGCTTGAACAGGGACGGGGCGGGGCACCCTCGCCCGACGTGCTGAACCGCATCGCGCGCGGGCTGATGCTGACCGACGCCGAGCGCGAGCATCTGTTCATGCTGGCGCTCGGCCGCCCGCCCGAAGTCCGTTATAAGGCAACCGATACGGTGACGCCGCGCTTGCAACGTCTGCTCGACATGATGATCGCCAGCCCGGCGATCATCAAGACCGCGACTTGGGACGTGGTGGCGTGGAACCAGGCTGCGGCGCTCGTGCTGACCGATTACGGCACGCTGCCGCCTAAGGAGCGCAACATATTGCGGCTCGTCTTCTGCAACGACCGGATCCGCGGATCGCAGGAGGATTGGGAAAGCACCGCCCGTTTCGTCGTCGGCGCCTTTCGAGCCGATGCGGCGCGGGCCGGTGCTGTGTCGGAAGTCGGCCAGCTCGTCACCGAGCTTTGCGCGACAAGCCCGGACTTCGCGGCGCTCTGGGCGGACAACGACGTGCGCTTCCACGGCGAGGGGAGTAAGCGGCTCCGCCATCCCGAGTTAGGGCCGATCGAGCTGGAATATTCGGGCTTCGCGGTCGATGGCCGCCCCGATCTTGGCATGATCGTCTACAACCCTGTCGATCCCGCCGTCGCCGATCGCGTCCGGTCGCTCGTTGCCGGGTAGCTTTGCGCTTTCGCGAAAGGGAATGGCGATCGAGACCACAACCTCAATCAGCTGATTTATGGCGAGGAGCCGGTTCCGTTAGGCTGGCGGATGCGTGCGAGCGTCCCCTTCCCTCCGCGTCCTACTTCGGGTTCTTCAAGTGGTCGATAAGGGACCTGAGCGCGGCGGACACATGCCGACGCCCGGAATAGTAAAGGAACAGCTCGCTGAACTGTGCGCGATAATCGGGCAGGCATCGGATCAGCCGTCCGCTGTCGATATGCGCCCGCGCGCCCTCTTCGAAAACGAAGGCAAGGCCGGCACCTTGCAGGGCGGCTTCGATCATGAGCGATTGATCGTTGAGGATCAGCGACCCCGTGACGTTCGTCTTGCTGATCTGGCCGTTACGCTCGAACATCCAGGGTGTCAGAACGCCGCTCGGTAGCCGGTACAGGATACAGCGGTGGTGGACGAGGTCGTCCGGGCTCATCGGCAGGTCCCGCCCGGCCAGATAGGCGGGCGAGGCAAGAACTGCGAAGTGGAAGGCCTGGTTCAGGCGCACCGCGATCATGTCCTGCTGCATGGCGATGCCGAACCGGATACCGGCGTCGAACCCCTCGGCGACGATGTCCACCATTCGGTCATTGGAATCGATTTCCACCGACAAGCGGGGATAGGTCGAGGCCAGCGCGGTGACCGCGCCGATGATGCTGACGCTGACCGAACGGGGGACGGTGAGACGAAGCGATCCGTGCGGCTCGCCCCGGAAATCATCGACGGCATCGACGGCCTGGTCGAGTTCGCCCAGGGCCTGCTTGGCACGGGAATGTAAGAGGCGGCCAGCCTCGGTCAGCGAGACGCTCCGCGTCGTCCTGTTGAGCAGCCGAACCCCCAGCCGTTCCTCCAGCGTCCGTACCGCGTGGCTGAGCGTGGACCGTGTCACCCCGCGATCGAGAGCGGCCCGCTGAAAGCTGAGCCTGTCGGCGACGGCCACGAACGCGGCGATTTCCTGGAGATTTCGGCTCATTGTTCGATATCATTCAACAGCTTATTCGGGATTGTCCATCTAATCCTTCCGAATTTTCACGGCTAGAACGCGCATGTCAGAGGCAGGCCAGCCCCCGCCGGGATGATCGGCTTGCCTCTGAATGTGCCACCCGGATCGGCTGTCCGACCGGTATCAGGAGTCGTATATGGCTGACCGCCATTCGTTGAAACGCGCCTGGCTTCCGCTGGCGAGCATCGCGGCGATCGCCGGATCGCTGGTCGCGGCCTTTGCCTGGAGCGCCGGACTGGTCGGCAACCGGATCACCACCGCGACTTTCCTGGCCGATACGCCCAAACCCTTCCCGGCGGGCTATCGTCGCGCGCATGGCAAGGGCATCTGTTTCGATGGAGTCTTCCATGCGAGCGGTGCCGCTGCGTCAATTTCGACATCGCGGGTGTTTTCACAAGCGCAGGCACGGGCCATCGGCCGTTTCTCAATCGGGACGGCGGATCCCTATGCGCCGGACAATTCGACGCGCACCGTCAGCATGGCCATGCTGATCACCGCCGATGACGGTGAACAATGGCGCATGAAAATGAACAACGAGCCGCTCTTCGCGACCCATGATGCGAAAGGCTTCCTCGCCCGAATTGCCGCCTTTGCGCCCGATCCGGCGACCGGCCAGCCCGATCCGACGAAGGTCGCGGCGTTCTACCGAGATTATCCCGAAGCCCGCCGCGTCATCGAAGCGAAGGCCAAGGCGCCGTGGCCGAGCAGCTTCGCGGGCGCGCAATATCATGCCATCCACGCCTATTTCTTCATCGGCCCCGACGGGCGGCGCCAGCCGGTGCGATGGAGGTGGCGTCCCCATGCCCCATTTACCGGCTGGAGCGTCGAGGAACGCGCCAAGGCCGATCCCGATCACCTGTTCAAGGATATCGCCGAGCGCCTGACACACGGGCCGCTGCGCTGGGACCTCGTGCTGCAACTGGCGGAGCCGGGTGACCCGGTCGACGATCCGTCGCAGCCCTGGCCCGCGACACGCCGGCAGATCGTCGGCGGCACGTTGGAGGTCACGCGCGTGGTCGACCAGGCCAAGGGCCTATGCCGGGATATCAATTTCGATCCGACCCTCGTGCCGAAGGGCATCGCGCTCACGAACGATCCGGTGCTGGCCACGCGTGGCGGGATCTACGCGCATTCCTACAATGCCCGCCTCCGCGAGATCGGCTATGGTCGTGCCACGGATGCGGTCGGCAGGGGAGCCGGTCGATGAACGACAGCGTGTCCGATGCCGCACGGGATGAAGACCAAGCGCAATGCGTCGAGGCGGACCGAGGGCATTTCAACGTCCTGGCGCGGGTGCTGCACTGGGGGATGGCGGCGGCAATCTTCGCCATGCTCTTTATGGGTGTCGGCATGACGACGTCGCTGACCTGGCGTCCGGTGCTGCTCGACCTGCACCAGCCGCTCGGGCTCGCCATCCTGCTGCTGGTCGTCGTCCGGCTGGCCAACCGGTTGCGTCACGGCGCCCCGGCGCTACCGCCCGAGACACCCCGGCTCCAGGCGCTGGCGGCGACCGCCAGCCACTGGATGCTCTACGGCCTGATGGTCCTGCTCCCGCTGATCGGCTGGGGGATGCGATCGGCCGGGGGCTGGCCCGTCAGGATGATCCAGGGATGGAATTTGCCGCCGATCGCCCCGACCGACCCGACGCTTTATGCCCTGTTGCGCGATGCGCATAGCATTCTGGCGTGGTTGCTGTTCGCGGTGGTGATCGCGCATCTGTCGGCGGCTTTGCTGCACGGCTGGATTTACCGCGACGGGGTGTTCTCGTCGATGGCGCGGGGCCCGGCGCGTTCCGCTTAGCCGACCCGCCTGACGTCGCCCGGCCCGCACACCGCTTTTCCGCAACTATTTTCCCGGCCCTCGGGCCGAACACCGACACGGTCGGAGAAAGAGCAGTACGTCATGGCAATATTGTTGACCGGAAGCACCGGCCATACGGGCATGGAAATTGCCCGCATCCTGGCGTCGCACGATGTTGCGGCGAAGGCTCTGACACGCTCGCCCGACAAGGCCCGCTTGCCCGCCGGTGTGACGCCGGTCCGGGGCGACCTGTCCGATATCGAGGTCATGCGCGACGCGCTTCAGGGGATCGAAACGCTTTTGCTGCTGGCGCCCAATGTGCCGGATGAGTTGGATCAGACACTTACGACGCTTGCCCTGGCACGGGATGCGGGCGTGCGCGGGATCGTCTATCTTTCCGTCTTCGAATGCGATCGTCATGCCGACGTTCCGCATTTTGCTTGCAAGGTCGCAGCGGAACGGATGATCGAACAATGCGATCTGCCCGCGACGATCCTGCGCTCCGCCTATTTCATGCAGAACGACCTGGAGCAGAAATCGCCGCTCTTGGATCATGGGGTCTACGGCATGCCGCTGGGGCATGTTGGCATGGCCGCCGTCGATACGCGCGACCTTGCCGAAATCGCGGCCATGCAGCTCCTGCGGCGCCACGCGGCCCCGACCCAGCTGGCGCGGGAATGCCTTAATGTTGTCGGCCCGGACGATCTGACGCCGGAGTCGATCACGCAAATCTGGAGCGACGCCCTGGCCCGCGATATCGCCTATGCCGGTGATGATCTGGACGCGTTCCAGGACCGGCTCAAGCCGTTCGTCCCGGCCGGGTTCGCCTATGATCTGGGCCTAATGCTGCGCGCCTTCCAGCGTCACGGCGCCCGCGCCAGTGTGGAAGACCGTGCGACCATGTCGAGACTGCTAGGTCGCCCGCCTAGGCGCTATGCGGCGTTCGCCGCCGAGACCGCGAAGGCCTGGGCAAGCGCGTCGACACCGGTTCGGTGTGACTGAAACGGGACGGTCATCGATCCCTCGCGCGGTGCGTAGTGGCCGGATCATTCGGTGGCATAGGCGTGGCCTTCCTCCTTCGTTCTAGCAAATGAGCGACGGCCGAGACGTCTAGGGCTATGTCATATGGGATGGTGAATCGAGAATGCGCCGCCTTTCTCGCAACAAGATGCCTGAGAAGCTTGCCCGTTCGCGCAATTGCTGCCGGTATGAGTAAGGGATGTAGCCGTTCATTCGATCGGACGTTCCGATAAACAGGTGCTGATCTGCATGGGAACATGCGCCGCTCGCTGCCCCTCGCTTTGCTGAAACGCGTCCAAGGCAACTCCACTTCCGCTCCGTCCATCGTGTGAAGGCGGCGGGAGGTCTCGCGTGCCACCCTTGCCCAACAGACGGGAGATGGAACGGTGATGCGTCGATGGGTCTATGCCGCGATCGGATTGCTCGTTTGTACAGGTGTGCCGGCGCTGATTCTGGTCAGTGCCAAGGCGTTCGCGCGGGTGCCGGGGGCCGGTAACGCATCCGGTGTCTGCGTCAGCACCGGCGGGGTGAGCATCATTGTCAATGGCGGCGGTTACTGTCGCTTCCGGGACGGACGCCTCGTCGACGAGAGGTTGCTCTTTCGCCGTCGGCAAGACCGGGCGGTCATGCCCAACCCCGCCAGCGTCAATTGCGGGCGATACGGAGGCTGGGTGGAGGTGTTGAACGGGCCGGGAGGCCAGACGGGTTGCTGCCATCTGCCGAACGGCGCTATCGTCGAAGAATGGGCGCTTTTCCATGTGCGTTGATGTCGGGAGCGCGGTCCGATCTGTCCGCGAAGACGCAGCCGTATCGCGATCACCGATAGACCACGCAGCCTCGGTCTGGCCCCGCAAGCAACACACGGTGCGCTCGAATGTCTTTCTAAAGGAACATCCACTAAGAGCCCCGGTACGCTCCACTCTCAAGTTAGTGCCGATGTCATCAAACGGGCTTGAATCAGTCTATCTCGCCAATCGTGACAAAATCGTCCGGTTTCTCGTCGCGCGTGGCGCTGGCGATGCCGCCGAGGATTTGACGAATGATCTTTGGGTAAAGATTTCAACGCTTTCACCGGGGCCGATCGCCAATCCTGTGTCGTATCTGTTCCGCGCGGCGGATACGCTGATGATCGATCGCTACCGCTCACGACGACAGGCGGAGCGGCGGGAGCAGGACTGGTACGACCTCGGCAGCGATGGTGAGGCATCGACCCAACCGGCCGGTGAGCGGGTGATCGGCGCCCGGCAGGAGGTGGCGAAGGTCGCGGCGGTATTGGCCAGGTTGGGGACGCGCCGGGAAACGGTCTTCCGACGTGCGCGAATCGACGGCGTGTCGCAACGGCAGATCGCATCCGAACTCGGCGTCAGCCTCAGCACGGTGGAAGCCGATCTGCGGATCGCGACCCGCGCATTGATCGAATTGAAGGACGAATTGCGGTGAACATGACGATCGCTCGTCCGATGAAGGATATGGTATGATGACCGGCAGGAAGGTCGATGCGCAGGCGCTGGAATGGGCGATCCGCGCCTCCGATCCCGAATTCGACGATTGGGACGGACTGACCGGATGGCTGGAGGCCGATCGGCTCAACCATGATCGGTACGACGATGCGCTGGCCGCGATCGCCGATGCGCGCGACAGCGTCGCCGCGACACCTGTCCAGACCGCGCGGGTCGCGGCCAATGACGAACGTCCGACGCGACAGGGCTATTGGCGCTGGGGGGGCGGAGCGATCGCTGCAACGCTGGTGGCGGTCGTCGGGATTTCCGTCTGGAACGATCGGGCTCAGCCCTATGCGGTGGAAACCGCACCGGGCGAGCAACGCTCGGTGCAACTGGCGGATGGCAGCGAGATCATCCTGTCCGGAGGCTCGCGCGTGACGCTCGACCATTCGGATGTGCGGACCGCCAGCGTGGATCGCGGCCAGATGCTGTTCCGCATCCGGCACGATGCGGCGCATCCCTTTCAGGTGACGGCGGGTGATACGCGGATGGTCGATCTGGGGACGGTCTTCGACGTCACGCGCGATCCGGGCCGGACCCGTGTCGCCGTCGCCGAAGGCGCGGTGATGGTCGATCCACAGGGCGCGAAGCTCCGGCTCGATCCCGGCCAGGCGGTCGTGGCAACTGGTGGCGAACTCCGTCGCCAGCGTTCGGAGGATGTAGGGGGCTGGCGCGAAGGGCGGTTGACGTTCGATGGCGCGCCGCTGTCCGATGTCGCGCGTAATCTCAGCCGTCAGCTCGGTCGCACGGTTCGCGTCGACGCGGCCATCGCCGATCGGCCTTTCAGCGGGACGATCGATATCCGTAACCTGAAGGACGATCCGGCACTGCTGGGCCGCCTGCTGGCGGTGCGGGTCCGTGTCGACGGTAGGGCATGGGTGATGGGCAGCGATCGGTGAAACAGGGCGCGGCTGCGGTCGTCATAGGGCTGCCCGTCGCCATGATCGCGGCGGCTCCGGCGTCGGCACAGACCCTTTCGATCGATCTGCACGCGGGCCGCGTCAGCGAGCAGGTGACGGCGCTCGGCCGCATCGGCGGGATCAGCGTCGTGGTGACGGACGCACGCCTGTGGTCGAGGTCGGTGCCCGCGCTGCACGGACGGATGACTGCGGTCACGGCGCTACGTCTGATCGCGACGCGCTGTGGCGGTGAGGTCGAGGCGATCGATAGCGTGCTGTTCCGGATCGTGCCCAGGCGTGCGCCAGCGCACCACCCCGCTCCACCAAGACCGCGTCCAACGCCAGCGGAGACGCCATCGCCTGCCCCCCCCGCGCCCGACATCATCGTCATCGGCAGCAAGCGCGATCTGCCATTCGGCCAGACCGCCGGGCAGGTCGTGCGCGTGTCCGGACAGGACCTCGATTTCGGCGGTGCCGGAGGAACCGAACGGCTGACGTCGCGCCTGACGACCGTTGCCTCCACCTATCTGGGGGCGGGGCGCAACAAGCTGTTTATCCGGGGCATCGCCGATTCCAGCTTCACCGGTCCGACCCAGGCGACGGTCGGCCAGTATTTCGGCGACCTGCGGCTCGGCTATAATGCGCCCGATCCCGACCTTCGCCTTGCCGATCTGGCGGCGGTTGAGGTGCTGGCCGGGCCGCAAGGCACACTCTACGGCGCGGGGTCGCTGGGCGGACTGATCCGCCTCGTTCCCAATGCCGTCGAACTGGATCGGACCGGCGGTTCGGTAGCGGTCGGCGCTTCGGCCACGACCTACGGCGCGCCAGGCTTCGACGCGCAGGGCGTCGTCAACCTTCCGATCGTGACCGACAGGCTCGGCATCAGGTTGGTCGCAACGGCGGTCGAGGACGGCGGTTATATCGACAAGCCGCTGCTCGGCCGCAACGATGTCAACACGACGCGGATCGCCGGTGGTCGCGGCACCCTCCATTGGAAACTCGGCGATGGCTGGAGCGCGGAGCTGATCGGCATCGGTCAGCGTATCCGGGGAGCCGACAGTCAATATGCCGATCGCGATGCTCCGCCGCTCACGCGCGAAACGCGACTGGTCGAGGGGTTCGGCACCGACTTCCGGCAGGGGCAATTCGTGCTGGGCGGCCGGATCGGCGATGTCCGGCTGCGGTCATCGACCGGCATCACCGCGCATGATCTGAGGGAACGCTACGACGCAACGATGGTCGGGGGTGATCCGACGATCTTCTTTCAAGCCAATCGCACGCGTATGGTCGCCAACGAAACCCGCGCCTGGGTGACGCACCGGGACGGCTCCGGATGGCTGCTCGGCATGAGCTACACTGACAATCGTACCCGATTGTCGCGTGCTTTTTTGTCATCGACCGAGCGCACGCCACTTGCCGGCGTTTCGAACACCCTCAGGGAAATTACCGGTTACGGCGAGGGCAGCGTCCGGGCGACATCAGCGATCCTGTTGACGGGCGGCCTTCGCGTCAGCCGTTCCATGCTGACCGGCGCGGCGGAGAATGCTCCCGTGCAGGCGCTGCCTGGCCTGTTCGATACGGTGGCGACACGCCACGAATGGTCGGTATTGCCTTCCGCCTCGGTCCTTCTCGATCTTCAACCGGGTGCGGCCATGTTCCTGCGCTATCAGCAGGGGTTCCGACCGGGCGGCCTCGCGGTCGACGACCAGTATGTCCGCCGCTTCGACAGCGACCATGTCGCGACGATCGAGGCGGGCTATCGTCTTGGCCGCGCCACGCGCGATCCGTTCGCCTTCTCGCTCACCGTTGCCCATACCGACTGGCGCGATATCCAAGCCGACTTCCTCGATGGTGGCAGCTTGCCCTCGACCACCAATATTGGTGACGGCGACATCTGGACCGTCGAGGCGGCCGGTTCGATACGACCGGTGACGGGGTGGCGGATCGAGGCCAGCATCTCCCTCAACGACAGCAGCATCAATGAGCGCAAGCCGATCGTGCCGCCCCTGAAAGGGACGCCGACCGATACGACCGGCGTCGCGACGCGTCTGGGGCCGATACCGAACGTCGCCAATGTCACCGCACGTCTGGGGATGGTCTATGAGGCGGCGCTGACCGACAGGGCGCAGCTGAAGGTCGATGGCTGGGCCCGCTATGTCGGTCTGTCGCGACTGGGGCTGGGTCCCGTTCTGGGGGAAGATCAGGGCAATTTCATCGACAGCGCCGTCAGCGCCCGCATCGGGTGGGAGCGTTTCGGCGTGACCGCCGGCGTGTCCAACATTCTGGACGTACAGGGCAACCGCTTTGCCTTGGGCACCCCCTTCTTCACGGGCAAGGGGCAGATTACGCCGCTTCGGCCGCGAACCTTCCGCATCGGGCTGGACGCCGCCTTTTAAGGTTTCTTCACGGTATCGGCTGCGCCGCTCCGTCATCACGGTGCTGGCACCGGCAGCCAATGGCCGTGTCAGGCAAAGCGGACGGCATGTTCAGACGCCGGCAATGCCGGCGAACGAATGGATCGATCGCCATACTTGGAACGCCGAACCGGACAAACAATCCGGCTTCGCCAGTAGGAACGAAGATATGAAGTTTGTAGCATTGATGGCCACGGGGGTGGCTTCGGCGGGAGCGGTCATGCTGTCCGTTCCGGCGCATGCGGCCCAAAAGACGGTCGAGATTGCCAATCCGGCCTCGACCTATTGTGTCTCGATCGGCGGCACGTCGTTCGTGCGCAACACGCCATCGGGCGCTGTGGGCTATTGCCGTCTTCCCAACGGGAAGGTCGAGGACGAATGGACGCTGTTCCGCAACAGCCAGAAGCGTTCCCCCACGCGTCGCAACGACGCGCATATGGGCAATCCTGCCGCGATCCATTGTTCCAGCATTGGCGGGACCAGCCTTACGCGGCGGACTTCGCGTGGGGACGTCGCGCTCTGCCGGTTGCGGAACGGCAAGACCGTCGATGCCTGGAATCTGTTCCGCAACGCCAATGGCAAGGACCATGACATGCATCCCCGGAATCGCCGCGCCGACATGACCAATCCGGCCGCCTCCTATTGCATCGAGCGCAAGGGAACGCTCGAAGCGCGTCAGGAAGCGGGCGGCACGACGACATATTGCCACCTGCCGGACGGTCGCGTGGTGGAGCAGTGGAAGCTCTTCCGCGAACAGCCAAACGGTCGCACCCGCTAAACGCCGCTGAGGTGGGCCGCGCGGTTGGGCGCGCGGCTCATAGGGCCGTTCCCCTTGTCCCTTTGACGCTGGGATATTGCCAGAAAGCGCATCGATCTCGCCTACCGGAAAAAAGTTCGAGGCAGGCCAAGGCAATTCGAAACCGGTGCCGTCTTGTGGATGTAGGGGGACGCAAACTGGTGCGGCTCGCTCGACCACAAGTTCCATTTCGAAGGACGATTTCAATGACTCTGGTTAGCACGTTCGCGCCCGCTCACCGCGGTGCGCGCCGGACCTCGGCCGCCCTGCTCGCGGGCTTCGCCGCAGCGATCGTCGTGGCGGCTCCCGCTGCCGCGCAGCAGGCCGAACCGGGTGCCTATGTGGTCGCCCGTGCCGGTGCGCAGGTCGATTCCGACGTCAAGCCGACCCAGGTGCTGGCAAAGGGCCAGACGGTGGCCAAGACGACCCCGACGCTGCCCAGGAATGTCGACCACAATGCCGGCTTCACGGGCGAACTCGGCATGGGCTATGATTTCGGTGGCGTTCGCCTTGAGGGTACGGCGGGTTACGACACCGCCAATGTCAACGTGAAGGCGCTGAGCGACAAGAAGTATGCAGGTGCGGGCCGTACAAAGTCCTTCGACCTAGGCGTTGCCGCTTATGTCGACCTGGTTCGTGACGGTCCGTTCAAGCCATTCGTTGGCGGCGGTATCGGTGCGTCGCGAGTGAATTACTCGGTCGACCGTCACTCGGTGGACAAGACCCGCGGCACACTGAAACCTGCGGTCGGTATTATCGACAAGGACTGGGGCTTCCGCTGGCACCTCGATGCGGGCGTCAACTACGACATTGCGCCGAAGACCTCGATCGAATTGCTCGGGCGTTATGCGCAAACCTCCGGGATGAAGGTCCAGGGTACGGCCATCGACGAGAATCTCACGCGCCAATCGATGGATTACAAGCTGAAGAACACTTCGACCTCGATCATGGTCGGCCTCCGTCAGAAATTCTGATGTCGGCTTGACCCTGAGTGAAGGCGCTGCTCCCGGGTTGGGAGTGGCGCCTTTACGCGTCAGTGTGATCGCCGTCTGAAAGAATGGTGGTCAAATCGGCCGCCGTTTTCTCACAAGGGAGTGGTTGGTGAGGCGGCCGGGACGTTCCCAATGGGATGGTATTTCGAGACAAAGCATGAGGCGGCGCTTCAGTCAGGCCTCTCGTCTAGATGGTTCCGGTCGAATGCGTCTCGTGAGGCGCGAAAGCTATCGACGTTCCCCACGATCCACGTCCACAGTGGAACGAGCCTGACCAAGAGTTCTAGGCCTGTGCCGGACAGCGAATATTCGACGTGCGGCACGATCTCATCGAAGTCGTGACGTATCACCAGCCCGTCGCGTTCCAAATGCCGCAGGGTACGGGTCAACATCCGTTGTGTGATGCCGTGCATACGTCGGCCGATCTCCGCGTGACGAAGCTGGCCGTAGACGCCGAGCGTGTGAATGACGCCGAGCGACCACCTGTTGCCTGCATGGGCAAGCACCTCACGCCGCACCCCGTCGTCGTCATCGCGCAGGCCGTCACAAACCGTCTGGGAGTATCGGAGGATGTCCTCCTGGCTCAGGGAATTAATGGCAGTATCACGCATGTACCCATCTTTCGCGCTTGTTCGCAGCTTGCCAGATCACCGGCAACCAAGGTGAAAACGAGCAAGAACGATGAACGATACACCCTCCACCGTGAAGTCACGGAACATCCTCGTCCTGGGTGCAGGCGAGCTTGGCATGCCGGTGCTGCGCAACCTGGCACGGCGCGCAAAGGACATCGACGGCGCGAAGATCAGCGTCCTGCTGCGCGAGAGCGCTATCGAGAGCGGCGATCCTTCGAAGCAGCGTGACATCGCTGAAATCCGCGCGGCGGGAATCGAAATCGTCCCCGGCGATCTGGTGAACGATACGATCGACGAACTGGCAGAGCTGTTTGCGCGCTACGACACCGTGATCGGCTGCGCCGGCTATGCGGCGGGGATCAACACGCCCATGAAACTCGCCAAGGCGGCGCTGCAATCGGGCATCCCCCGCTACTTCCCTTGGCAGTTCGGCGTCGATTTCGAGGCGATCGGTCGCGGTGGTCCGCAGGACATTTTCGATGCCCAGCTCGACGTGCGTGAGCTGCTGCGTTCGCAGGATAGGACCGAGTGGGTCATCATCTCCACCGGCATGTTCATGAGCTATCTCTTCGAGCCGGACTTCGGCGTCGTCGATCTGGAGAACAGCGAGGTGCGCGCCCTCGGTGGCTACGACACCGCCGTCACGTTGACGACGCCGGACGACATCGGCGTGCTGACCGCTGAGATCGTGTTCTTCGAGCCGACGATCCGCAACGAGATCGTCTTCCTTGCCGGCGACACCGTGACCTACGGCGAGGTTGCGGACAAGCTGGAAGTGGCGTTCGGTCGTCCGTTCAAGCGGTCGGTCTGGACCGTGCCTACCCTCCTGGAGGAACTGGCGAACGATCCGAACAACATGATGCGCAAGTACCGCGCAGCTTTCGCGATCGGACGCGGGATGTCGTGGCCGAAGGCAGGTACCTTTAACGATCGACAGGGCATTCCGGTGACTGACGTCGCAGCCCTGATCGCTTCCGATCTGCTGGCGGCACAGCAGGACAAGTGATGTGAACCGGGTGGCACCAGCGCCGCCCTCAGCCAAATCGATATGCCCAAGGCTGTGGGGCTGGTGTCATCGCCAGTACCGCTCCCTGCGCGCCGTATCCGGAGACTCTCATGGATAATACCGCACAGACACTGCCGTTGCGCGATGGTGCCGCCATCCCGCAAATGGGCCTGGGTGTCATGTACGTGCCCGAAGGAACGCTGCCCGCGCTGATGCGCGAGGCGGCCAAGGTCGGCTACCGCCACTTCGATACCGCGACCGTCTATGGCAACGAGGGCGAGGTCGGTGAGGGCCTGCGCTCGCTCGACCTCGACCGCAGCGAGGTCTTCGTGACCACCAAGTTGCAGGACGGCATGCACGGATATGACAATGCCCTGCGGGCCTTCGATGCCAGCGAGGCGCTGATCGGGTCGATCGACCTCTATCTTATCCACTGGCCGCAGCCCGCCAAGGACCTGTATGCGGAAAGCTGGCGCGCGCTGGTGCGCTTGCAGGAAGAGGGCCGGGTCCGCTCGATCGGCGTTGCCAACTTCACGCCCGACATGATCGATCGCATCACTGCCGAAACCGGCGTGGCGCCGGTCATCAACCAGGTGGAGCTGCATCCACGTTTCCAGCAGCGCGAACTGCGTGCCTACAACGCCGCCAAGGGCATCCTTACACAGGCGTGGAGCCCACTGGAGCACGGCCTGATCCTGAAACAGGAAGCGGTGATCGAGATCGCACAGCGCCTCGGACGGTCGGCTGCGCAGGTAGTCCTTCGCTGGCACATCCAGAGCGGCCTCGTCGTGATCCCGAAGGCAGCGGACGCCAAGCATCTGGCCGATAATTTTGCTGCCTGGGACTTCGAACTGTCGGAGGCGGACATGACCCGCATCTCTGCGCTCGACCAGAACCAGAGCTCGTTCGGCCTCGACCCCAATGTCTACCAAAGCGACCGCGGGCGCATCGAGGCCTGAGCCGCCATCATTTCGAAAGACTATTTATGACCTATCGTATTGCCACCATCATCGGCAGCCTGCGCGCAGACTCGATCAACCGCCGCGTCGCAGACGCATTGATACGTCTCGCCCCGTCGAACTTCGATTTCATCGATGTGCCGATCGGTGACCTTCCGCTTTACAATCAGGACGATGACGCAAACCAAAGCGCGGCGGTGCTCCGGATGAAGGCTGCCATCGAGTCTTCGGATGGCGTCCTCTTTGTCACGCCGGAGTACAACCGCTCCATACCCGGTGCACTGAAAAACGCTCTCGATCACGGCTCACGCCCCTATGGCAACAACTCATGGTCGGGTCGTCCCGCAGGGATCGTCGGCGTTTCCCCCGGCGGCACCGGTACAGCCGTCGCGCAACAACATCTGCGCAGCGTCCTCACGTTTTTTGACATGCCGATGTTCGGACAGCCTGAAATTTACATTCAATGGCAGCCCGATCTGGTGAGCGAAGACGGCATTTTTGCCGAGGGGAGCCAAGCTTTCTTCCAGAACTGGATGAGCACCTTCACCACGTTTGTGATGAGAAACCTCGTCCATCAGAAGGGATGAACCGAACGTCCTGGGTTTAGGCTGTTAACGGCGGTTGCCACTCCTGTGTGGAGCGCATCAGTGCGTCCGCGATGGCAAGGGCTGCCTCACGAAGTTCGTCGTCGGGTAGCTCGCCAGCGCACCAAAACGATAGGGCCCCGCGGAAGGCGAGAGCAAGATGGCGAGGCAAGTCGTTTGGTAACTGCCCACGCGAAACTCCGACACTGTCCTCGCCCGTCAATGCGAGCGCCCAAAGGGCTGCGGATCGTTCCAAGGCATCGGTCTGGGCCAGGCCAGCGGTCCCGATCGATCCCATCACGGCGCGGTTCACATCCGGCTCCTCCAGCATGACGGCGACCGCGACCGTGACCGCCAGCCTGACGCGGCCTGCCCTATCCGCTGGCGGCGTCGCCGCGGTGTAGCGCATCGCCATCGTCTCGATCCGTCGGCCGGACAGCGCGTGCATGACCCCTGCCTTGCTACCGAACTGGTTGAAGGGGGTGGCGAAGCTGACCCCCGCCTCGGCCGCCAGATCGCGCATCGAAAATCCGGCCTTGCCTGAGCGGAGCAGCCGTTCCGCCGCTTCGAGCACCCGTTGGCGGACGGGTTCTCCCCGTTCGCCAGGGGAGCCGCTGGGCTTGCTTAACGTCATACGCACCTATATCATGATATACTTATCCGGTTTTACAGGGTTATCGTATGAACGCCGCGTCGCCAAAGACCTTCCTCATCACCGGTGTCAGCTCGGGCCTCGGCCGCGCCTTCGCGAAAGGGGCGCTCGATGCCGGGCACCGGGTCATCGGCACTGTCCGGCGTGAGAGCGACGCCGATGCGTTTGCGGCGCTCGATCCCGATCGCGCTCATCCGCTGGTACTGGACGTGACCGACTATGCCGCCATCCCTGACGCCATCGCCCGCGCGGAGCGGAGGGCGGGTGCGGTCGACGTGCTGGTCAACAATGCCGGCTATGGTCACGAGGGCGTGGTCGAGGAATCGTCGATCGACGATCTCCAACGCCAGTTCGCCGCCAATGTGTTCGGGCCGGTGGCGATGATGAAGGCGGTGCTCCCCGGCATGCGCGCGCGGCGAGCGGGCCATATCGTCAACGTGACGTCGATGGGCGGGTTCATCACCATGCCGGGGATCGGTTTCTACTGCGGCAGCAAATTCGCGCTGGAGGGTATTTCGGAAGCGCTCGGCAAGGAGGTCGCCGGCTTCGGCATCCGTGTCACCGCGCTTGCCCCTGGTCAGTTCCGCACCGATTGGGCGGGGCGCTCGATGGACCGCACGCCGCGCAGCATCCCCGACTATGATGCGGTCATGGACCCGCTGCGCGCGGCACGGCAGGCCAAGAGCGGCCATCAGCCGGGCGATCCGGCCAAAGCCGCGCAGGCGCTGTTGGCTCTGATCGACGCGGAAACGCCGCCGACGCGGCTGTTCCTCGGGGCCGACGCGCTTGGCCTGGTCGATCAGAAGCTGGAGGCGATGAAGGCAGAACGCAACCGTTGGGACCAGCTCTCCCGGTCCACAAGCTTCGCATCGTGACTGGCCGCGGAGTTAGACGACATGGGGCGGCTGCGCGAGCGGCTGACCGCGATGACTGTGTCGTGAGCAACGGATTTCGACGGTCTTCCCGAAAAGGAACGGCCAGTGAGAATACCATGTCGATGGCTCAGTCGATCCGCTCCCAGTAAGCCCGTTTTCCCAAAATCCGTTCCCAAAACCGTTTTCCCAAAATGGCTTGGTCGACATGGAGTTACGGGAATGGAGGAATGCCCGATCGAAGTCGGGCGCCGAGGAGGAACTGGCGGGCAGTTGCCGGAGGTCACGGGCAGGGAGCGGTCCTCCGAGACACTCGCGCATGGAATGGCGAGTCATATCGACTGGATCCAGCACATACTTCACCGGACCCGCGGAAGGCGGGTGACGGCGATCATCGGTGGAGCCGGCACAGGCGCCCGTGTCCGGATCGTCATCGCCTGGTCGAACCGAGCTGGCGCGCGATCCCGTTCAACGCGGCGGTGCACCCTTGCGCCCTGCCGATGTCGTGCTCCGTGCTGGCCGAGTTCCAGAACATGTCGAGCGGCCAGCGCTCCGGACAGTGCGCGATTAGGCATCGCAACGCGAGACGGACCTCAATGGTGTCGACCCTGCCTCTACCCGACCTCGCCGCAGCCGAGCGCAGGATGTCGAGCGACAGCTCGATGATGATCCGCTGATGACGCGACATGGGCGATCAATGGAAGTCGCGGGACTTCACCCGCACGACGGCTTCCGGATCCATGCCGGCGGCGTGCGGTGGCCAATAGCTGTCGCGCGGCCCCGGTCTCCAGCCCGCATCGCCGCGATCGGGCGAGCCCGCATGCCGGGCGCCGTCGCCGCGCCCGGTCGCATGCGGGAAGTCCATCTGCCCGACCTGGGCGAGCAAGGGTCCGTGATCGACGATCCGGTCGCAGATGACGTGGATCACCTCCCCTTCCTTCTGCACCCTCCCCTTCATACCGATCATCGCCGCCGACATGACCGTGCGACGCTGCGCTTCGAAGCGATCGGGCCAGAGGATGCCGTTGGCTATGCCCGTCTCGTCCTCGATGGTGATGAAGAGGACGCCCTTGGCCGAGCCCGGCTTCTGGCGGACCAGGATGATCCCGGCGACCTCGACGTGGCGACCGTCCTTTACGTGGGCGAGATCGGCGCAGCGGACGATGCCGCGCCGGGTCAGGTCGGAGCGTAGGAAGGCCAGCGGATGCGCGCGCAGCGACAACTGCAGCGCACGATAGTCCTCCACCACCTCGCGTCCGTCGGAAAGCGGCCGCAGCGACACGTCAGGCTCGACTCCTTCCGGACTGAAGGAGGCTTCGCGCGCATCGGCGGCGGCGAACAACGGCAACGGCGCATCGCCGAGCCCCTTCACCTTCCACAGCCCCTGGCGACGATCCTCGCCGAGGGCATGGAACACGTCGGCCTCGGCCAGCCGTTCGATGGCGGAGCGCGGGACGCCGGCGCGGCGCCACACCTCCTCGACAGACCCGAAGGGCGCGTCCCCCCGCGCCGCTACGATCGCCGCACCATGCGCGTTGGCGAGTCCGCGAATCTGGCGCAGTCCCAACCGGACGGCGAGGTAGCGGCTGACGGTCGGCTCCAGCGTACAGTCCCAGCGGCTCGCATTGATGCAGGCAGGCCGCACCTCGACGCCGTGTTCACGCGCGTCGCGCACGACCTGCGCCGGTGCATAGAAGCCCATTGGCTGTGCGTTGAGCAGCGCCGCGCAGAAGACGTCGGGATGATGGTGCTTCATCCAGCAGCTGGCATAGGCGATCTTGGCGAACGAGGCGGCGTGGCTCTCGGGGAAGCCGTACGAGCCGAACCCCTCGATCTGTTTGAAGGTGCGCTCGGCGAAGTCGCGGGGATAGCCTCGACTGACCATCCCTTCGACGAGCTTGTCGTAGAAGTGGCTGACCCCGCCGGTGAACTTGAACGTCGCCATGGCGCGGCGGAGCTGGTCCGCCTCGACCGCGGTGAAGCCCGCGCCAACGATCGCGACCTTCATCGCCTGTTCCTGGAACAGCGGCACGCCCAGCGTCTTCTCAAGCACCGCGCGCAGTTCGGGACGCGGATAGTCGGGCTTCTCGCGTCCCTCGCGACGACGAAGGTACGGGTGGACCATGTCACCCTGGATCGGCCCCGGCCGCACGATCGCCACCTCGATGACGAGGTCGTAGAAGCGCGCTGGCTTCATCCGAGGCAGCATGCTCATCTGCGCGCGGCTCTCGATCTGGAAGGTGCCGAGCGTGTCGGCCTTCTGGATCATCGCATAGACGTCCGGGTCGTCGTCCTGCAGGTCGGCCATGCCGACGCGGACGCCCTTAGCCTCCTCCAGCAGGTTGAAGGCACGGTTCATGCAACCGAGCATGCCCAGCCCCAGCACATCGACCTTCATGAACTTCAGCGCGTCGATATCGTCCTTGTCCCATTCGATCACCTGCCGGTCGACCATTGCAGCAGGCTCAATAGGTACGAGATCATCGAGTCGGTCTTGCGTCAGCACGAAGCCGCCGGGATGCTGCGACAAATGCCGCGGTACGCCGATCAGCTGGCGCGCCAGCTGCAGCGCAAGACGCAACCGCCGGTCGTTCATGTTGAGGTTGAGTTGCGCGACCTGCTTCTCGCCAACGCCCTCCTGGCTCCAGCCCCAGACCAAGCCGGCGAGTGCCTTGGTGAGGTCCTCGGGCAGGCCGAGCGCCTTACCCACCTCGCGCACCGCGCCGCGCGCGCGATAGCGCGTGACGACCGCGGTCAGCGCGGCATGGTTGCGGCCATAGGTGTCATAGATCCACTGGATGATCTCCTCGCGCCGCTCATGCTCGAAGTCGACGTCGATGTCCGGCGGCTCTCGGCGTTCGCCAGAGACGAAGCGCTCGAAGAGCAGCTCATGCTTGATCGGGTCGATGCTGGTAATGCCGAGCACGAAGCAGACGCAGCTGTTGGCGGCGGAGCCACGTCCCTGACAAAGAATGCCCCGCCGTCGGCTTTCCGCGACGATGCTGTTCACGGTGAGGAAATAGGGTGCGTAGCCCAACTCGCCTATCAGCGTCAGTTCGTGACCGATCTGCTTGACGTACGCATCCGGTACACCGTCCGGGAACATCCGTTCGATCGCCGTGAGTGTCAGCCGTTCAAGTGCCTGCTGCGCCGTCAGCCCTTCTACCACCCGCTCGTGCGGATACTGGTAGCCGAGTTCGCCGAGGTCGAAGATGCAGGTGCGCGCGATCGCACCGGTGGCGGCGATCGCATCGGGAAATGCGGCGAAGCGGCGTTCCATCTCGGCGGGGGATTTGAGGTGTCGGTCGGCATGCCGCTCGCGCCGGTAGCCGAGCATGTCCACCGTGCACTTCTCGCGGATGGCCGTGACGACGTCCTGCAAAAGCCGAGCCTCGGGGGCATGGTAGAGGATGTCGCCGAGCGCGACCGCACGCACGCCCACCTCTCCGGCCAGCGCGGCGAGGTCGTGCAGCCGCAACGCATCGTTGGGTCGCCGGCGGAAGGCGAGGCCGCAATAGCCTCGCCCGCCGAAGATCTCGCGGAGCTCGACAAGATGCGCCGCAGTCATCGCATCCGCCTCGCCCGGCAGCAGGATCGCGACCAGCCCGTCGCTCCACGCGATGACGTCGCTCCAGCCAAGCGTGCAGCCACCCTTGCCCGCGCGCGATTTGCCCAGCGTCAGTAGCCGCGTGAGCCGCGACCATGCGGACCTGTCGGTCGGATAGAGGAGCAGCGCACGTCCGTCGTCCAGATCGACGCGGGCACCGGCGATCATCCTGACGCCAGTCGCCTTCTGCGCCTCCCACGCCCGCACCAGACCCGCGACGCTGCCGCGATCGACGATGCCGAGTGCGGAATGCCCCTGCAGTGCAGCGGCGGCGAACAGTTCGTCCGGGCTGGACGCGCCGCGCAGGAACGAGAAATGGCTCGTCACCTGAAGTTCGACATAGGTCGTCATCAGCCGAACAGCCCATGGAGGTACCAGCTCAGATCACCGGTGGCCGCGTCGACGCCGTCTCCACGACGGAACAGCCAGAAGCGCGCGCCGCTCTCGTCCTCGACGCGAAAATAGTCGCGCACCGCCCAGACCTCGCCGTCGCGAAGCCACCATTCGCCGTGGATCCGCTCCGGCCCGTCCCCCGCGACTACCGAATGGACGCTCCCCCGCCAAGTGAAGCGACGCGGCGGTGCATCGGGCAGAAGTGCGATCACACCTGTCAGCATCTCGGGCCGAAGCAGAAGGCGGACGGGACGCTTCCACGATGGCCAGCCCGCCGGTGCGGCGAGCGGCGGAGCCCGCCGCACCGCACGTTCGGGTACGTCGCTCTCTACCGGGGCGGTGGTGAACAGCGCCGCTTCACCGACTCTGCCGGCGATCTGGTCGACCAGCGTCGCGACGTCGGGCACCACCTCCTCACCCGTCAGGTCGCCTGCCACCACGGTGGCGCCCAAGGGATCGGTCCGGGTCGCGGCGAGCCGCATCGTCTCGATGCCGTCGCCCGGATCGATGTGCTCGATGCGAAGCTGGAACAGGCGCGCGAGATGGGCTACGTCGCGGGTCGCACGGGCGGTTCCTATCGCGAGCCGCTGTTCGCTGCCGTCGAGCCGTTCCGCCACCAGCAACAGTCCGCGTACGCCGAATCCTCGCCCCTGCAGGACGAGCATCATGTCCGCAAGAAGGTCGCCGATCACCTGCGCGATCGCTTCCGCCGTGCCGATCGGCTCGAGCAACTGACGCAGGACGACGGGCGTCTCCTCCGGCACGACCGGCACGATCGGCTCCGCTACCCGGCCGAGCGCTTCGTCCAGCCGGCGGACGCTGGCGAGCCCCAGCCGCCTCGCGAGCGGCCCGCGCGGCAGCGAAAGCAGGTCGGCGATGCGATCGAGACCGAAGCGCTGCGAAGCCGTTATCGCGTCCGGCGTCAGACGCAGTGCGGCGGGTGGCAACGCACCGATCGCCTGAGCCTCGCCGCCGCCCGGGACCGAGGTCACCACGTGGGGTCCGTAGCGCGCCAACGCATGCGCCGCCCCGGGCGTACCAGCTACCGCGACCCGCGCGGTGTATCCGAAGCGCTGGCAGAAGCGGACCAGCCGCGCGCAGAACCGTGCTTCACCGCCATGCAGATGAGCCGCACCGGTTAGATCGAGCCACAATCCGTCCTCACCGCTCGGAGCGGCGGTCGGTGTCCAGTGCCGGACGGCGTGCATCGTTAGGCCGTCCAGGACCGCAGCGTCCGCTGCCGGATCGGCCGGGCGGACGTCGATATCTGACACCAACGCGCGCGCTTGGGTGACCGCCATACCCGGCGACAGGCCGAGCGTGAGCGCCGCCGGACAGGCTGCCGCTATGATCTGCCGCTGTCCTATCGTCGCGGCCAGGACCAGTGGCACCGTATGAACAAGGGAGGACGGTGACGACTTGCCGACTGCGCCGGAGGGCGAAGGCCTCTTGAAGGGATGATCCGCCGCCTCCGAACGGCGGCCCAGTTCCCGCATCGTCGGTCGTTGGTGAAGCGGAAGCGCCATCGCTTCGTCGGCTATCACGGCGCGAGCATCCTCGGCCCGTGCCCAGCGCGCACCGGGTCGCCAGCCGCCGCCCCGCGGAACCGAGCAGGTGCCGGGGTCGTCGTCGACCGGCAGCAACGGCAGTGCCGGAGCGTCAGGCAGCGCGCGCGGCCGCTCCAGCCGCCGCAACCGCTCGATGGCGAGGTGCGGCAGGTAGAGCGAGGCGACCCGTGGCATCGCATGCCTCCACTTCGAGAGAGAAGCCCGGCCCACCGCGCTGGCGAGCGAGCTCGACGGTCCAGCGCGGCCGGCCGACGCCCGCCGCGTGCAGGGGCGCCGATGGCGCGCAGGCGACCCGCCATCGGGTCATCGCCGCCGATGGCTCGCCGAGCGGGCATGCGCCCGCCCTGCGCCAGCGGCGGGAGAGAAGTGCGGGCGCCCCGCCCGCCGTCGCGGCAAGCTGCAGGCGCCGGGTGGCCACCATGTCGGCGCGCTTCACCTCTCCGACGACGGCGGCGACGCCCCCGTGACGCAAGCCGTCCTCCATCACGGCCAGCACGTCCCGATCCTCCCGGACCTCGGCGAAGAGAACGGCCGATGCATCAAGTCCGGCCTGCTCCAATCCCGGGGCGTACAGATCGAAGCGGGTCACGACCCACAACACGCGCCGGGCGCGGGCGGTCGACGCACGGGCCGCGATACCGACCACGAAGAGCGTCGCGGCCGCATCGTCCGTCAGCGTCGACGTGGCCGGCGATACCTCGTGCAGACCACCGAGCGTCAATCCACCCGCCGCGAGACGCGCATCCATCTCGTCGATTTCGAACGGCATGACCGCCTTGTCGTCGGCGTACGACACCCCTGCACCCTCGCGCAGGCGGGCGATCAGCTCATCGCGCTGGTGGTTGGTGAACATAGTTGCTCCGACTCGTTTGTTCGCTTTATGTTCCAGAAAGGTAGATGGTAGGTCAAGGCGTTACGAGGACGATGCGGGTGAACCGAAACGGGATGCAGGCCGCGAACGATGTGGCGTGGGAGCGGGATCAGGGCTGTGATCACGTTGGCCGGCGTCTGCGCACCCTCGAGCAGTGCGCGCTTCACAAGCGGACGCTGCGTCTGTCGTGTCCGCGCTGCGATCATGGTCGTGTACTCGATGCCGTATGCCTGTGGTGGCTGTTCAATCGCCGCGGTTGGGACGACGCGCTCGACGCCGTAGCCAGCCATCTACGATGCGCTCGATGTCACGACGATGGAACGACGACGCGGCCGCGCATCACCGTGGGCCGGGAGCCTCCGACCGGCGAGGCGCTACCCTATCCGGACGAAGCGAGTTGGAAGAGGCTTGTCTCGCGCTACCGGTCATGATCGAGATGCAGGCATGTGCAACCTCTACAATTTGAAGGTCGATCCGCGATCGTACTTCGATGCGCTCGCCGCCGTCGACGACGCGACGAACGTATTGGCGGTTGAGAAGGACTACGCGGCACCCGGCAAACCCGGCTACGTGGTCCGACACCAGGATGGGCGGCGAGTGCTGAGCACGATGCGCTGGGGCTTTCCGACACGGAAGCCCCGGAAGCGTCCTGCCCGGGAGGGTGAGCTGCCGTACCTCTACGACTGGTGGACCAACGCGCGGAACATGCAGAGCAGCATGTGGAAGCCCTGGCTGATGCGAACGGAGCATCGCTGCCTGGTGCCCTTTACCCGTTTCTCAGAGCCCAAGACCGCCGCCGACCGTCGCGACAAGGGTGACGTCAACTGGTGGTTCACGGTCGAGGACCAGGCGATACCGTGCTTCGCGGGCTTGTGGAAGATCGATCAGGATCATGACCGCGTCTACGCGTTCTGCACGACCGAACCGAATCCTCTCGTCGCGCCCAAGCACCCCAAGGCGATGCCGGTGATCCTCCTCCCGGAGGATCAGGAGCGATGGCTGACCGCTCCCGTCGGCGAGGCTTCGAGCTTGCTGGCCGCCTATCCCTCGCAGCTGATGAGCGTCGGCTGATCATGGCCCGTAACCGATACCATGACGACCCGCCGAGCGATCACTTCGATGGCACCCGCTTCTTCAACCCCGGCCAGGAAAGCACGGATCGCGGACTGCGCGCCATGCTGCGCTGGAAGCTCGCCGGTACCGCGGCGAAATGGCCACCGATGGTACAGGTCACTCCGGCGATCCCACGGATGCGGGTCGAGGGACTGACCATCACGATGGTCGGTCATGCTTCGCTGCTGATCCAAGCGGCGGGCATGAACATGCTCACCGATCCGGTATGGTCCGAACGCGCCAGCCCGTTCCGTCGCTTCGGACCGAAGCGCGTCACTGTGCCGGGGATCGCCTTTGAAAGCCTGCCTCCGATCGATGTCGTGCTGCTGAGCCATGCCCACTACGATCACCTCGATGTCGATACACTCCGGCGGCTGCACGCCGCTCATCATCCGCTCATGGCGATGCCGCTCGGCAACGATGCCGTCGTACGTGCCGCTGTGCCCGGAGCCCAATGCATAACCGGCGACTGGTGGGACCGACTGGATGTCGGAGCCGGAATCTCGACGACGCTGACACCAGCCAACCACTGGTCGAACCGCTGGCCGAGCGACACGCGCATGACGCTTCGGAGCGGGCATCATCTGGACACGCCCGTCGGTTCGATCTGGTTCGTCGGCGACACCGGCTACGGCGATGGGCGAATCTTCGGCGAGATGCGCGAGCGGCTCGGAGGACCCGATGTCGCCCTGATCCCGATTGGTGCCTATGCGCCGCGCTGGTTCATGGCCGCGCAGCACGTCGATCCTGCCGAAGCGGTGCGGATCTTCACCGACGTCGGTGCGACACGCGCCCTAGGCATCCACTGGGGCACGTTCCAGCTCACGGACGAGGCGCGCGAAGCACCTGTCGACGAATTGGCGAATGCTCTGACCGATGCCCGCATCGCACCTGATCGCTTCGTCGCGGCCCAGGCGGGTGGTACCTACCACTTCGGATAGGACAAAAGTACCCACCGTTCGCCATGATCAACGCCAGACATCGGAACATGCACAATCGATGGCCGCCTGCGCGACGTTCACATCTTACGCCGCAAACCGACACGTCGAAACTTTTGGCTTCGCCGAAGCGGAATATCGGTGCCTTCTCGGCCTCGGATCATTGCCGGATGATCACTGCCAGAGAATGGCAGTTCTGCGGTTTGAGCGCTTTCTGGTTCTCGACCTCTAAAATCTCAACATGATCGTATCTGGCGTGGCCGATCGAGATGGTTACTTCGGTATAATGAACCACTCCCCCGTTTTGGTCCGCCAGTCAGAATGACTGCATTCAATGGTTGGAAGGTCGCCCAAAGACCCCTTATCCCCTTGAAGCAGCCCACTGGGAAAGGTCAAGAACCGGCGGCATAACGTTCGACCCACGTCACTCTGCGCATCCCGGGTTTCCGCCGACCGCCATACAGCATCAGGGAAGCCCAGTCCGCCTCCTCTCTTGCGAGTTCGTCGGCGACCTGTGCCGACCAGACACGCCGTGCCCCATCCCAACGGTAGCCGCGTTCCTTCAGCACTTCTCGCGCGGTGAACGGCGCGTCCTGCGCGTCGACGATCCACGTTGGCTTCCTCGCATTGCCGATCATACGTCCAGCCACCGTGCCCCCGAAGTCGTCGAGCGGATGGGATAGGAGATGCAGCAGAGCGGTGACATCGACCTCGGCACGGTGGGCGTCGTAGAACCATCCCATCCGACCCAGCAGCGCCGACAGCGTCCGTCCCTCGTAGCCCAGTTCCCTCCAGTCGACGTCGGCCAGGGTGCAGGCCCAAGGGCGCCCGGCCGCCATCGGGAGCCGTTTTTCGAGGAAGGGTCGGTCGAACGCCGCATTGTGGCTTACGACGAAATCGGCCGTCAGAATCATGCAGCCGGCTTCTCCGTCGGCTATCGCCCGTCCGGCCACATCGGCGTCCGTAAGACCCGTGACCCTGGTGATACTCGGCGGGATCGGCTCGGACGGCTGCTCCAGCCACGTCCGCGGACGTCCGGTCTCGACGATCCGATGCTGGGCATCGAGACGGAATCTCTGGATGGCGAGTTCGATCACCTCGTGTCTTGAATGATCGAGCCCCGTCGTCTCGACGTCAACGGCAACTCCGACCAGCGAATTGCTCCTGTCGATCCGCGTCGGTCGCCGATCCATTCGTCTGATGCGACGAAGGACCCGATAGTCATCGTGACGATCCAGCGCGCGAGCAATGACTTCGGGTTCGATCGGCACGCCGATCAGGTCGGTACGGGGAATCCTCACGCGGAGAACCGCTGTTCCAAGACCACGTCGAGTCCCGTAGCCAGGGGGGAGGACGGATCCTCGGCCACCAGCAGGAGCATGTCCGCCATGGCGGGGCTGATCATGGCAGTGGCCAGCGCCGTGGTCTGGTCGAAGCCGGCATGATAGCTGGCGGCCATCGCTGTCCGAGTGCCGAAGCGGCCAACAACGCGCTCCACCAAATCCTCTTCGCGATCGGTCACGAGCGCGTAGAAGGCGAAGAGCCGCCCACCGTCCTGCTGGGCGTCGACCCAGCAGGTCAGCAGCTTCGGGTTTCGTGGCGAAGGGAACGGTACGACCACGTCATCCATCCGCCGTTCTTCGGCGTCATCGATGTCGATGGCGCCGTCGTCCGCGAGAAGATCGTCGACGTAGGCCGGTTCGGCGTCGATACCAAGACCGAGACCGTGCAGGACGACGTTGCGGTTGAAGGCGTTCAGATCCTGACATGCATCGATCGGGCAACGGTCATCGAAGACCGTACGGGGAGTCATCATCCACGCCGCTGGATCATGCGTCATGCCGTCCAGAGCGAATCGCGCGCCCACCTCGGTAGCCGCGATGGATAGGCGCAGGAGACGGCGGCAGGTCGTCACGACCACCTCGTCGTCAGCGGCATCCGGCTCCAGCGGATCGATGTCCCAACGGCTCGAGCGGGTGGCGGTCACCTCGTGCCGAGGCGTCGTGGTGACCGTTTCGTACCCGAACCGGTCGATCTGCTGCATCTCCATCGTGACGATCTCCACCTGCCGCGGGTGACATGGACCCGCAGCCGAGAGATAGGACAGATTAAAAATGCGTCAAGATTTCTTGTCGCATATTTCCTTGTATCATCCTTTGCATTTTATAAAGCGTCAAATATATCTGGCGCATGGATGATAAAACCCTTTGCTTCGGTCTTGCCGCCCTTGGTCATCCGACGAGGCTCGCTCTGTTCCGACAGCTTGTCCGGGCGGGAGCTATAGGGCGTGGTCCGACGGCGCTCGCCGACGACGAGGGCATGCAGCGCACCTTGGTCAGCTACCATCTGCAGCCCCTCGTGGCGGCGGGCCTGGTACGTAGCCAGAAGCAGGGTCGCGACGTCGTCTACTCGATCGATGGTGACCGGCTTTCGCAGATCGCGCTGGCTTTCCAGAAGGTCGCTCTGCTGCGCCCCTGACGCACAGCGTCGCTACGTTCAGTTCGGTTCGTGACCTAGAGGTCGTGCTGGCCAAGTCCATCCGGCCGCAAATGCATTTTAGCCGATGCAGTTGGCAGGCGTACCCACTACCGCTGGTGGGAGGAATATGGTCGATCGAAAACCGATCGAGCCCGGTCGCTGGAGGTTATGATAAAGAGACCCGCGGCTGCGCCGTGCGATCTCGGATCTTCTCCTAGACCAGTACATGCTGCATGCCGCTACCGGCCAGCCGGCCGAACGCCGCGAAGCGTGCGTTTCCCGCTCCTCTAGCGAGGTGGATCGATCCCCGATGGGCCCTGCCGAGGGGGCCCGCGCTCCCTCATCTGACGTCCCGTCGGATCGTGCACGGTCCGCAGCGTGGAAGGTCTCCAACCACCCGACGCCACGGCTCCACCGACCGTGCGCGAAGCCCTCGTGCCGAGGGGGAAGGTTTGGGTTCGCGGCGCCGTCGCGAACAATCAGGAGGTGAAAATGCAGGATCCGGATCTCAGCTCCGTCGAACCGGCGCGGCGCGCGGAGATCGCGAGACGGATCGCGGAGGTCGAGGAGTATCTGCGGGCGCCGGGGGCGGCGGCCGCCGAAAGGGCAGCAGCACGCCTCGGGCTCGGGCTCTCCTCTTTTCGACTGCTCGTTCGAGTCTGGACCAGAAGCCATAGGGCCGAGGACCTGTCCGGCGCCACGCATCGTCGATCCGTGTCGAGGAGGCCCGACGCGCCCACGATGGCGCAACTCTCGCTCATCCGCGGGACGGAGGCCTCCATGCCCGACGACGTGCTTCTCGAGAAGGTGGTCGCGCAGGTTTACGCGAACGCGGAGAGCTTCGGCGCCCCGATGCCGAGCAGACCCACGGTCCGCGCTTATGCGTCGTCCTTCCGGCGCGAACGGCTTGCCGGGGTGCCTGCGGGAGTCGGCATCGCGATCGACCACTGCGCCGTCGACGTCCTCGTCTCGTGGAAGGGAAAGGCGGTCCTGCCGATCGCCACGCTCGTGCTCGACCTCGAGAGGCGTGGCGTGCTCGGTGTCGCGCTCGATCCGGTCCGGGCCGGCCCCCGCACCACAGCGGCCGCCCTGCTCGACGCCGTGTCGCGGATCGAGGCGTCCGCCGCCGTCCGAGCCGACGCCGTCCCGATCGAGATCGAACGGGACGGGCGGCCGGAGTGGGACGAGCTCCTCGACGTCGTGGAAGCCCACGGCCTGACGCGCAGCGGCGGCGAGGCGGCGCGTCTGCCCGGCGGTCTCCGGACGATCCGCCTGCTCGGCAAGGACGTGGCCGGCGTCCGCTTCAAGGCGCGCACCACGCACAGGAAACCGGAAGGCCGGATCGGTGAAGGCTTCGCCTCCGATGTCGACGACGCGCTGCAGTTCCTGCGCTCGCGGCTGATCCCCTCCGGAATCGGCGGCCCGCTCGCCGGGCTGACCGAACCCGTCAGGACCGCCCTGGCGCTCGGTCTGAAGCCGCTGACGCTGGACTAGGGCCTTTCTTCGGGGAAAGCCGCGTCCAGCAGTCCGACGAGCGGCGTCGGATCCCCGCCCCCTCCTATCAGACCCAGCCGCCGCAGCCGCCGTTCCAGAAGCTCGTTGCTACGGCGGACCTCGGTCCGCAGGAGCACTTCGACCTCGGAAGGGGAGGGAACGGCTGCCTTCGCGAGCACGTCGTTCGCGATCGGTTTCCGCCAGTCCGCCCGTCTCCTCAGGTCCAGACCGCCGACGCGCTCGCCGACGGCCTCGACGAGCGCCGACCCGAAGCGCCGTGGTTCCGACCATCTGACCGACGCCTCGCCCAGCACCTCGGCGAGATGCGCACGCATCCTCGTCATGGCCAGGAATTCACCCTCACGCGGATCCGGGACGACGACGGCCAGCGAGGGCTTCCGCACCGACAGGCGGAGCTCCAAGGCGCGCTCGGCTCCCGCGCGAGCGACGTCGGCCAGCCTGGGCGAGACGCCAGCCGAGCCCGGCGCCGCCGCCAGGATCAGACCGCTGAATTCCTCGATCAGGATGGCGCATACCAGCCACTCCGGATCGCCGCTTCCCGGCGCGACGAGATCGACCGGCGTCACGTCCAGCACGAACCGGTGACCGAAGCCCCGGCGCAGCGCCTCCGGATCACGCGCCGCGTCGCGGGCGCGCTCACGCGCGAGGCGGCGGGCGGTCGGCCTCGAGGGCGCGGCCGCCCCCCCTGCCGCCTCGTCATCCGCAGCCGCCGCCTCGGCGGGGAAGGCCATAGTCGGGATACGCCGGGCGGACCGCGTCGCGAAGCGCGCGACCGCCCGGAGGGTGCGCTGATGAGCCCAACGGGTGCGGAGGGAGTAGAGTCCCGTCCGCCCCATCCCGAGATTGCGCGCCAGCTCCGCGAGGTCGGCGCCAGGCTCGTCGGCCGCCACCACCGCCGCGAAGCGTTTCGTCAGATCGTCCCGCTCGGTCGGGCTCAGCGAGGCCCAGAACGCCAGCTCCGAAGTCGGCAGTCCGTCGGGCCAGACCCTCCGAAACACCTCCGGAACGTCGCCCCCATCGCCAAGCAAGTCTTTGTCAATCATGGACATCCAAAAAATACCGCCTGAGCTGTCTTGTGTCATTCATGAGATTGCATAGATTCTGGGTCATGAACGATCGCCCCATACAGATTAACACCGTCCGGCAGCGCCGGTCCATGCGCTGCGTCCACTCCGGAGACCGGCAAGGCGTGGGACCGGCCGCCCCGGTCGATCCGACCCAGGTGCCACCCGCCGGATCGCTGGTGAGCCTGGACCGGGAGATGCACAGGGTCGTCGCGCACATCGGTCGGCGGCTCCTGCTCGCCCACGTGGCCACCAGCACGATCTTCCTCGTGCAGGAGGGCGCGCGTGGCGATCTCCGTCTGCCGACGCGCCAGATGTGGATCGACCTCGTCGCGGCGGGGCGAGCCGCAGTGGTGAGATCGGACATGCCGGCGGAGGAGCCGACGGAATCGTCCGCGGCGAAGATCTCCTTCCAGTGCGACATGCTCGACGCCGCCGGCGTTCCGCTCGGCGCCAAGGCGATGTCGATCTGGCTCCATGCGAACTGGGGCCCCGACATCGAGTCCCGCTGGGGCCCTCACGACTCCGTCCACACGCTCCGCTTCTGGCGCCGCGAGCGCCGCAGGCAGGACGCGTGATGCCGTCTTCCCGCGCTCCCGCTGCGCCCGCCGTGCGCCGCAGCGACCGTCCGCCCCCTGGGCGGCCTTCGCATCCCGATACCCAGTCGACGCAGCAGCCAAGGAACGACCATGCCCAAGACCACCATTCTGCATCAGCGCCCCGTGATCAGCGGCGCCGTCCTGCTCCTCAAGGGCGGGCTCGGCGAGGTGCGGCGCCACATCGCCGCCGACGGCACGACCGTCGTCTCGATCGTCAAGATCGACCTCTCGGACTCGCCGAACAGCGTTCCCAGGATCATCCGCACCAACGAAGCGGCGCTCGAGCGCGCCATCGCCAGCGGCGAGGCGGAGGTCGTCGCCCTCCCGCGCACCACGCGGGTGGCGCCCCGTCGCTTCCGCCGCGCGGCTCGGCGCCGGGACGACGCGCACCTCCCGATCACCGCCCGCGCCGGCAAGCCGCCCGTCGGTCGCCACGTCCTCGACCCGCGCGGGAAGGCCGCCGAGGAGCGCCGGCTGCTCCAGATCGACGCCGCGCTCCGGCGTGCCCGTCGCCATGCCGGCGCCCTCGGGGTCCACGACCAGACCTCCGCGCGCATCGCCATGACCGAACTGCGCGCCGCAGGCGTCCTGTTCTCCGGCAAAGAGCTGCTCGCGACGAAGCGGGCCTCGAGCGTCGGGCATCGCCGCCGCCGCGGATGACGCGATCCGGGACGGTGATCCGCAAGCGGACCCGTCCCACCCCCACCCATCCCACCGACGAGGAGAAGTCCCGTGATGGACACCGCCGGAAACATCCCCGCCACCGTCCCCTCCGGCCGCGCGTCGGCCCGACGCGAGCGTGCCGTCGAGCACGTCGTGCATTCCGACCTCGTCGCTTCGGCGGCGCAGGGGTCGCCGATCGATGCCTCGAAGGTGTCCCGCCTCATCATCGTGCGCGCATCGGACGGGGGACAGCTCCGCACCGTGCTGACCGGCACCAAGGTCGTGCGGACCATCGCCTATCCGTCGCGCCGGTATCGCTGCGTCCGATACGGCGAAGCGGAGACCGAGTGCTCGATGATCGAGCAGCAGGAGGTCTGCCCCGTCACGGTCGCCGCCATCTCCCAACCGATGCGCATAGAGGCGCTCGTCGATGGCGTCTGGCTGCGCACGATCGTCGACGCGGCGGTCCTGCGCGTCAACGGCGAGCGTGCGCTCATCGAGTGCAAGCGCGACTGGTCGGGATTCCGTACCCGCGACGGCGCCATCCAGACGGTCCTCGGTGGCCTCGCCGCCCGTGCCCTCGGGTGGAGGTACGAGCGTCGGGTCCTTGCCCATTCCGGATCCCCGCGGCGCCGGGCGAACGTCTGCGAGGTGGCGTCCTGCCGTTTCGTGCACGTGTCCGACAGCCTCGTCTCGCGGGCGACCCGCCTGCTCGCCGACGGGCCCGTCGCGCTCGAGACCCTCGGCGCCGTCCTGCACAACGATCCGGCCAACGGTCGCGCGCGGGCGTACGCCCTCATGGCGCGCCGCATCGTCGACATCGACCTCGATGGCCGGCTCGACGGCCGGGCCGAATGCCGCGCAGCGCCCGTCGCCGTCGGGCGACTCCCCTCCCTTCGCCGCTGATCCGGCGGCGGGGGCGAGCCGACGAGGCGCGCCTCTGCCGCCCGAGTGGCCCGCCACGACCAGACCGATGCCGGCGGCCGAGCAACGCTCCTGCGCGACCAGCCGCACCCTTCCGGAGACGACGATGGATAAGCTCCAGATCGCTAACCTGATCGGCGCCGAGATCAGACTGCCCGACGGCCGCGAGATCCTGATAGACCGGGAGATCGGCGACGGTCTGCTGGACGTCCGTCTGCTGCCCAGCGGCGAGCTCTTCAGGATCGAGGATCCGGTCACGGGCGAGCGCCACCTGCCGGACGGATCGTTCATCGAGGATCTGTCCGCGTCTGGCGATCTGAACATCATCCGCCGACGCGACGGCCATCGTTCCACCGCACCCCTTCCCGTGCGGACGTACGAGCGGGACGAGATCGAGAAGCTGGACCCGTATGCGGAGGCGAGGCTCGGCATCGTGCGCGGGCTGCGGGACCGCGGCATCGATCCGACGTCCCCCGATCTGGGGAAGCAAGTGCGGGCGATCTGGTCGGAGAACGGATGGCAGGAGCGCTTCGGCCCGCAGCCGGAGAACCGCCGCGTCCGTGCATGGGTCGGACGCGCCGACGTGGAGCAGGTGGGCCTCGAGGACATGATGAGCCGGTCCGGCAGGGTCCCGCGGCGGTCGCCCATCGATCCGGCGCTGAACGCGATCTACGATCGGCACGCCCATGCCCACTGGTATGAGAAGAAGCGCGGCTGGACCATCGTGGACGCCACCGCCGACGCGGCCGCCGAACGGCGGAAGGAGAACGGCAGGCGCACCCTGACCGGCGAGCCGCCCCTACCGGAGATCAACCGCGAGACGATGCGCAGGCGCATCAACGCGCTGCTCTGCCGCGACGCCTACGCCGCCAAGATGGGCGAGCCCGCCGCGAGGCGGAAGTTCGACGGCGGCGGAGAGGGGCTCAGGCCCTCGCGCATCCTCGAGGTCGGCATCATGGACGAGACGGTCCTCGACTGCATCACGGTCGTGCATCGGGGCGTCGCCGGCCGTCCGTATCTCGGCGCCCTTCTGGACGCGTTCTCCCGGGCGGTCCCCGGCATCGCCATCAGCTTCACCCCGCCGTCCCACCACACGGCCGCCCTAGTGCTCCGTCGGGCAAATCGATCAAAGATCGTGCGACCCGATCGGCTCAGGAGACGTCCCGCGCTCGCGAGGATCGGGGGGAAGTTCTCCACGATCATCGTCGACAACGGTAAGAACTACGTCTCGCCGAGCTTCATCGAGACGTGCGCCTCCCTCGGCATCACCGTCCAGATCGCGCCGGTCGCAATGCCGCGCGCGAAGGCGATGATCGAGCGGTTCTTCCATACCCTCAAGCAGTATCTCCTCTCGAAGCTGCCCGGGCACACCCTCGATCCGTCCCAGCTGCGGAAGCTCGGGATCAATCCGTCGACCGAGGCGGTGCTGACGCTCGAGACGCTCGAGATGCTGATCGAGGCGTTCCTGTTCTACTACCACACGCGGCTTCACAGCGGCATCTCGACCAGTCCGGTCGAACGATGGGAGTCGTCCATGGCGCTGGGCCACCGCCACGTGCTCGATTCCGAAGCGAAGCTCGACGCCCTCTTCGGCGTCGTCGTCCACGGCCGCCGCATCACGGCGAACGGTGGGGTCAGGATGTTCTCGAACCTCACCTACAAATCAGCCGACATGCGGCGGCTCATCATCGACCGTCTGGCGGGCTCCGAACCGCACCGCAGCCGGCTGGACGCCACCACCGCCTGCACGGTCAAGGTCCGATACGATCCGGCCGATCTCGGACACGTCTGGGTGGAGGTGGGCCGCGACTGGGTCCGGCTCCGCTGCACGGATCACGAATACGCGTCGGGCCTGTCGCTGTGGCAGCACAAGCAGATCCGCGCCTTCGCCAAGCGCGAGCGACTCAGGATCGAGACCGAGGAGGACCGCCTCGTCGCACGCGCCGAACTCAACCGCAGCATCCAGGAGCATCTCCCTCAGCTCAAGATGCAGGAGCGCCGCGTCGCCGCACGCTTCGTCGAGGGCGAGGCGCCGAGCGCGGTCTGCGCGGCCGAGCACGCCGTCGCCGAGCCCCGCCACGATGGTCTCGGTCCGATCGTCGCGCACGAACCCGCGCATGCATATCGCGACGACCTGCACCGACCGCCAAGTCGTCCTTCCATGCGGTCGAACGACGCCGAGGACGACGCCCAGCCCGCCGTGAGCGCGGACGATCGCCCCGAGCCGCCCCGTTCCGCAGGTTTCACCCTGCGGGCGGATCCGTCCCGGCCCGGCGGATCGCGCCCGGACCCGAACGCCGAGGTCGCCGGCCCTGGAGCCGACGAGGCGGACCAGGACCTCGGCGGCTTCGAGCCCCCGCTCTGGGAGCCGCCCGTCGACGAGGACGAGCGCTTCAAGGACTTCAACTGATCCAGCCCGACCATCGGAGACGAAAGATGACCTTCAGCAAGGCGGAACTACAGCCGAAGACGGGTTGGCCCGAAGCCAGGGCCGACCGGTTGGACGACGCGGAGCTCTCGCGCCGCTCCGCCGCCATCCTCGCCATCTACGTCGCCAATCCCGTCCACCGCGGGCCCTTCGAGGCGATGGATCGGCTCAGGGCGCAGACCGCCGGACGTCGGGGCACCCGGCAGTACGCCATCCGCGTGACCGGAAGCTCGGGCGCGGGCAAGTCGACCCTCGCGAAGACGTTCGTGAAGAAGGTGACCGCGCGGGGGCACCACGCGGACGGGGAACGTCCGGCCGTCTACGTGGATCTCGAGCAGGCCTGCACCGTCAAGCGGATGTGGTCGTCGATCCTCCACGCCTACCACGATGGCTTCGCAGACGAGGGCAGCGTCGAATCCCTCAGGAAGCGTGCGGTCGACGCCATCCTGCGCTCCGGGACGTCGCTCCTCCTCGTCGACGAGGTCCAGCACCTCTTCTACAGGTCGAAGGACGGTCTGGCCGCCACCGATGCCTTCAAGCGTCTGCTCGACGCCGGCGTCACGTCGCTCGCGCTGCTTGGCGACGAGGAGGGCCGCAGACTCCTCGAGAGCAACGTCCAGCTCGTCAATCGGATGGTGACGCCCGCCGACATCCGGCGTCTCGATCCGGCCTCCGACGCAGACCTCGATCTCCTTGGAGAGTTCCTCAAGCGCTTCGATGCCGCGATGGTCGCGGCGAAGCTACACGACCGGCCCGCCGGACTCCACGATCCTCGACTGGTCAACATCCTCATGGAGGTCGGCGGCGGCGTCATCGGCGCCATGATCAACGTCATCCGCGAAGCATCCGACCACGCCCATCTCCGGGCGGCGGAGCGCATCGAGCCGTTCGACCTCGCGCGGGCGATCGACGGATGGAGCGACGGCCAGAACCGCGGGGCCGCCAACCCGTTCAGGCGCGCCTGAACGTGGAGGTCACACCGCCCGTCAAGAAGGTGCTGCGCGCCATCCCGCCCGAGCCCGACGAGAGCCTCGTTGGCTTGGTCCGGAGATGCGCCTTCGAGAACGGTCTGCCCTCGACGGGCGTCCTGTTGCGCGAGGCGGTGGCGGCGCCGCACGCGTGGAGCAATCTCGCGCTGCGCGACGACGTGGATGCCGACCGCCTGGCCGAAGCCATGAGGACCGCTCCCGGTGAGATCGACGCGCGGTTGTACGCCGCCCGACGCGCCGCACCCTTCGTGGGGCTGAGGGGGTTCCACGGCACGGAAGTGCGAAGCTTCGATCTCCGCCCGCAGCTGCGGCGTATCCCTGCCGCGCTTCCCGGCACCGGTCATCATCGCGCCCTCTGGCATGTGGCGACGATACCGTTCTGTCCCCAAACCGGGGAACCGCTGTTCGACCACTGCGCTCGCTGCGAACGCCGGCTGGAATGGTCGGCGGCCCGGAGGCTCGACCATTGTTCGGTATGCGGGGACGCGGCGCGCGCCTCGAGAGGGAGTCGTCCGGACGAGGCCGCCTTTCGGGAGACGTCGCTCATGACGCGCCTGCTCGATCCCCGACTGGACGCGAGGGTCGCGCTGGAGGCCACCATCCCCACCGAGCTTCACGGCCTCGGCCGAGGTGCGGTCTTCGATCTCGGCTGGTCGATCGCCCGTCTGTTCGATCGCCGCGTGAACGGCACGCGGGCCGACGATCCCTCGCTGCCGGCCGACGTGCGGATGGACGTCCTTCGTCGCGGAGCCGAGATCATCGGCGATTGGCCCGCCGCGCTGCGAACCATGCTTCGCGGGGCGGTCGCTGACGATGCGGCGCGGGCGAAGCAGGCGCTGCGCGGACTCCGCTCCATGGTTGCGAAGCGAACCGGCTGGCCCGAACAGGCCGAACTGCTCGGCCGGACGGTGCCGGAACTCATCGGCCGGGCTAGGGTGGCGATCGGAGGGCTCCACGGTCCCCTCGTCAACAGCGATGACGCGAGGCGGGAACTCCGCATCAATCCCCGCACCCTGCGCAGGCTGGTCGAAAAGGGACCGTTCGAGGCGATCGACGTCACCCCCTCGCGCCGCCTCTGCGTCGGTCTGGACCGCGCCTTCGTCGAGAGGCTCAGCGTTCTGAAGACGGACTGCGCGAGTTTCGCCGAGGCCGCGGACCAACTTGGCATAACGCAGGCGGGGGTCGCGCAGCTCGTCGACCTCGGGGAGCTGAATGAGCACTCCGACCCGGCGCTGAAGCTCCTGCGTCACGGGCGACAGGTCTCGCGCACCGGTCTCGCTGCGCTCAGATCTCGGATACATCTCCGCACCCTGCCGATCGACGCCGCGACGATCACGCTCCGTAGAGCCGCTCGGGCGATCGGTGGCGAGAAGCCGTGGGGCCTGATCCTCGCCGAGGCAGCGTCCGGTGCACTGCCCATCACGAGCCCACGCGAGATCGGGGGTTCGAACCGTCTGGTCGATCGGATCGCCATCCCGGTCTCCGAAGTACCGGCGCTCCGGCTCATCGGAGACGTCCCACAGGGTGACGGAGCCGCGGAACTCAGCAGGATCGATGCCGCGGACGTCCTGAACCTCACGCCGCGGCGCCTACTTGACGCGCTGGAACGGGAGCTACGCCATGCGGTGCTTCCCGATGGAAGGCTGCGTCGTGACGCGGTGCTCCGTCACGCCCGCCGTCACATGTCGTTCGCCGAGCTGTCCATCCGCAGCGGGAAGGGTCGGACATTGGTGAAGATGCTCGCCGCGGACGGAGTGCGCCGGCTGGGTGTTGCGGGATGGGATCGCGAAGCCGCCGAGGCGTGGCTGAAGCCGGCCCCGGAATCAGCGATCCGACGCGATCGGAACGGTCGAGCCAGCGTAGCAAACTCGGGCGACCGAATGCCGGCAACATGACGCAAGCAACGGCGATCCGTCATCTCGAGGTGTCCTGATGCGCTTGGCCGCATGGGCTTCGACCCGTGTGATCACCGGTCAGGGAGAGCAGGGGAGGCAGTTCACAACTGGACGGAGTGACGCACGGCCCTCCATGTGCCGTCGAATTCCAGCACCACATCTCGAGGCAGCGCGGCCGGTACGATGGTGGCCGGCTCCGCCAGGGGGCGAAGCGCGCTCGCCTTGTCCGCCCGCGGCATCGCGGTGAAGAGCAGCCGGGCGGGATGACCGGTGCCCAGTCTGTTGACGTAGTTCATGAATTGATCGCCTGGTCGATGAGCGGATCCCTGCTCGTGCGAAAGCAGCAGGTAAACGGGCTTCGACATCTGCGGAAAGCCCGCGTCGTCGAGCACACGGTAGAAGTGACGGCAGATGCCGCCGTGATGAGGCACCTGGATCACCGAGAGATCGCGGAGATGGCGGACCATGCGCGGATAATAGCGCCTCACGCGGTCAGATCCCACCGCGAAGCCGTCGAAGCCGGTATCGCCCGTGATGAGCACGCCCTGCTCCTCGTGATCGAAGCGCACGACGTAGCTCAGCTGGTTGCTGTCGGTCAGATCCTTTAACCGCTCGTAGGGTTGGAGTCGGGTCATCGCGAGGGCGCCGACCGGTAGTATGTCCCGTCTCTCGGCAACGAGCCTCTCGGTCGGTCCCAACAGCGTGAGCCGAGGTCCCTGCCCTCGGACCGACCTGCGGTCGAACCGACCGCTCGCCCCGTCGAAGCCGAATTCGATCGGCTGACCTTCCTCGCACCAGATCTGACGCCGCCTTATCTCGGGACGCGCTCGCAGCGCATCAACGAGACGGATCAGCGCCCCCGCGTTGATCGCGTCCGTACAAACCGCATTGCGGATCGATGCCACCGCCATTTCGAGAAGAGGCCGTTCCACGGGGCCTCGCGCCGCGAACCGCATCAGCTCCATCGGCACCACGTCAGGATGCGACAGATCCCAGACATACCGCGCGTGTCTAGCGAGCGCCCCCGTCTCAAGGACATCCCCGCCGGAGACATGCTCGACACCGGACACGGCGAGCCTGCATCGGGCGGCGCGCCTGACCCTACGGAACCGCGTCAGACCGAGCGCCTCGTCGCGGCCTCCGAGATCGCGAGAGGAATCTGCATCCGGCTCGTCCGTTCCACTGCGCAGCTCGAATACTTGCTCGAACTTGTCCAGCTGATCGAGCGTGGCTGCCTTGTTCCGCAGATAGGCACCGTACGCCTCGTGCCCTCCATCGCCAGCGAAGCGCGTCGCGAGCGTGTCCTCATCCTTCGGCGCACGCCCCGTCACGTCCGTGGACCCCGACCCCGACCTCGACAGCGTGTCGTCGGCGACCGGTGGGAGCCAGATCTCCCGGACCGGTATGGTCACGCCCCTGCCGACCAGCTCGGTAAGGCCGTCGAGATGATCCTCGTCGTAATGGGTGCCGATCACGAGGTCGAGCGGCTGTGCGGGCCCCGCCGCCCCTCCGATAGGACCGAGCGTCTCAGCGACCTCGTCTGCGACGCGAATGCCCGCACCGGCGTCGCCTCCATCAGCCAGCACCGTAACGGTCCGATCGCCACGACGAAATTCGAGGAGCATCGCGGCGCCGAGGCCAACGGAATACATGGTGATTTTGATCGACATGTCCCGTCATACCCCCGCAGAGTCCGAGCGTCATCCGGGCAGCGGTTGATGTCCCTCCGCGAGTCGAGCGACGTGATTGCCAGGTGGCGGGCGCTATCCGGCGATCCTCGATCGTTCGGCGCGACGCGGCAGATCGTCGCGCCTACCGTCGAAACAAGCAACTTTCTCGGCGAAGCACGAGGCCGTTCCTGCTGTTTGATCCGTGAGCCACCGGAACGGATCAAGGCGGCCGTCCAGTATCTGAACCCTTGCGAGGTCGGATTTCAAGCACACTGCAAACGCCGCCCCCGCTCAGGACCGCCGGAAAACCGACCAGCCGAAGACGATTAGCGCATGGCGGCAAGCGGAGAGCCTCCCCTGCCCCATCGACCGGATCAGCCGTGAAGATTATCGACGCCGCCGTCAGAGTAGTCGGCCCCTTCCGTATCGATCGTGCCGCGAACGATGCCGACGCGCCGGGAGAGCGTGGTCGCCGTCTTCGGCCGCACCGAACGACCGCGACGCCGTCCGGTCACCCCGATCCGCTCCACGAATCGGCCATAGGCGACTGGCATGTTGTTGCCCGATGCCATGTGGCTGAGCAGAGAAGCTCGGGGGTCCGACAAGGTCAGTTTTCCATTCCGGACGTTCCGCAATGGAGCGACGCACGTCGATACCGCCATCACTGCGAGCCCTCCCAAGATCGGCTCGGAAGAATTGGAGTAGCGAACCCAGGGGCCGTGGTGCGGTATGTCCCGGTTGCCGCCATGCGTTGCGAGAGGCATGATGTCGTCATGCCCGCAGCTCTGAACACCTCGGCCTACGACCGGGTTCTCATTATCGATACCCAGGTCGTCCTGGAGACCAAGCCGCTGGATCAACTACCCTGGAGCGAGTTCGGGCAGGGACCCATCCTACTGCTGGTGTGCCGCCAGGCGCAGAGTGAGATCGACGCGAAGAAGAACGATGGCCGTCTGGGCACACGCGCTCGCAGCTTCAACAAGCTGCTCGACACCTTCCTCGAAAGTCGCTCTCCCGCCGAACTTCTCGCCGTGCCGCCGCGCGTCGACGTCGCTCTCGTCGCCAACGCAAGGATCGACTGGGATGCCCTCGACGATCTTGATCGCGACGACGGGGACGACCGGATCGTGGCGCAGGCCCTGAACGCGCGTGTCGACGATCGGACGAAACTCGAACTGCTCAGCCACGACATGCGGCCGCGCGATGGCGCGATCACGCATGGTCTCGGCGCGATTAAGCTGCCCGAACACTGGCTCCGCGAGCCGGAGCCGTCTCCGGACGAACGCGAGAAGGCACGTCTGGAGCGCGAGCTACGGGTGCTCAGAACAGAGCAGCCCGAGATCAAGGTGCTCGTGGAGGCGATCACGCAGACCCCTTGGCGCAAGCTGGTCGTGCAGCCCGCATCGGAAGAGCAAAGGGCAGCGATTCAGAACGCAGTCCTGCGAGCGGCGCCCCGGCAGAACGGCGGAGATGCGTTCGGCCTCGCGTCGATCAGTCGCGATCATTCGTTCGAGGATCGCAAGAGGAAGTGGCGCGAACGACTGATCGCGCGCGACATGCCCGCCATGCATTTGGGTCTGCAGCGGCTGCACGCGCAGCAACGCGTGAGGATAACGATCGAGAACGTTGGCCCGATCACCGCCGAGGGCCTCTCGCTCGAGGTGCGCTCCGGCAACACGGAGCTGCACTCCGAACCCTACAACGTCCTCGTTTTCGGAAAACCGGCTCCTCGTCCGCGCCTCTTCCACGATCCACTTCGACACATGGATTTCGGCCGCCTCGGTCCGGCTTCGCGGCACGAGCCGTTCACTTTCTATATCGAGGAGGAGGGACCTGGTTCCGTGCTGACATGGTCCTGTTCGTCGTTCCGACAGGAGAAGTCGTTCGAGGTTGAGGTGTCGGTCGCGCTGGACGCGGGCACGAGCGGCAAGGCTCAGATCGAGGCGGTCGTCACCGCACGCAACATGAAGGGTGACAAGCGCATGCAGCTCCTCGTGCCGATCGTGGAGGCCACGATGCGCTTCGACGAGGCCGTAGACCCAGAGACGCTGCGTCTGGTCGCCGATCTGGCGTTCGACCCGCTCGACGGCCTTCAGCGTGACGACGAGGTCCGATGGATCAGAAGCGACGGGTCGGTGGTGAGGAAGGATTGATACCAGTGAGACGATGACGTCGATCGCCCCAGCGAGTTTCGCGGGCGAGATTGCCGCGCACGCGCTGCCGCGATCGTCCGGTCAGAATCGCACGGTCATCACCTCGACCCGGCGTCGTCGACCGTGTGGGACGGAATGTCCCGGTGACATGGCCCACTCATGCGGATAGGCCCACCTAGTGCACGTCGTTCGCGCTCACCCGCTGGACGGCGCTGACCCGCTATGTCGACGATGGTCGCCTCGAGATCGACAACAATGCCGCCGAGCGTTCGCTGTGCAGTATTGCCGTCGGTCGCAAGAACTGGCTGTTCGCCGGCTCCGACCAAGGCGGTCGTCGCGCCGCCAGCATCTACAGCCTCGTAGAAACCGCCAGGCTCAGCGGCGTCGATCCCGAGGCTTGGCTGACCAATACCATCAGTCGCATCGCCGACCATCCGGCCCGTCGCTGAACTCCTGCCGTGGAACTATCGCCCCGCCTGACGCGACACCGTCACCGGACGCTTCCATCAGATCACGGATGGCCGCGCGACCAACGACCCTGTCACCCCCTAGCCATCCACTGCCGAGGGCTATCTCAGGTGCTAGAATGAGGAGGCCATAGGCGTCAGGAGAAACATGCTCGGTTATAACGGAGATGCCCTTTTTGTCCTGATCCCAAATTCCTTGTAACCCGTAAATCTCGGCTTGGCGACCGGCAGGCATTTTGACCCAGAAGCGGACATCCAACGTACTACTTCCGTTTCCCAACTTCCGCCGTTCGTTCAGGAGACCCGCGTTTGATTAGGCGCTTCTACCTGTTTAGCTAGGCAGGGTATCCAGGGCTACCTGATTGGAAAACCATCCCGAGCGCTTGCCGAGCCTGAAGAGGTGCGTAGGACGATGTCATTGAAGCCGCAGGTTGTCCCACCCGGAACTGCTGTCGCATAACTGCTAAATTACGAACGTATCGTATGTACCGACTGGTGTGACACGAAGTATGTTTAGAGGCCCACGTAAGCTCGATACTAGGCATCGTGGACAAAGGGCAGCCAGAGCAGGACTGATGCGAGGCTGACGAAGCCGATGTAGGACTCGGCGGTTTTGTCGTATCGGGTTGCGACCCGTCGCCAATTCTTGAGTTTGTTGAACAGTCGCTCGATCTGGTTGCGCCAGCGGTACTTGCCCCGATCATACGCAGCCGGGTTGCGACGGTTGCGCCGAGCCGGGATCACGGCCTCAACGTTCATGCTGGTCAGGGTGTCGCGTACCGCGTCGCTGTCATAGCCTTTATCCGCAAGCAGAGCGTCGATCCGGTCGGCGATCATGCGCATCAGAGGGCCGAAGCCTTGCGTATCGTGCGCCTGGCCCGGCGTCAGGACGAAGGCGAGCGGACGACCTCTGACATCGCAGCGGGCGTGGAGTTTGGTAGTGAAGCCGCCGCGCGATCGGCCAAGCGCCTCGGTCGCGCCAGTCCCTTTTTTAGGCCCACGGCACAATGGTGTGCCCGGACAATGGTGCTGTCGATCATGTCGGCGCGACCATCGCGTTCCACCGCACCGGCCAGCGTCTCCAGCATGGCGTCGAACACACCCGTCGTCGCCCAGCGACGGTAGCGGCGAAACACGCTGTTCCACTTGCCATATTCCTCCGGCAAATGCCGCCATTGCGCACCCGTCCGCGCGATCCACATCATGCCTTCGAAAAAGGGGCGGTTGTCACCAGCGGGACGACAGCCACGTCCGCGCTCGGCCGGTAGCAGCGGCCCGATCAGCGACCATTCCTCATCCGACAAACCGATCCGCTCGCCCAAGCCTGCCCCCAAATGGCAGCCTTGAATCAGTGGCGAGGCACGCCGTCAAGCTTTGTCCACGATGCCTAGCAATATTGGTCGTTCAGAACTCGACGTGCGCCGCTTTGTGAAGGGCCGCTGGTGGCAAGGATTTCAGCGTACGTTCGGTCGCAATCCATGAGGCGTTGTTAAGCGGCGACTAAACCTCAGTTTCGTTACGAGTGTATTTAACACGGTGTTTAGCAATGCATTGCATAGGCCGCCGCTAAGCAAATAGATCACAGTTAGCTTATGACGCGCGGGGGAAAGCAGAATGATCCGTTGGTTTCAACGAGATGCGCCAATCCGCGCTAAGTTTGTTGCCCTAGCTACGGTGTACAGCGCGCTCTCCGTGCTGTCGTTGAGCGCTACGATCGGTTTGGCTGCGAACCAGCTGTCGTCTGCGTTGTCGATCATAATCGCGGCGTCTGCGCTTGGTTGCGTCCTGGTTGTCGCGTTCGTTTCCCGTAAGCTGATCTGCGACCCGTATGTTAATACGGTGGTGCGCATGGAAGCGTTGGCAGCCAACGATCTGACTTCGCCGATCCGTTATACCGAACATCGCGATTGCGTGGGCCGAATGGCGCAAGCGATGCATGTCTTCCAGAGCAACGGCAAAGCGCTCGCCATTGCGTCGGCGTCGCAACGTGAAGTTGTCGAAGCACTCGGTAGCGGGCTTGGTCGCTTGGCTACCAACGACCTTACCCACCGGATCGATCGCGCTTTCCAACCAGAGTACGAAGCGCTTCGCGTAGATTTTAATGGTGCAATGGCCGCGGTTTCCGAGACCATCGCTGCGGTGGCTTTGGCAAGCGATGGCATTAACAGCGGAGCGGCCGACATCCGTCAGGCATCTGACGACCTCTCTCAGCGCACCGAACAGCAGGCTGCCTCGTTGGAGGAGACGGCCGCAGCCATGGACGAGATTACCTCAACCGTGCGTGAAACGGCGACAAGCGCTCGCCGCGCTAACGATGCCGTGGGCAGCGCCCGCGCAGAGGCAGAAAGCTCAGGCGAGGTCGTGCGTCGCGCGGTCGACGCTATGAGCGGGATCGAACGTGCTTCGACAGAAATTAGCGATATCATCAGCATTATTGATGGCATCGCCTTCCAGACGAACCTGTTGGCACTCAACGCAGGCGTTGAGGCCGCGCGAGCAGGTGACGCAGGCAGGGGTTTTGCTGTCGTTGCAGAAGAGGTTCGCGCACTGGCGCAGCGCTCTGCCGACGCTGCCAAAGATGTGAAGTCCAAAATCGTGGCGTCGTCTGAGCAGGTAGAGGCAGGTGTGAGGCTGGTCAGCGAGACCGGTAAGGCGCTTCAGCGGATCATAGGCCGGATCGGCGAGATCAGCACGTTGGTGTCAACGATCGCAGCGTCCGCTGAGCAGCAGGCGACTGGTCTGCAGCAGATCAATACCGCTGTATCCGAGATGGACAGCGTGACGCAGCAGAACGCTGCTATGGTAGAGGAGGCTACCGCCGCTGCCCGTAGCCTTGCGGAGGAAGCTAACCGCCTCCTTGCGGAGGTCTCCCGTTTCCGTAACGGCGACGAACCTATGCGCCATACGCCCAACCGGTCCGCATCTCCGGTCTACGATCTGCAGGAACGAGCCGCGCAAATCGGTCGTGACCTGGGTAGAGCATCGCGTCGTCCGGTTACTGGCCGGCATGGAACCGCCCTTGCGATCGTCGACGAGGAATGGTCTGAATTCTAACGGCATATGGCACGCAGAGAGTCGCGGTTTCATCCTGGTATCACCGTCTATGTGCAGCAGTGGGGCTTCGTGAGCGCTGTGCCGATGCCAAGCTTCTTACGAACTTTTTAGCGGGTACGCGTAGCTTCAGGCGCCTAGCTGCTTAGACGGGAAGCCGGAGGGGGCGTTCGAGGACGAACATCCGATCGCCTTGCGCTCACTCCTCTTGCCCGCTGTAGAAACCCACGCTTGCCGACGTAATTTGAAGAAGTTGCTTCGATCATCCTGAGTTCCGCGATAGCCGTGACCTCACCGGCGGCTGACCGAAAAACGACCATTGAGCTGTCGCAAATGTCCGTTGCGCAAAAATCGGTTTCGATACACTTTTGCGACCGCAAGCGGTGATGTCCTGATGGACCCACAATCGGTCATTCGAGTGCACCCGCACGATGCCCGACTTCTGCCGTTCGTTCATTCCGTCAACGGCAGGCGTGCCACGGCCGAACAGAGGTCAACGAGTCGCATGCAATGGGGGCTTATCGAAAGGGCCGATATGCGTCAGCGCCGCCCGCCTTGCTATTTGGCCGGTAACGGCGAGCGGGAGTTGACCTACCCCACCGAACGAAATGGGAAAACAGGCGGTCTTACTCGCGCTGTTCGACGTTGGCTCCGCCAGCAGCGAGACCATGAAGATAACACTGCTGGCGGGCGGCCCGGTGCGGAGGATTGCTACGCAGCAGCAGCCCGTCATGGACCGCGACTTTGTGGGTATCATCGGCACCCGAACACGCAAGCGCTAATCCGACCAAACTAACGTCTTGCCTTATATCGGCACGGAATGATGCCGGCTCGGCACATCATTGCTACCCACTACGCACCGTTCCACGCTTTCGAATATCGCCTCAGGCTATCATACGTACAAACTTCGGTGTCAGTACCTCTTCTATCGAAGCGCCGATCTGTACAACGATACGGGCAGCAATACCCTGTTCTTTGATCAAACCTTCACCAGGATATGCGACTAGAATCGCGGTTGCCAAGGCATCAGCAAGTGCCCCGGTCCTAGCGACAACACTGACCGAAACGACCCCGTTCGTCGTTGCGCAGCCCGTGCGTGGGTCAATCGAATGATCGCCGCGGACATAGTTGCCCGACGTCGCGACGGCGCATTCGTGGAGGGCGAGACGCAGCGGCGGGCGTCCGGTCTTAATCGGATCTTCTAAATCGACCCACCACGGGTCGCCATCCGGGCGCATGCCCCGCCCGACGCATTCCCCGCCGATTTCGACCAGACAATGCCGTACCGCCCGTTCGGCCAGCAGGTTGGCGATCGCGTCGGCGGCATAGCCCTTTGCCACGCCCGACAGGTCGAGCGCCAACCCGCCCGGCTGACGAAGCCGCCGCCCCGCCGGGTCGCGCCGCAGGCGCCGCCACCCGCCGGCGGACTGCGCCTCGGCGATGGCGGTGATACCGGGTTCGGGCTGCGGTCCGGGCGGTCCGAACCCCCACAGGTCGACCAGATGGCCGATCGCGGGATCGAACGCGCCACCGCTAGCATGGGCCACTCGCAGCGACAGGTCGACCACCGCCGCGAAGTCCGGCGACAGATCGGCCCAATCACCCGGGGCAAGCGCATTGAACCGGCACAGTTCGGACGCCGGTTCCCAATGGCTCATCTGATCCACGATGGCGCGCAGCCGGGCATCGATCGCGGCGCGCAGCCCGTCGCGGTCGGCCGCCGCCGGCAGGGCGCATACCACCGTCCAGCGCGTCCCCATCGCCACCCCGGTCAGGGTCGCGACGGTCGCGCCGGGATCGTGATCGGCCAGTGCCGCCGCCGACGGTTCGGTCGGCAGGACGATGCGCGGGGTCAGGCTCAGGGCGTCATCACCTCCAGCGTGGTGACATAGCCCATGCGCCGCGCAGTCGCGCGCGCGGCGCTCGGCTTGGCATCCTCATGCGATGCGCTGAGCCAATACATCCCCGCCGCCGGCCAATCGATCGCCAACATGCCGTCGGCCCCGGTCGTCAGTTCACGCGCCCGTTCCGCATTGCGATAGCGTTTGCCGCCCGGCACCACCGTCACCTTCAGCCCCGATGCCGGCCGACCGTCGACCAGAAAGCGGAACCGTGCCTGCTCGCCTGCGACCAGTTCGTCGGGATGGGTGACGAAATCGACCTCCAGCCCCTTGCCCGTCGGTTTCAGCACCGTGCGGGTCGGTTCGCCGGCGGTCACGAAAATCTCGTTGCGGTTGCTGGTTTCGGTCAGCTTCACATCGGTCGCGTCGGCCGGGATGTCGGCGACGGTCAGCGGCGGGCGGCGCACGCCGTCGGGTCCGGGCGGTCCGCCGCGCCCGCCGACGCGCTTCTCCTCGCCATTCACCTTGAAGCTGCCCATCAGCCCCGACATCTCGGTACCGATCTTCCACGTCCCGGGCTTGTCGAGCTTCACGTCGAACACCGACCGATAGCGGCCGGTCGCGCCATTCTGCACCTGCCCGGCGCTGCCATCGGGCTGCCACACCTTGACGCCCTCCAGACGTCCCGGCTGATGATCGGCATAGAACAGGTCGTTCGATGCCGCGAAATCGACCGTCACCCAGCTATCGGTGCCGGAAAACACCGTGCCCGACGGCAGCATCCACAGCCGGTGCGCGGACACGACGGTGGGGATGGAGAACAGGGCGGCGGCAGCAAGCAGGTGGCGCGCAAAACGGGGCATGGGCAAACTCCTTCGAAGGGTCAGCGGGCGGTGAGCGTCACGGCGCCCAGTTCGTGCGATCCGCTCGCGCGGGCGGCCTTGGCCGGCACGGTCAGCGGCACCTGCACCAGTTCGCGGCCGCCGGTTTCCCGCGCGGCCTCGACGTTCAGTACATAGGTTCCGGGGCGCAGATCGGCGGGCAGCGGGATGGTGTGGGCACCGGGCGCGCGGGTCGCACCGCTCACGCCGTCGGCGGGCAGTTTCAGGCTGCGACCGCCCTTGCGCCACCACGCGCGCAGGTCGGCGAGCCATTTCGTCCCCGGCTCGGCCCCCGATTTGCGGACATCGTACCACAGCGCCAGCGTGCGCGCCGCACCACCACCCGCCGGTTCGACCCACACCGCGACGTAAGGCCGGTGATATTCGGCGACCGACAGGCGCGGGATGGTGACGGTGATCGTCCCCGCGGGCGGCGCGGGTGCGGCAGCAACGGTCGCGCCGCCCAGAACCGCCAGTGACAGGATACGCATAGATTATCTCCCGAAAATCAGTGGATCAGGAACACGGCAAGCACCACCGGCAACGCCACCCCCGCCGCCGCCAGCGGCCAGGTCGACGGGCGACGCTTGGCATGGAGCTGCAACAGCAACAGCCCGGTGATCGAGAACAGGACGCAGGCGATGGCGAACACGTCGATGAACCAGAACCACGCGGTCCCGGCATTGCGTCCCTTGTGCAGGTCGTTGAGGTAGCTGATCCAGCCGCGATCGGTCGTCTCGGCGCGGATCGCTCCGTTGGCCAGATCGATACTGACCCATGCATCGCCGCCGGGACGCGGCAGCGCGACATAGGCTTCGCCATCGGACCATTCGACGGGATGCGTCGCGACGTTCAGCGCCACCTGTCGTTCGATATCGGCAGCGACGCCCGACGGAATGGACGCCTTTGCCTCCGCCGCCTTGCCGAGCGGACGCATCAGGCCGGCGGACAATTGCCCCTGTCGTTCGGCGACCACCGGCTCGGCGGAGATCGTCGCGGCATGGTTCAGCGTGATGCCGGTGATCGCGAACAGCAACATCGCCGCGAGCGAGACGCCCGCGCTGATCCAGTGCCACGCGATCAGTTGTTTCGCCCACCATGCGCGCCAGTTGCGTCGGCGTTTGGCGGCAACGCTCATGCGTCGCCCCAGCGGCGCAGCAGGTTGTGATACAGCCCGGTCAGTTGCACCACCACCGCATCCCCCTGCCCCCGCTCGCCCCCCAGCGCCTGGACCGACTGATCGAGGTCGAACAGCAGCCGGCGTTCGCCATCGTCCCGGACCATCGACTGCGCCCAAAAGAAGGCGGCGGTACGCACGCCGCGCGTGACCGGCGTCACGCGGTGCAGGCTGGAGGCGGGATAGAGCACCATATGCCCCGCCGGCAGCTTCACCGTCTGCGGACCGAACCGGTCCTCTATCACCAGTTCACCCCCGTCATAGCTGTCGGGATCGTCGAGGAACAACGTCGCCGACAGGTCGCTGCGGATGCGGAAATCGGTGCCCCGTTTCATGCGAATGGCATTGTCGACATGCAACCCGAACGCCTCGCCGCCTTCATACCGGTTGAACAGCGGCGGAAAGACCTTCAGCGGCAGCGCGGCGGCGAAGAACAGCGGCGACCGGCCAAGCGCATCGAGCACGATGCCACCTGCTTCTCGCGCGGCCGCGCTGTCCTCGGGCAACTGTCGGTTGCGCTTGGCCAGCGCGGATTGCGGGCCGGAGGTGACGTTGCCATCGACCCATTCGCCACCCGCTATCAGCGCGCGGACGCGATGGAGGGTGGCTTCGTCCAGCACGTCTGGAATTGCGATCAGCATCCGCCCCGGCCCGCCCCCGTCAGAAGTTGTAGTAGAGGCTGAGCACCGCCTGCCGCCGGTCGCCGGGCATCGCCCAACCACCGGTTACCGCGCCGGTCGTGCCGTTCACGTTGCTGCGGATACCGGTCAGATAACGTTCGTCGGTGAAGTTCTGGACGTTCAGCTGCAAGGTCGCCCGCTCCGCGATCGTATAGGCCAGATAGGCCCGATGGATCAGGTAATCGTCCGCGCGGAACTGCACCGGCTGAAACGCATTCGGCACGTTCAGCGCGATCGATCCCTGATAGGTCAGGCCATAGCCCAGTTCGAGCCCGAACGGCAGCTTGTAGGTCGTGAACAGCGACCCGGAATGTTCCGGCGTCTGCACCAGCGTGGCGCCGGCCTGCGGATCGCGGACGCCCGCGTTCAGATCCCGGTCGGAAATCGACTGACGCACCCCGCCGTCGAGATAGGTGTAGTTGGCGAAAACCGTCCACGCGGGCAGGATCGATCCCGACAACCCGAGTGCGATACCATCGACACGCGCCCGGCCGTCGAGCACCTGCAACCCCGCCGGTAGGGCCGGATCGTTCGACGGCACCCGGTAATTGGTGCGTTCGTTGCGGAACACGGCGGCGGTCACTTCCAGCTTGCGCCCGAACAGCGCGGCCTTCACCCCCGCCTCGATATTCTCGGCGGTTTCCGGGGCAACCGCGCACGGGTCGGCGGCACCGGCCGCGTTGGGCGTGGCCGACACCACGCCGCAGCCCAGACGTACCGTCTGCGACGACGGCGTCTTCGACTTGCCGTATCCGGCATAGATGCTGACCGCCTCGACCGGATGGAACACCGCGCCGCCTCGGTAGGAGAATAGCCGCTCGTTTGATCGCTGCACCGCTTGCTGCGCGAGGGTCAGCTGCGTGCTGCCCGGCGGCACGATCGCCAGCAGCAGGTTGCGGAACCGGGCGTCCTGCACTTCCCAGCGGATGCCGCCGTTCAGTTCGAACCAGCGGTTCAGCTCGAGCGTGTCGAATGCATAGACGGCTAGGTTGTGGGTTTCCGAGCGCGACCGCGCGGTGACCGTCAAGTTGACCGGCCCGGTCCAGCGCGTGTCGGGATTGGCGATGGACAGGTCGGGCGACGTCACCGCGACACCCGCCCCGGTCCGCAACAGACTGCCGCTGGTGATGTGATAGCTCTCGATCGTGCCCGACACGCCGATATTGGCGACGTTGCGGAAACCACCCTTTTCGCCAGTCTCGTGCCGCAGGTCGATCTGATCGTAGAGCAGGTCGTTGACCTGATCGCGCGACAGTCCGCGCGGTCCTGACGGCCGCCAGTTGCCCCGCGCCAGGCCGGTCGGACAAGCAATCCCGACGGTCGCCGCCGCATTCGCGCCGACCGGCTGCAACCCGGTGGTCGAAAGACAATAGGTACCCTGCGGCGCGCTGGTGATGCTGTCCTGCGCGACTCGCTGCCACCGGGTCAGGTTGCGTACCGACAACTGGTCATCGATGGCGTGGCGGAACGTCGCGGTGAAGCGGTCGACCGTCTGGTCCTGTCGATCCAGATTGGCGATGCCGTAATAGTCGGCGCGATCGACACCGGGCAGGACGCCGCGGCCGATCGGGCTCTGGAAATACGGCACGCCATACAGCGGCGTGTTGCGGTCTTCCTGATGGACATAGGCGAGCGTCAGGCTGGTCGGACCGCCGATGCCGATCGTGACCGATGGCGCGATGCCCCAGCGTTCGAACTTCTCGACATCGCGGCCGGGCACACTGTTATGGTGATAGGCACCGGTCAGCCGTACCGCGACCAAATCGGACACGCGCTTGTTGGCGTCTATCGACGCACGGTAATAGTCGTCGGTGCCGACCGACGCCTGCACGATCGACAGATCCTGCACACCCGGCACTTTCGATACCAGATTGATCGTGCCGCCGACCGACCCCGATCCGTTGAAGACGGTGTTCGCGCCGTTATAGACTTCGATCTGTTGCAGGTTGAAGGGGTCGGTACGGCTATATTGCGCGGAATCGCGTACGCCGTCGACGGTGATGTCGTTCGCGGCCGAATAGCCGCGCAAGTTGATGGAGTCGCCATAACCACCACCACCTTCCCCGGCACCGAAGGTGATGCCGGGAATAGTCTGCAAAGCGTCGCGCAACGTCTGCAAATTCTGTTTGCGGATCGTCTGGTCGTTCAGGACCGTGATCGTCTGTGGCGTGTCACGCAACGCCGACGTTGCCTTCGGGCTTTCTACCTTCGCATCCGCAGCCTTCTGTCCATTGACGACGATCACGTCGCGATCGTCGACCCGGTCCTGCGTGGCGATCGGCGCGTTCGCCGGCCGTACGTCCTTTTCCGCCGCCAGCGCCGGCGCGGTGGCGATGAACCCGACGCAGGTCATCGCGAGAAAGCTCGTCTTTTCGATCATGTGGTCCCCCTGTCGAAGGATACAGCTATTGCGAGTAAGTCGCATAGTCAATGATAATGAGATTCATTCGTAGCTCGGCACTCACATGCGTTCGCTTACAATTTTGGCCGCCTGATGCGAACGACCCAGTTGCGGTCATTCGCGACCGTTTGGCGGCTTCCCAAGAACGGACGCCCGTTCATCGGCACAGTGCTGGATCTAGGCTCCTTGCGCCACGTCTTCCCTGTCCGACATATATCGCTCCAGCCAACGCGTTAGGCGTCTCGTGTTGTCATCTGCGGCGATCAGTCGCCCGTCCGGAAGAATGACCGTTCGGCACTCCACCGTCGTGAGCACGAGGCGATTGCCATCGCGAGCCACAAGGGACGTCTCGACAAGCGACGAGAGGAAGTGCTCTGCATCGTAGCCGGCCTCCTCGGCAAGACTCAGGACGCGCGGGTCCGTGGCGCTCAGACTCTCCTCTCTGCAGAGTAGGTCGACGACGATGTACCGGTTTAGATCCAGTTCGACAGGTTGCCAGGGAAAGGTGGAGGGGGCGTCCGAGAGCTGCTCCGCCGTCAGCTGCCAGCCGCGATATTGCCAGCCCCATTCCGTCGATCCAGGCGAGCGCTCCTGCGGCTTGGCGTCGATCAGAGGAGAGAGCCGCTCCACTTCGAGATCCTCGCCGAACCAAGGCACGATGCTATGGTAGTGCGAGATGCGGGTCCAGAGGAGCTCGAGAATAAGCTGGATTGGATTGTGGTGGGTACTGGTGACCAAAGGCCACCATCCGTTCACATCCAGGGCTGCGCAGTAGGGGTGACCGCTCATTTTGACCAGCGACGCTCCCTTCGCAATGAACAAGTTTGGAAGGGACGGAGCACCGAAGCCCAGTCGGTTCAGGTTCGCGTCAAGGAAGCGCAGAAAGCCCCGGCGCAGCTCATATTCTGTCGAGTATCCGCCATAGCCCAGCACGATCCTGATGGGTGAGATCTGGTCAGTCATGATCGTGTGCCAGATCAGCCGGTCGGCTGAATCCATGTCAGACTCGGGACCAGTCGACGGCAGGACCCTTCCTGTGCACTCAGAAAACGCACGAAGCGACGGCCCAAGGTAGAATTTGTTGCCCTCTTCGGCGCGTTGCACCCATGAGCTGTAGACCTTCGCGACCTGAAGAAGCTGATCGTGCGCGTCCGCGAGCTCACTTCCAAATAGGTTCTTCTTGACCTCGAAGGCCGCTATCACGTCGCGGACGTGCCACTCGTACACGTCGGGGACGTAAGGAACTGATCTCCCTTGGCCTCTCACGAGCATACAGTCGATCTGCCCGCTCGATGCGCCGTAACCATCGACGACAAACCCGCTGACGACCTGAAGCGCCATCGAAGCAGGAAATGTGCGATTGAGCAGCGAACGCGTGAGCCCTTCATACATCGCGCCGATCGTCGAAGCGTGCCTGATGCCGTGTTCCCCCAGCTTGGCGGCCTCGGTCTGACGCAATGCTTCCAGCATTTCCCCAACGCTTTTGATCATGCGGTTTGCTCCGGCATTTTATCGGCTGTCGTCAAGCGGATGGACGACAGCCGGTCAACGCGAGGAGCCATGCAGCACTAGGATGCGAGAGATTTCCGATGAGCTTCAGCACCTATAGGGTCGGAGCCTGCACCTTGCCTGTGCTCAAAACACACTGATAAGCGACCGGGGCGTAAGCGTGTTCAGCAGGCCGCCTTGTGGTAGCGCCGGTAGCGGGGATGCTTGTCGCCTTTGACGAGGGCGCAGGCGGTGCGGGAAGTTGCAGGTTCTACGACCAGTCATACGAGTACTCGTATGACTGGTCGGATGGAGGTGGTCGGCCGGGTGTCGGGTCGACGGCGATGGTCGGACGAAGAGAAGCTGGAAATCCTGGCCGAGGCGTTCCGGCCGGGGGTGCGGGTCTGCGACGTTATCGCCCGTCGCGAGGTGTCGAGCAGCCTGATCTATACGTGGCGCAAGCAGTTGCGGGAGGGCAAGCTGGCGGGGGCGGTGCCGTCGTTGCCGGTGTTCGCCGAAGTGCAGGTGGCGGAACCGGTTGTGCCGACACCGCAGCCGGCGCCATGTTCATCGGGGCTCATCCAGATCGAGTTGCCGGGCGGCGTGCGGGTGAGTGTCGACGCGGGCGTGGATGCGGGCGCGCTGGCACGGGTGTTGTCGGTGCTGCGATGAGCCCGATGCCAGTGCCGCTTCCGACGCGGGTGTTCCTGGCGTGCGGCGTGACCGACATGCGCAAGGGGTTCGATGGCCTGGCGGTGCTGGTGCAGCAGGTGCTGGCACAGAACCCGCATTCGGGTGCGCTGTTCGCGTTCCGCGGCAAGCGGGGCCATCTGGTCAAGCTGCTGTGGTTCGATGGCCAGGGCCTGTGCCTGTTTTCCAAGCGGCTCGACCGTGGCCGCTTCGTCTGGCCAGTGACAGCGACCGGCACGGTGACGCTGACGCCAGCGCAATTGTCGATGCTGCTGGAGGGCATTGACTGGCGGCGCCCCGAGCGGACGTTCACGCCGACGCTGGCGGGATGAAAACGGCGGTTTTGCGCCACTTTCTCTCGCTCGCCGACCTGCAATCTGCTAAGGAGACAGCGTGTCGGAAGCGCCTGTTTCCCCTGCAGATGCCGCCGCGCGGATTGCCGCGCTGGAGGCGTCGCTCGCCCGGGCCAATGCCGCACTGGCTGCCCGCGACCTGCTCATCGACACGCTGCGCGGACAGATCGCCCGGCTGCGGCGGATGCAGTTCGGTGCGTCATCCGAAAAGCTCGGCCGCGAGATCGAGCAGCTCGAACTGGCGCTGGAGGAACTGGAAACGGAGCGTGATGCGCCTGCGCCGGAGCTGGTCGACAGCGGCGTAGTGGCACGGCCTGTGCCCGTCCGCAGCCTGCCGGGACATCTGCCGCGCGAGGATGTCGTCCACGAACCGGCGTCGGGTGCCTGCACCTGCCCGGACTGCGGCGGTGCGTTGCGGCCGCTCGGTTCGGACGCGCATGAGATGCTCGACATCGTGCCGGTGCGCTGGCGCGTCGTGCGCAACGTCCGCCCCAAATACAGCTGCCGAACCTGTGAGAAGATCGTCCAGGCGCCGACGCCTGTCAGCGCCGTGGCCAGGGGCAAGGCGACCTTCGCGACGCTGGCGCATATCGTCGTCTCGAAGTTCGACCATCATCTGCCGCTCTACCGCCAGGCCGAGATGATGGCCGCGCAAGGGCTCGACATCGACCGCTCGACGCTGGCGGGCTGGACCGGACAGGCCGCAGCGCTCCTCGACCCCATCGTCAGCCGCATCCGCGACGAGGTGCTCAAGGCCGACAAGATCCACGCCGACGACACGCCCGTGCCGGTGCTCGACCCCGGTCGGGGCAAGACCGCGACCGGGCGGCTGTGGGTTTACGCCGTCGACGACCGGGCATCCGGCGGCACGGCACCGCGCGCGACATGGTATCGCTTCACGCCCGACCGCACCGCCGCGCACCCGCTGACACATCTCGCCGGCTTTCGCGGTTTTCTCCAGGCCGATGCCTATGCCGGCTATGACGGGCTCTACCGCAGCGGCGTCACCGAGGTCGCCTGCTGGGCCCATTTCCGGCGCAAGGTCTTCGACCTCCACGAGCGGTCGCCCACACCGCTGACCACCGACATCCTCGAGCGGATCGGCACCCTTTACGCTGTCGAGGCCGAGGTCCGCGGCCAGCCGCCCGACGTGCGACACCGAACACGGCAGGAGAAAAGCCGGCCGCTGGTCGACGCCTTGCGCGAGGTGCTCGATGCAGCCTTGCGCCGTCTGTCGCCCAAATCCGACATGGCTCGGGCCATCGCCTATGGCACCAAGCGCTGGTCAGCACTGTCGCGCTTCCTCGACGATGGTCGCCTGGAGATCGACAACAATATCGCGGAGCGTGCGCTACGCGGCGTTGCCGTCGGACGTCGCAACTGGTTGTTCGCTGGCTCGCGCGCAGGTGGCGAGCGCGCCGCAGCGATCTACACCGTCATCCAGACGTGCAAGGCCAACGGCGTCGACCCGCAGGTCTATATCGCCGACGTCATCGCCAAAGTCGCGGGCGACTGGCCTGCCAGCCGATGGGACGAACTCATGCCCTGGAATTGGATGCCGCCAGCAGATCAGCCGACTGCGCAAGCTGCCTGATCTGCGGTCGTCACACCACGCTTACACCGGGGCACGACGAGCCCGCTTCCGCTTCGTGCCATCCTTTCAATAGACGGCAATCTGTTTTTCCCAGTACTCTCTAGCCTCGTGTGGCTCGTGCGTGCAGCGGCGCAAATCGGTAGACCAGCCCGTCCTCCGGCATCGGGCCACCGTAGCGAGCCCCTACGCTTCGTCGCTGCGCAGGGGTTTTCAGCCGTTGCCGCGCCCCGCGCATCTCACACAGATCGTGACATCCCCATTGGATCAGGCACGTCTTGCATCTGGCGAAGTCTCGCTCAATGATGTCAGTGAGAGTTCGCATAGTCTTGACGGGGAAAGGCTTTTTGCCTCTGCGCATGCGGCGGATCGGGGGAGAAGCTGATGTCGAAGCGCGAACTGTTCATGCGGCTGCTTGCGGCGGGCACGGAAGACGAGGTTCAGGGCATTCTCGATACCGAGGGGCTCGGCGGCGATGCCACCAAGTGGACGCCTTATGGCGCCAACGAATCCTTCTACGGAGTGGTCGAGAACCAGCAGGCACATCCCGTACCGGCGCTGGTCGAGAAGATCACCAACGGCATCGATGCGATTCTTGAGAAGAAGGTGCTTCAGGCGGGACTGGACGTCCGGTCGCCGGAGGCGCCGCAGAGCGTCCGGGAGGCGCTCGACCGGTACTTCCCCGATCATAGGAACTGGGATCTGGGGGACGCCCGTCGCAGTCAGGCGCGCGATCTGCAGATCGTCGCCAGCGGTCCCCGTCGCGATACGTCGCTGCTGGTCTACGACAACGGCGTGGGTCAGGCTCCGGAGGACTTTTCAGGCACGTTCCTGTCGCTGCTCAGGGGCAACAAGAACGACGTCCACTTCGTCCAGGGCAAGTACAACATGGGCGGTGCCGGCGCGATCGCCTTCTGCGGCGACCGCCGTTTCCAGCTCGTGGCGAGCAGACGCTACGACGGTTGCCATCCGCTTGGCTTCACGCTTCTTCGCCGCCATCCTCCCGAGCTTGCGGAGGCCGCAGGCCGCAAGAACACGTGGTATGAATACCTGGTGTTCGACGGCAAGGTCCCGTCGGTCGACATTGAGGATCTCGACATCGGCCTGGAGGGGCGCCGCTTCAGCACCGGCTCCATCCTGAAGATGTACTCCTACCGGCTGCCCGAAGGCTCGCGCTCCATCATCTCGCGCGATCTGAACCTCAGCCTCAACGAGTTCCTGTTCGAGCCCGCCCTCCCCTTCCTGACGGTGGACAACAACGAGCGGTTCCCGGACAATCGCGCGCCGGTCACGCCGGTTTATGGTCTGAAGCGTCGGCTGGAGGGCGATACCGAGACGATCGAAACGCGTTTCTCGGAAGTCTCGCGGACCGGCGAGTTCGGCGAGCTGGGCGTGACCGTCTACGTGTTCAAGCCCCGGTCGCGCGGCCAGGGGGTCAAGGAGACCAAGCAGTACGTCCAGCGCGAGTACTTCAAGAACGGCATGACTGTGCTGTTCTCCCTCAACGGCCAGGTGCATGGCTCCTACTCGTCGGAGTTCGTCACGCGGGCGCTGAAGATGCCGCTGATGAAGGACTACGTGCTGATCCACGTCGACTGCTCGAACCTGCACCTGTCGGTGCGGAACGAACTGTTCATGGCGTCGCGTGATCGGCTCAAGGCAGGCGAGAAGGCCGATGCGATCCGCAAGCATCTTCGCGACATGCTCCTGGCGAGCGAGTTGAAGGAGATCGCGAAGCGTCGGAAGTCCAGTCTGGGCGTCGACTCCGGAGATGCCGGCCAGATGCTGCGGGACCTAACCCGCAACATGCCCATGAACGACGCGCTGACGAAGATCCTGCGTCAGACGTTCAACATATCGGAGCGCCAGCCCGGTACCGCCGAGAAGAAGCCGCGACCGGAACCGGACAAGCCTCGTCGCGAGCCGAAGGACGCTCCTCCATTTAATCCGCAGCGCTACCCCTCCGCTTTCAAGGCGAAAGGCGGTGACGCAACGGAAGGCGGGCTGAAGCTGTATCGACTGCCGGCCGGTGGCAGCAGGACAATCGCCTTCGCGACCGACGTCGAGAACGACTTCTTCGATCGTACCGACGATCCTGGCGACATGTCGCTCGCCGTCATGAGGCCGTCGGCAAGCGGAGGCGGCGGAGGCGGCAAGCCGGATCCGAGCGCGGAGGGCGATCTGCTCGACGTCGTGCGCACCAGCCCCTCAGAAGGTACCATTCGCGTCGGTCTGCGCGCGACGGCAGAGATGAAGGTCGGCGACACCGTCGAGATGACCGCTACCCTCACCTCCCCCCAGGGCGATCTGACCGAGACCGTACTTGTCCGTATCACCGACCCTGAACGTCAGCCGCCGCGAAAGGCGCCGGACGTCGAACCGCCCCTGGGCATCCCGGAACTGGTGCTGTGCTCGAAGGAAGGCGGCGCGGACCTGCAGTCATGGGACAAGGTCGAGGAAGTCGGCATCGGCATGAGCCACGACGTCGTGGTCTACCCCCTGGTCGACGACGACAAGCTGTCGCGCATCTACGTCAACATGGACAGCAGGGTTCTCAAGGACTTCAAGTCGGGGATCCGTTCGCCGGAAGCCGGGGAACTGGCGGACCGCCGCTACATTAGCGCGGTGTACTTCCACACCCTCTTCCTGTTCGCCACCACGAAGTCGCGCAAGTACGACCTGCGCCGTGGCGAAGGGATGGAAAGCACGGAGGTGGACTTGGCGGACTACGTGTCGGACCTGTTCAACTCGTCCTACGCCCAGTTCCTGCTCAACTTCGAAACGACGGATCTGATCGATGCCGTCAGCTGATCCGCTACCGACTCTGTCGGCGTCCGGCCTTCGGCGCGCCCTTGCAGGGCGTCGTGCTTTCAGGGCAAGCCGGTCCGGCCCGCCTCTTGGCCGGCTGAAGGGGTCAACGTCTTGAATTTCAGAGTATCTGCGCGGACCATCCTACATCTGGGATCGGAACTGATCAGTTCCGATGGCGTCGCCTTCTACGAACTCATCAAGAACTCGCTCGACGCGAAGGCAACGCGGGTCACGGTAGACGTGAAATACCGTCTTGAATTCGGGGTCTATTCGGAAATCCTGCGGGAGCTTGGCGAAGATCGAGATACGCCCGAGGTTCTTCGCGAGCGTTACATTCGATCCCTCCCCAGACGCCGCACATGGCAGCAGCTCCGCGACTACGCGCTCGGTGCTCTCGTCGCCGATGCGCCGGGGGTCGATCGGCTGGAGCGGCGGCTCGTCAGGGCGACATCCAAAAACCAGTTCCTGGTCGCGCTGCGCGAAGCCAACCAGATAGAGGTGGACGACGACGGCGAAGGCATGTCGCTTGACATCCTGAAGGACGTCTACCTGACTATCGGGACCTCCTATCGCGCTGACCAGAAGCGCGATCGGTATTCCGCTGCGGAGGATCAGGATGACGAGGAAGACGAAGATTCCGAGATCATCCTCGGCGAGAAGGGGCTCGGGCGGCTGTCGGCGATGCGGCTCGGCGATCAGGTGCTCATCGTCACCGGCCAGGAGGAGGCCTCCAACTGGAACCAGCTCGAGATCGACTGGAACGACTTCGCCGACGCGGCGGACGAGGATCTGGAGAGCGTGCACGTCGAGCCGGTCATCGGCAATGAGAAAGAGGAGGAGGAACGCGGCACGCTGATCCGCATATCCGCGCTTAAGGCCGAGTGGTCGTCCGAGAAGCTGGCGTCGCTCGCGCTGGAGCAGTTCTCGAAGCTGACCGACCCTCTCGGTGGGACCCGTGCTCCGCCGCTCGAGCTGAACTTCAATGGAGAGCCGGTGGAGATTCCTCGCTTCGCCGACTTCCTGCTCGAGCAGGCCCACGGACGCTTCCGCGCCGAGCTTCGTGTCACTGGACCAGGCGCGCCTCGGATCGACGGGACGATGGAATATCTGCTTCACGGCCGTAGACGCGCCCTGCAGCTTTCGACGATCGAGCTGAGGACCACGACCGACCTCGATGTCGCGACGATCGAGCGCATCGGCCCTTTCAGCCTCGACATGTACTGGTTCAATCGCCGCCTGCTGACGAAGATCGAGGGCATCGGCAATCTGACCGTGGTACGTCGCATCCTTGCCGCATGGTCGGGCGGCGTCTCGCTGTATCGCGACGGCTATCGGGTCAATCCGTACGGGGGCGTGAACGACGACTGGCTTGATCTGGACAGGGATGCGTTCTCGACCAGCGGATTTAAACTGAATCGGGGTCAGATCATCGGAAGGGCGCGCATAACTCAGCGCGGAAATCCGTACCTGATCGATCAGACGAATCGCGAGGGACTGAAGGAGAACCCGGAGAAGCAGGCGTTCGTTCGGGTGCTCGCTGCCGTCGTCGAAATCTATCGCCAGTATCTGAACGAGATCGACCGCGATGTCGATCGCGCACGCCGCGTCACCGCTGCGGAGGCTCTCGAGCGCTTCCGGGACGAGGACGAGCGGCTTGCTTCCCTCATGCCCGCTCTCGAGGACGCACTCCGCGGCAGCGACGCAGGCCGCGATCTCACCAGGGAACTTCGTGGCACGATTGGCCAGCTTCGTGCTGCGGCCGAGATCGTTCAGCGAGCGGCCGGCGCCCAGGAGAAGGAGCGTAGCCGGGTGCTTCACCTGGCCAGCATCGGCCTGATGATCGAGAGCCTGGCGCACGAGCTGTATCGTGCCACGTCCGCGGGCCTGGAGACGATCGCCCAGGCACGCCGCTCCCGCAATCCCGTGAACTCCGGCACGTCGCTCCGCGTCCTCGATTCCCAGCTGCGGACGCTGCAGAAGCGTCTCAAGGTGCTGGACCCGCTCAGCACGAACGCGCGTCAGACGAAAGAGGAGTTCGAGCTCGCCGGATGGATCGAGGACATCGTGGGCGGCTTCGCCAGCCGCAACGAAGGGCGACGGATCGAGATCGAGACGATCGTCGTGCCGGAAGGCGGCGAACTCGACGTCGAGGCGGTCAAGGGCATGTTCGTGCAGGTGCTCGAGAACCTGCTAGTGAATTCCGTCTTCTGGATCGGCGAGCAGCACCGGGAGCGCGTCCGGCTGAAGCTCGTGCGCGACGGCGACGATCAGCCAACCGGCAGGATCGAGGTCGTCGTGGACCTGCGTCGGCGACGCATCGTCGTCACCGACGACGGCCCGGGCATACCCGAGGAGCGCCGGGACACCGTATTCGAGCCCTTCTTCAGCACGAAGCGCCAGAAGCAGGGCAAGGGCCTGGGACTCTATATCGCCCGGGAGGTGGCCGAGTACCACGGGGGCGCACTCACGCTGGGTGAGGCCGACGAACACGGCCAGATTCATTCCGTCATCTTCGATATTGGGAACGTAGATGCCTAAGACAGTGATCGGTGAGGAAGACGACAAGGCCGAGCGGCCGACGCCTCGCAGCACGAATCCTCGTACCAACTCGCAGACGAAGCGGACCCGCGAGGAGGTGCAGGAGGATGCCGAGCAGGAGCAGGTCGAGGAACGCGCCGGCTCAGACGACCGTGCCAGCCCTTCGACGCAGCCCGACGACCAGGCGACGGAAGCGGTCGCGCAGGAGCCCACTGCGGCTGCTGCGCCGGAGCAGCAGGAGGACGGCGCAACCCCTGTGACGCCGGAGACTGCTCCCGCTCCCTGGCGAGGGATGAGCGTCGCCATCATCGACGATGCCATGCATGTGCCGACCGTCAGCCAGTTGGAGGAGAAGGATGTCGAGGCGGTCACCCGCGTCCTGACCCAGGACGCGGAGGTGCTCGCCGAACTGAAGGAGCTTGGCTGCAGCGACGAGGCGACTGTCGACGGGCGGCTGACCACGCTCGCGACGGCAGCGCACTCGGGCGTTGCGGTAGCGCTCCTCGGCAGGGCATCGTCGGAGGCAGCCCGCATGGTGGAAGAGCACCGGGCTTTCACCCGCCTGCGATCGATCCTGGAGGACGAGGTCGCGGACGTACTCGTCTGCGATCCGTTTGACGCGCTGCCAGATCTGTCCAAGCGCAATCTGATCTTGCTCGACTATTACCTGAAGGGGCCGGCCGGCGGCAGGGCGCTGTCAGTCGAGGTCGCCAACACCATCCGTTCCCAGACCGATCGGGTCCCGGATCAGCAGATCGTGCTCATGTCGTCCCTCGAGACCGTCCGGGACGCGCGCGGGGAGTTCCGCTCCGACACGAAGCTGACCGGTTCGGCCTTCGCCTTCGTTGGCAAGCCGGACTTGAACGAGCCATGGAAGGTCAAGGCTCATCTGGGGATGCTGGAACGGGCGCGTCCCTACGCTCCGGCCTTCACGAACTACAGGGCTGGCCTGGACAGCGCCTTGGAAAAGGCGCGGGACGAACTGCTCGGCCTGGTCGACGACCTCGACATCGGCGACTATGCGTTCCTGCAGAGCCGGACGCTCATGAAGGACGGTCACCCCCTGGGCGACTACGTCTTCTGGCTTCTTTCTTCCCAGTTTCTGGCGCTTGCGTTCGAGCGGGACGAGATGCGCCAGCGGCAGCGGGATCTCGATGTCCTCGAGTTGGTCGGTGGTCCCTTCGCGGCTACGGAACCGTCGACAATCGTCGCCAATCTGCTCCACAGCGCGCTTGTGTCGCGCAACATGGGGCCCCTCGCCCCCCACCCCCGAGCCAAGACGGACAGTGCCTACTCGACTTTCCCCGTCGTCCAGCTTGGCGACGTTTTCTTGGACAAGGCCCGCACCAAGGCGGTTGTGGTGATGAGCGCGGACTGCGACCTCGCCTTCTCTCCCGTCGCCGACCGCGCTCCGGACGCCGACACGCCCGTCCTGCTTCTCCCCGGAAAACCGGTGAAGGCCAAGGATCCCAAGAATGACAAGGATTCAACCACGGAGGGCCTGCTTCACCGGGAAGAAGTCTACCGGATCATCTGGAATTTCGGCAAGTATCGCTCCGTTTCGCTCGGAGAGCTTCGGAACTGGCTCGAACAGCAGGGCTTCGACGCTTCGAACCGCGATCGGCTTCGGCCGCTGTTCGGGCTGAAACTGCAGCAGGAATTCGGAGCGCACCTGATGCGAGTAGGTCCGCCGATCCTGCCGCCTACTACGATCGGAGTGGGGGGGAAGCTGGTGTCGAGCCATGACAAGTCGGTGCTCTTGGATTTCACCCCGGCGGACCTCTACGTGACCCGCACGAAGGATGCGACGGAGATCCGCATGACTACGAAGATCGTAGGAGCGCTGCGCAGGGAGAGCGACGCTATCATCGGTCAGCTCGAGGAACGGCGGGATGCCGCCCAGGGCGACAGGAAAAAGGGAGAATGGCAGAAGAAGATCGACGCGCTCACGAAGGATGTCGAGAACGACGATTTCTGGATCGGATTGCTGGATAACGTGGAACTCAACGCAGTCGGCACCGTCAAGACCGTCGGTCCGTTCGGCATCGTCATAGGTAGCGACTGGACCGACAATAAGACGCGCGTCATCCTGGAGGTCGCGGAGGCCGCTCCTGCCCACGCAACTTCGAAGCAAGGCAGGCAGAACCAGCCCCCGTCTGAAGAGCCCGTCGAGACGGGCTCGATCAGCGCCGCCGCCTAGAGCGTGCAGATGAGGCAGGCATCGCCGTCTGCCTCGTCGGTGCGCTCGGCCCGGGCGAAGACCTGCTCGAGCGTCAGGTTCTCGCCCCTCGCCTCCTTCGCCAGCTGCCGGCGACGATGCTCGTCCTTGATCGCCTGCATGCGCTCGGGACGCTCGAGGTCCGCCAGGCTCTCGCGCTCGCTCCAGGTGAAGGTGTTGCCGCTTCCCTCGTAGACCTGCTCGTACTCCTTCGCCTGCTCGTACAGATCGGGGTACGTCTCCTTCAGGCGCACCCACTCGATCTTCTGCTGATAGAAGCAGAAGAAGCACCCGGAACGGCTCCGGCCCCACTTTGTGTAGGGGGGCATGCCGACGCCGGACGAGCGCAGGATCTCCTCGATGTCCGCGAGCTTCAGCCCGTCTTCCTGAAAAGGATAGACGGGCGTGATGTTCGCCTTGTGGCTGATGTAGCCCGACCGGTTCTCGTCGGCGCGCAGGCCCACATAGTTCAGGACGGGATCGTCGCCGATGAACGTCTCGAACGGCTTGAGCTTGAGCATCTTCGTGCACCAGCGACGGTGGTTCGACGGGATCATTCCGCCGTACACGTCGAGCCAGTGATCGAAGCCCAACTCGGCGTTCAGCCGGTGGACGCGCACGCCGAGATAGTCCTCGATGCGCTCGAGATACTCGTAGGTCTCCTTCAGCTCCTTGCGCGTGTCGGAGAAAATGTATTCCATGTTCGGAACGCGATCGCGCATGTAGATGGCGAGCGCCGCGGAGTCCTTGCCGCCCGAAAGGCTGAGGACGTGTCTGACCTGGGTCATGCCTTGGCCTTAGCCTCCTTGTGGTCCATCAGTTCGGCCAGCAGCTCGGCCAGCACGCCGGCCGGGTTTTCGACGTCCGCCAGCGAGCGTCGTACCCGATCGATCTGCTCGGGGTCTACCCTGCCACCCTCGACGACGACCGCGCGTTCCTCGCCGGACGTGGTCATCATGTGCAGGCTGACCATCTGGCTGCGCTTCTTCGCCTCGCGTTCCTTGAGGAAGAGCCACCGGGAAAGCCGGCCCGCCATCTCCCGTGTCTTGAAGGAGAAGGTGTCCAGGGATCCGTCGTTCCAGTTCTCGATGCGCCGTCCGGCGATCAGACCGGCGATGCCGTCGAGCCAGCGGTCGTCGGCCTTATCTCCACCGAGCGCGCGGTCGACGAACTGCCGGAGGGGATAGTCGGTCAGGCCGTCCCGGAGCGGGCCGAACTCCGCCTCGATCCGGGTCCGCACCCCTGCCGCGTCGCGCTGGCCGAATGCGGATGCGAGCGACGCCGCCGCAAGCCGTCGCTGCGTCGGGTCGACGTCGGCAAGTTCCTGGATCGCCGCGGACAGGCTCTCCACGTACAGGGCCGCATCGATACGGCCGTCCTTCCGGACCGCGCGGCAGGCGCGCGGGAGCTGGTCGAACAGCGTATCGAGCGGGTCGCGGGCCTTCGCCAGGGCCGTCCTCACCGCCTGCGCGAGCGAAGTCGCCCGACCGGTTATCCGTGCGTTCTCCGGAAGGCGGCCGAACCAGCGGTAGAGCGCTTCGACGATCGACTTCACCTCGGCCGCCGGCCTCGGAACGTCGGCGGGCAGCGTCAGACCGGCGGCCAGACGCTCCAGGACTTCGGTTCGCTCGTCGTCCCCCCCGATCGCCCGGAGAGCGAAATGTCCGGGGTTCTTGGCGAGACGCATGAAGTGCGCGCCGGTGAGCTCGGGGACGAAGCTGTTGCGCTCCATCAGCGCGATCTCGGTGCGATGATGCAGCATGAACGCGGTGACGAGCAGGAGTGACGGGCCCGCACGGAGCCCCCACGGGGCTTCCGCAAGCCGCTCGGCGATGGTGGTGAAGGGAACGGGAGCCCCGCCCTCGAGCAGTTCGCCCAGACGATCCCAGACAGGGCGCCATCCCAGACGATGGTCCGCTTCCGGCGGCATGAAACGCCATTCGCCGGGACGCACCTCCCGATGCATGCCGGTCGCGGCGAACATGGCCAGATGGATCGTCCGCTCGGGAGGCGCGCCGGTCATTCCCAGCATCGCCTCGCCCTCCTTCTCGATCATGGTCTCGAGAAGCCGCATGCGGGCGCTCGCGACCGCCGTCGAGAGCTTCGAGCGATTGACGAGCTCGTTGCGCAGGACCGGCGCGCAGCGGAACTGCTTGTCGCAGATGGCGCTGATCCGGCGGCTCAGCGCCCCCCGGCCCCCAACCTCGATCTCGCGGCCCTCGTGGACCCAGTCCGAGCCTTCCGGCGACGCCAGCGCCGCGAACGCGTCCGCCAGCGCAGCCCGTGCCTGGCCCAGTCGCGCCGACACCTCGGCTCGGGCTAGGTCGTCCATCCGTAGCTCGGCGCAGTTCTCCGAGACCCAGCGCCACTGCCTCAGCCTGTTCGCCCATTCAAGATCGGCGGGCAGGACGCGATGGATGTGGACGAGAACGCGCGGGCCGGCCGCCTGGGAGAGGCGCAGCGCCCTCTCCGCGACTTCGGACATGTCGTCCTGCGGATGGGCCGCCAGCACGGCGACGGTGCCGTCATGGCCAGAGGGGACGGCGATGGCCGCGTCGTCGAGCGAGGATCTCAGCTGGACGGCGAATGCCCGGAGCGTGCCGCTCCGCTGGTAATGGGCGTGCGCGACGAGAGGCCGCGGCGCCGGCAGCGACGCCATCGCCTGGTCGAGCCGCTCGGCGACGGGCACGCGGATGCGCGCCTCCTCCAGCCAGTGGTCTAGGTCGACGCTCGATCGCGACCACAGGCTGTAGTCGCCCGACTGCGGCCGCCTATAGACCAGCCCCTTTGCCGACAGGGCCTCGAGGGCTTCCTCCACCAAGGCCTCGTCGATGCCGAGAGACCAGGCCAGGGAGGCGGCCGTTGCGCGCAGGGAATGGACGGGCTCGAGGACGGCCAGGAGCGCGATCGACCGCACGACGTCCGCCTCGATGCTGCCGGGATCGACCTGGGCGATCGCATCCAGCGCGAGGTGCCAGCGCCGCTCGCGGTCGGCGGAGCCGAACCTGATGCTCCCCTGCGCGGCGAAATAGTCGAAGAGGCGGGGCAGTCTGTACCAGCTAGCGGGACCGTAGTCCGTGTCCTGGACGAAGCGCTGGAAGCCGCCCGGCTCCAGCGTCTGCAGGAAGCCGAAGATCGAGCGCTCGTTCTGCCCCAGGCGCCGGGCTGCCACCGTCAGCGCCGAAAGAGCGGCCGGGTGGAGCGGGTAGAGCCCGGGAGCGAGCTGCGCCGCGTCGGAGGGGTCGCCGGTCAGCGCGCCGAAGGCGAACGCTTCCTGATAGAGCTTCCGGGCGGCGTTCTCGACGGCCGCTACGTGCTTCGGGGCGACGCGCAGCGCGCCGGCGACCAGGTGAAGCGTCTGCTCCAGGCTGTCGCCGAACGGTATCTCCTCGTACCGCTCGGCCGAACGGGTCCATTCGGCCTCGGCGAGGCCGCCGAGCGAGACGACGTACTCGGCGAAGCGGTGGTGGAGGATGCCTACCACCGCGAGCGGCGCTCCGCTGCGACCACCCGCCTTCTCGGCGAGCTGCTGGAAGACCGACGGATCCTCCGTCCTGGGATTGGCCGCCGCGTGCTCGACGTAGCGGCCCATCTCGTCGATCACGAGGAGCGTGCGCCGGCCCGACTTCGCCAGCGTCGCCTCGGCCAGGGTCGACAAGATCTGCACGGCGGATCGGGCGGTCAGGCCGGCATCGCGCTCGGCAAGTGCGGCCCCGGCAGTCGCCGCGATCTCGGGCAGTCCGGAGTCCTCGGCATGCTGCTGCACGGCGGCGAGGAGGTCGCGGGCGAAGCTCGTCCTGCGACCGCCCATGACCATGACGTCGTGCCGAGCCATCTCCGCCGCCTGAGGAATGCCAGCCGCGTGGACGATCTCCCGCGCGCGGCTTTCCGCTTCGCCCGACGCGAGCCGGCACAGTAGCAGCGCGAAGGACGACTTTCCGCTGCCGTACGGTCCGGTGATACGGAAGGCGCGCTGCGTGGAGGATTCCGACAGACCGCCGGCGAGGCGTTGCAGGGCCGATCGCGCCGCGGACGTCATGATGTATCCGTCCAGGGCCGAAGGATCGCCCAAATCCCGCATCACGTCCGTCGAGCGGACATAGCGCCGCGACAGCGACACGCGTGCTGCGATCGGCTTGGCCGAGGCCGTCACCATGCGATCTTCTCCAGTTCCTGCGGCCCCGAGCCGCCCGTGCATACCATTTCCAGACCGCCGACGCCGTCGTTGCGCAGGGACAGCCGCTTCGCCGTTCCGCAGATCTCCTCGAGGAGGTCGTGCATCGTCACCTCGTCCAGCCGGAACACCGAGCCAGGGGAAACCCGGTCGAGGATCACCGATCGGACGGACAGCGCGCCGGAAGCGCCGACATGCCGCCAGTGATCGGCGAGCGAGAAGCACAGCGTTCGCGCGTCCAGCCCGCGCTTGCGGCCACGGTTGAGCCGGACGGACGGGACGCCGCCCGACGTGACGGTGCGGAGGAGGTCGAGCTCCTGGAACGGCGAGCCGAGCGTATCCTCCAGCACCGGCGCGCCCCGATCGGTCGAGGCGTCGTAGGTCTTCAGCATGATCTCCAGATGCGCGCCGGCCGTGCTCGCGTTGATGCCGCCGCGGCCGGTGCCGGCTGATGCGGCGATCAGTTCGAGCAACCGCTGCCGAGAGACTTCCACGTCGGTCACGGCCAGGAAGGCCGCGGTCCAGGCGCCCAGGCCCCCACGGGTGGTGATCTGCCAGTGGAGGCGCCACAGCGAATCGGCCTCCTCCAGATAGGGATCCGCGCCGAGATCGGGGTCCAGCAGACGGCGACCGAACTCGGTCGGCCGGACGACGCGGCCTTCCGTCGCCGTGATGCCGAACGCCTCGCCCCAGAAGCGGATCGACCGGACCATGTTCTTGCCCAGGCCGAGCGACAGGATGGCATGCTCGTCGTCGCGGAAGAGTTCCGGATCGCGCGTCACCGCCTCGTAGAGCTTCGGAAGCCAGCCGTATCGGACGGCGAAGGACTCGTGTCCCGAGAATATCCGGGCCCGTCCCCGCTCGTCGCCTGAGGCGAGCGCCGGCTCCATCGTCGCGACCATGTCATCCAACCTTTCTGAGGGTTCCGCCGACGAGCGCGTCGACGGCCTCGCTGATCATCTTCGCCGCCGCATCGACTTCGGCGACGGTCGTCGTCCTGCCGAAGCCCATGCGGATCGAGCTCGCCGCGACCTCTTGCGCGGCGATGGCCGTCAGCACATGGGAGAGGCCGAGCGCACCGGAACTGCATGCCGAGCCGGTCGAGATCGCCAGGCCAGGCAGCATGCCCACCAGGGCGTCGGCGTCGACCCCCGGGAAGGCGACGTTCAGATTATGCGGCACACGGTGCTCGCGCGACCCGTTGACGACGGCGTCCGGGTGCGACTGGCGGATGCGGGAGATCATCCGCTCGGCCAGCGCCGCCGCATGCCGCGCGTCCTGCTCCATCTCCCGTCCCGCGATCTCGCAGGCCGCTCCGAAACCCACCGCCAGCGCGGTCGGCACGGTGCCGGGCCGGATGCCTCGCTCCTGCCCGCCGCCGGTCCCTAGGGGCTCGGGAGCGGACTCTCCGCGCCAGATCAGCGCGCCGATGCCCTGCGGACCGTAGATCTTGTGCGAGGACAGCCACGCGGCCCGGACCGACAGCGCCGTCAGGTCCAGCGGAATGCGTCCGACGGCCTGCGTCACGTCCGTCAGCAGGTCGACGTCAGCGAGTCTGCAGGCGGCCGCGATGTCGGCCAGCGGCTGCACGGTCCCGATCTCGTTGTTGACGGCCATCGAGACGACGGCGTTGAAGCCGTCCAAGCGGTCAGCGAGCTCGTCGGGATCGAGCATCCCGTCCGCGTCCACGTCGGCGAAGTGCACGTCGAGCCGCCCCAGCAAGACTTGCAGCGTCTCGAGGACGCAGGCGTGTTCGATCCGGTTCGTTAGGACGCGCGTCCCCCGCGGAAGCGAGCGCAGAGCGATGTTTGCCGCCTCGGTGGCGCCGCTTGTGAAGAATACCTCACGCTCGTGGACGCCGACGAGCTCGGCGACTTGGCGGCGCGCCGTCTCCACGGCCTCGGCCGCCCTTCGACCCAGGGCATGCGCGGCATGCGGGTTCGCCGGCTGCGCCATCCACGGCAGCATCGCCTCTAGGACGCGCGGGTCGATAGGCGTGGTCGCCTGATGGTCCAGGTAGATCGTCGTCATTGCTCGAACCTCTCGACCGCCAGCTTCAGTTCGTCGGGAAAGGCGTCGGCCAAGTCGGCGAAGATTGCGTTGCGCTCCAGCGCGGGCGCGCGCTGCAGCTTTCTGACGTGTGATCTGCGGCGTCTCCTTAGCGCCTCCCGCTCGCGGAAGTCCATGCCGACGTGGTCATAGTCATGCAGGACGACGGGCGGCGGGTAGTTCGTCCATGCACGCTCCGCCACCAGTCCGGTCTGCGTGCAGTTCGGATAGTCGGTGACGTGCCAGCCTGCCAGAGCCTCGGCATATGCCTCGTTCGGATAGCCGGTGATCATCACCGCGCAGTCCAGCCCTGCGAGCACGGCCAGCAAGCGGTGGTGATCGGCCTCGTCATAGTCGCAGGCGTAGCATCGCGCCCTCCGGCGGCTTCCCGGCCAGTATGGCGGATCGGCGAACACGAGCGCGGTGCTTGGAGGCGGATTGTCGGCGAGATAGGTCGCCGCGTCGCCGTGGAACAGCTCGACGGCGACGTCGTCGCGGCGGCGCCACATCGCGATCACGTCGGGATCCAGGTCGATCCCGACGTTCCTGGTGGCGGGCCGCTTGCGCAGCATGACCGCGCCGCCGCCCAGATGCGTCTCGATGAACATGTCGTGCGGCGGCATGAGGTTAATCAGCCTCTGGTAGACCCGCCCCTTTCCCCCAGTGTACGTCATGGATGGATCATCGCAGAAAAGCGCGATGAATGCAAATCGCCGATGCGGCCTGTCGACCTTGAAACGCGGTCTGACTTTCTCTGCTTAACGTCTCCGCGATGAGGCTAGTCCTCGTAGTTGGGAAGCACCGTGATGCGCCACAGCGGAAGCGCATCTCTGCGGCGGTCCGCCTCGTGGAGCGGCGCGAACCAGTTCGGCTTGGGAGGGTGCGAAGCTGCACGACCTTGGTTTCGTCCAATGTATGCGCGGCTAAGATGCAGCTCAGGCGCCCGATGAAATCGCAGCAATTGCCGTCTTTCTGGTCTTCCCGGAGTAGACCGAACGCTACCAACGCTACGCGCCTGAGGCCACTCTCGGCCGCATGAACAAACGGCAGATTATTGAAACGATCGCTGCAAGGCGGACAGTCCGTTTTCCACCAAAGAAACCATCCGAGCGCGGCACATATCTTCAGCGGCTTTCGATCCGAAACGGATGCGCGGCCCTTGCCGTGTTTTAGACCCACACTAGCGTTCGTTGATGTGTATCTGTCAGCAGTCGTTATCGTGTCGGCGGGTCGACACGAGCAGAAATTGCGCTATCGTTGCTGTGCGCGATCATTCCTGACATCGATGATCCCGCCACCTCTTGTGGCTTATATGTTCGCCAGTCATGCGAACGCCGGTCTATACGGCTTTGTCAGGATGCGGACGACCGTTCCGGCAGTCTCCATGACATCGACACTATCGCATACGCGCCGCGCCGAACGAGACATGCGAAGCCGTAGCCGCACATGCCCCGGCCTATGCTGGAAACAGAACTGCCGAGCGCCTCGGTCAGGGCATCGGCCAGGGCGCGATCCGATGCGGGATTCTGACTCGTGATCAGCTCGCGGTCGACCACGACGTTCGACGCAAAATTCGTGTCGGTACGCGACAGGCCCCGCTATAGCCGGATATTGCGGCGGCCCATTTCGGCCTGCGCCATCTCGTGCAGCGGTGACGCTTCGCCCCCGGCAAAGATATCGGCCAGGTCGAGCAGATCCTCGTTGCCCAGCGCGGCCACCGCCGCTTCGATTGCGGCAAGCCGATCGAGCGAACGCTGCTGGTCCGCCGCGAGGCGCTTCATTCGGGTTTTGAGCATGGACGGGGTGCTACCACGATCCGGGCGAAAACGATCCCTCATTCGACACTCGACTTGAAGATGACGCGCGCCGATCCGACGTGCTGCCCTCAGAGGAGAGATATCATGGTCGAGGCACGCTGGAACGGATCGGTCATCGCCCGGAGCGACGACACCGTGATCGTGGAGGGAAACCATTATTTCCCGGTCGAGGCGGTCGATCCGTCGGTCCTGCAACCCAGCGACACGACGTCGATCTGCCCGTGGAAGGGAACCGCGCATTACTATGGCCTGCACGTCAACGGCGCGGACAATCTCGATGCCGCCTGGTATTATCCCGATCCCAAGCCGAAGGCGGAGAATATCCGGGGCCGCGTCGCCTTCTGGAAGGGCGTGACGGTCAACTGACCGGGGCCACCATCCCACTCTTCTCCCCTCCCGCAAGCGGGAGGGGCCGGGGGAGGGCAAGGCGCCTCACCGAGACCGGACCTTAGGCCAATCGACATTCATTCTATTCCTCCCCTTGCAAGGGAGAAATGGATAAGGTGCGGCCTGAATGTCGACTGGCTCCAGTAGAAAATAGAAGGGTGGACGCGCAGAGCGCGCGCGAACTTGGCAGTTCGCTCACCCCATCATCCAGGCAGCGACATTCCGACCATCACGGATAGCTGACGGTCTTCGGGATTTCCGGGATCTCGATCCGCTCGGCGGCGTCGCCCGGCACGGTCGGAAACTCGCGCGCCTTCCAGGCCCGCTTGGCCTCATCGATCCGATCGCGGCGCGACGAGACGAAATTCCACCACACGTGCCGCGGCGTCGTGAACGCATCGCCGCCGCACAGCATCACCCGCCCGCCCGATTCGGAGCGCAACGTCGCCGCGATCCCCGGCTTCAGGATGTAGAGCCGCTGCGGCTCCAGCGTCATGCCCTCCAGGCTCGCCTCGCCCAGCGCGCAATAGACGGCGCGTTCCTCGGCACTTGCGTCGATCGGAATGCTTCCGCCCGGCTCCAGCGCGATGTCGGCATAGATGGTGCCAGCATAGGTGGTGGTCGGCGCGCGCTGTCCCCACAATTCGCCCATGATGATCCGCGCGGTCGCGCCCTGCCCCTGAATTTCGGGCAGTGCGCTCGCCGGGACATGCTCGAAGGCCGGGTCCATTTCCTCCAGCGCCTCGGGAAGCGCCAGCCAGGTCTGGATACCCGACAGTATCGGCCCCTGCGGCCGTGCGGCATCGGGCGAGCGTTCGGAATGAACGATGCCGTGCCCCGCCGTCATCAGGTTGACCGCCCCCGGTTCGATCACCAGGTCGCTGCCCAGCGAATCGCGGTGGCCGATCGCGCCGTCGAACAAATAGGTGACGGTCGCCAGATTGATATGCGGATGCGGTCGCACGTCGATGCCCGTGCCGGGCTGCAGCTGCGCCGGGCCCATCTGGTCGAAGAACAGGAAGGGGCCGACCATCGTCCGCTCCTTGTTGGGCAGCGTCCGGTGCACCTTGAACCCGCCCAGGTCGTGGGTGGAGGGTTGCAGGGTGCGCAGCAGGAAATCGTCAAACATGTCTTTGCTCCGTGGCGGTCGCCTCCGTGGCGTCGAGCAGCGCGATCAGGTCGGTCGGGAAATAAGGTTCGGCATGGGCCGCCAGTTCGTCGCGGGTAAACCAGCGCCAGCTCTGCATGACCCGCTGCTCCAGCGCGGTATGGCCCGCGCCCGATACCTCATGCGCGTCGATATCGACGCGGAAATAGCGTTCGTCGGCCTCGACCTCGACACCCTCGATGGTGCGGAACTCGACCTGACGCCGGGCCACCTGAGGTCCGCAATTGCGGTCGAGCCCGGTTTCCTCCAGCAGCTCGCGGCGTGCGGCGTCCTCGTAACTCTCGCCCGGATCGACCGCGCCGCCCGGCGTGCACCAGAAGGGCGGGCGGTCGTCGGGGGTGAAGCGGAACATCAGCGTCCGCCCGGCCGCATCGACCAGCAGGATACGCGCGGCGGGTCGGGGCAAGCGGGTCATGCGGCATCAAGCTCCGGGTAATGGCGGAAAATTCCGTCTTCGTTGAACGCCTGTCGCCGGTCGCTGTCCAGATAGGCGGCGATGCCGGGCAGGGTTTTCACGCGGTCGTACAGGGCGATCAGCGCGGGATACCGACCCTCCACCGCCGCCATGCGCCTGGGAAACATGTAGCGCAGCCCCGCCACCAGCTGGAACAGCGAGGTGTCGACCGGCGACCAGCGCCCGCCCGCCATCCAGTCCCGATCCTCCAGCGCGTCGTCGAAATAGCCGAGGAATTTCGGGATACGCTCGTCCCGGAACTGTGCGGCGGCGCGGGCGGCCTCGGCCTTCTGCTCGTGATAATAGGCGCCGGTTGCCACCGGATGGTGCACATTGTGCACCTCGGCCACCATGTCGCTGATCGTCAGTTGCAACTGGTGGAGCCAGACGCGCTCGGCCTGCGGGGCCAGATCGTGCCGCTCGGTCAGCCAGTAGAGGATGTTGGCGACCTGCGCGATCGCCTGTCCCCCGACGCGCAGATAGGGCGGCGCGAAAGGCGGACGCGCGCCTTTTCGCATGTCGAGGAGCAGCGCCTCGGCCCCCTCCTCCACGCCCCGGTCGCGGTACGGCAGACCTGCGGCCTCCAGCGCCAGCCGGACGAACTCGCCGCGTCCCGGCAGGCCGGGCCAGTACCACAGGTCATAGGGCATGGATTATTCTCCGGGTGCCGTCGCGCTGATCGCCAGCGCATGGACACGCTCGGCCAACAGATCGGCGAGCGCGTGGTTCACCATGCGCTGGCGGGCGACACGCGACTGACCGGCGAATGCGGGCGATTCCACGACGACGCGGAAATGGCTCTCGCCGGTGCCGTCATCGCCCAGATGGCCGCTGTGCATCGCGCTTTCGTTGATGACGTCGAGCCGGGTGGGCGACAGCGCCTCGGTCAGGCGAGCGGTGATCTGGTCGGCGATCGAAAGGGCGGGCGGAGCGGTGGTGATATCGGTCATCGCCCCTATATAGACGGTTTTTCGGGACAAGCGGATAGCAGTGACGCGTCGGTCGAGCAGCGATACCTCCAAATCAAAACCCGGTGCGCGTTTTCACGGCCGGGTCGAGAATAGCGACCGGGTGTGCGATCACGCCGGTTGCCAGGAAGCGGGCGAGTTCCGCGCGCCGCCGGCGGAGGGCACACGCAGCGGCGACGGGCCGGGCCGGTTCCGCTGGTTCTGCCTGGACCATGTGCGGGCGTTCAACAGCCGCTATAATTTTTTTGACGGCATGAGCGCGGACGAAATCCACCGCGCCCAGCGCCCCTATGCGGGCTGGGAGCGCGAGACGCGGGCCTTTGCGCAGAACGGCACCGATCCGGGACCGCGCTGGGCCGATTTCTCCGATCCGCTCGACGCGATCGCCGCGCGCTATCGCCGCGAGGCCGCACCCGAGCGCTCGGACGGCAAGCCGCTGTCGGGGCAGGATCGCGAGAGCCTGAAGGTGCTGGGGCTGGAGGCCGATGCGGATCGCAGCGCGCTGCGGCGGCGGTATAGCGAGCTCGTCCGGCGTTATCATCCCGACCGCAACGGGGGCGACCGGAGCCATGAGGGGCGGTTGCAGAAGGTGATCGCGGCGTATCAGCAGCTCCGCCAGGCCCCGGCGTTCGCCTGATCCTCCCCTGCAAGGGGAGGTGGCAGCGCGCAGCGCTGACGGAGGGGGGCTTCCACGAAGGGACGTCCCATGTGGCGAGCCCCCCTCCACCACCGCTGCGCGGCGGTCCCCCTCCCCGTGCCGGGGAGGATTGTCATTTCCGCCGCCCGACCAGCCCGAATCGCGCGCCCTGCGGATCGACGGCCGACATCGAAAAGTCCCCGCCCGGTATCTCCACCGGCCCATATTCGATTGTCCCGCCCAGCTCGGTCACCCGCGCCGCCGCCGCATCGATATCCGCGACCGCGAAATAGAAGCGCCACCCCGGCGTCCCGCCCGGCGGGCAGCCCATCAGTGCCCCGAGCATCACCGGCCCGTCGGCGATGAACCGGTATTCGCCCAAATCGCCCATCGGCATGCCGCCCTGATGGACCCAGCCGAAATGCCGCCCGAAAAAGGCGAGCGCGCGGTCGGGATCGCTGGCGATCCGTTCGTTCCAGACGACATGGCCGGTCGCCTCGCCGGTGCCATGCTCGACAAAGGCGCGCGACGGCTGGTCGCCCTCGGCCGCCATCAGATAGAAGGGCGCGCCCAGCGGATCGGTGACCAGCGCCATGCGCCCCACTCCCGCCATGGTCCAGGCGGGCATCAGCAGCTGACCGCCATCCTCGACGATCGCCTCGACCGATTCGTCGACATCGACGACCGGCAGATAGCCGAGCCAGACCGGACCACCCGGCGACCCCGGCGGACGCTGCATCACCCCACCGATCGCCTCCCCTTCTGGCGTCGCCAGGATGCGATAGTCGATGCCGGATATGCCGCTGTCCCCGACCTGCCAGCCGATCAGCCGCGCATAGAAATCCTGCGCCGCGACCGCATCGTCGGTCAGCAATTCGTACCAGATGAAATTCGCCATGACGCCCACCCCTTTTCGAGCCTGATCGTCCGCGCAGATGGATCTGCCGCGGCGTATCATCTCGACTCGAGAGGCAGGATGATGCCGAAAACCGCACCCCGCAATCGCGTCGCGATCGCTTTCGTGACGATCCTTGCCATTGAGTAGGGAGCCGCGCTTGGCCTAAGGCGTTTAGCGACGAGAAGAGGGCCTGATGACCGATATCCCGAATACGCTTCCCGACAGCCGCGATACGACGATTCTCGATGCGCCCGACAAGATGGTGTCGGTGCGCGACCTGTTCGGCATCGACACCGACATGGAGGTTCCGGCCTTTTCGGTATCGGACGAGCGCGTCCCCGATCTCGATCCCGCCTATGTGTTCGATCCCGACACGACGCTGGCGATCATCGCGGGCTTTGCGCACAATCGCCGCGTGATGGTGCAGGGCTATCACGGCACCGGCAAGTCGAGCCATATCGAACAGGTCGCCGCGCGCCTGAACTGGCCGTGCATCCGCATCAACCTGGACGCGCATATCAGCCGTATCGACCTGATCGGCCGCGACGCCATCGTCCTGAAGGACGGGCAGCAGGTGACCGAGTTCCGCGAGGGCCTGCTCCCCTGGGCGCTCCAGACGCCGACCGCGCTTGTCTTCGACGAATATGATGCGGGCCGTCCCGACGTGATGTTCGTGATCCAGCGCGTGCTGGAGACGGAAGGCAAGCTGACCCTGCTCGACCAGAACCGCGTCATCCGTCCGAACAAGTGGTTCCGCCTGTTCGCCACCGCCAACACGGTCGGCCTGGGCGACACCAGCGGCCTGTATCACGGCACGCAGCAGATCAACCAGGGCCAGATGGACCGCTGGAACATCGTGGTCACGCTCAACTACCTGCCCGCCGCCACCGAGGCGCAGATCGTGCTCGCCAAGTCGGGCGAGTATGACAAGCCCGACGGCAAGCAGCTGGTCGAGAACATGGTCCGCGTCGCCGACATGACCCGCAAGGGCTTTATCAACGGCGACATCTCGACCGTGATGAGCCCGCGCACGGTCATCACCTGGGCGCAGAACACGCTGATCTTCGGCGATCCGGGCTTCGCCTTCCGCCTGTCGTTCCTGAACAAGTGCGACGAGAACGAACGCGCACTGGTGGCGGAATATTATCAGCGCGTCTTCGGCAAGGACCTGCCCGAAAGCGTTGTCGGCCGGGCCTGATCTCCTTGGCGAACGAAACCCCTCTCGACCGGTTCAAGGCGGTTCTCGGCGGCACGGCACGCGCGCTCGCGCAGGAGCCGGAGGTCGAGCTTGCCTTCACCGCCGATGCGCCGACCTCGTCGGGCAAGCATATCCGCGTGCCGATGCCTGGCCGCGCGCTGCCGCCCGAACAAGTGGCGGAGGCACGCGGTTTCGCCGACGCCTTCGCGCTCAGGCTGAAGCTGCACGACACCGCGCTCCACGCTCGTGCCGCCCCGGTCGAGGCGGTCGCGCGCGCGGTCTATGACGCGGTCGAGACGGCGCGGGTCGAGGCGCTGGGCGCGCGCGGTTATGCCGGGATCGGCGACAATCTTGCCCATGCACTCGACGTCCGGTTGCGTTCGGACCCGCTGACGCGGGCGCGCAACCGCGACGAGGTGCCGCTGTCGACCGCTTTGGGGCTGCTCCTGCGCGAGCGGATGACGGGCCGCCCCTCCCCGGCCGAAACCGCGCCCGCGCTGGCGCTGGTCCGCGACTGGCTGGAGGGGGCGACCAATCTCGATGCGCTGGCGGGCGCGATGGACGACCAGAAGGCGTTCCAGGCGCTCGCCGCCCGGATGCTCGCCGACCTCGAACTCGCCGAGTCCCCCGCCGAACCCGAACAGTCCGATGAAGGCGGCGACGACCAGGAAGGCGAGGATCAGCAGAACGAGGACGAGAGCGACGAGAATGACGACCAGCAGGGTCAGGGCGAAGGCGAGGTAGAGGCGCGCGCCGAGAAGCGCGACTCGGACAGCGAGGACGGCGAGTCGCAGGACCAGAGCCAGGAATCCTTCGACGATCTCGACGGCGAACCCGGCGAGGACGGCGACGAAGGCAGCCAACCGACCCGCCCCAATCGCCCGATGAACGATCTGGCGTCGCAGTTCGACTACAGGCCCTGGACGACCCAATATGACGAGGTGGTCGCGGCCGGGGAGCTGTGCGACGCCGACGAGCTGGCACGGCTTCGCGGCTATCTCGACCAGCAGCTGGCGCATCTGCAATCGGCGGTGTCGAAGCTCGCCAACCGCCTGCAACGCCGGTTGATGGCGCAACAGTCGCGGTCGTGGGACTTCGACCAGGAAGAGGGGATTCTCGACGCGGCGCGCCTCGCCCGCGTGGTGGTCAATCCCGGCCAGTCGCTATCCTACAAGATCGAGCGCGACACCGATTTCCGCGATACCGTCGTCACGCTGCTGATCGACAATTCGGGGTCGATGCGCGGGCGGCCGATCGGCATCGCGGCCATCTCCGCCGATATTCTTGCCCGCACGCTGGAGCGGTGCGGGGTGAAGACCGAGATCCTCGGCTTCACCACCCGCGCCTGGAAGGGCGGGCAGAGTCGCGAGACCTGGCTGGCGGCCGGACGTCCGCCGCAGCCCGGGCGGCTGAACGACATCCGCCACATCGTCTACAAACAGGCCGACGAACCCTGGCGGCGCGCGCGCAACAATCTGGGCATGATGATGCGCGAGGGGCTGCTCAAGGAGAATATCGACGGCGAGGCGCTGATGTGGGCGCATAGCCGGTTGATCGCGCGGCCCGAGGAGCGGCGCATCCTGATGGTCATCTCCGACGGCGCGCCGGTCGATGATTCCACCCTGTCGGTCAATTCGGGCAGCTATCTGGAGCGGCACCTGCGCCAAGTGATCGGCTGGATCGAGAGCAAGAGCCCGGTCGAGCTGATCGCGATCGGTATCGGCCATGACGTGACCCGCTATTATGCGCGGGCAGTGACGATCATGGATGCCGAACAGCTGGGCGGCACGATCATCGAGCAGCTGGCCAGCCTCTTCGACACCGAATGAGCCGGATCGCCGCCCCGGCACACGGCTTTGTCGGGCCGGTGAAACGCTCGATCACCATTGCGGGGCACCAGACCTCGATCAGCCTGGAGCCGGTGTTCTGGACCGCGCTGGAGGAACAGGCGGTCGCCCATGGCCTGCCGCTTTCCGCGCTGGTGGCGGAAATCGACGCGTTGCGTATCGTAGCGGACGACCCGCCGAACCTGGCGAGTGCGATCCGGTCGTGGCTGTTCCTGCGGCGCTGATGGGGTTCGCGCAGAGGCGCGGAGGTGGGAGTGACCGACAAGAGCGTCCATTTCCTGAGCCCTTCTTCTTTGCGTCCTCCGCGCCTCCGCGCGAACCAAAAACCCTTCCCGCTTCCCACCCTCCGTTCCAGCTTGAGCATAGTGGAAGGCCAAAGGATGATCGTGGTCCCTGGGGCGAGGGCGGGGGGTGGGGATGGAGAAAGGCCGCGCATTGACGCCGCCGCTCGCCTACGGCAGGGCGCGCCGTCTGTTTCGGGGTTTGTGTGGCCGGGATTACCCTTCGCGATACGGGATTGCGGGTCCATCGCTGGCTGGGGCTGGCGGTCGGCCTGTTCGCCATGGCACTGGCGCTGTCGGGCACGATCCTGGCCTGCGCGCCGTTGATCGAGCGGATCGCGTCGCCCGCGCGCTATCGGATCAGCGGTGAGCAGCGCCTGCCCGCCGATCGCTATGCCGACGCCGCGCATCGTCGCCTGCGCCCCGGCGAACGGATCGCCGCCCTGTCGCTGGAGCAGGGATCGTCGCCGGTGGTGGTGACGCTCGACCGCCCCAGCGACCGGGCGCGCCGCCTGTTGTTCCTCGATCCGGCCACCGCCGGGATATTGGCCAGTGCCTGGCAGGGTGGCGGTATGCTGGGCATGTTGCGACGCGGGCATGACGGGCTGTTCCTGTCGGGCGCGGGCCGCGCGATCGTCGGCGTGATCGGGATCGGCCTGATCCTCGTGACGGTGAGCGGGCTTTGGGTGCAGTGGCGGCCCCAGCGCAAGGCGAAGCGACGCACCGACAGGGCACCGCGCTGGCACCGGATCGTCGGGCTATGGTCGACAGTCCCGGTGCTGGTGATGACGGCAAGCGGCGTGACGCTGGCCTTTTCGGGTGAGGTGGACAGCCGCGTGCCCGTCCTGCCGCTCACCCGCCCTTCGCTGCCCGTGGAACGCGTCGTCGCCAGCGCCCGGCCGCTGGCCCATGGGACGCTTGGCATGATCGCCTGGCCGACCGAGCGCTCGCCCGACTGGACGCTCTATTATGCGGGAAACACCATGAGCGTAGTGAAGGTCGCCGACGACAGCGCCGGTGCGGTGGCCGCGACCGGGCGTGCGGCACCGGTCATGCTGACCTGGGTCCAGCGGCTACATGACGGCCGTGGCATGAGCGGGACGTGGGGCGGGGTCTGGCGGACGGTGGCGACGCTGAGCGGACTGGCGGCCCTGTGGGTCGTGGCGACCGGACTGATCGCGGGTGCGATCCGCCCGAAGGTCAGACGCGCTCGACGCTGAGCAGGTCGGTCGCGTCCAGGCCGAGCAGGTCGATATGGTCGCGGATGCGCGGCCACTGCACCGACAGGAACGTCTGACGCTCGGCGGCGCGCAGGCGGTCGGCGGCGCCCGGCAGCACGAACATGCCGACCCCGCGCCGCACCTCGACATAGCCGTCGTCCTGAAAGCTCTGATACGCCTTGGCGACGGTCAGCGGGTTCGCCCCCTGCTCGGCGGCCAGCGCGCGCACCGAGGGAAGCTGGTCCCCCGTGCGATAGGTGCCGTTGAGGATACCTGCCGCGATCGTGCCGCGCAGGCGGATGTAAACCGGGCTGTCGTCGCCGCTAAGAGCTGTCATGCCGAGTTAATACAGCATGCGAGGGGCGGTGTCGAGGGCAAAGCCTGCGAACGTTTGCAATTCCGTCGCGGCCGCTGCTCGGCTTATCCGTTCCACGTCGACACGATCCGCGCCATGTCCGGGCGCGGGCGTTCCTCGAGCGGGCGGCCGGGCGTGCCGAGGAAGACGAAGCCGACGATCCGCTCGGGCGCGGTCCCGAACGCATCGCGCACCGCATCCGAAAAGGCGGGCCAGCCGGTCAGCCAGCCGCCCGCATAACCCAGCGCATGGGCGGCATGGAGCAGGTTCATGCACGCCGCACCCGCCGACAATTCCTGTTCCCACATCGGAATGTGGCTGTCCGGTCGCGGGGACGACAGCACGACCACCAGCGACGGGGCCTGGTGCGCGAACTGTTCGAGCGAGGCGATCTCGGTCGCGCCCGCCTGCGGCCGTTCGGCGCGATAGGCGCTGGTAATGACCTCCGCCAGCTTCCCGCGCGCCTCGGTCGGCACGATCACGAAGCGCCAGGGGGCCAGCTTGCCATGGTCGGGCGTGCGCGCGGCGATGGCCAGCATGTCCGCCAGTTCGGCCGCGTCCGGGCCCGGCGCGACCAGGTCGCGGGGCTTGCCCGACCGGCGCGTCGCCAGCAGCGTGAGGGGGGTCGAGCGATCGTTGAAAGCCATATCCGTCATGGCTTACATCCTTACGTCGTCGCGCATGATATTTACAGTCGCGGCTTTGGCGTTAGGTTACCAAAGCATTACGCCCCCGCGTGCGCCCCTGGTCGCACCGGGGGCGATTCCGATGGAGTGAACGCCAGCATGGCGACTGCGTATGAGGCCGCCGCGCGCGGCAAAACGGTTTTGGGCCATCCCCGAGGCCTGTTCCTGTTGTTCTTCACCGAGATGTGGGAGCGTTTTTCCTATTACGGAATGCGCGCCATCTTGGTCTTCTACCTGACCAAGCATTTCCTGTTCACCGACGAACCGGCCTTCGGCATCTACGCGGCCTATACCTCGCTGGTCTATGTGACGCCGGTGATCGGCGGCTATCTCGCCGACCGTTACCTGGGGGCCAGGCGCGCGGTGTTGGCCGGGGGATTGTTCATCGCCTTCGGCCATATGCTGATCGCGGTCATGGAGGGGCCGCAGGGTGCCCAGGGCGCCTATCTGGAGGGTTTCTACCTCGCGCTCGCCTCGATCGTCATCGGCACCGGCTTCCTGAAGGCCAATATCTCGGTGCTGGTGGGACAGCTTTATGCGCGCGACGACATGCGCCGCGATCCCGCCTTCTCGATCTTCTACATGGGCATCAACGTGGGCGGCGCGCTGGGCCCGATCGTGTGCGGCGTGCTGGGTGAGACGGTCGGCTGGGCGTACGGCTTCGGCGCGGCGGGCGTCGGCATGGTCCTGGGCCTCATCGCCTTCATCGCCCTGAAGCGCGAGTTGCACGGCGCGGGCGAAGCGCCATCGCTGCCCGTGCTGCGCGCGCCGGTCGTGGCCGGGCTGTCGCGCGAGTGGCTGATCTATCTGGGCGCGATCGTCGCCACGCTGGGTGTGTGGCAGCTGATCCAGCATCAGGATGCGGTCGGCACGCTGCTGGTCGTCTTCGCGGCCGCCACCGTCCTGTTCATCCTGTGGCGCGCGGTGTTCCAGCTTCCCAAGGTGGACCGCGACCGCATCTTCGCCGCGCTGTTCCTGATCGCGCTGTGCCCGCTGTTCTGGGCGCTGTTCGAGCAGGCGGGTTCGTCGCTGAACCTCTATACCGATCGCTCGGTCGACCGGACGCTGATGGGGTGGACCATCCCGGCCTCGGCGTTCCAGTCGGTCAACTCGATCTTCATCATCCTGCTTGCGCCGATGTTCGCCGCGTTGTGGACTATCCTGGGCAAGCGCGGGTGGGAGCCCAGCGCGCCGTTCAAGTTCGGCATCGGCCTGGTCGGGGTCGGCGCGGGCTTCATGGTGCTGGTCGCCGGGGCTGCGGCCTATGCGGGCATGCCAACGCCGGTGATCTTCGTCATCCTGGTCTATCTGATCCACACCATGGCGGAACTGTGCTTCTCGCCGGTCGGCCTGGCCGCCATGACGCGGCTGTCTCTGCCCAGCATGACGGGTCTGATGATGGGCACCTGGTTCCTGGCGACGGCGGCGGGCAACTTCATCGCCGGGCTGATCGCGCAGGCGACCGGCGGCGAGGGCGCGGGGCCCGAAAAGGTGCTCGACGTCTATACGCGGATCGGCTGGTTCTCGATCGGAATCGGCGTGGTCGTCCTGATCGTCTCGCCCTTCATCGCCAAGTTGATGCACCTCGACCTGTTGAAGGCCGATGCGGCGCTGGCGGGGACCAAGGAGCTGGCCGAACCGGCAGCGGCGGGCGTCGATACGCGGCTGGAGCAGAAGCCGCATTGATGGCAGCGGGGCGGTTCGGGATGACCGGCCGCCCCTTTTTTTCCCTCCCTGCTCTTCCGCTCACCCCCACCTCCCTTCGCACTGAGCGAAGTCGAAGTGCACGGGATGACGCCTGCGGACAGGCCGGGGCGTGGGCTTCGACTTCGCTCAGCCTGAACGGAGGTTCGGGGGTATCACTCCGGTACGCGGCTCAGAGCCGCGTCATCGCCATCGCCCGCTCGCCGTAACGCGGCCCGGCCGTGCCGCCGCGCGGGGCGGCTTCGTCCAGCTTCGCCAGATCCTCCGCCGACAGCGTCACATCCGCCGCCTTCATCGAATCCTCCAGCGTCGCGCGGCGCTTGGAGCCCGGGATCGGCACGATATCGTCGCCCTGCGCCAGCAGCCAGGCCAGCGCCACCTGCGCGGCGCTCGCGTCATGCGCGGCGGCGATGGTCTTTACCACCTCGACCAGCTTCAGGTTGCGGTCGAAATTCTCGTCCGAATAACGCGGGTCGTTCCGCCGATAATCCCCCTCGGGGAGGTCCTGGCGCGACGAGATCTGCCCGGTCAGGAAGCCGCGCCCTAGCGGGCTGTACGGCACGAAACCGATGCCGAGTTCGCGCACCGCCGGCAGAATGTCCGCCTCGACGTCACGCTCCCATAGCGAATATTCGGACTGGACCGCCGCGATCGGGTGGACGGCGGCGGCGCGGCGGATGGTGTCGGCGCTCGCCTCGGACAGGCCCAGCCGGCGGACCTTGCCCTGCTCGACCAGGCGGCCCATCGCGCCAACCGTCTCCTCGATGGGGACGTTGGGGTCGACGCGGTGCTGATAGAACAGGTCGATCGTCTCGACCCCCAGCCGCTTGAGCGAGCCTTCGCAGGCGCGCTGGACATTGGCCGGGGTGGAATCGACGCCGGTCATGCCGTTCCCATCGTAGCGAAAGCCGAACTTGGTCGCGATGACGACCGCATCGCGCTTGCCGCGAATGGCCCTGCCGACCAGTTCCTCATTGACCAGCGGGCCATAGATTTCGGCGGTGTCGAACAGGGTCACGCCCAGTTCGATCGCGCGGTGGACGGTTGCGATGCTCTCCGCCTCGCTCGCCTCGCCATACATGTTGCGGCCGACACCGGCCATCGGCATGCAACCCAGGCCCAGCGCGGAGACCTCGAACTCGGGGCCGAGAGTGCGATATTTCATGGATTATCCTCATCGATCGTGCCGCTCCAGCGCGAAACGGTCGCGGTGGCGGCAAGGTCCATGCTGACATTGCCCAGGGTCCTGAAAATGTCCGGAATCGTCTCGACCGCGATCAGCAGCCCCAACGGTGCGGCGGGCACCCCCAGCGCGACGCAGACCGGCGCGATCGAGGCGAAGAAGGTGATCTGCGACGGCAGGCTGGCCGAACCCAGCGAGACGAGGATCGCCGCCACGACCGATGCCGCGACCGCCGCCGGGCCGGGCACGATGCCGAACCAGTCGGCGATATAGAGGGCGACCGCGACGTTCATCGCGGGCTGCGTCGCCCGGAACATCGCCACCGCCATCGGCAGCACCAGGCTGGAGGTGGCAGGCGCGATGCGCAGGGTCTTCGTGCCCTCGACCATGGCGGGCAGGCTGGCCAGCGAACTCTGCGTCGAGATCGCGACCGCCTGGGCCGGGGCCAGCGCACGGGCGAAGCGGGGCAGCGGCACCCGCGCCGCGATCGCCGCGACGCCGTACGCCATCAGCATGACGATGACGCCGATCGTGGCGATGATCCCGATATAATGGACCAGCGCGCCGAACGCCGCGCTCCCCGCGCTCGCCCCCACCACGAAGGCCAGGGCGAAGACGCCGACCGGTGCCAGCCACAGCACCCAGCCGATCAGGACCAGCATCGCATCGCGGATCGCGGTGAAGAAGCCGAGCAGCTGCGCCCGCCCCTCGACCTCGATCCGGGTTATCGCAAAGGCGAAGGCGAGGGTGAACAGGATCAGCGACAGCAGCGCGTTGTTGGTCGCGGCGGCAAAGATGTTGGTGGGCACGATGCCGGTCAGGAACTCGGATATCGGGGGTGTCGGCCCGACGGGCGCGGCATGGCCGAGCGCGGTCTTCAACGCCGCCGCCGCGCCGCGCGGGATCGGCACGAGACGCAGCAGGATCGGCGTGACCAGCGCCGCCATCGTCGCGGTCAGCGTGACGAGGCCGAGGAAGGTCACGATCGCCCGCCCCGCGATCCGCCCCGCCTGCGCGGCCTGCGCGGTGGCGGCGACGCCGGTGATCAGCAGCGTGACGACCAGCGGGATGACCGTCATCTGCAACCCGTTGAGCCACAAGGTACCCAGCGGCCCCGCCACGTCCATCCCCCATCCCGCGACCCAGGGTGAGAGCGTCGCGGTCCCCACCCCGGCCAGCAGACCGGCGGCAAGACAGAGCAGGATCAGGGAGGCACGGGACATGAGGGCCCTTCGACGTCTTTGAGCTTTTGGAAAGGTCACGCTAAACGGGACGCGACCACAATCTGTTTCCTCTTTTAGACCGGCAGGGACTTGGCCGTATGGCAAGAAAATATTTCGGCACCGATGGCATTCGCGGCGCGACCAACGGCGCGGTCATGACCGCCGAAATGGCGATGAAAGTCGGCATGGCGGCCGGGGCCTATTTCCAGCGCGGCGATCATCGCCACCGCGTCGTCATCGGCAAGGACACCCGCCTGTCGGGCTATATGCTCGAATCGGCGCTCGTCGCGGGCTTCACCAGTGTCGGCATGGACGTGGTGATGCTCGGACCGCTGCCCACCCCTGCGGTCGCGATGCTGACCCATTCGATGCGCGCCGATATCGGCGTGATGATCTCGGCCAGTCACAATCCGTTCGCCGACAATGGCATCAAGCTGTTCGGCCCCGATGGCTACAAGCTGTCGGACGAGGCCGAGGAATCGATCGAGGACCTGATCGAGCAGAATGTGCCGCTGGTGCCGTCGGGCAAGATCGGGCGCGCGCGCCGTGTCGACGACGCAGCGGGTCGCTATATCCACTTCGCCAAGTCGACCTTCCCGCAGTCGCTTCGTCTTGATGGCCTGCGCGTGGTGATCGATTGCGCCAACGGCGCGGCGTACAAGGTCGCGCCCGCTGCCCTTTGGGAACTGGGCGCGGACGTGGTCGCGATCGGCGTGACCCCCAACGGCACCAACATCAATGACGGCGTCGGCTCGACCGCACCGCAGACGCTGGCCGAGACGGTGGTGGCGAGCGGCGCAGATATCGGCATCGCGCTGGACGGTGACGCAGACCGCCTGATCATCGTCGACGAACACGGCCAGGTAGTCGACGGCGACCAGCTGATGGCGATGATCGCGACCAGCTATGCCCGCGAAGGGCGGCTGGCGGGCGGCGGCCTGGTCGCCACCGTCATGTCGAACCTGGGGCTGGAGCGGCATCTGGCGGCGCAGGGCCTGGGCCTGATCCGCACCAAGGTCGGCGACCGCCATGTGCTGGAGGCGATGCGCACGCGCGGCTATAATGTCGGCGGTGAGCAGTCGGGGCATATCATCCTGTCCGACTATGCCCGCACCGGCGACGGGCTGGTCGCCGCGCTCCAGGTGCTGGCCGAGTTGAAGCGCGCGGGCGCGCCCGCCAGCGAGGTGCTGCACCGTTTCGATCCCCTGCCCCAGCTTCTGAAGAATGTCCGCTTCGCGGGCGGCAAGCCGCTGGAACATGAAAAGGTACAGGGCGTCATCGCCGCCGCCGAAGCCGAACTGGCCGGGCGTGGCCGTCTGGTCATCCGCCCGTCGGGCACCGAGCCGGTCATCCGCGTGATGGCCGAGGGCGAGGACAAGCGCCAGGTCGAGACGCTGGTCGACCGGATCTGCGACGTGGTGCGCGAGGTGGCCGCCTGATGCTCGAGATGCGGCCCGATTGCGAGCGCTGCGGCGCGGACCTGCCCCCGTCGCAGGGCGGCGCGTTCATCTGTTCGCTGGAGACGACCTTCTGCGCCGAATGTGCCGACGAACTGGACGAGACCTGCCCCGATTGCGGCGGCGAACTGCTCGACCGGCCGACGCGCATGGGCCGCGTGCTGAAGGCCAACCCCGCTGCGACGCAGGGCCGTTTCCGCGGCTGACCTCGACCCGGCGAACCCGCCGCTCTATGCGGTCCCCATCACATTGAAGGAGTTTCCATGCCCCAGCTCGTCCTGATCCGCCACGGCCAGTCCGCCTGGAACCTCGAAAATCGCTTTACCGGCTGGTGGGACGTCGACGTGACCGCGCAAGGCGCGGCGGAGGCGCGTGCGGCGGGCGCGATGATGGCCGAGAAAGGCCTCGACTTCGACCTGACCTTCACCAGCCTCCAGACCCGCGCGATCAAGACGCTGAACCTGGCACTGGAGACGATGGGCCGCCTCTGGCTGCCGACCGAGAAGCACTGGCGGCTGAACGAGCGGCACTATGGCGGGCTGACCGGCCTGGACAAGGCGGAGACGGCGGCCAAGCATGGCGAGGATCAGGTCAAGATCTGGCGTCGCAGCTTCGACGTTCCCCCGCCCCCGGCCGAGGCGGGCGGCGAATTCGATGTGTCGGGCGACATCCGCTACAAGGACATCGCGGTTCCCCAGACCGAGAGCCTGAAGGACACGATCGCGCGCGTCCTGCCCTATTGGGACGAGCGCATCGCGCCTGCGCTGCGCGACGGCAACCGTGTACTGATCTCGGCGCACGGCAACTCGCTGCGCGCGCTGGTCAAGCATCTGTCGAACATCCCGGACGACGAGATCACCAGTCTGGAAATCCCGACCGCGCAGCCGATCGTCTATGAACTGGCCGACGACCTGACGCCGACCGACCGCTATTATCTGTCGGAACGGTAATTGACGCAGGGGTTGGTCGGATGAGCGACCACCCCTGGTTTTGCCCTGTCGGGCAGGTGTCGTCCCTTGGCCTTCGACTTTGCTCAGGCTGAACGGGTCTTTGGTTTACCCAACCTCCGTTCAGGCTGAGCGAAGTCGAAGCCCACGCCCCCACGCTCCGCCAAAAATCCGCGCCGGTTCCCCCGAACGTATACGGGAGGTTGCCCCCCTCGCCGCGTCCCGCTAGTCAGCCCGCTTCTCCGGCACCGGGGCCAGAGGGGCTAAGGCGGAAGAGCGGATATGACGTCGGTCGGGATCATCATGGGGTCCACTTCGGACTGGGAAACGATGCGGCACGCTGCCGAGACGCTGGATGCGCTGGGCGTGGCGCATGAAACCCGCGTCGTCTCCGCACATCGCACGCCGCAGCGCCTGTACGACTATGCCACCACCGCCGCCGATCGCGGGATCAAGGTCATCATCGCGGGCGCCGGGGGTGCGGCGCATCTGCCGGGTATGGCCGCGTCGATGACGCACCTGCCGGTGCTGGGCGTGCCGGTGGAGTCCAAGGCGCTGAAGGGCATGGATAGCCTGTTGTCGATCGTCCAGATGCCCGGTGGCATCCCGGTCGGCACGCTCGCCATCGGCAAGGCGGGGGCGATCAATGCCGGCCTGCTCGCCGCCTCGATCCTGTCGCTGTCCGACGAGGGCCTGACCGGACGTCTCAAGGACTGGCGCCAGCGCCAGACCGACAATGTCGCCAACGATCCGCAAGGGTAAGACGATCATGCTGAAGCCGGGTTCGACGATCGGGATTCTGGGTGGCGGCCAGCTGGGCCGGATGCTGGCGGTGGCCGCGGCGCAACTGGGCTATCGCACCCAGGTGCTGGCCCCCGACGAGGACAGCGTGGCAGCGCAGACCGCGTCCTCGCTGACCCGCGCGGATTATCACAACACGGTCGTGCTCACCGACTTTGCCGCCGCCTGCGACGTGGTGACCTATGAGTTCGAGAATGTCGATGTGACGCCAGTCGAATGGCTGGCCGAGCGGTTGCCCGTCCATCCCTCGCCCGCCGCGCTGCGCGTCGCGCAGGACCGGATCGCCGAGAAGAGCTTTGTCGAGAAGGTCGGCGGCCGCCCCGCCCCCTGGGCACCGGTGAACTCCGCCGCCGACCTGACCGAGGCATTGGAGCGGATCGGCTGCCCCGCCATCCTGAAGACCACCCGCTTCGGCTATGACGGCAAGGGCCAGGCCCTGATCCGCGACATCACCGAGGCACCCGCTGCGTTCGAGGCGATCGGTGGCCCGGCGGTGTTGGAGGGGTTCATCCACTTCAGCCACGAGTTCTCGATCGTGATCGCTCGCGGCGAAGACGGACAGGCGGTCCGCTACGACCCGCCGCACAATATCCACCGCGACGCGATCCTCCGCACCTCGACCCTGCCCGCCCCGGCCGAGATCCTGGCCCAGGCCGAGGAGGCGACCGCGCTCGCCATCCGCATCGCCGAGGAATTGGGTTATGTCGGCGTGCTCGCCTGCGAATTCTTCGCGACCGACAACGGGCCCGTCTTCAACGAGATGGCGCCGCGCGTCCACAATTCGGGTCACTGGACGATCGAGGGGGCCGAAACCTCGCAGTTCGAAAACCACATCCGCGCGATCTGCGGCCTGCCGCTGGGCGACACGTCGCTGACCGGGGCCTGGGTGCAGATGGAAAACCTGATCGGCGACGACGCCTGGGAAGGCGCGCTCAGCGAAAAGGGCTCACACCTGCACCTCTATGGCAAGGGCGAGGCGCGGCCGGGACGCAAGATGGGGCATATCACCCGGGTGACGCGGTAAGGGTCAGCGAATCGCCCGCCGCACGTCGAAGGTCACCGGCACCAGAACCTGCGCCTGGATGACCTCGTTGCCCTTCATCAGGGGCCGGATGCGAAAGCGCGGATAGAGCGTCATGGCCGCCGCACCGAAGCCGCGCTTGACGGGGCGCTCGGCGATGATCGAACAGCTTTTCGGGCGGCCGGGGGTCGGCACCACGCATAGCAGCACGGCCACCCCGCTGACCCCGCCCATGCGGGCCATTTTCGGAAAGGCCTCGTCGATCAGGTCCTGAGGCGGCTTTTCGATCCATTCCGCCCAGGAAAAGCGGAGCCGCCCCTCGCCCGGACCGTCACCATCCCCGCGCCCGTTGCCCGTCCCCGAGCCCTCACCCCCCGTGCCGCGTCCGCTGGCCAGACCCTGCCCCCGCCCGTCGGAGGCCGCGGTGCCGGTGCGCAGCGGCAGGTCGGTCGTAACCTCTCCGGCGGCCGGGGCGGGCAGCTCGACACGATCGAAATGGGCCGGTGCAACCGCTGCCGGAGCCGCCTGCTGCGCCTCGGGTGCCGGCGCCTCACGGGGCGCGCCGCCCCCGGCGGTCGGACGGATCACCCGACTCTCGCGCTCGACCGGCGCGGGGGCCGGGGGTGGCGGCGTGACGGGAACCGGCGACGGTTCGGGAAGAGGGAAGACGTTCACCAGCGTCAAGCTCGGCTGGTCCGGCCTGGGCTCCGATCGGAACGGCGTCAGCCATAGTAGCAGGGCCAAGATCGCCAGATGCACCATCAGCGTGGCGATGGCCGCCGCCGATTGCCGCCCTCTGTCCTGCCGGACCGAAACGCTCCCATGCATCGCCATGATTCTCCCATGGGAGGATCATCGCGACGCCGATTCGGGTCAAGCCCGCGCCCAATCCTCCCCGATGCGTCGCAGTACGTCGAGCGGCACGCGGCCATGGCGCAGCACGGCAGTGTGGAACGCCTTCAGGTCGAACCGGTCGCCCTGTCGCTTCTTGGCGGCATCGCGAATGTCGACGAACACGGAATGGCCGAGCTTGTAGCTCGCCGCCTGGCCCGGATTGACGCAGTAGCGCTCGACCTCGCGGGTGGCGAAGCCCCCGGCCTCGCCCTCCGCCTCGACGAAATGGCGGATCGCCTGTTCGCGGGTCCAGCGCAGGTGATGAAGTCCGGTGTCGACGACGCAGCGATTGGCGCGGAACAGCAGGAACTTCAGATAGCCCAGCTGCCCCAGCGGATCGTCGTCATACATGCCGATCTCGTCCGCCAGCTGCTCGGCATAGAGCGCCCAGCCCTCGCCATAACCCGAAAAGCCGTTGATCTTGCGGATCAGCGGCAGGCGCGTGTTCGACAGCGCCAGCCCGCTTTCCATCTGATGGCCCGGCAGCCCTTCGTGATAGACGGTCGTCGCCAGGCAGAATTTGGGCCAGTCGGCACTGTCCTTCAGGTTGAAATAGACGAGGCCGGGGCGCGAGCCGTCGATCGCGGGGGCCTGCGCAAAGGCGGCGGCCGCCCCCGCCTCGGTCTGGGGCGGTACGCGGCGCACCTCGAAGCCATAGGGCGGGATGCGCTCGAACACCTGCGGCAGGCGGGTGCGGATCGCGTCGAGCCGTGCGTTACAATAGGCGATGGCGGCGCGCTTGCCCTCGTCGGTGTTGGGGTAAAGCTGGTCCGGGTTCTTGTAGAGCGCGGCCATGCGCTGGCCGACCGTTCCTTTCGTGAAGCCCTGTTTGCGAAGCAGGGCGTCGAGCCGCGCCGACAGCATCGCCGCCTGGTCGCGGCCGAAGCGGTGGACTTCGTCGGGCGAGAAGCTGGTTGTCGTATTGGCCTTCAGCGCGACCGGATAATAGGCCGCGCCCTGGGGCAGTTTCCAGACGCCCGCATCATGCGTGGCCTTGGTGCGCAACGCCTGCGCAAGGGCGATCTGGCGGTCGAGCGCGGGGAGGATTTCGGCGTCGTAGATCTGGGTGGCCTGCTGCCCGTAACGCTCGCCCAGCCCCTTTTCGGCGGTGCGACGCGCCAGCGACTGGACCACCAGCGCTTCCGACGCGGGCTGGCGGGTCTTGCCCATCTGCTCGAGCGCCAGATCGAGGATGAAGTCGGGCGGCACCACCCCCTGGCCTGCATCATGGCGCATCCGGTCGGTCTGTGCGTCGATCTGGCGGGCAAAGGCGCGCAGCCGCATCACATAGGCATCGGCATCGCCCGCGCTCGCGATCTTGTGCTTGGTGTCGAGAAAGTCCGGCACCGACTGGTATGCGCCCGACAGCTGCGACACGACATAGGGGCTGGGACCGTATGAGCTTCCGCCGAAGTCGAATGCCTGCACCGCCTGTGCCGAGCGGCGGGTGTAGAGGATCGATTCCAGGTCGATCCGCTCCTCGGGCGACAGGGTGGCGGGGTCGATCGCCTCCAGCCGCGACAGATCGGCCCTGGTCGCGGCCTTTGCCGCCGCGATCCCGGCGGGCGACTGGTCGGAGAGCTTGCTGCGCAGATCGGCGTTGGGACCGGTGTCGAGCCCCAGATTGGTGGCGCCCTCGGGACCACGGCGAAGCTGTTCCTGGACCAGCGTGTCGAACAGCGCCGTGAGTTTGGCCGAGGGGGTGTCCTGGGCGACGATGGCCTCGCTTTGCGCAGCGACGGCCATGGCGGCGGTCCCGCCCAGGAAATGGCGACGGTCGATCATGCTGGTCCCCTATGTGTCTTTGGGGGCAGCGTAACGGGATTTGGCGGGAATTGAACCGGTTATGTGGTGGGTTCAGCCCATGGCCTTCGACTTCGCTCAGCCTGAACAGCGGTTGGTATGGAGCCGCGCTTACCCCACCCCCGTTCAGCCTCAGCCAAGTCGAAGGCCACGCCCCACCCCCACGAAAAAGGGCGGCGCGTCCTCCGACGCACCGCCCTTCCCCGTCTCACCGGGCGAAGATCATCCCGCGCGTGTGCCCGACAGCGGGAAGCTGCCGAACGCGCCCGCGCCGACCGATCCGGTCAGCGTGTCGCCATCGGCGGTCGCTTCGCAGTCCAGCGTCATCGGCATCGGCGAGGAAATGGACATCTTCCAGTGGATCGTGTTGCCCGACACGTCGCCCTCGATATCCATTGCGCCCATCTGGCCGCCGCCCGAACCCGTGAAGCGATCACCCTCGGTCGTGACCGTCAGCGTCATCTCCTGGTCGCCCAGCGGCGACTTCACGATGCAGTCCCAGGTTCCGTCGATATCGGCCATTGCCACTCTCCCTTATTGTGCCGCCGGGGCGGACGCGACGACCGCCGATGGTTCGATCACCTCGACGGGCAGGCCCAGCGTATCGAGCTGCGGCTTGACCGTCTTGGCATCGCCGACCACCACCCAGACGAAGCTCTTGGGGTTCAACGCCGCCTGGATCGACTTGTTCAGCTCTGGCAGGGTCATCGCCTGATAACGCTGGGTGATCGTCGCATAGTAATTGTCCGGGCGACGATACAGGTCGTTGGCCTGCATCGCCGACAGGACCGCGCCCGAGGTTTCGAAATTGCCCGACAGCGAGCGGATCGCGCCGGTGATCGCGCGGTCGAACTCGACCCGATCCATCGGCTTGGTCGTCAGGAACTCCGCCACGTCCACCCGCAGCGCGTCGATCGAGGGGCCGGTCTTGTCCGCCTGGACCGGTGCCGACATGATGTAGGGCGCCGCGAATTCCGATGTCTGGAACCCGCCCCGCACGCCGTAGGACCAGTGCTTGTTCTCGCGGATGTCGGTGTTGATCCGGCTGAGGAAGCTGCCGCCCAGCGCGTCGTTCGCCGTGTTCTGGAGCAGCAGATTGTCGATGCCCTTCAAGGACGTCGGCGCACCCGCCATGATCATCGACTGCGGGCTGTCCGGGCGGTTGACCAGCACGATCTTCGGCGCGGAGGGCTGGCCCGCGGTGAAGTTCTTCACGCCGCCCGTACCGGTGGCGCGCCAGTCGCCGAACACGCGATCGAGCGCGGCCTTGACCTCGGCGAGCGGACGGTCCGAGGTCACGAACACCTTGGCCTTGTCGGGACGCAGCCAGGCCTGCTGGAACGCGACCAGCTGGTCACGGGTCATCGCCGCCACCGCCGCCGGATCGCCCGCGCCCTGCGCCTTGGCATAGGGGCTGGTCGGCCCATAGACGAGCGGCGGCAGGACACGGCCCGCCAGCCCCTGCGGGCTGGTCAGTTCCTGCTTGATGCCCGCCAGCGTCTGCGTCTTCACCCGCGCCAGTTCGGGATCGGGGAAGGCCGGGTTGCGGACGATATCGGCATAGAGGTCGAGCGCGGGGACCAGGTTGGCGCTCGGCACGTCCAGCCCGACGACGGTGCGGTCGTTCGACGCGCTCGACCCGATCGTCGCGCCCAGACGCTCCTGCTCCTCGGCGATGGCGATCGTGTTGCGGCGCGTGGTGCCCTCGTCCAGCATCGACTGGACCATGCGCTGCGTGCCCAGCTTGCCAGGCACGTCGGCCGCGATCCCGGCGTCGAAGGACATGGCGATCTGCGTTACCGGCACCGCGGTGCGCTGCGCGTAGATCAGCTCGATGCCATTGGCCAGGCGGCTACGCTGGACCGTCGGGAAGCTCAGCGGCTTGACCTGACCCACCTCGGGCAGGGCACCGCGCGTGCCCTTGGCGGGCTGGTCGGGCGCTGCGGGCACATCGGCGCGCGGCGGCACCTTGGCCTCTTCATAGGCGTCGCGGGCGCCCGGCACGACGGTCAGCGTATAGGCCGGACGCGACAGCCACTTGTCCGCCGCCGCCTTCACGGTCGCGGGCGTCTGCGCCGCGATCTGTTCCAGCTGCTTCTTATATTTGCCCGGATCGTTCGAATAGAGCGCGCCCTCGGCCAGCGCGACCGCCTTGCCGCCAAAGCCGCCGACCGATTCCAGTCCCTGGACACGGCCCGAGACATAACGGGTCACGGCGCGCTGCACCTCGTCGGCGGTCGGCCCCTTGGCCAGGAAGTCGGCCAGGATTTCCTGCATCCGCTTGTCGACCATTGCGGGGTCGACGCCGGGGCGCACGATCGCGGTCATGTTGAACATGCCCACCTGCGCGAAGGGACGGTCGCTCGCCGACACCTGCACCGCCAGCTTTTCCTGCTTCACCAGGATATTGTCGAGCCGCGACGAGGCCAGGCCGCCCAGGATCGAACCCGCGACCACCAGCGAGGCGCTTTCGGGATCGTTCAGGCCGGGCACCGCCCAGTTGCGGCTGACCATGACCGCCGCCACGCGGTCCTTCATCACCTCGTTGACGGGGGCGGGCAGCGTCGGGATCGTCACCGTCGGCAGCACGCTTTCTGGGCCCGCTTTGATCGCGCCGAAATACTTCTCGACCAGCGGCTTGGCGGTCGCCACGTCGATGTCACCCGCCAACACCAGCACCGCGTTGTTCGGGCCATAATGGCTGCGGAACCAGTCCTTCACCGTCTCCAGCGATGCCTGGTCGAGATCGGCCATCGAACCGATGGTGCTGTGCGCGTACGGATGGCCCTCGGGGAACAGGCCCGACAGGATCTTGTACTGGGTCAGGCCGTAAGGCTGGTTGTCGCCCTGGCGCTTCTCGTTCTGGACGACGCCGCGCTGCTCGTCGAGCACGCCCTGCGTCACCGCGCCGAGCAGATAGCCCATGCGATCCGATTCCAGGAACAGCGCACGGTCGAGCGCGGCGGTCGGCACCGTCTCGAAATAATTGGTCCGGTCGAAATAGGTGGTGCCGTTATAATCGGTGGCACCCACCGACTTGAGCGGTGCGAAGAAGTCGCCGGGGGCGTTTTCCGAGCCGTTGAACATCAGATGCTCGAACAGATGCGCAAAGCCCGTCTTGCCCTTGGGCTCATGCTTCGAGCCGACATCGTACCAGACGCTGACCGCGACGACGGGTGCCTTGCGGTCGGTGTGGACGACGACGCGCAGCCCGTTCTTCAGGGTGAAGGTCTGATAGGGAATATCGACCGCCTTCACGAGGGTAGACACGGGCGCGGGCTTTGATGCGGGCGCGGGCTTCGATGCGGTCTGGGCCAGCACGGCCGGGCTGGACATGGCAAATGCCAGGGCGGCGGCGCCGGTCAGCGCCACGGACTTGATACGCATATTGTTTGAGTCTCCCCACTCAAGTGTATGGCGCGACCATAGCGGGCGTGCGGCGGACCGCAATCCCACCACGACGAACCGATTTCGTCAGGAATGGCGGCGGACCCTTTCGTTATCGAAACGGCCATCCCATGTTGCGGACAGGAAATTCCGCCAACCCCTTGTGTTGCACAAATGCAACACCATCTGACCTGGAAAGCGACAGGAACCCCAGATGAACCTCGAAAAATTCACCGACCGCGCAAAAGGCTTCCTCCAAGCCGCGCAGACCGTGGCAATCCGCAACAGCCATCAGCGTATCGCCCCCGAACATCTCCTCAAGGCGCTGATCGAGGATGATCAGGGCATGGCGTCCGGCCTGATCCAGGCCGCGGGCGGCGATGCCAAGCGTGTCGAGCGAGAGACCGATGCGGCGCTTGCCCGTATCCCGGCCGTCTCCGGCTCGGGCGCGCAATCCTCGCCCGGCCTCGACAATGATCTGGTCCGCGTGCTCGACCAGGCCGAACAGGTCGCGCAAAAGGCGGGGGACAGCTTCGTCACCGTCGAGCGGCTGCTGCTCGCGCTGGCACTGGCGTCGACCAATGCGGCGGGCAAGGCGCTGGCGGCGGGCGGCGTGAACCCGCAAAGCCTGAACGGCGCGATCGAACAGCTGCGCAAGGGCCGCACCGCCGACACGGCGGGCGCGGAAGACCGCTATGACGCGTTGAAGAAGTTCGCCCGCGACCTCACCCAGGTGGCGCGCGACGGCAAGCTCGACCCCGTGATCGGCCGCGACGAGGAAATCCGCCGCACCATCCAGATCCTGGCGCGCCGGACCAAGAACAACCCCGCGCTGATCGGCGAACCCGGCGTCGGCAAGACCGCGATCGCCGAAGGGCTGGCGCTGCGCATCGCGAACGGCGACGTGCCCGACACGCTGAAGGACCGCAAGCTGATGGCGCTCGACATGGGCGCGCTGATCGCGGGTGCGAAGTATCGCGGCGAGTTCGAAGAGCGGCTGAAGGGCGTGCTCGACGAGGTGAAGGCCGCCGAGGGCGACATCATCCTATTCATCGACGAGATGCACACGCTGATCGGGGCGGGCAAGGGCGACGGGGCGATGGACGCCTCCAACCTCCTCAAGCCCGCCTTGGCGCGCGGCGAGTTGCACTGCGTCGGCGCGACCACGCTCGACGAATATCGCAAATATGTCGAGAAGGACCCCGCCCTCCAGCGGCGGTTCCAGCCCGTCTTCGTCGGTGAGCCCACTGTCGAGGACACCATCTCGATCCTGCGCGGCCTGAAGGAGAAGTATGAACTCCACCACGGCGTCCGCATCACCGACGGCGCGCTGGTGGCGGCGGCGACCTTGTCCAACCGCTACATCACCGACCGCTTCCTGCCCGACAAAGCGATCGACCTGATGGACGAGGCCGCCAGCCGAATCCGCATGGAGGTGGAGTCCAAGCCCGAGGAGATCGAAACGCTCGACCGGCGCATCCTGCGCCTGAAGATCGAGCGCGAGGGGCTACGCCGGGAGAGCGACGCCGCCAGCATCGACCGGCTCGGCCATCTGGAGGGCGAACTCGCCAATTTGGAGGAGCAATCGCACACGCTGACCCAGCGCTGGCAGGCCGAAAAGGACAAGATCGCGGGCGAAGCCAGGCTCAAGGAGCAACTGGATCAGGCGCGGATCGAGCTCGACCAGGCGCAGCGGGCGGGCGACCTCGCCAAGGCGGGTGAGCTGTCCTATGGCCGCATCCCGCAACTGGAAAAGCAGCTTGCCGAGGCGCAGTCCGCGACCGAGGGCGCGATGCTGCGCGAGGAAGTGACCGCCGACGATATCGCGGGCGTGGTCAGCCGCTGGACCGGCGTGCCGGTCGACCGGATGCTCCAGGGCGAGCGCGAGAAACTGCTCCGCATGGAAGAGGTGATCGGCAAGCGCGTGATCGGCCAGGAGGATGCGGTCCGCGCCGTCTCCACCGCCGTGCGCCGTGCGCGTGCGGGCTTGCAGGATCCGAACCGGCCGCTGGGCAGCTTCCTGTTCCTGGGGCCCACCGGCGTCGGCAAGACCGAGCTGACCAAGGCGCTCGCCGAATTCCTGTTCGACGACCCCAGCGCGATGGTGCGCATCGACATGAGCGAGTTCATGGAGAAGCACAGCGTCGCGCGGCTGATCGGCGCCCCTCCCGGCTATGTCGGCTATGAGGAAGGCGGCGTGCTGACCGAGGCGGTGCGGCGGCGGCCCTATCAGGTCGTGCTGTTCGACGAGGTGGAGAAGGCGCATGGCGATGTGTTCAACATCCTGCTCCAGGTGCTGGACGATGGTCGCCTGACCGATGGCCAGGGGCGGACGGTCGACTTCTCGAACACGCTCATCATCCTGACCTCGAACCTGGGCAGCCAGTATCTGGCCAATGTCGAGGACGGGCAGAGCGTGGAGAGCGTCGAGCCGCAGGTGATGGAGATCGTGCGCGGCCATTTCCGCCCTGAATTCCTCAACCGGCTGGACGAGATCATCCTGTTCCACCGGCTGGGCCAGAGCCATATGGGCCCGATCGTCGACATCCAGGTCGGCCGCGTCGCCAAGCTTCTGGCGGACCGCAAGATCGCCCTGCACCTGACCGATGCGGCGCGCGAATGGCTGGGCCGGGTGGGCTACGACCCGGTGTACGGCGCGCGCCCCCTGCGCCGCGCGGTCCAGCGCCACCTCCAGGACCCGCTGGCCGAGGAAATCCTGCGTGGGAATGTGAAGGACGGCTCGACCGTCACGGTCGACGAGGGTGACGGCAAGCTGGCGCTGTCGGTGGGGTAAGCATGGTGTGAAAGCCGGGAGAACCGCCCCGGCTTTGCCCCCTCAGGCCCGAACCGGCCCGCGTGGCAACCAGCCGGTGATCTGGTCACGGCAAGGCAGCGCGGCGCGGGTCGTTCCCAACACAGCTGCCCCATCCGACACACGGATCGTTTCGTGGCGATACTGGACGCCGGTATACGCGCCAGCCCAAGAAAAAGGGGGCGGCCCGTCAAGGCCGCCCCCGTGGAGTGAGGGTTTCCGGGGTAGGAAACCCTGGGGTTAGAGGTTGAACTTGGCGCCCGCGCGGAACGAGCGGCCGAAGATGCCGTCGCCGCCCTGCACCGCATTGTAGAGATATGCGCCGTAAGTGACCGGATCGACCGGCGGCAGGCGGTTGAAGACGTTCAGCACGTTCACGTAGAATGTGAAGCGGTCGTTGACCTTGAACGACGCGTTCGCATCGGCGGTGATGTAGCTCTTCACGCGGCAACCGAAATAGGCCGGAGCCTGGCCGCAATCCTTGTACGCGTCGCCTTGGTCCATGGCCGACAGGTCATAGCCCGAGGTGTAGTTGACCGTACCCGACAGGGCAAAGTTGCCGAAGTCAAAGGTGTTGACCCAGTTGCCCTTCCACTCGAACGTGCCCGAACCGGCGGTCAGGTTGAAGTTGCCCAGCGTGTCGACATAGGTTTGGCGAACGCCGTCGACCGTCGTGCTCAGCTCCAGGATCAGGCTGGCGTTCAGGTTGGTCGACCACTTGACCGCGCCGAAATCGTAGAAGCCGTTGACCCCGAAATCGATACCCTCGGACTTGATCGTCTGGGCGTTGATCAGCTGCGAGCGGACGAAGGCGATCTTCGGGATGGCGGTCGGGTTGTTGACGTCGACGGCATCCGGGATGACCTCGAACCCGGGCAAGGCCGCGCCGCCGGCATAATAGTTGGCGATCGCAGGCGCCAGGTTCGGCGTGGTGATCGCGCCGGTCTTGCGGATGTTGAAGTAATCGACGGTCAGCGACAGGCCACGCACCGGATCGACCTTGATGCCGGCGGTGAAGCTGCGCGACTTCTCAGGCGCCAGGTTCTGCGACGCCAGCGTCGTCTGCCCGATCGAATAGTTGGTGATATAGGCCGAGCAGAATTGCGGAGTCGCGGCAGAGCAGACCTGGCTGGCGCCCGGATTGATGCTGTATTGGCGCAGGAAGGCATCGGGGATGCTGTTCAGCGACTGGGTCACGTAACCCGTGGTGGGCAGTGCATTCGCCTCGCCGAACGAGGGGATGCGGAAGCCGCGCGAGTAGGTGCCGCGCAGCGCGACCTGGCGGATCGGCTTGAAGATCGCGCCGAACTTGGGCGAGAACGCGCTCTGACCGCTCGAATAATGGTCGTAACGACCCGAGGCGTTCAGCGTCAGCTGGTCGAGGACCGGTGCGTTGACCTCGTAAAAGGCCGACGAGACGGTGCGGTTGCCCTTGGTACCAAAGGCGTTCAGGCGGAAGTAGCGCTGGGTCGGGCCGTTCTCGTCCGAGTTGGCGCTGGGTGCGTCGATCGCTTCGTAGAAGATCGAGCCGCCGACCGCGACGCGCAGGTCACCGCCCGGCAGCGCCATGATCGCCTTGCCCAGGGTGAACTGCGCCTGCAGCAGGTCCGAACTGTCGTTGGTGATGTTGGTCGGCGTCAGATAGTTCAGCGTCGCCTGGCTGTTCAGTCCCGGATTGACGAAGTTGTAGCTGCCGTCCTTGATCACATCGAGCAGGTGCTGGATGTAGACATAGCCGCTCTGCTCGAGACGCAGGTCGGTGTGCATCGCGGTCGCATCGAAACGATAGTCGACATCGTCGAAGATCGTGCCATTGATGCCGAAGGCGGCGCGGTAGACGCGGCTGCGGGTGCGGGTCGATTCGAAGCTGTTCGGCAGCGCACCGACCAGACGCGCGACCTGCCCGGCGGCGGCGAACGGGTTGTTCGGGTTCAGCGTGCCGTTGGTCGCGTTACACGCGCCGACGGTGGTGCGGGCGCAGACATAGACCGGCAGCGCCAGGATCGCCGAGTTCGGATCGATCGCGGGCGTCGCGTTCTGCGACGTCGAATATTGCGGGAACAGGATACCGGCGGGGGCATTGGCGCGCAGCACCGTCGGGGTGCCGGTATAGCCGGTCGTCGCCTGCTGGAAGTTGAGCTGCAGATAGGCTTCCGACGTGTCACCGATCTTGGCGGTGAAGCGCGCCGATCCGCCGACACGCTCGATGTCCGGCGTGATGTTGCCATACAGCCGCTGGTTGTCGACCTGGCAGACGGTGCCCGGCGCCGTGGCGTTGGCGGGCAGCGCCAGTTCGGCTGCGGTCGGGTTGTACGGCGTGCCGGTGAGGCAGCCCGCCGCCGGGTTCAGCAGCTGGTAACGCCCGAGCGCCGTGGTGTTCGTCGCATCCGCCGGACGCACATAGAAGGTCGGCGTGCCGATCGCGAAGCCGTTGGTGTACTGGTTGTTCTGGTCCAGGCCGTTGGCGATGCCATTGGGGCCGCAGACCAGCGTGCCGGTCCGGTTGGAGCAGATGCCGCGCTCGTCGCTGGAGTTGAACGGCGCGGGCAGCTGGCGGGCCTTCACGCCCTCCGAACGGTAATAGAAGCCGCTGATATAGGCGTTGTAGCCCTGCTCATCGAGGTCGCCGGTGCCTGCGGTCAGCGACAGGCGCTGGTTCGCGTTATAGCCACGCTGCGAGATACCCGCCTCGGCGCGGCCCATCACGCCCTTCACCGAACGCTTGGTGATGATGTTGACCACGCCCGCGATCGCGTCCGCGCCGTAGCTGGACGATGCGCCGTCCCGCAGCACTTCGACGCGGTCGACGATGTCGTCGGGGATGGTGTTCAGGTCGACGAAGTTACGCGTGCCGTCATCCGACAGCGGATAATAGGCGGCGCGCAGGCCATCGAACAGCACCAGGGTCGAGTTGGTCGACAAGCCGCGCAGCGACACCGACGAGGCGCCGGTCGCGAATGCGCCATTGGCGGTGAACGAGTTGGTGAGCGCAGGGCCGTTATTGGACGCCAGCGCCTGAATGCCCGCCTGAACCGTGTTGATGCCGCGCGCGTCGAGATTCTCGGCGGTGATGGTCGATACCGGCGACGGACCGACATCGGCGCCGCGGATGATCGAGCCGGTCACGACGATGTCGCCGCTGGTCCCGGCATTGGCCTGCTCGGCGCCTTGCGCGACCTGCGCATTGTCCTCGGCGTTCTGGTTCGCGGCAGGCGCGGTCTGCGCCATCGCCGGCACCGCCAGCAGCATCGAAAGCGGTGCGACGGTCGCCATCAGGCCCAGCCGACGCTGACCGATCCACGAATTGGTCATCTTTATTACCCCTTTTTCATCCTGGCGTCCGTTTTCGGTGCGCCAGGGGCATGTTGTCCGTGAAACGGAATTTCTGCTCCGTAACTGAATGTTGCTTGAGTGATACCAACTCCGCCCCTTGTAAAGACGGGATTTTCGGCGGACGCGACGGGCTGTTGCGCAGCGAACAATGCGTCACCCCCTCTGCCTCACCTCCAGATAACGATTGCAGAACGCCGAGCGAGGCTAGCGCCGATACAAATTGCGACACTTTTTAAGACACTGATGTTTCCTTATTGCCACGATGAACCGATGGTTGGGCGCGACAAGCGGTGGAACCAATCGGCAATGTTGCAAACGCGATCTTTGGGTCTTGGGGCACGGCACCGCGTCATGGCGGATCGTTGGTCACGGGCCGGGATCGCGGGCATAAAAAAAGGGGCGATGGCCGAAGCCACCGCCCCTCATATGGAGTAGGTTGATCAGATCAGAGCGTAACGCGCGCCGTGACCGAGAACAGACGACCCAGCGGATCGTAGGTCGACGGATAGGTGTTGCCGCTGTTGAAGCTGGTCGAACCGATCGACGAACCGACGAACGGCGGCTTGCGGTCGAACACGTTACGCACCGCGAACAGCAGCGAGAAACGATCGGTTGCCTGGAACTGCGCGGCCAGATCGAAATAGTGATAAGCCTTGATGCGCTGATAGGCGGCGACCGGGCCACCACCCGACGCAATGTCGTCGGCCAGAGCCAGCGGCTCGTACTTGGTCGGCGACAGGAACCGCCACAGAACCGACAGGTCGACCTTGTCGATGCTCAGCGTGGTGCGCTGGTTGAACGAGAATTCCGGCTGGATCGACGCGCAGTTGACCGAATAATAGCCCACGCACTCACGATAGATCGAGGTCGGGGTCGCCTTGAACTTCGAACGGCTGGTCCAGTTGCCGTTGAAGTTCAGCCCCAGCTTGGCGAAGCCGAGATCATGACGGTAGTTGGCCGACAGGTCGATACCGTCGGTCAGCAGCTGGCCGATATTGGCCAGCGGCACCGGCAGACCCGGCGTGGTTGCGGCGCTGCCGTCGAGACCACCGGTCAGCGGGTTACGGCGGATGCCGGTGCAGGCCGCGCTGGTCGCACTGGCAGCGGTCAGGTTGGCGAAGCAGCCATTGACCACGTCACCCACGGTCGGCGAGCTGATCGCGTTGTTCACCTTGATGTTGTAATAATCGACCGTCAGCGAGAAGCCCGACAGGAAGGTCGGCTGGATCACTGCACCAATCGTCACGGTCGAGGCAGTTTCGACGCCAAGGTTCAGGTTGCCGCCACCGGTGGTGTTGATCTGACCCGACGAAGGCTGGTTGATATTGCCGATCGTGGCCGCCGGAGCGCCCTGTGCGATACAGACGGCGCGCAGGTTGGCGTTGTTCACGGGCGCGGCACCCGCGCACGGATCGACCGCCAGGTTGTCGAGACCGGTCACCGCCGGCGAGAACAGTTCGCCGATGTTGGGCGCGCGCACCGCACGGGTGTACAGACCACGGAACTTGAGCGACGCGACCGGCTCCCAGCCGCCACCCGCCTTCCAAGTCCAGTTGCCGCCCGAAAGCGAATAATCCGAATAGCGGGCACCGGCCTCGATATACAGGTTGCGGAAAAAGGGCTTGTCCTCGGCCAGGGGCACGTTGACTTCGACGAAACCTTCCTTGACGTCATAGCGACCGGTGGCGTTGGGCGTGGCGCCGCCATTGCCCAGCACCTCGGCCGGGGTCTGGGTGGCCGTGTCCGACGTCGTGCGCGCGGTGTACTTGCGATACTCGCCACCGAACGCGATGCTGACGGGCGTGTCGGCGAACGGGCTGGAGACGCCCAAGTCACCGCTGATGACGCCGCGCAGGGTGCCCAGCGAGGTCATCACGCCGCTGCTCGTGGTCACGCCGAGCAGATAGCCCAGCTGGTTCGCCGTGATGCTGCCAGCCGGACCGAACAGGTTGATCGGAACGCAGCCATTGGTCGCGGTAAGGCAGGTGCTGGTGTTGGTCGCCAGCGTCGCCTGCTGCAGGCGCGAAAGCAGGCCGTTACCCGACTGGCGCTGCGTGTTCTCGCTCTCGCCGTACGTGCCGAACACGTCGTACTTGAAGTTGCCGATGAGGTCGCCACGAACGCCCGCGCGGATGTTGAACAGCTGCGTGGTGTATTCCGAGATACGCGGACCTGCCTCGACGAAGCGGCGCGCGGCGGCCGTCGTGAAGGTGCGGTAGTTCGCATCGGTCGGGCTGGTCGCGGCGTAGTAGCTGTTGCACTGCGCCTGGGTCGGCGCCTGGCGGCCCGCCGTCAGCGGATCGGCGTCAACCGCGTTCAAGCAGAAGCTGTCACGCACGGCGCCCGACAGATACGGGTTGCTGATCGGAACGGTCAGCGCATTGCCGAAGGTGCCCGACGGCGCGATGATCGTCGACACGGTGTTCTTCGAGAACATCGCCTGGCTGTAGAATTCCAGGTGGTCGGAGACCTGATACTTGGTCGAACCGAAAATGTTGAAGCGCTTAAACGGCGTCTGGTAGATGTTGTACGGGTTGAAGTTGAACAGCGAGTAGGTCGGAACCAGCGCGCTGCCATCCTGGCTGATCTGGCGCGTACCGGTCGTACCGACCGAGAAGCGGCCTGGGATGGTCGTGCCCGAACCACCGGCGCCGCCGGTGTACGAATCGATCGACTGGATGCCGTAGTCGCGCGCGCCCTGATAGACGGGGTTCTGCTCTTGGTAGCCGATGCTCAGCACCGCGTTGCCGCGGCCGTCGTCCATATTGGCGCCGACGGTCAGTTCGGCGCGGTAGCTGTGGCCATCGCCCTTGCCGGTGATCTGGTCGGTCACGGCCAGATCAACGCCCGAGAAATCACTGCGCGTGATGAAGTTCACCACGCCCGCGACCGCGTCGGCGCCGTAGGTGGTCGATGCACCGCCGGTCAGCACTTCCAGGCGCTCGATCAGCGCCAGCGGGATGTTGTTGAGGTCGGTCGCGCCACCCAGGTTGGCGGGAGCGATGCGCGCGCCATCGAGCAGGACGAGGTTGCGGTTCGTGCCCAAGCCACGAAGGTTGACGAACGACGCGCCGCCATTGCCGTTGTTGACCTGCGAACCGATCGAGGGAACCGCGCCCGGCAGTTCGCGCAGGATCTGCTCGGCGACGTTGACCTGACGGAGGCGGATTTCCTCCTGGCCGACCACCTGGACCGGGCTGGTCGCGACGATGTTCGGGTTGCGGATCAGCGTGCCGGTAACGACGACGTCGCCGCTCTGCGTGGCGGGTGCGGTCGACTCGCTGGTCTGGACGCCCGGCTCCTGCGCGGCGGGCGGAGCCGCCACGGGCGCATTGCCGGTCTGATCGGTGGTCTGCGCAAAGGCGGGTGCCGCCCCAAACATGGCCGTACCGGCCAGCAAGCTGGTCGCCAGCAACTGGCCCCGGAAGAACTGCTTCATATCTAACCCCTTTTTCATGGGCCCGTTATCGGGCCTCAATCCTGCGCAAGTTGGCCTTGCCGCATGGGTAAGAGCGTAACCGCGCCGTAAAACGTTATACAATCGGCATTTGCACCAATGATTACCTTTTTGCTGCAATGTAGCATAACTGCAACAGACCCTGCCGAGAGCCCAATTCATGACAAATCCGATATGCTTCGGGCAACAAAGCGATCGTCTTGCACCCGCCGCGTTCCCATCGGATAAGCGCCGGATCAACAGGTTGGGGGCGGATCATGACGTATGGTGCACAACGATGACGACGGCTGATCGGTGTGGCAAAATGGCGATAGTCGCGGCGATGGCGCTGTGTCCCGTCACGCCTGCCTTGGCGCAGGACGGGGCCGCGGTTCGCCAGTTCGACGAGCTGCAACGCTGCAAGGCGATCACCGAGGACCGCGACCGCCTGGCCTGTTACGACCGCGCGACGGGCACCATCCTGGCCTCGCGTGCGGCGGGCGACCTGATGGTACTGGATCGCAAGACGGTGATCGCGCGCAAACAGTCGCGCTTCGGGCTGGCGGTGCCGACCAGCGAGATGTTCGGCGGCGGCAAGGACGACGATGCGACCGCGGTTCGCCAGCTCGACACCAAGGTCACGGTGGCCAAGTCCAGCAACGTCTATGGCCGCTGGAACCTGGAACTGGCCAACGGCTCGGTTTGGCAGACGGTCGACGCGCTCACCTTCCCGCCCGATCCCGGTGACAAGATCGTGCTGAAGGAGGCGCCGCTCGGCGGCTACCGCGCCTCGATCGCGGGCGGGCGCTCGATCCTGGTCAAACGAATCCGCTGATCGGTCAGGGCATCGGCCCGGTGACGAGCAGCGGGTCGAGCTTGCGCCCGCGCCATTGCAGGCTCCAGTGGAGATGCGGGCCGGTCGCGCGGCCCGTGGCGCCGACCGCGCCGATCGGCTGGCCCTGGCGGACATGCTCGCCGACGCGCACGTCGATGCGCGACAGGTGCAGGAAGGCGCTGTTCAGCCCCTGCCCGTGATCCAGCATCAGCAGATGCCCCTCCAGCGTGAAGGGCTGTTCGGCGGCCAGGATCACGACCCCGTCGGCGGGCGCACGCACGACGGTGCCGGTGGGGACCGCGACGTCGGTGCCCGAGTGGTAGCTGCCCGGCTCGCCGCGATAGATGCGCTGCGCCCCGAACAGGCCGGAGATACGCCCCTTGACCGGCCATATCAGCGTTTGTCGCCAGCCGGTCGCGTCGGTGGCCTGGCCACGCGCCGCGCGGATCTGCTCCAGCTCGGGCGGGCGCAGGCGCTGGAACTCGGGATCGGGGACCGGATATTTGGGCAGACGGTCCAGCCGCTCGATCCGCCAGGCGCGCGGCGCGACGGTCAGCGTCTGGCGAAACCGGCTGCCATCGGCGAGGTTCGCGACGAGTTCTGCCGATGGCCCGGCATCGCGATCGAACCCGGCCAGGAACGTGCCGTCCGGGGCCAGTGGCAGGACCTCGCCATCCAGCGTCACCGACACCGCGCCGGCAGGTGCCTGCCCCCGGATCAATCCCCCCTGGCTCAGCTGGCCGGTCCAGCGAAAGGACGGGGACGGCGGCGCCACCGGCATCGAACCGGCCTGCGACATGGAGCCTGTGGCGGGGCGCATGGCGAGCCCGGCGGACGCGACGCAGGCGGTCAGGCCCAGCAGCGTACCCGCGCCCCACAGCGTCATTGCGGTGCCAGCACCTGCGCGGTGGCATGGGCATCGGCATAGGCTTCCTGCCGTTCCGCGCTCCAATATTTCAGGTCTTCCAGCGGGATGCGCCGCCCGGTCACCGCGCAGACGACATGATCGCCCGGTGACAGGACCCGAAAGCCGTTGGCCAGATAGTGAAGCCGCGCGGGGCGATCGGTGTTGGACATCAGCATGATACTACTTTCGGTCAAAGGAGCGTCGGCTGGACCGGCTTGCCCGCTTTGGGTTGGGGCTGATCGGCCTTGGGCTCCCGCTTGGGCTTGTCATAGGTTTTGGGAGCGGGGCGCTCAACCCCGCCTCCGTCGATCGCGACATCGACCGTCCCGTCACGGAAACGGAGGGTCAGCGTATCCGCCGCCTTCGCAGCCTCGGCCGAGGACAGGGTCTCGCCGCCCGGCCGCGCGGTGATCCGGGCATAGCCGCGCTCGAGGATACGGTCGGGGTTGAGCGACTGGACCAGCCGCCAGGTCGAGGCCAGCCGATCGCGGCCGCGCTCCACCTGCCGCTCCAGGATCGCCGGGCGCAGCGCCGCACCCGCGCGGTCCAGTCCACCGCGCGCCAGCGTCACCCGCCGCTCCAGCCCCCGGTCCAGCCGCGCCCCCGCCTCGTCGGCGCGCTGGCGCTGCGGGCCCAGCAACTGGTCGCGCTTGGGCAGCAGCCGCGCCATCGCGTCCAGCCGCTCGCGCCCGCGCTCGACATAGCGCCGCGCGCAGCGTTCGGCGCGCTGGCCCTGCGCGGCGACGGTCAGGCGGATATCGGCGAGCACCGGCACCGCGATTTCCGCCGCCGCCGTGGGCGTGGGCGCACGCAGGTCTGCGGCATAGTCGCACAGGGTCGTGTCGGTTTCATGCCCCACCGCCGAGATGATCGGGATGGAACAGTCGGCGACCGCGCGAACGACGATCTCCTCGTTGAACGACCAGAGATCCTCGATCGAGCCGCCGCCCCGCGCGACGATCACCAGGTCGGGACGCGGCAGCGGGCCGCCGGGTTCGATCGCATCGAAGCCCCGGACCGCCGCGGCGATCTCCTTGGCCGAGCCCTCGCCCTGCACCTTGACCGGCCAGACGATGACATGGGTCGGACAGCGATCCTCCAGCCGGTGGAGGATGTCGCGGATTACCGCACCGGTGGGTGAGGTGACGACACCGATCACCGGCGGCATGAATGGCAGCGGCTTCTTGCGATCGCGGTCGAACAGCCCCTCGCCCGCCAGCTTGGCCTTCAGCTTCTCCAGCAGCGCCATCAGCGCGCCCGCACCGGCCAGCTCCATGCGCTCGACGACGATCTGGTATTTCGACCGGCCGGGGAAGGTGGTCAGGCGGCCGGTGGCGATCACCTCCACCCCGTCCTGCGGCTGGAAGGGCAGCGTGTTCGCCGCCCCCTTCCACATCACCGCGTCGATGACCGCATTCTCGTCCTTCAGGCTCATATAGACATGGCCCGAGGTCGCGCGCTTATACCCGGAAATCTCGCCGCGCAGGCGGACATGGCCGAACTCGCCCTCCACCATCCGCTTCAGCTTCAGGCTGAGTTCGCCCACCGATAGCGCGAGCGCGTTGTCGCCGGCGATCTCCTCGGCTACCAGCCTCGAACTTTCGTCATAGGGATAAGGATCGGGCATGAACGTCCTGCTGCTGGGATCGGGTGGCCGCGAACACGCGCTGGCGTGGAAGCTGGCACAGTCGAACGGGTTAGATACGCTCTACGCCGCGCCCGGCAACCCCGGTATCGCCGCCCATGCGACCTGTGTCGCGCTGAACGCGACCGATCACGGTGCCGTGGTGGCGTTCGTGAAGGATCACGCCATCGGCCTGGTCGTGGTCGGCCCCGAAGCGCCCCTGGTCGACGGCCTCGCCGATTCGCTGCGTGCTGAGGGGGTGCCGGTGTTCGGGCCCAGCAAGGCCGCCGCACAGCTCGAGGGGTCGAAGGGCTTCACCAAGGACCTGTGCCGCCGCGCCGACATCCCGACCGCGGGCTATGTCCGCGTGAACACGCTGGCCGAGGCGCAAGCCGCGCTCGCGACGACCTTCGGCCTGCCGGTGGTGATCAAGGCCGATGGCCTGGCGGCGGGCAAGGGCGTGACCGTCGCCTTCACCAAGGCCGAGGCCGAGGGGGCGATCACCGACCTGTTCTCGGTCCCCGGCGCCGAAGTGGTGATCGAGGAGTTTCTGGAGGGCGAGGAGGCCAGTCTCTTCGTCCTGACCGATGGTGAGGCGCTCCTCCCCTTCGGCTCGGCGCAGGATCACAAGCGCGTCGGCGACGGCGATACCGGCCCGAACACCGGCGGCATGGGCGCGTACAGCCCCGCGCGCGTGTTGACCCCCGAGCTGGAGCGACAGGCGATCGACCGGATCGTGCGGCCCACCGTCGATACGCTTCGTGCCGAAGGAACGCCGTTTTCGGGCGTGCTTTATGCCGGGCTGATGCTGACCGAGCAGGGTCCCAAGCTGATCGAATACAATGCCCGTTTCGGCGATCCGGAGTGTCAGGTGCTGATGCTGCGCTTCCAGGGCGACCTGCTGGCGGTGATGCTGGCGGTGGCCGAGGGGCGGCTGGCCGAAATCCCTGCGCCTGCTTTCTCGGACGATCCCGCACTGACCGTCGTGATGGCGGCGGCGGGCTATCCCGGCACACCCAAGGCGGGCGGCGGCATCGACGCGATCGACGCCGCCGAGGCGACCGGCGCGGTGGTGTTCCAGGCGGGCACGAAGATGGACGGCGAGCAGCTGGTCGCCAGCGGCGGCCGGGTGCTGGCCGTCACCGCCAGCGCGCCCACGGTGGGCAAGGCGCAGGCCGCCGCCTATCGCGCGGTCGATACGATCCGCTTCCCCGATGGCTTCTGCCGCCGCGACATCGGCTGGCGCGAGGTTGCGCGCGAAGCGGGAACTCCGGCCTGATCCGATGATTGGGCTGGCGATCGGGGCCTCGGGACATGATAGGGTGAAGCGATGAACGACACGACAGCAGCACCGGCGACCAGCCTGATTCCCGATGGCGTGGCCGCGATCACGACCATCCATTTCGTCCTGCTCGCCATCGTCGCGCTGGCCGCGATCGCGGTGATCGTGATCGGCACGCGCCTGAAGCGCCGCCGCCGCCATGCCGCGCGCCGGGTGGAGGAGAATGCGCAGGAAGCCGGAATGGCGCTGCGCCAGCCCGACAGCAAGCCGATCAGCGAAGCCTCGCTGACCGAGCCCCAGAAGGCTCCAGCGTCGACGCCCGTCCCGACACCGACCCCCACGCCGACACCGGTTGCGCCGCCGCCTCCCCCGACTCCGGCACCGACGCCGGTGATGCCGTCGCCCACGGCGCCGGAAGAATTGGTCGTCACGACCGAGCCGCTGAACGACGAACCGGTGGCCGCCGCCGCGCCGATGGCCGCAAGTCCGGCCGCCGAGGCCGCGCCTATCCCGGCCGAATCGGCACGTCCCGAGGATCAGCCGATCACCCTGCTCAAGGGCCTGGGCCCCAAGCTGACCCAGAAGCTGGCCGAACACGGCATCACCACGGTCGGCGACATGGCCGCGCTCAGCGAGGCGCAGGCCCAGTCGCTGGATGCGCAGCTCGGGGCGTTTTCGGGCCGCATGGCGCGCGACCGCTGGCTGGAACAGGCGCGGCTGCTGGCGGCCGGCGACCGTGCGGGGTTCGAGGCGGTGTTCGGCCGTCTCTGACGGAACGCCCCGCCGCCCCTGCCAGTTGAGAGGGCATGACGAAACTCGATCCCCGGACGACCGCGCTCATTCTGATCGACCTGCAACAGGGCATCGTCCCCCATGCGGGCGGACCGCGATCGGGTGAGGTGGTGGTGGCGACCGCCAGGACCCTCGCCGAGCGCTTTCGCCAAGCAGGCGCGCCGGTCGTCCTGGTCCATGTCGGCTTCACGCCCGAGACGCTGCCCAGCCTCAACGCCGACCGCCCCAGCCTGCCGCCCGAAGGCACGCCGCCCGCGTTCAGCGAATTCGTCCCCGACCTGCGCCAGCCCGGCGACATCGTCGTCTTGAAGCATCATTGGGGTGCGTTCACCGGCACCGACCTGGACCTGCAACTGCGGCGGCGCGGCGTGCGCACGGTGGTGATCGCGGGCATCTCGACCAATATGGGCGTCGAATCGACCGCCCGTTCGGCGTGGGAGCTATCCTACGACATCGTCATCGCCGAGGACGCCTGCGCCTCGCGGTCGAGCGAACTTCATACCTTCGCGGTAGAGCACATCTTCCCGCTGTTTTCGCGGGTGGTCGCGTCGGGGGATATCCAGCTGGCGGCGTGAGCGTCGGTCGAGGCGGCGGGTGCATCGGCCCGCCGCAAAGGCTTGCCGTCGAGGCCGCTTGTGGATCATAAGATGCCGTGCTGATCGCCTTGCTGCTCACCGCCGCCGCGCCCGAATGCACCTATGACCGGGCCGCGATCCTGAAGCTGCCCCAACAGGCGTTCGATCAGGATATGACGGGCGGCTGGCGGGCGCTGTCGATGCGCGGCTGCGAAGCCGAAGCCGCCGACCTGATCCGCGATTGGCGGGAGGCCAACACGCCGCAGCGTAATGCCACGATCCTATACTGGCATGAGGGCCAGTTGCGCGCCGACCTGGGCCAGAACGCCGCGGCGATCGCGCTGTTCGAACGATCGCGCAAAAGTGTCGAGGAGGATCACGGCATGGGCTGGAACCTCTATGTCGACGGCAGCATCGCGTTTCTCAAGCGCGACCGGGTCGCGTTCGACAGGGCGCATGCCGCGCTCGCCGCGCTGCCCAAGCCAGCCGGCTTCGACCCGCGCGGGCCCGACGGAAAACCGATCTCGATCCGCTGGCCGATGAACCTCAACGTGCTCGATGGCTTCGCGCGATGCTGGGACAAGTCCTACAAGGAAGCTTACGAGACGTGCACGACGCCGATCCGGGTGGTGAAGACGCGCGGCTGACCTGTCATTGGGGCGGGCGGATCAGCGCGGCGATCTTCCCGTCTCCCTGCGTTGCATAATAAGTCACTGGGGTTCGCCCTGCCTGAATCACATCGATCCGCTCGGAGATGAGGCCGCGGGGCGGCGGCGTGGACGTGTCTACCCCTGCGGCGGAGCGATCGAACGGACAACGGCGTGAGAGTGCTGCGTCCAATTCCCGCCCCTTATTCCTGTCAAGCGCCCACTCGATCCGCTTCATGGGGCTATAGGGCGCATCCTTCACCCAGATCTGGCTGCGGCCGACCGCGGTTCCGTGCCAAGTGCCATCACCCCCACGGGCCAGGACGATGCTGTATTCCTCGGTCGAAAGATGCCCGCCGCGACCGTGTAGCATTACCATCGTCCGCGCGTGCGGCATCGGTTCGCCCATTGCCTTGCGAAGGGCCTGATGGTCGGCGACGGCCGACGATGTGGGTGCCAGATTGTCCGAGGCAATCGGAATACAGGGCCGCGCGGCGGCACCGGTTTCGGCGATCGACAACATGGCGAGCAGCAGCGTGATCATCGCCGCAGATTGCTGCCACCATCGATGCCACACAAGGGCGCTTTCGACGTGACAGAGTCGATCGGCATATATTCCCCCTCCCCTGGACAGGCGCCCCTTGCATTCAGAGCCGAGGTGAGGAGCTGAGTTAGCCCTTGGCGTAAGGTACAGAAATCTGAGAACCAGAAGGGCTGCGACACGTATAGCAGCCGTCCAGTTGGAGACGGCCCCTAAGCCTGGCTGACAAGCAGCTTGTCGATACGCCGCCCGTCGAGATCGACGACCTCGAACCGCCAGCCCTGCTCGACGAAGCTCTCGCCCTCGCCCGGCAGGTGGCGGAAGACCGCCAGCGCCAGACCCGCGACGGTCGCATAGTCGCGGTCGTCGGGCAGGTCGATGCCCAGCCGGTCGGCCAGCGCATCCGCCGCCATCGTACCCGCCACCAGCAGCGAGCCGTCGTCGCGCTCGACCACCGAGGGGGCTTCGCCCGGATCGGCATCCGACGCGAACTCGCCCGCGATCGCCGCAAGCAAGTCGGCCGGGGTCACGATCCCTTCGAAATGGCCGTATTCGTCATGGATCAGCGCCATCGGCACCTCGGCCTGGCGCAGCGCCAGCAGCACGTCCATCGCGTCGATCCGGTCTATCACCACGGGCGCCTTGCGCATCAGCTGCTTCAGGTCGAGCGGATCGCCCCGGAACAGCGCCATGGCGATGTCGCGCGCCTGGACGACGCCGACGACCGCGTCGATCGACCCCTCGCCCACCGGCAGGCGGGTGCGCGGGCTTTCGAGCAGCTTGGCGCGAATCGCCTCGTCGCCCAGCGTGCAGTCGAGCCAGTCGATCTCGGTACGCGGCGTCATCACCTCGCGCACCGGCCGGTCAGCCAGACGCACCACGCCCGAAATGATCGAGCGTTCATGCTCTTCGATCACGCCGGACTTGGACGCCTCGGCGACGATCAGGTGCAGTTCCTCGGCGGTCACCTGATCCTCGTTGTCGCGGTTCAGGCCCAGCAGCTTGAAGATCACGCCGCTGGTCGAATCGAGGATCCACACGATCGGCGCGGTGCCCACCGCCAGCCAGCGCATGGGGACGGCGACGAAGGCGGCGATCGGCTCGGGCTTGCGCAGCGCGAACTGCTTGGGGACGAGTTCGCCCAGGATCAGCGAGGCATAGGTGGTCAGCCCGATGACCAGCGCAAAGCCCAGCGTCGCGGCGGTCGCCGGCGCGATGCCCAGCGCCTCCAGCCGTGCGGCGGTCGGCGTGCCCAGGCTGGAGCCCGAATAGGCGCCCGCGATGATGCCGGTCAGGGTGATGCCGATCTGGACGGTCGACAGGAACTTGCCGGGGTCGGCGGCCAAGGTCAGCGCGGCCTGCGCGCCTTTTCGCCCGCTACGCGCCATCGCGTCCAGACGGGCGCGCCTGGACGACACGATCGCCAGCTCGCTCATTGCGAATACCCCGTTCAACGCGACAAGCGCGAAGATGATGAGGACGTCGATCCACGGAAAGGGGGGCAGCGGTGCCATCGTTATAGGGTGCTCATAGCGGGGCGGGAGGGCCTTCGACAACTCCTGTCGTCATCTTCCGTTCAGTTCGGTTGCGGAACAAGGCCACGCGACACGGCGTTCCGGGGGACGAGACGCCGTGCAGAAATAACAAGGATCATGTTTATGCGACTGCCGCCCAAGTTTCTGACCGCCGCCGCGCTGTCCGCGCTCGTCGTCACCTCGGCCTGCACCACCGACCCGGAGACGGGCGAGCGCCGCCTGTCCAAGGCCGCGATCGGCGGCCTGGGCGGTGCGGTCGGTGGCTATCTGCTGGGTGATCTGGTCGGCGGTCGTCGCGACCGGACCGAGAAGATCCTGGGCGCAGGGATTGGCGGCCTCGCGGGTGCCGGCATCGGCGCCTATATGGACAAGCAGGAGCGTGACCTGCGCGCACGCACCGCGGGCACCGACGTGCAGGTGGTTCGCCAGGGCGACGACCTGTTGCTGAACCTGCCGTCGGGCATCACCTTCGCCTATAACTCGGCGCAGGTGCAGCCGCAGTTCCGCCAGACGCTGGACCAGGTCGCCGACATTCTGTCGCAGTATAAGCAGACCTATATCGACGTGTACGGCCACACCGATTCGACCGGCAGCGACGCCTATAACCAGCGCCTGTCCGAACAGCGCGCGACGTCCGTCGCCGACTATCTCGCTTCGCGCGGGGTGCAGCCCGCCCGCATCGGCACGCGCGGATTCGGCAAGTCGCAGCCGATCGCGTCGAACGACACCGAGGAAGGCCGCGCCGCCAACCGCCGCGTCGAGATCAAGATCGTGCCGATTCGCGAGGGCGACCTGCGCTGATCGCCGATCACTTGAGTACCGAAGGGGGCCGTGCGGGATGCCGCACGGTCCCTTTCCTCATGGTTCGCGCCATTTCGTATTGGGCAGGACCGCCGCGAAGACCGGCTCCATGCAGGGGCGGACATCCTCGACCTTTTGCACCTTCGCCGCGCAGTCCAACATTCCCGCACAGATATAGTCGTCGAGTTGCGCATCGCCGCTGCGCCGCTTGAAGACGCATCGACGGATACCGGTCCTGCGATCCGTCCTGGTCACGATTCGCAAGTCCTTCAGCCGTTGTCCGGTGACCACGATGTCGTCCGATGCGGGCGGCGGCGGCACCGCCTGCCCCGGCGTCGCGATGGCGAGCAGCAGCGCCAGCATCACCGCCCCTGGGCCCGCACCGGAATCATCGGCGTCACCGCACTGGATGAAGGTCCCTTCGCGTTGATGCTGTTCAGTATCGGGCTCGCCCTGCGACGCCTGGGTGGCAAGCGGTGCGAACCGCTGGCCGAAGCACTGCCCTGGCTGCGGCGCGCATCGCTGGCGGCGATGATCTGGGCGATCGGGCGGCCGCTGTCGGACAGTCTGATGGTCAGCCTTTTGTCGCCGGGCACCCCGGAGGGCCGCCAATGGGCGATCACCGTCGACATGCTCGACATCGGCACCGCGCTGATGCTGACCGTCGCCGCCTATGCCACGGTCTGGGCGCTGGAGGCGGGCCTCGAGGCGCAGCGCGATCTGGAGCGGTTCGTCTGATGCCGGTGATCGTCCAACTCGACGTCATGCTGGCCAGGCGCAAGATACGCTCGAAGGAACTGGCCGAGGCGATCGGCATCACCGAATCGAACCTGTCGCTGCTGAAATCGGGCAAGGTGAAGGGCGTTCGCTTCGCGACGCTGGCCGCCATCTGCCGCTATCTGGAATGCGAGCCGGGCGACCTGTTGTCCTATGAACCCTCGGACGACGACCTCAATCCCGACCCGGATTGAGCCACGCTATCCTGCCGCAGCGCCAGGGGTTCGCCGCTGTAGACCCGAATGCGGTCGAACCCCTCCGCCAGCGACGGGCCCTCGAACTGCGCGGCGACCGACCGGATCGCGTCGGCGGGTACGACCTTGTCCGGTGATCGGCCTGTATTGCGCGCCAGGGCCGTGGCGAGCGGCGTGTCGATCCACACCGCCTCGATCGCCGCGCCACCATCGCGGGCGATGGCGATGATTTTTGCCCGGTGACGAATACCGGGCAGTGCTGCGTCGAAATAGAGGACACCGGGCACCGGCGGTTGAGTCGCGATCCAGCTCGTCTTGCCCGCCCCCTGAATGCCGCAGACCAGGATGACGCGGGCGTCGCCCGCCATGTCCGTGATCGCCTGCGCCAGCGCGGCATAGCATTGCGCCCACGCCGCCGCATTGCGCTCGGGCGTCCAGATGCGCCCCTCCGGCGTCTCCAGCAGATCGTCCGGGTTGATCGTTCTCATGCAATTCATCACCGCTTGGCGGCGAAGAAATTGCGCAGCAGCGTCGACGCCTCGCCCTCCCCGATCCCGGCATAGATTTCGGGCCGGTGGTGGCAGGTGGGCTGCGAGAAGAAGCGCGGGCCATGCTCGACCGCCCCGCCCTTCCTGTCGCTCGCCCCGTAATAAAGTCGTGCGATGCGGGCATGGGCGATCGCGCCCGCGCACATCGCGCAGGGCTCCAGCGTGACCCAAAGGTCGCAATCCTCCAGCCGGTCGCGGCCCAGCAGGGCGGCGGCGGCGCGAATCGCCTGGATCTCGGCATGGGCGGTCGGATCGTGCAGGCGACGCGGGGCATTGGCCCCCGTCGCGACGATGACGCCGTCGCGTACGATCACCGCCCCCACCGGCACCTCGCCACCCGCCCCCGCATGGGCAGCGGCATCGAGCGCGGCGCGCATCGGGGCGGGAAGCGGAAACATCACCCCTCCCTGCCCCGCGTCGGCCGGCGGAGCAAGGGGAGCGAATCACCCCGGTTACTGGGCGTTGTCGGCGGGCTTCTCGACCTTCACCGTCGGCACCTCGACCGTCTTCTGGGTGGTGCCGACCGAAACCTTGGGCCCCTCGGCACGGAAGGTCGGGGCCTGGACGACGGCGGGACGGGTCTGGTCGATGCTGATCCAACCCATGGCCATGGCCCCTGCGGCCAGAAGAAGGACGATGCCGATAAGGACAAGAAAGGCACGCATGGTTCTGGCTCCCAAGTGGTTCGTTGCCGTAACAACGCCACAACCAAGAGCCCGGTTGCACACCCCCGATTGGGGAATCGGTTGACGACTGCGCCAGGACGCGGTAATCGCGCGGCCTTTCCGGGCATTGCCTGAAACCAGGATAACGATCATGTCGCGCATTTGCGAGCTGACCGGCAAGGGCCGGCAGGTGGGCAACAATGTTTCCCACGCCAACAACAAGACCAAGCGGACGTTCCTGCCGAACCTGCAGAACGTGACGCTGATTTCCGATTCGCTGGAGAAGAGCGTGCGCCTGCGCGTCTCGACCCACGGCCTGCGTTCGGTCGAGCACAATGGCGGCCTGGACAACTGGCTGGTCAAGACCTCGGACGATCTGCTTTCGCTGCGCGTGCGTCGCCTGAAGCGCGACGTCGTCAAGAAGCTGGCCACCGCCAAGACCGAAGCCGCCGCCGCGTAATTCGCGACGGTCGGTTGACGGGTTGAAACCCGCCGCTCCCTGGAGCGGCGGGTTTTCGTCGTTGTGGATTAGCGTGGCTGCGGTGAGTGCGGGCCGCAGCCTTCGACTTCGCTCAGGCTAAGGCCACGCGGAAACCACCGCGAATCACCGCCCCACGGCGGTGCGGTCCAGACGGAATTTCAGCAGATAGCTGCGCTCCAGGAACAGCTGGTTGTCGTCGGACACCAGCCACAGGATCGTCTGGCCCGCCTCCTGGGTCACCGCCACCCCTTCGAAATTGTCGTGGATCAGCGGCCAGTCGAGCTCGGCGATCAGTCGCCCGCGCGCCACCCGCCTGGGGGAGACCTGATCGGCGGGCACCAGCATGATGCGATTCGAAAAGCGGAAGGGCAGCCGGAAACGCCGTTCGACGACGACCAGCGAGCCATCGGGCAGTGCGGCGACATCGGCGACGTCGTGATCGGGTGACACATGATAGGCAAAGGCGCGCGCGGGCCCCTTCAGCGGATCGCCCGGAAAGATCAGCCCCTGGCGCGTGTTGCGCCGGACCGCCAACGGGACCTGCCAGGCCTTCCACGGGACGATCGCTTCCTCCGAAATCGTGACGAATCGGCCGTCGGGCAGGCGGGCGAGTGATTCGGGTCCGCCATTGCTGGGCCAGCCCTTCACCGCCTGGGGCGCGATATAGCCTTCCGCCCGGGCGAAGCCGGGGGCGTAGCGCCAGATCTGGTTGAAATTCTCGAACCCGACCCACAAACGCCCCGTCTGCGGATCGATGGCCAGCGATTCGCTGTCGCGATCGGACTTGAGCCAGCCGGTGCCGGGCCCGGCGGGCAGATTGTCGAAACGCAGGCCATGCGGTTGCCAGTCGGCCCCCATTGCGAACTGGACGATGTTGCCGCCGTCGCTGAGCAACGTGAAGCGGTCGCCCTGCACCGCCAATGAGGAATAGCCGCCAAAGGCGCGTGCGCGGCTGCTGAGCGTCACCCCGCCCAGATAGGTCAGCGCACCGATCCGGCGATGGTTGGAATCGTTAGGGTCCAGTTGCACCGGCCGCACATCCATCTGCGCCCGCCCGTCGAACAGCGGCAATCGATCACGCCCGGACCAGCCGGGCACCAGGGCCAGCACCAACAGGCAGGACAGGAGGACGCGCATGGCGCCTCATACGCGGTGCAGCGCAGCACGACAGCCCCAATCCCGTCGCGCGGCTTGGCACCGATCCCGAAGCAGGATGGTCCCCATGTCGCGTCGCCCGTCCCTGACGTCCGTGCCGGACAACGACAAAAGCCGAGGCGGCGGCCCCCCCGATCCTGCCGCCACAACGCAAGCCCCGTGGTATCGTGGCGGTCTTCGAGAACCCGTGCGGCAATCACCGGGACCTGAACCAACCCGCCACCTGAACGGCGGATAACCGCGACATTCAGGAAAGGCTCAACGCGAATCACCCAGAAGCGGGGCAACGACGACGGAGGGACCGTCGATCGACACGAGTTTCGGGAGTGAACCCATGATGAAGACCCTGACCCTGGCGGCGACCACCCTGGCGATGATCGGCGGCGCCGTGCTGCCCGCGACCGCTGCGGATGCGCACCGCTATCGCCGGGCCTATCATGCCGACCGGTACAACCGGGGCTATAGCGACGGCGCACGGGCGGAGTATCAGGCCAGCAAGTGCCGCCGTTCGGGCACCACCGGCACGATCGTCGGCGCGGTGGCGGGCGGCCTGTTGGGCCGGACCATCGACACCCAGGGCGATCGCACGCTGGGCACGCTGATCGGCGGCGGTGCCGGCGCCCTGGCGGGCCGCGCGATCGAGCGGTCGGGCCGTCCGGGCTATTGCCGCTAAAACAGTTCGGGCGGGCGGGGCCTGTATCCGCCCCACCCGCCCCCATATTTCTCGCGTAGCGTATCGAGAACGGAACGCCGATCTCCTTAATTGGAGGTCGGCGTTTTTGCAGCCACTGACATCCTTCCCCTGCGAGGGAAGGAAAGCCCTTAGTACATATGCTGGCCGCCGTTGATCGACAGGGTCGAGCCGGTGACGAAGCCCGCCTCGTCCGAACACAGGAAGGCGACGCCGCGCGCGATCTCGTGCGCCTGGCCCAGGCGCCCGACCGGGATCTTGGCGACGATCTTTTCCAGCACGTCGGCGGGGACGGCGGCGACCATGTCGGTGTCGATATAGCCCGGTGCGATCGCATTCACGGTCACGCCGACGCGCGCGCCTTCCTGCGCCAGCGCCTTGGTAAAGCCGTGGATGCCCGACTTGGCGGCGGCATAGTTCACCTGGCCATATTGGCCCGCCTGGCCGTTGATCGAACCGATATTGACGATACGACCCCATTTGCGCTCGCGCATGCCGGGGAACACCGCCTTGGCCATGTTGAAGCAACCGCCCAGATTGGTGTCCATGACCTCCTTCCACATCTGGTAGGTCATCTTCAGCAGCGTGCCGTCGCGGGTGATGCCCGCATTGTTGACGACGATGTCGACCGGGCCCAGTTCTTCGGCGACCTGCGCGACACCGGCCTGCACCGCGTCGTAATCGGCGACGTCCCACTTGTACGCCTTGATACCCGTGCGCTCCGAGAATTCGCGCGCGCGTTCGTCATTGCCCGCATAATTGGCGGCGACGGTCACGCCCGCCTCCTTCAGGGCCAGGCTGATCGCCTCGCCAATACCGCGCGTACCACCCGTCACGATCGCAACCCGAGCCATTCAACCTCTCCCATTTTGAGATTGTGGCTTAAAAGGGGCATGCGCGATCCGCAATGGTGAAGACCGGCCGCCATGTAATATTACGTTACGGCAACCAGCCCCGAAGCTCGCGTTCGATCAATCCCCGCAGCATCGCGATCCCGACATCGCTGTCGTTAAGACACGGTAGATAGGCGAAATGGGTGCCGCCCGCCCCCTCGAAACTTTCGCGACCACGAATCGCCAGTTCCTCCAGCGTCTCGATACAGTCCGCCGAGAAACCAGGGGCCAGGATCGCGATCTTGCGAATGCCGCGCCCCGGCAGCGATTCCAGCACCGTGTCGGTCGCGGGTTCCAGCCACTTGGCACGGCCGAATCGCGACTGGAACGCGACCAGCATCTCGCGCCCCGCCAGCGTGTCCTTCATCGCCTCGCCCAGCAGCCGCGCGGTCTTGCGGCAATGGCAGTGATAGGGATCGCCCAGCTCCAGCGTGCGCTGCGGCATGCCGTGGAAGCTGGCCAGGATCGCCTCGGGCTCGAAATCCAGCGTCGCGAGCTGTGCCTCCACTTGCTGCTTCAGCGCATCGATATAGAGCGCGTCGTCATAATAGGGCGGCAGGGTGCGGATCGCGGGCTGCCAGCGCATCGTCGCCAGATGCGCGAACGCCTTGTCATGCGCGGTCGCGGTCGTCGCCGCGCAATATTGCGGATAGAGCGGGGCCAGCAGGATGCGCTCGCACCCGGCATCCTTCATCGCCTGGATCTGGTCGGCGATGGCGGGGCGGCCATAGCGCATCGCCCAGTCGACCATGACACCGGGACCGAAGCTATCCTTCAGTGCCACCGCCTGCGCCCTGGTGATCGCGGCCAGCGGCGAGCCGTCGTCGCGCCACACCAGCGAATAGGCATGGGCCGACTTCTTCGGCCGGGTGTTCAGGATGATCCCGCGCAGGATCGGCTGCCACAGCAGCGCGGGGATCTCGATCACCCGGCGGTCGGACAGGAACTCGCCCAGATAGCGTTTCACCGACTTGGGATCGGGCGCGTCGGGCGTGCCCAGGTTCATCAGGAGCACGCCGATCTTCGGACGCGGGACGGGCGGATGATCGGGAGGCAGCATCAGACGGACAACTCCATCGGCAGGCTTCGTATCCGTGGGAAGCCGGGCAGGGTGGCAAGCGCGTTGGCGATGGCAGGTGCGACCGGCGGCACCGCCAGCTCCCCCACCCCGCCGGGATCGTCGTCGGAGCGGATCAGCTCGACCGTGATATCGGGCGTATCGGCCAGACGCGGCAGGTTCAGCGCGCCCAGCCGCGACGGCTGTGCCATCCCATCGGCAAAGCCCACCGCGCCGCCGCGCAACGCCGCCAAGCCGAAGACGAGGCCGCCCTCGATCTGCTGTCGCACGATGTCAGGGTTTACGACGCGCCCGCAATCGACCGCCGCGACCAGCCGGTCGACGATCGGCCGCCCGTTCGCGTCGCGGTGCGCCTCGGCCAGCACGGCGACATAGCTGCCGCGAAAGCCGTGGCCAGCGATCCCCTGCCCGCTGCCCGCCCCGCCGCCTTCCCAGCCGCCCAGCGACGCCGCAGTCGACAGGCACCGGGTCAGCCGGGGCTCCTGCGCCAACAGGCGGAGCCGCCAAGCCAGCGGATCGGCCCCGGCCGCCCGCGAACACTCGTCGATGAAGGATTCGGTGATGAAGCAGTTGGCGACATGCGCCCCGCCCCGGACATGGCCGGTCGGGATGGGCAGCGCGGCGACGTGATGGCGGATCGACAGCGCCGGGATGGCATAGGGGGGCACCGCACCGCCCATCGCATAGGCATCGCCCCGCCCCTCGCCCTTCAGCCCCAGCCGGACCATTCCGCCGGGCATCACCCGCCGGGCGAGCGCCTGTCCGGTGGCGGGGGTCGCGATCTGCGCCCGCCACGCGGTCAGCCGCCCCTGCTCCACCCGCGCGGTCATCCGGGCGGTGGCGGGCGCGCGCCAGGCGTCGCGGCGCAGGTCGTCGGCGCGCGACCACTGGACATTGACCGGCCGCTTCAGCTTTGCCGCGATCATCGCCGCCTGCGCCACCGCCTCATGCTCCAGCCCGATGCCGAAGCCGCCGCCGATCGGCATGGCGTGGACGACCACCCGGTCCGCCGCGACGCCCGCCGCCTCGGCCGCCACCGTCCTGGCGCGCTCGGGCGCGAGGGTCGGCGCCCAGAGTTCGAGGCCGCCGTCCCGCCATGCCGCCACCGCCGCGCGGGGCTCGATCGCGGCGTGAACGCCGGTGCCGACCTGATAGTCCGCCTCGATCAGCCCCCCGCCCGCCAGCGCGGATTCGGCATCGCCCTGCGCGGCGACGCTATGCCCGTCTTCCTTCAAAGCGGCGGCGAGGCTTTGCGCGATCGCCGCGGAGGTCGGCCCCGTGCCTGCGCTGACCGCCTGCGGGGCCAGCGCGTCCAGCCCCTTTTGCGCGATCCACCAGCTCCCCGCCGCCACCGCGCCCCAGTCGCCGCCGTCGATCACCTCGACGACGCCGGGGACCTTCATCGCCGCCGCGCGGTCGATGCGGATCGCGCGTGTCCGGCCCAGCGGCGCGTGGCGCACCGCGACATGGACCATGTCGGGCAGGCGGATATCGGCGGTGAAATTGGCCGAGCCGTCGACCTTGGCGGGCGAATCGAGCCGGGGGACGTCCTTGCCCGCCAGTGCCCCCGCCCCGCCGCTGCCCAGCGGCAGGGGCTGCGGCACCGTCTCGCCCGCCGCCGCCTCGGCCAGTTCGGCGAAGCGCAGCCGCTGCGTGCCGTGAGTCATGAAGCCGTCCCTGGCCTCGCAAAGGCTCCAGTCCACGCCCCAGCGCCGGGCGGCGGCCTGTGCCATCAACGCGCGGGCGGTCGCGGCGGCGGCGCGCGCGGGCCCCTCGAACATGCGCAAGCTGCTCGACCCGGCGGTCAGCATCACCCGGTCGCGCCGCAACCATTCGGTGCGCACGACCTCGGGCAACCGGTCGAACCCGCCCTCGAACAGCGCGTCGACGCCGATCGGATTGGCGTAGAGCGGGCTGATCGGCGCAGGCTCGACCGCCACCGTGCGCCAGTCCGCGCCCAACTCGTCGGCGACCACCTGCGCCAGCGTGGTGGCGATGCCCTGGCCATGTTCGGCCTGCGGCACGGCGACGGTGACGATACCGTCGCGCCCGATCTTCAACCAGGCCCCGAACGCCTGCTCGCCCGGCGCGACCGTCAGGTTCGGCGGATAGGCGCGCGGCCACACGCCCCAGGCGACCAGCAACCCGACCCCTGCTCCCCCGCCGACGAGAATGTTGCGCCTGCTGAACTCCATCGCGGCCAGCCTTAGCCGACGGGCATGGGCAGACAAGCCGGGGGTTTCGCTGTCTCAGAACGAGGGGGTCGATTGTTCGGGCAATGCCGCCAGGTTTTTTTGCGCGCAGAGGCGCGGAGGACGCAGGGAAGGATCGGCGGCGCAGGCGTCCTGCTTTTGCGACCGGAAGACCGTGCCGCTCGCGATGCGCAGACCGGCCGTACGACCGGGCTCGACATCTCTGCGTCCTCCGCGCCTCTGCGCGAACCACATGTCTTCGCGGCTTCGCGTGAGTCCGGAATGAGAGCGACCGTTTTGGCGTGGCCTTCGACTTCGCTCAGGCTGAACGGAGCGGGGGGATTGTCACCGCCCCTGAATCGAGGGCGTCATACCACTCTCCGTTCAGCCTGAGCGAAGTCGAAGGCCACGTACTCTCCCCCACCAACGGCACCGAAGCCATGGTCTTGGTGTTGTCGTCCCGCCGCTCTATGAGGGCGGACCAGAAAGGGAAACGCGCTTGATCCTCTCCATGCTTGCGGCCGCGGGCGGCCATATCCGGTTCGAGGATCTGGGGTTGCACCCGGACATCTTCTCGATCGGCTTCTTCACGCTGCGCTGGTACAGCCTGGCCTATATCGCGGGCATCCTGTTCGGCTGGTGGTATCTGGGCAAGATGCTCGACCGGCCGGGCGCGCCGATGTCGCGCACCCATGCCGACGATCTGGTCTTCTATGCGACGCTGGGCATCATCCTGGGCGGGCGCATCGGCTATGTGATCTTCTACGCGCCCGAGATGTTCCTGCGCCCGTTGCGGATCATCCGGCTGTGGGACGGCGGCATGAGTTTCCATGGTGGCGCGATCGGCGTCGGCATCGGCGTCATCCTGTTCGCCCGCAAGCACAAGCTCAGCTGGCTGCGCATCCTCGACTATCTGGTCTGCACCGCGCCGGTCGGCCTGTTCCTGGGTCGCCTAGCCAATTTCGTGAACGGCGAGCTGTGGGGCAAGCCGTCGGACGCGCCCTGGGCGATCGTCTTCCCGCGCACCGTGCCCTTCGGCCTGGTCGATCCGGCGCGCCATCCCAGCCAGTTGTACGAGGCGGGGCTGGAGGGCCTGGTGCTGTTCGCGGTCATGAGCTTCGCCTTCTGGCGGACCAGGGCGCGTTACGATCCGGGCAAGCTGTCTGGCCTGTTCCTGCTCGGTTACGGCATTGCCCGCTTCATCGTCGAGTTCTTCCGCGAACCCGACCAGCAGTTGCGCGCCTTTGCGGAAGTGACCGGGCTGCATATGGGCCAGTGGCTGTGCGTGCCGATGATCCTGGGCGGGCTGTACCTGATGAACTCCGCCAAGGCGCGTCGCGTCCGGGTCGAACCGATCGCCGGGGCCGACAGCATTTCCTGATCCTCTTGCGGCGAAGGGATGGGATCGGCAGAGCGAGGCCATGACCAACCCGCTGATCCCCCCCGCCGATCACAAGCCCGCGCCGGAGGACGCGCTGCCCGAACGCCTGGCCCGCGCCATCGCGCTGGCCGGGCCGATCCCGGTGGCGCAGTTCATGGCCGCCGCCAACGCGCAATATTACGGCACCCGCGATCCGCTGGGCGCGGGCGGCGACTTCACTACCAGTCCCGAGATCAGCCAGATGTTCGGCGAGCTGGTCGGCCTGTGGTGCGCGGACCTGTGGGACCGCGCGGGGCGGCCCGAGACCTATTGGGTCGAGCTGGGGCCGGGGCGCGGCACGCTGGCCGCCGATGCACGGCGGGCGATGGCCAAGGCGGGCTTCACCCCGACCATCCACTTCGTCGAAACCAGCGCGAGCCTGCGCACCGCGCAAGCCGAGCGCGTCGCCGATGCGCAGTGGCACGACACGGTCGAGACGCTCCCCACCGACCGCCCGCTGATCGTCGTCGCCAACGAATTCTTCGATGCAATGCCTATCCGCCAGCTCGTCCGGCGTGGCGATGGCTGGCATGAGCGGCTGGTCGCGGCGCAGGACCTGTTGTTCCTGCCGATCGCCGGACCGCCCGTCCCGCCCGAGATCATTCCCGAACCGCTGCGCGAGGCGGAGGCCGGTTCGGTGATCGAGGTTTCGCCCGCCAGCGTCGCGATCATGCGCACCCTATCGGCGCGGATCGCGGCGCAGGGCGGGGCCGCGCTGATCGTCGATTACGGCTATGAGGGGCCCGCCATCGCCGACACGCTCCAGGCGGTACGCGGCCATGCCTATGCCAACCCCTTCGACCGGCCCGGCGAACAGGATCTGAGCGCGCATGTCGATTTCACGACGCTGGCCGCCGCCGCGCAAAGCACCGGCCTCGCCGCCTTCGGCCCGGTGACGCAACGCGACCTGCTGGGCGCACTGGGCATCGACCAGCGCACTGCGGCCCTTGCCCGTGCACATCCCGACCGCGGTGATGCGCTGCTCGCCGACCGCAACCGGCTGATGCAGGACATGGGCACGCTGTTCCGCGCACTGGCGGTGGCGCGCCCCGACTGGCCGGTGCCTGCGGGATATGGCGAATGACCGCCTATCGCGACGCAGTACCCGGTGACGGCGAGGCGCTGGCCGTGATGGCGCAGGCCGCCTTTACCGACACGTTCGGCCATCTCTATCCCCCCGCCGACCTGAGCGCCTTTCTGTCCGAAGCGTTCGGCCCCACCGGCCTGCCCAGCCAGATCGGCCATCCCGACTTCACCATCCGCCTGGCCGTGGACGGTGATGCGATCATCGGTTTCGCCAAGATCGGCCCGGTCGGCTTTCCCGGCGAATGGCCGGAGGATGCGGTCGAACTCTATCAGCTCTATGTCGCGTCCAGCCATTTGGGGGCGGGCGTGGGCCCCGTCCTGATGGACTGGGCCATCGCCACCGCCAGGACGCGCGGCGCGCGCGAGTTGATCCTGTCGGTCTATGTCGACAATCACCGCGCCAAGGCCTTTTACGCCCGCTACGGCTTTGTCGATATCGGCCGCTACGACTTTCCCGTCGGCGACACGATCGACGAGGACCGGATCATGAGGCTGTCGCTATGACCATCGAGGCACTCCGCACGCCCCTGCTGGAGGCGATCCCGCACGGCTTTCTCGGGCGGCGCGGCGGCGTGTCGGCGGGTATTCACGGCGGGCTGAATGTCGGGCTGGGCTCGCAGGATGATGCCGAGGCGGTCGCCGAGAATCGGGCCCGCGCGCGCGACGCGGTGCTGCCGGGCGCGCGGCTGATCACCTGCTACCAGATTCACTCGGCCGAGGCGGTGACGGTGTTGAGCCCGCCGGAGGATGATATCCGCCCACATGGCGACGCACTGGTCACCAACCGGCCGGGGCTGCTGCTCGGCATCCTCACCGCCGACTGCGCGCCCGTGCTGTTCGCCGATGTCGAAGCGGGTGTCGTCGGCGCGGCCCATGCCGGGTGGAAGGGCGCGCTGGGCGGCATCACCGATGCGACGCTGCTCGCCATGGAAGCGCTGGGCGCGCGGCGCGAACGGATCGCGGCGGCGATCGGCCCGTGCATCGCCCGCGCCAGCTATGAGGTGGATGCCGCCTTCCTGCGCCGCTTCGCAGAACAGGCCCCCGAGAATGAGCGCTTCTTCGCCGATGGGACGCGGCCCGATCACTACCAGTTCGACCTGGAGGCCTATGTCGCCCACCGCCTCGCCGCCGCCGGGGTCACGCGCGTGGCCGCGCTGGGTGAGGACACCTATGTGCAGGAGGACCGCTTCTTCAGCTTCCGCCGTTCGACGCACCGCGACGAGCCATCCTATGGCCGCCAGATTTCGCTGATCGGCCTCCCGCTCTGAAATTCCTCCCCTTTCAGGGCAGGAAGATTGAGCATCTCGCCAAAGCCGCCCGCCACGTTATCCTTGAGACAGGGCCGCCGGCAGAGCGGCATCCGTTCCCGAGGAGACCGACATGCCGACCGAATCCGATCTTACTGGCGTTCCACAACAGGGCCCGGCCGCATCCAAGAGCGAGGTGACCAGCATCGGCGACCGCAAGCTGAAGCCTTCGACGCTGATGATGGGCTATGGCTTCGACCCCGTACTGTCGGAAGGATCGCTGAAGCCGCCGATCTTCCTGACCTCGACCTTCGTCTTTCCCAATGCGGCGGCGGGCAAGCGGCATTTCGAGGGGGTCACCGGCAAGCGTCCCGGCGGAGCCGACGGGCTGGTCTATTCGCGCTTCAACGGGCCGAACCAGGAAATCCTGGAGGATCGCCTGGCCATCTGGGACGAGGCGGAGGACGCGCTGACCTTTTCCAGCGGCATGGCGGCGATCGCCACGCTGTTCCTGTCGATGGTCCAGCCGGGCGACGTCATCGTCCATTCGGGCCCGCTCTATGCCGCGACCGAGACGCTGATCGGGCGCATCCTGGGCCGGTTCGGGGTGCAGTGGCTCGACTTTCCCGCAGGCGCGACGCGCGAGGAGATCGACGCGGTGCTGACCAAGGCCGCCGCGACCGGCCGGGTGCCGCTGATCTATCTCGAAAGCCCCGCCAACCCGACCAACGCGCTGGTCGATATCGAGGCGGTGGCCGCATCGCGCGACGCGGTCTTCGCCGACATGCCCGAAAAGCCGCCGATCGCGATCGACAATACCTTTCTTGGCCCGCTCTGGCAGCGCCCGCTCAAGCACGGCGCCGATCTGGTCGTCTATTCGCTGACCAAATATGCGGGCGGCCATTCCGATCTGGTCGCGGGCGGCGTGCTGGGGTCGAAGGCGCACATCGCCACCATCCGGTCGATGCGCAACACCATCGGCACGATCTGCGATCCCAACACCGCCTGGATGCTGCTCCGCTCGCTGGAAACGCTGGAGCTGCGCATGAGCCGCGCCGGGGAAAACGCGGCCAAGGTCTGCGCCTTCCTGCGTGACCATCCGAAGGTCGAGCGGGTCGGCTATCTCGGCTTCCTGGCCGATACGCCTGGGCTGGAGCGACAGGCCGATATCTATCGCCGTCACTGCACCGGCGGCGGCTCGACCTTCTCGCTGTATCTGAAGGGTGGCGAGGCGGAATCCTTCCGCTTCCTCGACGCGCTTCGCATCGCCAAGCTGGCGGTCAGCCTTGGCGGGACCGAGACGCTGGCCAGCCACCCCGCCGCGATGACGCACCTGTCGGTCCCCGACGCGCGCAAGGCGGCGCTCGGCATCACCGACAATCTGGTGCGTATCTCGATCGGTGTGGAGGATGCCGACGACCTGATCGCCGATTGCGAACAGGCGCTGGCCGCGATCTGACCCTCACGCGGCGGCGGCGAGCGCGGTGTAGAGCCGCGCCGTCAGCCGCCCCAGCGTCGCGCGGAACAGCGAAGGGTCGTTCAGGGCGCGCGCCAGCACGACCGCACCCTGGATGCCGCTGACCACGTCCTGCGCCAAGGTGGCGGCATGATCCTCCGCCACCCCGGCCCGCACCAACCGCGTCTGGAGCGCGGCGATCCAGCGCCGGAAATAGGCCGCGATCGGCTCGCCAAAGGGATCGCGGGTCGCCCCCAGACCCCAGGCACCGATCAGGCAGGCGCGCTGTCCGGAGCGGAAATAGCGGTCGATCTCGACCATCATCGCGTCGATCCCGGCGCGCGGGTCCTCCGCCTGTTCCAGCGGTACGAACACCGCCGCGTCGAACCAGGCGGCGACATCGGCGAGCACGGCGGCCGCCATCTCCTGCTTTCCGCCGGGGAAAAAGTGATAGAGGCTCCCGCGCCCCAGCCCGGTCGCGGTGCCGATCAGCGACAGGCTGGCCCCGGCATAGCCATATTCGCGAAACACCTCGGCAAGGCCCGGCAGCGCATCGGCTCGCTCGGCGATCATCCGCGCCATGGTTACAGCCCCAGGTCGCTTAAACCGGGATGATCCGCCGGACGGGGTCCAAGCGGCCAGCGGAACAGCCGCTCCTCCCCGGTGATCGCCAGGTCGTTGATCGACGCGATCCGCCGCCGCATCCGGCCGTCCCCGGCAAAGTCCCAATTCTCATTGCCATAGGACCGGAACCACCGACCCTCCGCATCATGCCATTCATAGGCGAAGCGCACCGCGATCCGGTTGCCCTGATGCGCCCAATATTCCTTGATCAGGCGATAATCCCGCTCCCGCGCCCATTTGTCGCGGAGGAATGTGACGATGGCATCATGCCCGGCCAGGAACAGGTCGCGATTCCGCCAGGGACAGTCGGGCGTATAGGCCAGCGCGACGCGTGTCGGATCGCGGCTGTTCCAGGCGTCTTCCGCCATGCGAACCTTCTGGACGGCGGTTTCGGTGGTGAACGGTGGCAACGGCGGGCGGTCGGTCATCCGGTGTTCCGATCCTTCATTCTCGACTGTAACGATCGGTACAATGAATGGCCGCCTCGGGCAATGCCCCATGCCCTCAGCGGCGGAGCGATCAGCCTTCCCTGCGATTGGCCTCGGCCAGGCGCCAGCGTTCGAGTTGGGTCAGCACGTCGTTGGCGATCTGTCCGGTGGTGAAGCCGGTCAGGTCGCGAAAACCCGTCTCACCATTGGTCTGCGCGGCGAGCATCCAGGCCAGGCTGCGGCGGCGTTCGGGCGCCTCCAGCGCGGTATAGGCGGCCAGCGGGCGCGAGCGGGGCGACAGGCGATAGACGAAGGGGCGACCATCGCGCGCGGTGATGGTCAGCGCGACCTGGTCGTCCTCGCTCTCCAGCCGACTGGCGGTCCAGCCCTCCGCCTCCATCGCCTCCTGCACGCTTTGGAGCGCAGCCTCCCCCTGTGCGCGGATCTGCGCGACGATGTCGGTGCGGCGGGCCGGTACGATCAACCGCTTGATCCGCTCGCTGATGGCAGGGCTGTCACCGGGCAGCGTGACGCCCGCCAGATCGGCATTGGTCTGGCGCACCAGTCCCACCGCCAGCAACAGCATGATGAAGCAGAAGGGGAGCGCGGCCAGCAGCGTGGCCGACTGCAACGCGCCCAACCCGCCCGCGACCAGCAACAGCGTCGCCGTGGTCCCCAGCAATACGCACCAGTACATGCGCTGCCAGCGCGGCGTCTCCTCGGTCCCGCCCGAGGCCAGCGTGTCGATGACCAGCGCGCCCGAATCGGCAGAGGTCACGAAGAAGAAGCCGACCAGGACGATCGCCAGGGTCGAGGTGACGCTGGCGGCGGGCAGATATTCCAGGAACTTGAACAAGGCGGTCGACAGGTTCGCCTGCACCGCCGCCGCGATGCCGCCATGCGCCCCGCCCAGGTCGAGCGCGATCGCGGTGTTGCCGAACACCGTCATCCACAGGAAGGTGAAGGCGGTCGGCACGAACAGCACGCCGATCACGAATTCGCGGATGGTCCGCCCGCGCGAGATGCGCGCGATGAACATGCCGACGAACGGCGACCAGGCGATCCACCACGCCCAGTAGAACAGCGTCCAGTCCGCCATCCAGGCGCGCGGTTCATAGGCGTAGAGGGTGAAGGTGCGCTTGACGAAATGATCGAGATACAGGCCGAAATTCTGCACCAGCGCACGCAGTAGGAACAGGGTCGGGCCGACCGCCATGACGAACAGCATCAGCAGGACGGCGAGGACGAGGTTCAGCTCGGACAGGCGGCGAATGCCCCGGTCCGCGCCGCTCAGCACCGACAGGGTCGCCGCACCCATCACCAGCACGATGACCGCGATCTTGACGGTCAGCGTGTCGGGCAGGCCATATTCGTAATTCAGCCCCGCCGTCATCTGCGACACGCCGAACCCCAGCGAGGTCGAGACGCCGAAGACCGTGCCGCACACCGCGAAGATGTCGATCGCATCGCCCAGCGGCCCGTCGATCCGCTTGCCCAGGATCGGCGACAGGCCCGACCGCATCGTCAGCGGCAGGTCCTTGCGATAGGTGAAATAGGCCAGACTCATGCCGACCAGCGCATAGATCGCCCAGGCGTGGACGCCGTAATGGTGGAAGGTGATCGCCATCGCCTCGCGCGCGGCCAGGATCGTGCCGCTGGGCGCTTCGGGGGGCGAGATATAATGCTGGATCGGCTCGGCGACCGCGAAATACATCAGGCCGATGCCCATGCCCGCCGCGAACAGCATGGCCAGCCAGGACAGATAGGGAAAGTCCGGCTCGGCATCGTCCGGCCCCAGCTTCAACTTGCCCGCGGGACCGAATCCCAGCGCCAGCACGACGACCAGGAAGACCGCGACCGACGCGATATAGAACCAGCCGAACGTGTCGATCGCCCAGGCCTGTGCCGCCTTGAACGCGGCGTCGGCGGTGCCCGGCATGGCCAGCGTCGTCACCAGCAACAGCGCGATGATCCCGGACGCGCCCCAGAAGACCCGCGGGTTGATTTCACTCTTTATCATATCAACAGGTTAGCATCGGTTCGGAAAGATGGCGAATGGCCGCTCCCCTTGCGGGCCGCGCGGGGGCCTCCGGCGGCGTCCGTGAACCAATGCCCGTCGTCCGCGTATCCCCTGCACCGCACCGCCGACCATGAGGTACAGGATGACGCCCCGCCCCCTGCCGCGACCGCCGCTGATCCTGGGAGGCGCCGGGGTCCTGCCGCCGATCCTGTGCATCGCGCTTGTGCTGGTCGCCCCCCGCCTGACTTTGCCCACGATGATCGCCGGGGGCCTATATGCCGCGCTGATCCTGTCGTTCCTGGGCGGGTTGTGGTGGATGGAGGCGCTGATTCGGCGGGAGCCCCGCGTCACCCCCTATGTGGCGGCGGTGGCGCCGAGCCTGATCGGGTGGATCATATTGTTGCCGCCGTTGCTGGGCGGCGGGTCGTTGCGGATCGCGCTGCTGATCCTGGGCGCGGTCATCCTGGTGACGCCCCTGGTCGATGCCCGCATCGGGCGATGGGTGCACGACATGCCGGGATGGGGCCGGTTGCGGCTGGCCCTGTCGACCGGGCTCGGGGCTGCGACGATCTTGCTCGGCTTGATCGGCGTGATGTGACGACGATCAGGCGCGCTCGTCCGATGGCGGGCGCGCGGGTGCATCCTCGCCCTCACCCACCTGCCGGGCCTGGGCCTTTCGCCGCTTCAGATTTTCCCGGAGCGCCGCTGCCAGCCGCTCCGCGCGTTCGTCCTTTGCCATGGCATTTCGCATAATCCGCACAAAGGTCGCTTGACAATGCCCGCCCGATCGTCTCTAGGCGCGCTTCCGCGGTCAAACGCGAGTGCTGCCGTAGCTCAGTGGTAGAGCGCATCCTTGGTAAGGCTGAGGTCGTGAGTTCAATCCTCACCGGCAGCACCATTCTCCCCCAGGCCCGATCGGGCCAGCCCCATGCGGGGCGGGATAGCGGAGATCAGGACATGGGGAGCTTTCCTCCCCCCACACAAAACTTGGTTGGGATCGTTTCACCGGCTTGTTAGCTATGGTCGGATGAAATTCCGTTTTTCCTTCGGGGCGCAGGTGTTTGTCGGCATGGCCGTCGGCCTGTTGCTCGGCCTGCTCGCCCGGTCGCAGGGTATCGCCGGCCTTGCCGAGGCCCTGCGTATCGTCGGCGAAAGCTTCGTCCAACTGCTCAAGGTGCTGGTCGTGCCGCTGGTGTTCACCGCCATCGTCGCCTCGATCGCGGCGCTGCGCGACCTGAACAATGCCGCGCGGCTGGTCGCCGCCACCTTCATCTGGTTCGCCATTACCGCGCTGATCGCGGTCAGTATCGGGCTGACGCTGGGCACCGTCCTGCAACCCGGCCTCCATGCGGGCATCGCACCGGGCAGCGCGGTCAGGCCCGACACGGCCGGGTCCTGGCTCGATTTCCTGCGCGGGCTGATCCCGTCCAATATCCTAGGCCTGTCCGCCTCGACCAGCGCGGGCGATAACGGCGCGCTCAAGACCGGACTGTCGTTCAACATCCTGCAGATCATCGTCATGGCGGTCGCGATCGGCGTCGCCGCCGTTCGGGTGGGCGACAAGGGCGAGGGCTTCCTGTCGTTCAACGCCTCCGCGCTCGCCATCTTCCGGCGCATCCTGTCCTGGGTCATCCGGCTGACCCCGATCGGCTCGGGCGCGCTGCTGGGCAATGCGATCGTGCGCTATGGGTGGCAGTCGCTGTCCGCGCTCGGCAGCTTCGCGCTGGCGGTCTATATCGGGCTCGGCCTGGTGCTTTTCGTCGTCTATCCGCTGCTTCTGCTGGCCAACGGGATGTCGCCCAGGCGCTTCTACGCCGCGGCCTGGCCCGCCATCCAGCTGGGCTTCGTCTCGCGCTCGTCGATCGCGACGCTGCCCGTCACCGAGGATGCGGTCGAGCGGCGGCTGGGCGTGCCGCGCGCCTATTCGGCCTTTGCCGTACCCTTTGCCGCGACCACCAAGATGGACGGGTGCGCCGCCATCTATCCCGCCATTTCGGCGCTGTTCGTCGCGCAATATTACGGCCTGCCGCTGCATGTCGGCGATTATGTGCTGATCGTGCTGGTGTCGGTGCTGGGCTCGGCGGCGACGGCCGGGCTGACCGGCGCGGTCGTGATGCTGACGCTGACCCTGTCGACGCTGGGCCTGCCGCTGGAGGGCGCGGGGCTGTTGCTGGCAATCGATCCAATCCTCGACATGGGGCGGACCGCGATCAACGTGGCGGGCCAGGCGCTGGTCCCGACCATCGTCGCGCACCGTGCCGGGCTGATCCAGGACACGCCCCCCGCGGACCGCTTGCCCGAGGTGCCGCAAACAGGGTAAACGCGTGCATGAGCTTGCGCGCGGTGTTCTGGTTGAGTAATACACGCGAGTGGCCGACCGCCGGAACCCTGTAATGCGCCCCGATCCGTTCAATCCCGACCGCACCCCGCTGGACCGTCCGTACGAGCCGGTCGGACCCCATTATCCGCTCTACGACGCCGAGACGCAGAGCTGGTCCTTCGGCTCGGACGACGAACCGCCGGAGACGGGGCGCCCGCGTCGTCGTATCCGCTGGGGCCGGTGGATCATGCGGGGGCTGGGCGCGGGGATCATCCTGCTGGTGATCGCGATCATCTGGCTGGCGATCACCGCACCACTGTCGCGCTCGCTCCAGCCGCCGACCCCGCCCTCGATCACGCTGACCGCCGATGACGGCACGCCGATCGCGCGGCGCGGTTCGATCATCGGCGCGCCGGTCGACGCGGCCAAGCTGCCCGCCCATGTGCGCGAGGCGTTCATGGCGATCGAGGACCGGCGCTTCTATTCGCACTGGGGCGTCGACCCGCGCGGCATCCTGCGCGCCGCCTGGCACAATTTCGGATCGGGCGGCGTGCGCGAAGGCGGCTCGACCATCACGCAGCAGCTGGCGAAGAACGCCTTTCTCGATTCCGACCGCACGGCGGGCCGCAAGATTCGCGAGGCGATGATCGCCTTCTGGCTGGAGGCGTGGCTGACGAAGGACGAGATCCTGTCGCGCTATCTGTCGAACGTCTATTTCGGCGACAATGTGTACGGCATCACCGCCGCCTCGAAGCATTATTTCGGCCGTACGCCCGACAAGCTGAACATCGGCCAGGCGGCGATGCTGGCGGGGCTGGTCAAGGCGCCGTCGCGGCTGGCCCCCACCACGAACCTGAAGGGTGCGCGCGCACGCCAGGCCGTCGTCGTGGCGGCGATGGAGGATGCGGGCTTCCTGACCAAGCGCGAGGCCGACGCCGTCCAGCCGCAGCGCGTGCTCGCCTCCCGGCCCGAGACGCTGCCCAGCGGCACCTATTTCGCCGACTGGGTGCTGCCCGAGGCGCGCGACCAGGCGGGCGAGATCAAGACCGAGGCGACCGTCCAGACGACGCTCAATCCCCGGTTGCAGCGGGTTGCCGAGCGCGCGGTGCGCAGCGCCGGGCTGAACCAGGCGCAGGTCGCGCTGGTCGCGATGCGCCCCGATGGCCGCGTCGTGGCGATGGTCGGCGGCAAGGATTATTCCAAGAGCCCGTTCAACCGCGCCACCCAGGCCCGCCGCCAGCCCGGATCGGCGTTCAAGCTGTTCGTCTACCTTGCCGCACTGCGCTCGGGCATGACGCCGGACTCGACGATCGAGGACGAGCCCGTCGATATCGCCGGGTGGAAGCCGCGCAACGCCGATGGCCGCTATCTGGGCAAGATCACGCTTCGCCAGGCCTTTGCCCGCTCGTCCAACGTCGCCGCCGCGCGGCTGACCCAGGCGGTCGGCGTGAAGTCGGTCATCAAGGCGGCACGCGATCTGGGCATCACCACGCCGATCCCCAACGAGGCGACGATCGGCCTTGGCACCTCGACCGTCAGCCTGTTGGAGTTGACCGCCGCCTATGCCGCGGTCGCCAATGAAAGCTATCCGGTGGCCGCACGCGGGCTGTCCGACGTCAAGGACAAGGGCTGGTATCAGTCGCTGACCAATCGCAAGACGGGCTTCTCCTCGGCGGTGCATGACGGGATGCTCGACCTGCTGTCCTCCTCGATCAAGACGGGGACGGGGCGGCAGGCGCTGCTGACCGTCGATGCCTATGGCAAGACCGGCACGACGCAGGATTCGCGCGACGCGCTGTTCGTCGGCTTCGCGCGCGACCTGGTGGTGGGCGTGTGGGTCGGCAATGACGACAATACGCCCAATCCCGGCCTGTCGGGCGGCGGCGTGCCCGCGCGCATCTGGCGTGCCTTCATGCAGTCGGCGCTCGACATCCCGCCGGTGCCCGCGCCGGTGGTGCAGCAAGAGGTCGACCCGGACGCGATCAGCAACGGCCTCGACGAAGACGCCGTGCCCGTAGAGGCCGACCCGGTGGGCGAGATCATCCAGGGGCTGGGCATCGACCTGCGCACCGGCGAGGACGGGTCGATCACCGTCGGTCCTGGCCGCCGCCGCGATCGCCCCGGCCCCGGCCCCGACGATCGCCGCCCCGACGACCGCCGTGGGCCCGACGAAGGCGATGGTGGCGAGGAGTAGGGCAGAAGCTTGCCAAGCTGACGGCGGCGAACGGCGATCGGTGCTTTCGTTCGGCCAGGGGATCAGCGGGGTTTTGGCGAGCTTGGGGATTCATCGCTGGCGGTGTCCCCTCCCCCCGGCCCCCTCCCGCCTGCGGGAGGGGGAGCGCATGTGGCGGCGTTTTCCTCCCCTGCAAGGAGTAGGTGGCAGGCCGAAGGCCTGACGGAGGGGTGTTACCCTCTCGACAGCCCCCCCCCCGCTGCCCCCCTCGATGGGGCACCGGTGTTGACCTGATCCGCCGCCTCCCCCAAACGCTGGGGCCATGCGCTTTTTCTCGGACAATGCCGCCCGTATCCACCCCAAGGTGATGGCCGCCATCGCCGGTGCCGACCAGATGGACAGCCCCTATGACGGCGACCGCTGGTCCAGGGCGCTGGACGCGCGCTTGTCCGATCTGTTCGGGACCGAGGTGGAGGCGCTGTGGGTGCCCACCGGGACGGCGGCCAACTGCCTGGCGCTGGCCGCGCTTTGCCCGCCCTATGGCGGCGTGGTCTGTCATCGCGACTCGCACATCCAGAATGACGAGGGCGGCGCGCCCGAATTCTACACCCACGGCGCCAAGCTGATGCTGGCCGATGGCGAAGGGGCCAAGCTGACCCCCGACACGATCCGGACCGTGGTCGACGCGATCGCCAACGACGTCCACCGCGTCCAGCCGCACGCGATCTCGATCACCAACGCCACCGAATATGGCCGCGTCTACAACCCCGACCAGGTCGCCGCGATCGGCACGCTGGCCAAGGAACGCGGGCTGGGCTTCCATATGGACGGCGCACGCTTTGCCAATGCGGTCGCCCGGCTGGGCTGCACCCCCGCCGCGCTGACCTGGCAGGCCGGGGTCGACGCGCTGTCCTTCGGCTTCGTCAAGAACGGCGCGATGAGTGCCGAGGCGCTGGTCTTCTTCAAGCCCGGCTTGATCGACGCCACCCGCCGCCGCCGCAAGCGCGCCGGGCTGCTGATGTCCAAGGGCCGCTATCTGGCCGCGCAGGTGCTGGCGATGGTCGAGGACGATCTGTGGATCGCCAACGGCGCGCTCGCCAATGCCTGTGCCGAACGGCTGGGCGCGGCGGCGGGCAACCGACTGATCCACCCGGTCGAGGCGAACGAGGTCTTCCTGCGCGCCACGCCCGACGAGGCCGCGAAACTGCGCGCGCAAGGTTTCGATTTCTATGACTGGGCGGAGGGCGAGATCCGCCTCGTCACCGCCTGGGACACCGATGCGGGCGCGGTCGGCCGCCTCGCCGACGCGATCGCCGCCTTATGAGTTCGTTCGACACCGGCCCCCGCTCGACCCGCGCCGCGGTCCTGATCCCCTTTGCGATCGTCACGCTGATCTGGGGATCGACCTGGCTCGTCATCCGCGACCAGATCTCGGTCGTGCCCGCCACCTGGTCGGTCAGCTATCGCTTCCTGATCGGCGGGCTCGCCATGGGGGCCTTTGCGCTGGCCCGGCGCGAGAGTTTTCGCCTGGGCACCACCGGCTGGCTGTTCGCCGCCGGGATCGGGCTGTTCCAGTTCGTGCTCAATTTCAACTTCGTCTATCATGCGGAGGGTTACATCACCTCCGGCCTGGTCGCGGTCGTCTTTGCGATGCTGCTGATCCCCAATGCCGCGTTCGCGCGTATCTTCCTGGGCCAGCGCATGGGGCGGCAGCTGCTGGTCGGCTCGGGGATCGCCATGGCGGGCGCGGCGCTCCTGTTCTTGCACGAGGCGCGGGTCGATCCCGCCGGACCCGCCCGCGCGCTGACCGGTATCGCGCTGACCATCGTCGCGATCCTGTCCGCCTCGACCGCGAACGTCATGCAGGCGACCAACACCGCCAAGCGTTTCCCGATGCATGCGACCCTCAGCATCGCGATGCTGGTGGGATCGGCGCTGGACGCCGTCATCGCCTATACACTGAACGGCCCGCCGGTGTTCGAGATGCGCGCGGGCTATATCCTGGGCATCCTCTATCTCGGCCTGTTCGCCTCCGCGCTGGCCTTCCCGCTCTATTACCGCGTGCTGCGCACGATCGGCCCGGCCAAGGCGGCCTATTCCAGCGTCATCGTGCCCGTCATCGCCATGAGCCTGTCGACGGTGTTCGAGGGTTATCGCTGGTCGCTGCTGGCGGGCGCGGGTGCGGGCGTGACCGCGATCGGGCTGGTCATCGCGCTCAGGGCACGCAGGCCCAACCGGTAATCGGGATAGCGCGGGCGCCAGCCCAGCACCCGCTTGGCCTTGCCGTTCGCCACGCGCCGGTTCTCGGCATAGAAACCGCGCGCCGCCGCCGACAGGCTGTCCAGCGGCACCAGCGGCGGCGGCGGCAGGCCCGCCAGCTCGGCGGCATAGGCGACCACCGCATCCTGGTCGCAAGGGTGATCGTCCGCCAGGTTGTACGCCCCGGCCGGGCCATCGAACCCGGCGATCACGCCCGACACGATGTCGGCGATATGCACCCGGCTGAACACCTGACCGGTCAGCCCGACCCGGTGCGCACGACCGGCTCGAACCCGGTCGATCGGCGAGCGGCCAGGACCATAGATGCCGGGCAGGCGAAACACCCGCGCGCCCAGGGTCTGCCAGTCGGCATCCGCCACCGCCCGCGCGACGCGCCGCCCCGAGCCGATCGCCGCCGTCTCGTCCACCCACGCGCCGCCTGCATCGCCATAAACGCCGGTCGAGGACAGATAGCCGAGCCAGGCATCCGATTTCACGAGATGCGCGCCATAGGCGACCAGCACCGGGTCCGCCTCTCCTTCGGGGGGGACCGAAGACAGGATATGCGTGGCGGCGGCGATCTCCGCCTCCACGCGCGCCCGGTCGTCGAAACGCACCGTGCCGCCGCGACCGTCACGCGTCGTTCCCGCAACGGACCAGCCGCGCCCTTCCAGCAAGGCCGCCAGATGACCGGCGGCATAGCCCATGCCGAAGACGAACAACTTACTCACCCTACCTCCGTTCGCACTGAGCGAAGTCGAAGTGCACGTCCCCGACGAGCCACTTGGCAAAGGCCATCCCTTTGGCCTTCGACTACGCTCAGGCTGAACGGACGGGAGGGAGATTTGGCTTCAAACAGCCGAAACGCTCCCGTTCCTCACTTCGCCATCGGTCCCTTGTAGAGCGTGCCGAAATAATCGCCCTTGTTCCACACCGGCCGCTCGGGCGCGTCGGCGATCTCGCGGGCGATCGCGTAGTTCACGCTGACGAAGCGCGGCCCCTGGCTCCAGTCGATGCCCTGGTCGACCTCATCGCCCGGACGGTGATAGCGGTGGCTCATAAAGTCCTCGACCGCCGCCTTGCCCGGCCCGGCCTGACCCGGCCACAGGAAGACCGAGGGGATGCCCTTCTGCACGAAGCGGAAATGGTCGGAGCGTACGAAAATCCCCTCCTCGGGCATCGGATCGGGTGCGACGGGCAGGCCCATCGCTCCCACCGCCTTGCGCACGATCGGGCCCAGCGTCGAGCGATCGGCGCCGAACACCACCATGTCCTCGAACTTGTAGGTCAGGATCGGCATGTCGAGATTGACGTCGGCGACGATCGACTTCAGCGGCACGGTCGGGTGGTTGGCGAAATAGTCGGAGCCCACCAGCCCCTTCTCCTCCGCCGTCACCGCCAGGAACATCACGGTGCGCTTGGGCGGGGTGGCGGCGGTCTTGAACCGCTTGGCCTCCTCGATCAGGCTGGCGATGCCGATGGCGTTGTCGAGCGCGCCATTGTTGATCCGGTCGCCATTGCCGCCTTCATTGGTGCCGATATGGTCGAGATGCGCCGACAGGACGACCACCTCGTTCTTCAGTTTCGGGTCGCTGCCCGGGATCAGGCCGATGACGTTGCTGCTGTCCATCGGCTTGAAGCTGGTCTTCGACGCGACGGTCATCGTACCGCGCGCGACCAGCGGCTTATAGGCGGGCTTCGGCGCGGTGGCGGCCTTCATCACCGCGTCCCAGTCCTTGCCGAACAGCTTGGCCGCGCCCGCCTGCGACAGGGTGCCGAGCACCGGGGTCGAAGGCGTCATGGCGTGCGCGGTGCCGTCCGGGTTCGCCCAGGTCACGCGCGGCGCATTGTAGAAGCGGGCCAGCGCGGCGAAAGGCCGCTGGCGCGGTCCGGCGCGCGGCATGTCGATCTGGATCGCGCCGACCGCGCCCCTGGCCGCGGCCAGCGAAGCCTTGTTGCCCGCCGAGCCGAAGAAAGCGCGCGCCTCGCCGTCCAGTCCCTCGGGCGTGCCGGGGACGAAGGCGACGATCTTGCCGCGCACATCGACGCCCTTGTAATCGTTCAGGCCATATTGCGCGGCGTCGATGCCGTAACCGACGAAGACGACCGGCGCGCTGACGCTCGTCTCGCGCTTGTCGGGCACGGGCGACGGCACGAAGTCCTCGGCGAAGACCAGTTCCTGGCCCTGGCCACCGACGGGCGTCCACATCGCGCTGCCCTTGTCGGCGACGTTGTACGCGACCAGCTGCACCTTCTGCAGGAAGCCGCCATCGTCGCCGCCGGGACGCAGGCCCGCCGCATAGAATTGCGCCGCGACATATTGCGCGGCGATGTCATAGTCGCGCGTCCCCGCCTCGCGACCCGCCATGGCGTCGGATGCCAGGAACATCACATGCGCCTTCATCGCGGCCTGATCCTCGGGCAGCGCGGCGGTGACGATGGCATTGCGTTCGGCGGCGCTACGCTGCGGTGCCGGGGTCGCCGCCGGGGCAGGGGCGGCCTGAATATGGTCGTAGCCATGATCGTGATCGTGCGCGAAGGCGGCGGTGGACAGGAGAAGAAGCGGCAGCAGAGCCGTCATGCGCGACATGCAGGACCTTTCGGGACAGGATATGACACAGGCGTAACACGCCGCCTTGCACGATCAACCCCCGCCCGCCGCCGGGGCACGTCGATTTTCATGGGCCTGCGATCACCGGACGGGCTATAGTCCGGCCATGGACATTCAGCGCAGCGCCGCCCAGCCCAGCATGACCCCCGCCGCCATCCGGCGCGAGGATTACAGCCCGCCTGCCTGGGCCGTGCCGCAGGTGTCGCTCGACTTCACGCTCGACCCGTCCGAGACGCACGTCCGCGCCACGCTGACCGTCGAGCGGCACAGCCCCCACGGCGAACCGCTGCGCCTGGACGGGGCGGGCCAGACGCCGCTGTCGGTCATGGTCGACGGCGTGGACTGCCAGGGTTGGCGGATCGAGGGCGAACAGCTGGTCATCGACCTGCCCGGCGACGCCCATGTCGTCGAGACCCATGTCGTCATCGCCCCCGACCGCAATACGCAGCTCATGGGCCTCTATGCCTCGGGTGGCAATCTGTGCACCCAGTGCGAGGCCGAGGGGTTTCGCCGTATCACCTGGTTCCCCGACCGCCCCGACGTGCTGAGCGTCTACCGCGTGCGCATGACCGCAGACGCCCGGCGTTTCCCGGTGCTGCTCGCCAATGGCGATCCGGTGGCCAAGGGGGTGAACGAGGATGGCACCCATTGGGCCGAGTGGCACGACCCCTTCCCCAAGCCCTCCTATCTGTTCGCGCTGGTCGCGGGCGACCTGGCGGTCAATGCGTCCACCTTCACCACGATGAGTGGCCGCGTCGTCGATCTGGGCATCTGGGTCCGCGCCGCCGATCTCGCCAAGACCGACCACGCGCTCGAGGCGCTGAAGCTGTCCATGGCCTGGGACGAGCGGGTCTATGGTCGCGAATACGACCTGGACGTGTTCAACATCGTCGCGGTCGACGATTTCAACTTCGGCGCGATGGAGAATAAGGGGCTGAACATCTTCAACAGCCGCTACATCCTGGCCGATCCCGACACCGCGACCGATTACGACTATGACGCGATCGCCGCCGTCGTCGCCCACGAATATTTCCACAACTGGTCGGGCAACCGGATCACCTGCCGCGACTGGTTCCAGCTTTCCCTGAAGGAAGGCTTCACCGTCTATCGCGACCAGTGCTTCTCCGCCGACCAGGGTTCGGCGGCGGTCAAGCGGATCGAGGATGTGCGCGGCCTGCGCGCCAGCCAGTTCCCGGAGGATTCCGGCCCGCTGGCGCATCCGGTGCGCCCCGAAAGCTATATCGAGATCAGCAATTTCTACACGGCCACCATCTACAACAAGGGGGCCGAGCTGATCCGGATGATGGCGACCATGCTGGGCCCGGTCAGGTTCCGTGCCGCCACCGACCTGTACTTCACCCGCTTCGACGGTACGGCCGCCACCTGCGAGGATTTCGTCGCCTGCATGGAGGAAGCGAGCGGCGTCGACCTGTCGCAATTCCGCCTGTGGTATTCCCAAGCGGGCACGCCGCGCGTCGCGGCGGGGCTTACCCACGAACCCGGCGGCGGTCGTGCCGAACTTCGCCTGGCGCAGCATATTCCCGCCACGCCGGGGCAGAGCGTGAAGCAGCCGATGCTGCTCCCGCTGAAGGTCCGGCTGTTCGGTGCGGAGACCGGTCGCCCGCTGACCGACGAAAAGCTGATCCTGCTCGACCAGGTGGCCGAGACGATCACCTTCGAGGCGATCACCGAGCGGCCCGTCCTGTCGATCAATCGCGGCTTTTCCGCCCCCATCGTGATCGAGAGCGACCGGACGCCTGCGGATCTGGCCTTTTTGTCGGCGCATGACGACGATCCCTTCGCCCGGTACGAGGCGATGCAGCAGCTGATGCTCGACACGCTGGTCGCGGGCACGATCCACGGCACGGTCGAGGCCGAGGCGGTGATCGACGCGGTCGCCCGCACCCTGAACGCCGAGGGGCTGGAGCCCGCCTTCCTGGCGGAGGCGGTGCTGCTGCCGTCCGAGAATTTCATCGGCGATCAGCTCGTCACCGTCGATCCCGACGCGATCCATATCGCGCGCGAGGCGCTGCGCACCCGGCTGGGCCAGGCGCTTGAGCCGACCTGGCGGCGGCTCTATGCCGAAATGGCGCAAGGGCCCTATGTCTATTCGCCCGACGCCAAGGGACGTCGCCGCCTGCGCAACGTGGCGCTGGGCTATATCGCCGCCAGCGGGGCGGAAGATGCCGCCGCCCTGGCCTTCGCGCAGTTTGAGGCGGCGGACAACATGACCGACCGGCAGGCGGCGCTGACCACGCTGGTCAGTTCGGATGCGTCCGAGCGCGAGGAGGCGCTGGCCCGCTTCCACGCCCGCTATGCCGACAATCCGCTGGTCCTCGACAAATGGTTCCAGACCCAGGCGCTGTCGTCGCGTGACGATACCGGTGCGCAGGTCACGCGGCTGGCCGAGCATCCCGACTTCACCCTCGCCAACCCCAATCGCGCGCGCGCGCTGCTGGGGGCGTTCGGGGTCAACCAGCGCGCGTTCAACGCCGCAGACGGCGCGGGCTATCGCTTCCTGGCCGACCAGCTGATCGCGCTCGACCGGCTGAACCCGCAGACCGCGGCCAAGCTGCTGCCGCCGCTCGGCCGCTGGCGCCGATTCGACACCAAGCGGTCGCGCCTGATGTGTGCCGAGCTGATCCGCATCGTCGGCACGCCCGGCCTGTCCAAGGACCTGTTCGAGCAGGCGTCGAAGAGCATCGAATAATCCTCCCCGTACCGGGGAGGGGGACCGCCCGCAGGGCGGTGGGGGGCCTCCTCCCGCGATTCCCTCTGTGGCGCGCGCCCTCCACCACCGCTACGCGGCGGTCCCCCTCCCCTTGCAGGGGAGGATTAATTGGCCTTTTGGAACCCCTCCATCACCATCCAGCGATAAAAGGCGTCGAACCAGCCGGTACTGGTCGTCTTCTTCGGATACATGCCGAAGCCGTGGCCGCCCCGGCCGTACAGGTGGAACTCGACCGGCTTCTTCGCCGCCATCCAGGCATCGATCAGCCCGAAGCCCTTGCCCGAAAACAGCGGATCGTCGGCGGCGATCGCGGCGAACATCGGCGGCGCGGCGGCGGGCACCGTCATCGGCTGGAGCGGGCCATAGATGTCGCCGATAAAGGCAGGCCTAGCCTGTCCGTCGAGCACGGTCGCCACGGTCAGCATCGCGCCCGCCGAAAAGCCGACCATGCCGATCCGGTCGGGGTCGACCTTCCACTCCCCCGCCCGCTGACGGACCAGCGCGAAGGCGGCGCGGGCGTCGGCGATCTGGGGGGCGAGGCCCTTCAGCGCGTCTTCCGGGCTGGGGCGCGATGCGGGGCGTGCCACGCTGGAGAACATCGCGGTCATCGACTTTTCGAATTCGCCCATATCGGCGGGCGTCTGGTTCAGCCGATATTTCAGGACGAAGGCGGCGATGCCGCGATCGGCCAGCGCCTTGGCCACGTCCCACCCTTCATTCTGCATCGACAAGGTGCGGAAACCACCACCCGGCGCGACGATGACGGCGGTGCCGGTCGCCTTGGCCGGATCGGGCAGGAAGGGCGTCAGCGTCGCTTGCGTGACGTTGCGGGCAAAGACGCTGTTATACTGACTGTGCCAGCTTTCCTTCACGGTCGCACCGGGCAATGGCCCGGTGTTCAGCGGAATGGCGGTTGCTTGCGCGGGTATGGCGATCGGTGCCATCTTGTCGCCCTGCGCCACGGCAGGTGCCGCCACCGAGAGCGCTAGCAAAGCGGCCAGCGCATGGCTGGCCCAGCGATTGGTCATCATATCCCCTCCTGTCCTCCGCGGGTTTGTCCCGCGGTCGGATGGGGATGGTACGCTTTGCCCCGACAGGCGCAAGCAGAAATGGTAAGGCTAACAGTTTTGGAAAGCCAAGGGGTTAGCGTGAGGCGTGGGCTTCGACTTCGCTCAGCCTGAACGGGGTTGAGTACTCAGTACCCGTCCCCCACTTCCGTTCAGCCCGAGCGAACTCGAAGGCCAAGGGAAACCCTCAGAACAAACGCCCCCCATTGGGCACCGCCAGATCGGGCGCGATCAGCACCACCTCCCCATCCGCATCGGGAAAGCCCAGCGTCAGCACCTCGGACATCATCGGCCCGATCTGGCGCGGCGGGAAATTGACGACCGCCGCCACCTGCCGCCCGACCAGCGTTTCCGGCGTATAGTGCCGGGTGATCTGCGCCGAGGATCGCTTCACCCCCAGCCCCTCGCCAAAATCGATGGTCAGCTTGATCGCGGGCTTGCGCGCCTCGGGAAAGGGTTCGGCGGCGATGACGGTGCCGACACGGATGTCGACCGCCAGGAAGTCGTCGATCCCGATGCGGGCGGCGGGCGAGTCAGAAGTCGACATTGTCGTAATGCGACGGCGGCGTGACCATCTCCATCCTCTCGGACAGCAGCGGGCGGAAGGAGGGGCGGCTCTTCAGCCCGCGATACCAGCGCGCGGTCTGCTCATGCCCCTTCCAGTCGATACCACCCAGATAGTCGGCGACCGAAATCTGCGCGGCCGCCGCCAGATCGGCCAGGCTCATCGTCGCGCCGCCCAGCCAGTTGCGATGGTCGAGCAGATAGTCGGTATAGTCGAGATGCCCGACCGCGGCCTTCATCGCTTCGCGCAGCCCCTTGGCATCGGGGCTGCCGGTGCGCGCGACGCGCTTGACCATGCGTTCGTGGAGCAGCGGGCCGGTCACGTCCTGATAGAAATGCGTGTCGAACCACGTCACCAGCCGCCGGATCTCGGCGCGGCCGACCCCGGTGCCGTTGATCATCGCCGACTTCTCGACCGTTTCCTCGAAAAACTCGCAGATCGCCATGGAGTCAACCAGCAGGACGCCGCGCTCTTCATCGACCATCACCGGGGTTTGCCCGGCGGGGTTCATGTCGAGAAATTCGTCGCGCCGCTGCCAGGGCGACTCGCGGACCAATTCGTAACCCACGCCCTTCTCGCCCAGCAACAGCCGGACCTTGCGCGAAAAGGGACAGAGCGGGAATTGATAGAGTTGCCACATGGGGCCCATCTAAGCGTCGGGGGGCCGCTCCGCCAAGCCCGCGGACACGCTTTTCACCCTTTGGTGCGCGCGGGGCGGCGCAAGGCGTCCGCACAAGTCCGCCAAACTGCGCTAAGGAGCGGCCATGGCACGCAAGAACCGCTATCTGACGGCAACCATGGCCGATGGCTATGTGAAGACGATCGGCCCGACCTCGCAGCCCTTCACCCATTACTGGCGGATCGTCGCCGATCTGGGCAGCGGCAAGATCGAAGTGTTCTGGGGCCATGCCAAGTCGCGCAAGGCGGCGATGGCCAACGATGCCGCAATGGCCGAAGCGGTCCGGCAAAGGGGGTGGGTCGGTTACCGGTTCGAGGTGGTCGAACTGGTCGAGACGGATGCGCCGCCCGAAGGCCCGAAGAATTCCTCCCCTAAAAGGGGAGATGGCAGGGCGAAGCCCTGACGGAGGGGTGACCCTGCTGTGATCATCCCCCTCCGTCAGCTTTGCCGTTCCCCTTGCAGGGGAGACGCCTGGCTTTTTTCTTCGGCTTTTTCCTGGCCCGAAGCGTCCGAAACGACCGGCCCTGCCAAACGCAAGTCGCGGCCCGCGCCGTTGACGGTGTTGCAGGCCGTCAGCGTCAGCACGGCAAACAGGGTGGCACCCAAAGCGATCTTCTTGGTCATGGCGATCTCCTCTTTCAGAAAGGGATGCGGCGGGCCCGATCCGCCGGCCCGCTGCGGGTACTCAGCGCAGGCGGCGGCACGCGGCCGACGTTGTACCAAAGGTGGAGCCACCGGCACCGACCAACAGCGCGAGCATCAGAGCGCGGGCGCACGTGCGCTGGTCGTGTCGCGGCTGGCCGATCCGTCCAGCCGCGATTGGTCACTGCGCTTCGTACAGCCGGTGAGTGCGGACCTGGTCGTCACGCCACTCGACCGGTTGATCAAACCGGTCGAGCAGGCGGTTCGCAGCGCACCTGATGTAATCGCAGCAGCGAACAAGGTCGGTCGCATCC
>NZ_JAXCWU010000017.1:0-347 GCF_034044895.1 Sphingomonas sp. CFBP8993 | reverse complement strand
ACAGGGTACCGTTGGCGGCCAGCGTGACGCCGGCGGGCAGACCCGTGGCGCGGTAGCCGTACGGCGCGGTGCCACCGGTGCTGGTCAGCGTCGCGGTATAGGCGGTGCCGACGGTCGCCGAGGGCAGCGGACCCGAGGCCGGTGCGACGACCAGCGTCGGCGCGGTCACCGTGACGGTGACGGTCGCAGGCGCGCTGGTGCCCGAGGCATTGGTCGCGGTGTAGGTGAAGCTGTCGCTCCCCGAATAGCCTGCCGCCGGCGTGTAGCTGATGCCGGTACCCGAGGCGGTGGCGGTGCCGTGGCTCGGTGCCGTAGCAACCGCGACCGAGGTCGCAGCGCCACCCGAC
>NZ_JAXCWU010000016.1:0-673 GCF_034044895.1 Sphingomonas sp. CFBP8993 | reverse complement strand
CCAGCGTGGCATCCTTGACGGCCCCGCCGTCATGCTCGACCCATACCAGCGTCTTCACTTGGCCACTCCCAGTGCTTTCAGTTTCTCGACCAGCTCGTCGACCGAGCCAACCTTGACGCCCGCCTGGCGCTTGCCGGGCTCGGCGACATGGGTGATCGTCAGGCGCGGCGCGACGTCGACGCCGTAGTCGGCGGCGGTTTTGGTCGCCATCGGCTTGGACTTGGCCTTCATGATGTTGGGCAAGCTCGCATAGCGCGGCTCGTTGAGGCGAAGGTCGGTGGTGACGATCGCGGGCAGCGTCAGCGCCACCGTCTCCAGGCCGCCATCGACCTCGCGGGTGACGTTGGCGCTGTCGCCATCGATCTCGACCTTGGACGCGAACGTGCCCTGCGCCCAGCCGAGAAGACCCGCCAGCATCTGGCCGGTCTGGTTGTTGTCGCCGTCAATCGCCTGCTTGCCGAGGATCACCAGGCCGGGCTGTTCCTCCTCGACCACCTTGGCCAGCAGCTTGGCGACGCCGAGCGGTTCGACCGGCTGGTCGGCGGTGATCAGCACCGCCCGGTCCGCGCCCATGGCGAGTGCGGTGCGCAGCGTGTCCGCCGCCTTGGGCTCGCCGATCGAGACGACGACCACTTCCGTGGCCGCGCCCTTTTCCTTCAGCCGGATCGCCTCT
>NZ_JAXCWU010000015.1:0-1900 GCF_034044895.1 Sphingomonas sp. CFBP8993 | reverse complement strand
ATGAGCAAGCTCGCTTTTTTTGGGCGCGAGCGCTCCAGCGCCTCCTTCAGGATCTCGACCTCCAGCGTCTTGCGGCCGAGCTGGCGCTCCAGTTCGCGGATGCGGGTCTCCATCTCGCGGACCTGGCGGTTGCTGGTCACGTCGTCGTCGCCAGCCACCGCTACGCTCCCGCCTTCCAGCATCAGCCGCCGCCAGCGGTACAGCAGGTTCGGCGCCACGCCGTTGCGGCGCGCCACCACCGAGATGCTCTCGCGACCATCGAGCGTTTCCTCGACGATCCTCAGCTTCTCGGGCGTGCTCCAGTGACGGCGACGACCGCCGTCGGTGATAATCTCGGACACGGACATAAGCCTATGCTCAGGGGATAGCCCCAAGCCTCCTTCTTAGAGCCCAACCGGTAATTACATCGACTGATATTATATCGATATGTTCAAGGCTGTTGGGGTCAGTCCACAGGACTGCGGTGCAGCGAGGCCCGGCCTATTTGTTGACATTGATGGTATGAAGCTTCTGATCCAATTTCACTGTGGTTCTCTGATTGCCAGCAGAGAAGAAGTCACTGATATGGAACATCATTAATTTTTGGTCGGGCTCTTAGAGCCCGACCGAAAATTGAGGTGAGCGATTTCAGTCAGTTGTGATTCACCGAGGGTTGCGAAGACCACGGGGATCATATGGGCTGGACTGAAACCGCTCGCCGCGAGCATGACCGAAGAAGGCTGCACTACACAAGCGACTGCACGGACGCGGAGTGGGCGATTATCGCACCGCTGCTGGCACGAACGACGAAGGTGGGGCGCCCGCGGCTCCACCGGGCACGGGATTTATGGAACGCGATCCAGTACCTTGCGGCGACGGGGTGCCAATGGGCGCAACTGCCCCGGGACTTTCCGCCGTTCACGACGGTGCAGTATCATTTCTACCGGATGCGCGACAACGGCCTGCTCGATGCGATCAACGCGGTGCTGGTGGCGGGGGTGCGGGTCGCGGAAGGCCGCGAGGCCGAACCGACTGCGGGCATCATCGACAGTCAGTCTGTGAAAAACACCGAGGCCGGCGGGCCGCGCGGCTATGACGCCGGCAAGAAGATCAAAGGCCGCAAGCGCCACATCGCTACCGACACGGCCGGCAATCTGCTCGACGCCCTCGTCCATTCCACCGACGTCCAGGACCGTGACGGCGCACCGGACCTCATTGAGCGCTGCCGGGATGCCTATCCCTCACTGGCCCGCCTCTTTGCCGATGGCGGCTATGCCGGGCCGAAGCTCGAGGCCGCCATCGCACATCTCGACCGCCTCGCCATGGAGATCGTCAAACGCTCGGATACCCAATCCTTCGTCATCCTGCCCCGCCGATGGGTCGTCGAGCGCACCTTCGCATGGCTCAACCGATGCCGACGTCTCGCCAATGACTGGGAGGCTTCCATCGCATCGTCAGAAGCATGGCTCGTCGTCGCATCCATCAGGCGAATGACCCGCCGCATCGCAAAGTTCGAATTATGAGTCGGGCTCTAAGAAGGAGGCTTGGGACTATCCCCTAAGCATAGGCTTATGTCCGTGTCCGAGATTATCACAGACGGCGGTCGTCGCCGTCACTGGAGCACGCCTGAGAAGCTGAGGATCGTCGAGGAGACGCTCGATGGTCGCGAGAGCATCTCGGTGGTGGCACGCCGCAACGGCGTGGCGCCGAACCTGCTGTACCGCTGGCGGCGGCTGATGCTGGAGGGCGGGAGCGTCGCGGTGGCTGGCGACGACGACGTGACCAGCAATCGCCAGGTCCGCGAGATGGAGACCCGCATCCGCGAGCTGGAGCGCCAGCTCGGCCGCAAGACGCTGGAGGTCGAGATCCTGAAGGAGGCGCTGGAGCGCTCGCGCCCAAAAAAAGCGAGCTTGCTCATGCA
>NZ_JAXCWU010000014.1:0-4064 GCF_034044895.1 Sphingomonas sp. CFBP8993 | reverse complement strand
CTCATCCGACAAACCGATCCGCTCGCCCAAGCCTGCCCCCAAATGGCAGCCTTGAATCAGTGGCGAGGCACGCCGTCAAGCTTTGTCCACGATGCCTAACGATGATCGGCAGGTCGGACCTCGCGGGTGCGAAGATAATCCAGCAAGTCAGATTCAGGTACCGGCCGGGCCAGGTGATAACCTTGGAAGAGATGCCCGCCCAATCTCTGTATCATCATATAGTCCTCGCGCGTCTCGATCCCTTCGACCACGACTTCGAGATCGAACTTGCGGCCATAATCGATGATGGCGCTGACCAAGTGCTGGTCCTCGGGCGACCGTGTAATGTTGGATACGAAGCTTCGATCGATTTTGATGCGATCGACGCGGCGATGGCGTAGTGCTTCAAGCGATGAATAGCCTACGCCGAAATCATCCAGGCTGATCGTCACGCCGGCCTTGGAGAGCGATTGTATCTTGTGCTGTACGGCCTTGACCTCGAAGGCGGTTTCTTCGGTGATTTCGACGTCCAGCAAGGGCGGCGCAAGGCCGAGCGCTTCGAAATGGTCGAGGATGATGGTATCGACCGACAGTTGCGCCATCTCCCGCGGGGATATGTTGATCGCGACCTTAATCTCCTTAAGGTTGGCTTGGTCCAGGGCTTCCAGGAGTTGACTGGCCCGGTGCAGCACGAAGCGGAGAAGGGGTTCGGCGTGCCCGTTGATCGCGGCGAGGCGGACAACGTTTTCCGGGGAGATCCAGCCATGCTGCGGATGCCTCCAGCGCAGCAGGGCCTCGACCGTATTCGGCAAGGTTTGACCAAGCGCGAAGATGGGCTGGAACCAGACATCGAGGGATCCGTTTTCGAGATGACGCGGAAGGTCGCGTTCGAGGTCGCGGCGCATCTCCAGCCGCTCGCGCAGATCATTGTCGAAGACGTGATAGCGGTTGCGGCCTCCATTCTTGGCGGCGTAAAGGGCCTCGTCGGCACAGGCCAGGATGTCGGTCAGGTCCGCCCGAAGGCCCATGACGATCCCGATGCTGGCCCCCAGCGCGCCCGTATCGACGCCGTCCATATGGATCGACATGGCACTGATGACGGCCTGTGCGAGGTCGGTCGCCTCTTGAAATGCCATGACGGGTAAGAAGATAGCGAATTCGTCCCCGCCCATGCGAGCGAGAAGGCCTTCGCCACTGGCCTGAGCCTGAAGGCGCCTCGCCGCCTCTATCAGCACCTGGTCGCCCTTGCGGTGGCCATAGACGTCGTTGACGGCCTTGAAGCCGTCAAGGTCGATGAACATCAGGCAATAGGCATCCCGCCCGCCCTTCATATGCTCTTCGACTTCGGTGATAAAACCCGGTCGGTTCAGCAAGCCCGTCAGGTCGTCATGCGTTGCTCGATACCGCATGATGTCGATGATCTGCAGCGAATGATCGTGCGCCGCGGAAAGAGCGGCCGCGTTCGTCGTGGCCTCGTTCTTGGCGCGGCTAAGCGTTTTGAATGTTTTTTCGGCGCGAATGGAGCTACGGGAGAGCGCGGCCATATAAACGATCGTGGTGAAGGCGATGCAGGTCCGCTCGAACCCTCCTGCCGCCAACAAGCAAATGACGACGGATGCCAGAGCCGGCAGGATAAAGCACAGGGGCGTGCGGGCGTCCGGCGTGCCATGGGTGACGGCACCTGCGGTGACGCCGCATACGACCGTCAGGTAGAAGAGCGTCTGCGGCGCAGTATAGCCGGCACACAGGATTGAAACCCCGGCCCACACTATTCCCGAAAGCAGGGCCCCGGCCCAGATCAGATATCGCTGCACGGCGATCGATCGCAGCGGCGACCGCTGGCAGGATGCATGTCCTATGTCCGGCGCCGGCAGATAGCAAACATACAGGCGCACGAGGTTCACTGTGAGCGAGACGACGAACCAGACGATGCCGTAGAGCGCGAGGTCGCTCCTGATCGCAACCAGAAGGTTGATCACGCCGAGCATCATATTGACAGGTATGGCGACCCGGACGCAGCTCTTGATCTCGGCAATCTGGTCCAGAACGATCTGCGCGGACAGCTGGTACGGGATTTCCGCCACGGGGCGATCAAATTGTGTGCGGTGGGAGGAGGGCATGGGCAATCACCGTGACGAACTCAGAACAAGTTTTTCATTTCGCATGCGTAAGGTATATGTTGTGCTAATGGGCGCCGTAACTAAAAGAGATATTCTGGGCTGCTGCCCGTCTGATAGACGCCGGGATACGCTTCTTGAGGCTATCCTAGCCAGCGCTCGAATGCGATAGGGCTGAAATAGCTCAGGGTCGCGTGCCTGCGGGTCGGATTGTAGAAGCGCTCGATATAGCGGCGCATGGGCGAAGCGCCGACATGTTGGCCGCGACCACTGACTTTTCACCATGATCCTTGGGCGGCCCATGCTGGCGCCGTCTGGCGCGCAATCCCTGCTGGTGCATCAGCCGCTCGATGCGATACGGGTCGCAATTCAAAGCGTCAGCGAGCACGTCAGCCGAACGTAATCTCTGCAGTCAGCAGGAATGAGCGCGGCGGTAGATAGTTGAGCTGGTCAAGCTGGCAATAGGCCGACTGGTTTTGGTGCCGTTGATCGTTGTGGACCGAAAGCCCGTACAGCTGGTCGCGATCTGCGTCACCGTGCAGCTGTTCAAGCCGTTGTTGACGGTGACGCCCAGCTTCAACCCGCCCTGAACCTACTGGCTGGTCGCGAACTGGCCGATGCCGGAGGCGTCAAGCACCTTGCCATAGAGCGCGCCGATCTCAGTCGTCAGCGGATTGACCGCAGACGGCACGGGCGTTGGGGGGAAGGGGCACAGCAACGGCGACGGCGGTCGACATGATTTTAATCCTGTCAGTTCATCTGGCCACGAAGGAAGGCGATCAGCTTCGGATCGCTGCCGGTGCGTTCGAGGATAGGCAGGATTACCCGCCATCCGTTGTCGCTGTTCGTCAGGATAACGATGCCGTCACCACTCGCACGGTTGATCGCCGCGAAGGTGAATGCCCCCGCATCCTTGCCGGTGTGAAGCATCGTCGTGCCATTGGCGAAGCCGAGGAGTTGCCAGCCGAGTCCAAAGCCGGTCCAGGGCGGACAGCTGGCCGCTTTCGTGCCGGCACAGATCGCGGGCGTCAGGTCGGCCTGAGACTTGCTGCACTCCGCGGCGACGTACGCGACCAAGCCCCGATCGGTGCGGGTATAGATGAGGAAGCGCGCATAATCGCGCGCCGTCGCGTGGGCTAGATCGGCAGCATTGTAGCCCGTCACCGGCTCGACCGGCAGCGGCTTGCCGGCGTCGTCATAGGGCGCGGCGATCGGCACCGCTTCTCCCTGCGCCGTCACATAGCCAGATGCGCCCATATGGGCTGGAGCGAACAGCCAACGCCCGGCAAGTGTCTCGAACGACTGCCCGGTGCGACGCTCGGCATAGCGCGCGGCATACTGATACCCCTCGCCCGAATAGCCGGTGGTGCCAGGATCATGATCGAACGCCAGCCCCTTTGTGTCGCGCCAATTCGGCAACCCGGTGCGATGGCTCAGCGCCATACGAACCGTCAGCTCCATACGCCGGGGATCGCGCGCCAGATCGGGGTCGCTCCAGTAGCGATCCATTGGCTCATCAAGCGAGAGCTTGCCGGCCGACACCAGTTGCAGGATAACCTCCGCAGTGAGCGGCTTGGTCAGCGAAGCGAGATTGTAGGGCGTGGCGACGGTCGCCGCCCGGTTCGGCCCCGCCATACCCCACGCCCCAGTCGAGACGATCCGTCCGTTGCGAATGACGGCGATTGAAGCACTCTCCACGTGCTGTTCGCGAAGGGCTGTAGTCATATCCGGCAGAGTGGCTTCGGCTTTGGCGTGCGCGATTGGGGCGCAAGTCAGGAGCGCGATCAAGCTGCCTTGGACCGTCCGTTTCAAAACACCGGCTGTATTGATCATATAATACAGGTAGCGACGTATATGTTCAGTCGCAACCTAGGCATCGTGGACAAAGGGCAGCCAGAGCAGGACTGATGCGAGGCTGACGAAGCCGATGTAGGACTCGGCGGTTTTGTCGTATCGGGTTGCGACCCG
>NZ_JAXCWU010000013.1:0-12735 GCF_034044895.1 Sphingomonas sp. CFBP8993 | reverse complement strand
CTCGCCGTCATTGTAACGCCTGGTCGTACCGTCAGTCATATGCCTCACTCTTATCCAAAAGCGAGGTCCTGTCAGGTCATTTGAGGGGCCACCTCATGTACCTACCTTATTTACCGGTCGGCATTGGCATGGCGCTGTTTTTCGCGTCGATCGGGCTAACCATAAATGGCTGGTCTTGGCTTCCGAGCTTAACGCTAGCACCGGTCGGTAACCCAGCGCTTGCCGTAGCATAGACGCTGCAGCACGAAATCGTCTTCTATGCCGTGTTCGCGGCCGCTTACTTTTCCGGCCATCTTGCCGTCGGGCTCATGTTGTGGGCAATCCTCATCGTGGCCGCAGCAATAGCGGGACTGACGTTTCTGCCTCTCGCGCTTATCAACCTGGAATTCCTGATGGGGTCGCAGCCACCGGCGCCTTTCAGCGCGGCTGGGGAAGTCCACGCTGGTACGGCCTGGCTTCTGTGCCGTTGCTCCTTTGGGTTGGTCTTGGGGCAAGAAGCGACATGTCAGTCTTGGTCGGTCTAACGATGGCTCTCACTATCGTGCCGGTTGCTCAATGGGAGCGAAGCGGAACGATGGTGATACCGCGCTACGTTCTTTTCCTCGGTGCGGCATCCTACTCGATCTATCTTGTTCACGTCATTGCCATCTCGACGGTGGCGAGATTGGTTTCTAGCTGGCCCTTGGTGATCTCCGGGAGCGTCGTCGCGGGCGTCGCTGCAGGAATCGTCTATCATCTTGTCATCGAACGCCCGCTGCTGCGCGGTAGGTTCGGAACGACAGCACGGCTTCTTTCATCGAAAATTTTGCTTCGCAAGCGAACGGGCTCAAGCTAACACATCACGACATTCAGGACTTCAAAATCAGGTGCCAAAAGCGGTCATGACGCGTAGATGAACGAGTGGCCGAAGTTGGGTAGCTTGGAAGGGGCGTGAGTGTCCGGGTATGGGTCAAAAAGAAAATGGGCTACAAAGTGAACAATCTCCGCCAGAGCGACCACGCCGATGGCAACCTCGCCTGTGCTGACCCAATCTGACATGCTCTGGCCGAAAATGTGCATGGCTCTTAAGTCTTAGCCGATAGCCATATTCAAACGATCAGCGATGGTCTTCCCCGAAGCCGAAATCATTGCGAATAAGATGCGACGATCCGCCCCACACCGCCGTCGCTTGATCAACCCTTTTGCCTCAAGAACGTCCAGAACGCGGGTCATCGCGCCAGCGTCATGGACCAGACGCGCCGCCAATGTCTTCACGGTGCTATCGCCCTCCTTGGCGAGAACGTCCAAGATCATCCATTGGGTCGATGTAAGTCCTTCTCGGCTCGCCAGTTCATCAAGATGACGCAGAAATCGAAGGCAAGAGTTGCGACGATCCAACATGGTTTGGCCAGGCGGCATCTCCGTCGCGACGCAGCCGTTGCGGTGGTCTCCGCCCGTCTCCATCGGGTCAATAGATTGGAGTGTCGCGCCACTGCTGTTCACCATCATCGCTGCGCGGGCATTCCCAACAATGCTGCTCCATCGATCGAGACGCGCAGGCCAAATGCCAATATATCACCCGATCGCTTGACAGCACGTGGTTTTGCGAAATTGTCCGGGCTGACGACATATTGGAGGTTCGGGCTGATCCGCACACCGCGATAGGCCGCGATGCCGTAGTTGATCTCAAACACGCCCTCGTCCGGAAAGACCGTGTCGGTTCCACCGGCCAACGCCCGCGATGCCTGGAGGAACTGGCGCTGGCGATCGCCAAGCCTGATGTAGCTGCCCACGACGCCGAAGGTGTCGGCCGGCCGCCCGGAGAAGGGGCCAGTGACGATCACTCCGACCAGTGCCTGTGCCTTGAACGGCACATAATCGTTGGTCGCGCTGATGACGCCGCCAAAGAGCGTAACAGGTCGCTTCAAATCGCCGCCCATATGCGTCGCGGCCACGTCGCCCATGACATATACTCCAGCCTGACCATCATGGACCAGTGCCGCCCCGCCCGCCGCTCCCCGGCCTATCCGGGGCAGTCCACCGGTGTTCAGATAGGGATCGCTGACGTCGGACGTGTTGCCATAGGCACCGATCCGCACATGATAGAGGTACTGCGCTTTTGGATTGCCGGATTGCAGCCCGATCTCGACGGCCGTCTGATGCCCCGTGGATCCCTTTGTCGACCAGTCGAAACCATTGGTCGGGATCAGCGACGTATTGGCCTCGAAGACGCCGACCTGCGCATAGAAGGACTTGGTGGGTGCGACTTTGATCCGGCCGCCCCAGGTATTGTAGGGGAAGAAGCCCAATGCGCGATCCTGGATCGGCACCACCGCTGGGTTGAAGCACACCGAGTTGCTTTGGAACGTACAATAAATGTTGGACTGGTTGAAATAGGTCAGCGGTGCGACGCGCCCACCGGAAATGTTGACCTTGCCACCCCAGAAATTCTGTTCGAGCGCCAGGGCGGCGAGGCGCAGATTTTGCACGGCCTTGTAGCGGGTCTGGAACCCGATGGCATTGGCGGTATGATCCACCGCCAGCGACGACCCCTGCGAAACATTCATGCTGTAGTGCAGGGCTGCGCCCTTCCAGCCTACGAGACGATCGAGACCCAGGTCGAACCCGAAGGGGAGGGCATAGGAATTGGCCGTCCCGCGTCCCTGTCCTCCGGTGACGTTGCCGGCGAACTCGTCGACCGCCAGCAGCCGTAGATAGATGCCGCGATCCGCAAGCGATCGTCCAACACCGGCAAGAGGCCCCTTGAGCGACTTGCCGTCAGTCGGCGGCCCCTGAACCTGTGGCTTGGGATAGTTGTTGAGGAAGATCGCGGGCGCCGTGGCGTGCGGCTTCGCCCCGGCTTGCGGTTCCTGTGGTGCTGGCGGACCGGCCTTGTCTGCGGTGGAGGGGGCGCTTTGTGCCATGCAAGGCGACGCGATGAGGAGCGCGCCGGCCAGCACGGGCCAGCGACGGAAGTCGGTGATCATGAATGCTCTCCAGACGGGGGCCGCAGGCGCGGCGTCGTGGCCGATGGGACAGGCGGGAGCACGGGCTATGCCGCGCTTCCCGCCTATCGTTACGGAGAGACTTCTTCGAGGGCGCGCCCGGTCGTCTCGGGTGCCCAGCGCAGGACGACCAGACCGGTCAGGCCCGCCACCACGGCGAAGGTCAGGAAGACCGGGGCAACCGACCCGCTGGTCATTATCAGGCCGATGACCCAGGGGCCGGTGATGGACCCGGCGCGCAGCCACGCCGATCCCAGTCCGGCCCCCAGCGAGCGCAGTCGGGTGGGGTAGAGTTCGCCCGAATAGAGATAGAGCGAATAGGTTACCGTCTGGAGCGCAGCGAAGGCCGGGGTCGCCAAGGCGAACACCATGACCGGGGTCGTGGCGCCCAGCCACCACAGCGCCAGCAGCGGGATCGCGGCGAACAGCAGCGCGCCGGTATACCAGTTGCGCCGACCGACCTTGTCGATGGTGATCGCGCAGATGAAGGAGGCCACCAGGGCAATGCCGGTCATGGCAAACCCATATCCGATCGCCTGATCGATCGGCATGTTGAAGACGGTCTTGTAGAGCGTCGGCAGCCAGGTCAGCAGCCCGTTGTTGATCATATAGGCGCCGAACCACATCGCCCAGAGCAGCAGCGTGCGCGGACCATAGAGCGGGCTGAACAATTCGCGCCACGATCCCGCCTGGCGGCTGGGTGCCGGAGCGGCCGGGAGGACGGCGCGTGGTTCCGGCAGGGGCTGACCATGTTGGAGGGCACTAACCTCGAGCTTGGCGATGACCTTCTCCGCGTCGGCCAAACGGCCCCGCGTGATGAGCCAGCGGGGGCTTTCGGACAGAAAGAAGCGGAGCGGCATGACGAGCAGAACCGGCACCATCCCGACGACGAACATCGCCTGCCAGCCGAGCGACGGCACCAGAAAATACCCGATTCCCCCGGCTGCGGTCAGGCCGACGAGAAACAGCAACTCGTAAAGGAGGAAGAAGCGCCCTCGTTTCTTGGCGCCCGACAATTCGTTGACATAGGCGCTGGCCACCGGGACCTCGCCGCCCGTGCCGATCCCTTGTAGGAAGCGGAACAGCATCAGCGAACTGGCGCTCCAGGAAAAGATGCAGGCGGCGCTCATTGCCGCGAAAATGCCGATGCAGATCGCCAATACCGGAAGCCGGCCGATACGCTCGGCCAGCCAGCCGAAGAAGATCGCGCCGAATAACTGGCCCAGATAGCCGGACGAGATGATGGCGGCGGTGGTTGCGGGGGCCAGCCCCCATTCCTTGGCCAGGATCGGTAGCGCATAGGCGAGCGCGATCGTGGTATAGCCGTCGAAGAAGGTCGCCATCCCGACACAGCCGCGCGCCCACAGGACGGGCCGCGTGACGGGCAGGCGCTCAAGACGAGCAAGCAGGGTTCCGCTATCAACCTGGCTTTTGGCCATGGCATAGTCGTCGGCCAATCGGCCGACAGACGCAATGGATGCGTTCACAGCAATCTCTCCCATTGGCACGCTCTTGCGGCAAGGCCACCGGCGCGTCTGTTCTCGTTGGGATGTGAGCCGGACGGGACCGGCGGTGGTCGACCGGGGCCTCGCATGGCAGGGCCCCGGCCAGGGAAAATCAGATGATGCCCGCCTCCTTCAGCGCGGCCTCGATCTCGGCTTCAGCCTCCGGCGTCAGGTCGAGCAGCGGCGAGCGGATCGTGGCGTTGTCGATGATCCCGCGTGCCCGCAGCGCGATCTTCAGGGCGACGGTGCCCTCCATATGGCTGCCGCGATGATAGATGTTCTTGGTCACGGGCAGCAGCTGATCGTGCAGCTTGCGGGCGCGGACATAGTCCTTGGCCTTGCCCGCTTCGATCAGTTGGACGAGCAGCTCCGGCGCCACATTGCCATAACCGACCAGCGCGCCGTCGACGTCAAACATCGTGTGGAGCAGATATTCGTCATGGCAGGTCAGGATTTGGAGGTCCGGGAATTCGCTGCGCAGGACGGGGATCTCGGTGTCCCAGCGCTTCATGTTGCGTACGCCGTTCTTGGTGGCGACGACGCCCGGCTGTGCCGCGATCTCCAGCTGGGTCTGGAGGTTGTAGGTCGCCTTGGTGACATCGGGATATTGGAACAGAATGCACTGCAGACCTGAGGCTTCATAGATCGCCTTGTAGCGATCCTGCGGCGCGCCCGCCTGATAACCGAAGCGCAGCCAGCCATGGCTTGGATAGACGAGCGCGCCGATCGCGCCAGCGTCAGCCGCGCGCTTTGCTTCCTTCGCGGCGACCTCGGTGCCTTCGCCGGTAATGCCAGCGATGATCGGCACGTCGACCGCCTCCGCCAGCGTCTCGATCAGCTTCACCTGCTCGTCGCGGTCCAGGAACGTGCCCTCGCCGGCATGGCCCAGGATGACCAGGCTTTTCACGCCCTCGACCGACACCAGCCACTTGGCGAGCTTGACGTTTTGCTCCCAGTCGACCTGACCATCCTTGGTGAAGACGGTGACGGGGGCGGGGTTGAGGCCGCGCAGGTCCATGACCTTCTCAGGGGCGGGACGCGACGTGGTGCGGGGTTCGGGATCGTGACGGCTCATCATTCTCTCTCCTGCTCTCACCCGCCCATTTGGAACGTTGGCGGGAACGTTCCCGTTATCGATCCAGTTTTTGCTGGAGTCAATCCGTCGATTGCGGCATTTTATGCGCAGGTGGCCCGCTGTGGGTGATCCGGCTACGGGGAATTGTGACGATGGACAGCAACGTCAAATCGGGCAGGGTGACGATCCTCGACGTCGCCGCTGCGGCCGGCGTTTCCAAGTCGACGGTATCGCGCATCCTCGACGAACGCCTGCCGTCTTCCGACAACGTTACCGCGCGCAAGGTGCGCCAGATCGCCGAACAACTCGGCTATGTCCGCGATGTGTCGGCGGCCAGCCTGCGCCGGGGACAGACGATGACGATCGGCGTCATTGTGCCCAGGCTGACCGACACCGTCATGGCGATGCTGTATGAGGCCATCGCGCGCGCCTGCGCGCGGTCCGGTCGTATCGCGCTGGTCGCGACGACCGACGAGCAAGTCGAGGGCGAACTGCGGGCTGCCGAATCGCTGTTGCAGCGGGGTGTGGACGGATTGATCCTGGCCACCGCGCGCGACGACGACGATCTACCCGACATTCTGACCAAACGGGGCGTACCGTTCGTGCTCGCGCTCAGGACCGACGGCAAGAGCCTATCGTCCATCGGCGACGACCATTTGGGCGGCTATCTTGCGACCCGGCATCTCATCGACCTCGGCCATCAGCGGATCGGGATCATCGCGGGGCCGGGCTATGCATCCAGCGCCAGGGGGCGGCAGGAGGGATATGTTCGGGCGCTTCGCGAACAGGGCATCGACCCCGACCCCGATCTCATCGTCGATTCGACGTTCAGCATCGACGCAGGCACCGATGCGGCATTGACCTTGATGCGTCTGCCTTCGCCCCCGACGGCGATCTTCGCGGTTAACGACAATACGGCTATCGGGGCCATGTCCGCACTGATCAACCTGGGCCTCAAGGTGCCCGAGGACGTATCGCTCGTCGGATATAACGATATCCCTATCGTCGGCTGTCTGCCGACGCCGCTCACGACCCTTCGCGTCCCCTTTGATCAGATCGCCATGACGGCGCTCGACCTGCTTATCTCGGGCCGTAGTCGACCACGCGATCCAATCCAATTAGCAGCGCCAACCCTCATTCCGCGACGGTCCACGACCGCTAATGTCCGGAAGGAACGAGCGGAGGCCTTTTCGACGCGGGAAGGATGATCGGATCGTCCGGAGGTGCGTCATCTCGGCCACATCGGTCGGGCCGACGCTAATCAGAAACGGATCGTCAATGGGTTGGCTGCACAAATATTGATGCCACCCCCAGGATATCGCCAGACGTGCGACTACCGAGTGCGCGAACGTCGTCTCCTGTCAGGAACTGACGTTTACCGAGCCAGTCACGAAAGATGACCTCGTTCCAATCCCAGTCGTACACGAAGGGCCACTGAACCGACCGGAGCGTTCGGCCCCAACATGAATGAGTGGCAGGTTTCAAGCAGTCGCCGGGCAGCGTTGACCGACCGGTTGTGAGTCTCGGCCGCCCGAGCGGCCTGCTAGTAAGCGATCGCGCGCCCAAACGACCGCTACCGTGATGGTGGGGTAGAGTTCAATGCCTGCGCTGCCGTCTCCCGCCACGCCTCTGAGTTTGGGCCGCAGCCTGCAAGAGGGTGCCGTTAGACAAAGCGATTTCAGTCATGGCGCAATGCCCATGCGGGGGTCGCGCGGCTAGCGCGCAGCGCCTGGCCTAGTACGGTCAGCACGGCGATCATGAGCGCCAGCAGGGTGGCACTGGCAAAGAAGAGCGGCGACAGGGTGATCCGGTCATCGAACCCAGCCAGCCAAATTCTCATCACGACATAGGCCAGGGGCCAGGCGAAGATATTGGCGAGGAGTACAGGTCGCAGGAACTGCCCCACCAGCAATTTGACGATATCGGCCGATGACGCGCCCAGCGTTTTGCGGATGCCGATCTCCTTCACCCGGCGCGCCGTGTTGAATGACGCCAGCCCCCACAGGCCGAGGCAGGCGATCAGCGCTGCCAACCCTGCGCCGATTCCAAACAGGCGCGTGGCCTGCTCGTCGGCTTTATAGAAGTCCGCCAGCCGCTGATCTGCGGTGCCGACGACTAACGGCACCTGCGGTGACAGACGACGCCAGGTCGACCGGATGCGGGCCAGCATCGCGGCGGTGTCGCCCGTGTAGCGGATGGCGGCAACGGCGGACGTCGGCACATCCCGGGCATATTGATACAGGGTAGCGGTTTCGGCCGTGCGGGGCGATGCGAAACGGAGCTGGTCGATCACGCCAATGATCGTGCGCGGAGCACCACGCCCCACGGTCTTGCCGATCGCCTGTTCGGGTGTGCGGAAACCAAGCTGCTCAAGCGCCTTGCGATTGACGATGACGTTGCGGCCATTTTTCCACTTGGTCCAGTCGCTCGAATCGTCGGCACCATGTGCATCGTCGAAGACCCGCCCGGCAAGTAGCCGGGGTGCGTAGGTGCGAAAGAAATCAGGCCCGACGGGGATGTTGTTGACCGTCACGCCCGGCCCGCTTGGTTGCTCGATCATATCAAGGCTGGCATTGACCATGCCGGGGGCCGAACTGCTCGATCCGACCGAAATCACACCGGGCAAGCGACGCAGGGCGTCGAGGATCGGTCGGGCCTGGGTGGGAAAGATCCGCTTGTCTGCCAGCGAGGGTATGACCAACAACCCCTCACGCCGAAAACCCAGATCGGATCGCCGGACATGCGCGGTCTGCGCCACGAGCACGACCGTGCCGATAATGAAGGCGATCGCCAGACCGAACTGGATCACAACCAACATCTCGCGAAACCGCGCGCCGCTGCGCCCACCCCCCGGCGCCCGGGTCGAGGCCAGCACGGCAGCGGCCTGAACGCGGGACAGGAGGACCGCCGGATAGAAGCCCGCCGCCAATGCGATGATCAGGACAAGCGCCACCAGCAAGGGCAGCGCCAAGGCATAGGGAAAGTTGAGCGAAAGGCCCCCCGCCGCGTTGACGATGGGCAGGCTGACCTCCGCCAGGATCATACCAAGCAGACTGGCGACCGCCGCCATTGCGGCCGCCTCGCCCAGGAACTGGCGGATCAGCCTCCCCCGGTCCGCACCCAGCACCTTGCGCATAGCTACTTCGCGGGCTCTCAGACCCGACTGGGCAGTCGCGAGGTTCACATAATTGATGATCGCGATCAGCAAGGTAAGCACCCCAACCAGCCCCAGCGTCACGATCGTCAGCGTGCGACCGCTGCTCTCCGCCCCGCCGGGCGGTTGCAGATGCAGCCGCGTGAGCGGAAGCAATGAAAGTGCGATGATCTTGGCGGGATCGGGTCCCAGATCCTGCCCGGCATGACGTTGGACGAAGGCGGGCATCTTTGCCTCGAACGCGCGCGCCGCCGCCGCATCAGAAAAACGCAAATAGGTGGCGCCATCCACCATACCCCATCGGTACCAGGACCATTGCACCGGCGGCGGTGGTGTGCGCGGCATCGGGATCAGGATGTTCGCCTGAAGGTCGGTGGTTTTGGGCAGGTCTTCGAAGATTCCGGAGACGCGGTAGACCTGCGGCGCATCGACGGCGATCGTAATGCTCTGGCCGATGGGGTCGGCATCGCCGAACAGCCGTTGCGCCTCTGTCCGGCTGAGCAGCGCACCCGACGGATCGGCGAGGGCTTGTCGCCCGTCTCCGCGCACCATGGGGATATCAAAGACGTCGAAAAAGGACGGATCGACCTGCGCTACGTCGGCCCCGATCGCGTCGTTTTCGCGGATGACGCTGCCTCCCTGCTTGCCGCCACGGATGCGCGTACCGACTAGGCTGGGGAAATCCCGGCGCATCTCTTCCAGCAGTCCCGGCATTGTTGCCGGATAGGCTCCATTGAAGGGGCTGCCGGGGATTTGGAGTTGGGTTTGCACGACATAGAGTTCGTTGTGATGCGGCAGCCACCGCTCAAAGCTCGTTTCGAACCGGACATAAAGGCCCAGAACCAGGAACACGGCGATCCCCACTGCGAGCCCACCGATGTTAAGCGCGGTATAGAGCTTGTGACGGGTCAGTGATCGATAAAGCGAGGTGAGTGCGAAATGGTTCATCGCTTATGTCCCGGCAGGAGTAGGATTAGCAGCAGGCGAGGTGCGGTGATGTCCTGCGTAGGTGGTGCAGCGCGGTCTGAGCTACCCGGGCCACCCGGCCAAGGCGGTTGCGCCTGAAGTCCGACCTTTCGCCCGCCTTCCGGCTCAGCCAGCATGGTGCCGTGCACCGTCGATCCGCCTGTCCATAGCGGCCTGGCGCTGGTGTTGCGTATGTGGGTGGTTCGGTCATCATGGACATGATGTCACTGCCCATGATCCGAAAAGCTAAGTCGCTATGAATGAACAATTCTGCTCAGCATCGCGCACATGCGATCCCTCGTCGGCGAACACTATGTCCACCGCCGGACACTCCGACCACACGTCAATACCCGGCGGAATCTTGGTAATCGAGGACGATAAGGTCGTCGGTCGTACGACGGAGATTCTGTTTCGGCTGGCCGGGTATCGGGTTGAGATCGCCACCGACCCCGACAGCGCCTATTCGATGCTCGCGCGTCGTCGCTATGAGGCGATCCTGCTCGATATGAACTTCACCGCAGGCCGCTCGGACGGCCAGGAGGGGCTGGCCTGTCTCGCCCGGATCGTCGCGGACGATCCCCGTGCATGCGTGGTGGTCATCACCGCACATAGCGGCATCCGCATCGCTGTGGCGGCCATGCAGGCGGGCGCTCGCGACTTCATCATCAAGCCGTGGCGCAAGGACGATCTGCTCGGCAAGGTCGACGCCGCGATCAGGCGAAGCGCCGGCAACAGCGCGGTCCATAAGTCTGCGGCTATCGGTCCGTCGGCAGGCGGCGCTCTGCTTGGGGCATCGGCCGCGATCGAGCGAATCCGTACGCTCGTTCGGAGGGTCGGACCGACGATCGCCTCCGTGTGTGTCACCGGAGCATCCGGCACCGGACGCTCGCTGGTCGCCGAGGCGCTTCACGCATCGTCCTCCACCGCTGAGACCAAGCCGATACGGGTCGACCTTAGCGATCCCGACCAATGGCCCGCTCTGGACCAGACCACCGGCACGATCATACTGCGCCACGCCGATCAACTGGCTGCGCACGCGCAGGCACGGTTGCTCGACCGGCTGGTGCCGGCCCTACGTTGCATCACCATCGTCGACAATGTCGCCCCACTGTCTCCGGCGCTGCGTCGGCGGCTCTGTACCGTCGAGATCGCGGTGCCGCCGCTCTCGGAACGTCGAGAGGATGTGGTGCTGCTCGCCCGGCACTTCGCAAGCATCGCTGGCGAAACCTACGGCCATGCCGCCCCGCGACTAACGCCAGCGGCGGAGGCGTTTGTCGCCATCACTGACTGGCCGGACGAGGTACGTGGGTTGGCGATGGCGATCGAACGTGCGGTCGTGCTGTCGGACGATGGCTTGATCGACGTTGCCGCGATCCGACCGATCATGCCGCTCGCCGCTTCGGCGCCCGAGACTGCACCGGTATTCCGGGTACAGGATGCCGAGAAGCTGATGATCGAGGCCGCATTGAAGGAGTATCGTCACAACGTATCAAAAGCTGCGGCGGCATTAGGCCTAAGCCGTGGTACCCTCTATCGCCGGATGGCACAGTATGGTCTCTAGACGAGAAGGTCATGCCTTGCTGGTCGGATCGGGACTGGGGCTGTCCGGTATGGCGGCCGGGATGGCGGGGACGCATGGTCTATGGCTGGCATTGTCCGGCGCGCTCCTGCTGTTGGTATGGCTGCTCGCGGCCAATCTGCTTCTGGCGAAGCAACACCCAGTCGTCCCGGCCGTGACGCCTGGCGCGCCCGACGAAGCGCAGATCGCGCATCACCTGCTGCTTGATGCTTCGCCAACGCCGCTGGTGCTGGTTGCCGGAAGGACGGTGCGGACGATGAACCGGGCGGCGCGCCGTCTCTTCGCGACCGACGACCGGATATTGCCGCCCCCGACGCCGCTGTTCGACCGGGATGCCACGCATCTGCGCCACGCTGGCCGGAACTGGCGTACTGACAGGGTGGAGGTCGGTGACCGGTCGGTGGTGGCACTGATTGATATCGAAAGCGAAGAACGCACCGCAGAGGCGTGCGCGAGTGCCGAGATGATTCAGGTACTGGGTCACGAAATGCTGAACGGGCTGGTGCCGATCGTATCGCTGGCGGAGTGCGGGATCGTTGCGGCCGAGGCCCGTGACGAGAATCCGGGCCTGCTTACCGAAATTCTGACGACGCTCGCGCGACGCGCCGAGGGACTGCGGCGTTTCACCGAGGCCTATCGCGAACTCGCACGTCTGCCGCTACCTTTGCGGTTGATCGTGTCAGTTGAAGATATGCTCAATGACCTTGCCCGGCTATTTGCGAGCCGTTGGCCAGACGTCCGTCTTTCGGTCGACATTGAACCCGGCCTGTGGGTCGAGATCGATCGCGACCAGATGAATCAGGCATGTTGGGCGTTGTTGCAGAATGCCGTCGAGGCGATCGAGCTCGGTGACGCTTCTTCTGGTATGATTGATATTCGTGCCAGTATGGACGATAACGTGCTCACGATCGAGATACGGGACAACGGACCGGGCGTCCCGCCGGATCGCGTGCGTGGCATTTTCCGCCCCTTTTACACTTCCAAGCCCAGCGGAAGCGGGATCGGGCTCAGCTTGGCACGCCAAGTCATGCAGGCGCATGGCGGCACGTTGACTTTGATTAGTCCTTCACCGGCAATATTCCGTGCACGGGTACCTAGGGCTTGTACATCGAACGATGGTGTACTCGCGGATCGGGTCTGATGGATCGCAAGAAGCCTACCCGCCGGGGCATCATATTTCGAAAGGGCCCCAGTCACTTGCATGGGCTATGACCGCCAGCGATATTCTTGGTGGATTATGCACATTTTTCTCATCCGCAACGCCAATTGCTAAGAAAGTCCAATGGATCTTGGTAAAAAATTATAAAAGGATATCTAAAGTTGGGTCGGAAAAGTGAATTTAAACGACTGCATGAGATTTGGTTAGACTTCCGTCTGTGGATCGGCGTGGAAAAGGGACCCCGGTAGCGGGGTGATCGGCGTCGAAAAAGGACCCCTCATCCCGGTGGTCTAGGCTGTTCGCTTGGCGGTGT
>NZ_JAXCWU010000012.1:0-44528 GCF_034044895.1 Sphingomonas sp. CFBP8993 | reverse complement strand
GCGTGAACCCCAAGCCCGACGCGCAGACCGTCATCGCGCAGCTACCAGCTTGGCTCGACCACTATAATGAGGTGCATCCACACCGCGCCCTCGGCCACAGGTCACCCCGCGAGTTCATCGCGACAACACGCGAGGTCCTGTCAGCCATTTAGGGGGCAACAACAACGGCTATATCCACTTGCTTGCCAGATCGCAGTGCGAGCAGCTTCCCTACCAAAAGCAGGTCGTGATCCTTGTAATTCGAATGTTCTGAAACGCCCCCCCCTTCACCGAACGTACAAATGCGCTTGCTTCCACGCCAATCGGCCGATTGGCGGGCAGTGAAGTAGTGATCGTGCGAGGCTGCGGTGCCGACATTGCCGCTGATGAAACCATTAGCGTAAGCACGGTGGCGACGTAGCGCATCGTTTACTTCTTCCGAGAGGATGCGTCTGTCTGCTCTCAATCAATCTGACCTGCAAGTGGCCTAGCGCTAGCTTCGCGACCAGATTCCCGCAATTCGATCTCTGCGGGAATGGCTCGCCCTTGTCCCGTGAGCGTTTCGTCGGGCGGCATTTCCCGTTTGACGGATGGAACACTAGCGATCAGCATCGCGGAATGTCATCCGTCCTCTCGCGTTTGCGTCGCGCAGCGATGCGTCGGCCTCGGTGGCGAACGCCACTCAATATCGTCGTGATAGGATCGGCCTGGCTGGCAGATCGGCTGTTGGGCTGGAGCAGATGGCCACTGAACCGGCATGATTATGTTTTCGCCGCTGCTCTTTTGAGCGTGAGCGTCGCTGTGGATCTGTGGAGTTTGCGATCCGATACATGGCGAGCCTAAGCCGGGCGGGATCGAGCGCATTCCCATTGCCCGATCCCCTGGGAAAGATTGGGCCATCTCGCTGGCCGTTCCTTTGTGGGAACGTGGCGTTTAGCCGGACAACGCCATCTCAATCGCCGCTGCCGCATGGAGAGCGGTCGTGTCGAAGATCGGCACCTGACTGTCTTCCGGCCGGACCAGAAGCATGATTTCGGTGCATCCCAAGATCACCGCCTCCGCGCCGTTCTCGACCAGTCGGGCAATGATAGCGCGGTAAGCATCACGCGATGCCGGCAGGACCTTACCCGCGACCAGTTCCTCATAGATGATGCGATGTACGGTAGCGCGATCCTCATCGTTCGGAATGATGACATCAAGACCGTGCTGATCGGTGAGCCGTCCTTTGTAAAAGGCGTGCTCCATTGTGAACGCGGTGCCGAGCAGCCCGACCTTCCTGAAGCCGGCCGCCTTGATGCGTTCGGCCGTGGGATCGGCGATATGAAGCAGGGTCACGCCCACCGCCGCCTGCACGTCGGACGCCATGCGGTGCATGGTGTTGGTGCAGATCAGCAGCACGTCCGCACCGCCCGCTTCAAGGCGCCGTGCCGCATCGACCATGCGCGTCGTCAGGCCCGGCCAATCGCCCCTATGCTGCAAATCCTCGATTTCCGCGAAGTTGAACGACCACAGGAGGCACCGGGCCGATGCGGTCGGGCCGAGCCGGTCCCGCACCCCCTCGTTGAGGATACGGTAATACTCGGCGGAACTCTCCCAGCTCATGCCGCCGATCAGGCCGATCATCTTCATGCCTCAATATGCTCCGCTCTCATCCGCCGTTCGACCACACCTATGAGTTTCAAGAACCCTGTCACGTTCTCTTTTCACCATGGTGAAATGGGAAAGCGCGAGCCATCGAATAGCCACGCTCGATCGGCCTTCACCGGCCTTGCACGCCGGTTTAGGATCACACGGCAATGATCGTGACGTGCAGGGGAAGTCGTGACGTTTTTACAAGCAGCGCTGAACGGGGATCGACAGCACGACGCCGTTCCCCATTCTCCCGATGCCATCGCGGCCGACGCGGAAGCGGTGGTGAGAGCCGGAGCGCATTCCGTCCATGTCCACGCTTATGATGCAGCCGGGCGGGAAACGCTGAACGCTGTGGAATGCGATGCAGTCGTTGCGGCCATCCGCAGGCGCTGCCCCGGCGTTCCTGTCTCGCTCACGACTTCGGCCAGCATCGTCTCCGATCCCTTGCGCCGTCTCGCGATGGTCAAGGAATGGAAGGTTCTGCCCGATCTCGTGACCGCCAATCAGGGTGAAGCCGGGATCGTAGAGCTGGCCGAATATCTGCTCTCGCGCGGCGTGGGGATCGAAGCCGGATTGCTGTGCCCGGACGACGCATATCGCTTCGTGGCGTCTGCCTTGCCCGGTCGGTGTCATCGGGTCTTGATCGAACCCCTTGATCCTGATCCAGAGACGGCCTCGCGGGACGCGGCCGCGATGGAAGCGATCCTGGCCGATGGGGGGATCACGCTCCCGCAAATTCATCATGGCTTTGACGGTTCGTGCTGGGCGGTGAACCTACGAGCTCTGGAGCGCGGACACGGCATCAGGACCGGCATGGAGGATGTGGTTGTATTGCCGGACGGGCAGCCCGCGCGCGACAATGCCCATCTCGTCATATCTGCGCGCACGCTGATCGACGGCATAGCGAAGCGTAGCTGACAGGCGCATCCCCAATGGGATGGTGAAACAGGAATGCCGCCAGCTTAGCCAGCGGGTATATCATAGACCGCCACGCCCTCATTCAACTCCTGCACGCGGCCCACAACGCTGCCCTCCGGCATCACGATTGCAGTGCATCCCCAGCTCATAAGGCCGCCCGAGGTGCCGGTTACATCGGATGATGCCACCCAGCACCCCGTCTGGCGCGCCCGGTCGATCAGGTTCGCCAAGCTCTTTTCCCGCCAGCGATCTGCCGTTTCGGAGCGAAGCATGTTGTTGAGGGGATAGAGGATTAATCGACCGCCCTGATCGGCTATGCGCTGAGCCGCGCCGGGATGGTTGGCGTCGTTGCAGATGTTCACGCCATAGCTGACGGCGGACCGCCGAAAGATGGGAAAGTCCCTGCCGGCGGTCACGCCCGGCTCGTTCGGATGCGCTTTCGCGTATCGGCCGACAACCTGACCACCTTCGACGACGAACGCGCTATTGAAGACCTGCCCGTCCATGAGGTCGAACGCTCCGACCACCAGCGTCGCGCGGAACGCCTCCACCCGCTCACATAAGGCAGCGATAACCGGGGTGCCTTTGTTCGCGCGCGACCGGATCGTCTCCGGGTCATAGGAGTGGCCAAGCAGGAACGCCTCTGGGAAGACGATGAGATCGACGCCTTCCCGGTCGGCCCAGCGAAGTCGATCCACGATCACGTTACCGGCGCGGCGCGGGTCATCGAGGATCGAGGAGCATTGAACAACGGCGATACGCATCGACGGCAGCTTTGCCCTCAATCGCGCATTCCCGAAAGGGAACGGCAGTCGAGACGGCCAGGGTTTTCCCATTGGGATGGTGAAATGGGAATGGAGGGCGCTTCTCAAAACTCACAGAACAACGGTTCCGAGAAGGGTACCCCCTTGCAGAGATTGAGGGATATCCCGCATTCAAAGGGTGGTCAGGATCGTTATCAATGGCAGCCAGAGGAGAACCGACAATGAGCATCCTGCCACTAAGCAAAAACCCGCAACCGGATGATGCGGAGTTCAACGCCTTCTTCCCATCCAAGTTCTCATTGAGCCAGTTCACCAGCGCGAAGAGCGACCTTGAAGGCGCCGACTATCCACAGCCCTACACGGGCACCCGGCGCATTTTGTTGATCGGCACCGACGAGCGTTACCTGAAGATGGAGAACGGCACCCTGTTCTCGACCGGAAACCATCCGGTCGAGACGCTGGTGCCGATGTATCACCTGCACAAGGCCGGGTTCGAGTTCGACATCGCCACCGTGTCGGGCAATCCGGTCAAGTTCGAGTTCTGGGCGATGCCCAAGGAAGACGAGGCGATCACCGGCCTGCACGAGGCGTATCTGGAAGGGTTCCAGCAGCCCTTGAAACTCGCCGACGTGGTGGCCGGACTGGGGCCGGACAGCGACTATGCCGCCGTGTTCATCCCCGGCGGTCACGGCCCACTCGCCGGCCTGCCGTTCAGCGAGGAGGTGGGTGCGGTGCTGCGCTGGGCACTGGACAACGACCGGCACATCATCTCGATCTGCCATGGCCCGGCCGCCCTCCTCGCCTGCACGCCCAAGGTCGATGGCGAGCCGTTCCCGCTGGCGGGCTACAGCATCACGGCTTTCCCGGACTCCGCCGATCGCCAAACCCCCGAGGTCGGCTACATGCCGGGGCAGCTCGCATGGCACTTCGGCGAGAAGCTGAAGGCGCTCGGCGTCACCATCCTCAATACCGAGGTGGACAAGTCTACCCACCAGGACCGTAAGCTGTTGACCGGCTCCAGTCCGTTCGCCGCCAACAACCTCGGCAAGCTGGCGGCCGAGACGCTGCTGGCCGAGATGGCGACCGCCTGACCATGCGCGGCGCGGCGCTGGCTGGTGCAGCGACAGTCGTCGCCGCTATCGAGGCAAGCGTAGACGAAGGCGCGCTCCACGACGCGGTGCGCGCCTTCGTTGCCCCAATAGGGTACGATCGCTTCGTCATCTACACCGCTCCACCGCCAGGCGACGGCGCGGTCGATCGCATCTTGTGGATTGAGGGCGACTGGTTCGGGGCGGGCCAGGAAGTCAGTCCCGCGACCTATCTGGCACGCTGCCCGGTGAACCGACATGTGCTGGAAACGGATCAGCCGTTCTTCTGGACGAAAAGCGGCGGGGCGGATCATGAAACTTACCGCGTCGTAACGCATCCGCACGGCACCGGCCTGCATGGCTTGCAGGTGCCGGTATTCGGCCATGCCGGACTGATCGGCGCGGTTAGCTTCGGCGGCCGATCCATCGACAGCTCGATCGAGGCACGACTGGCATTGACCCTGATCGGCACCGCGGCGTTCCACGCGGCCGAACGGCTGGTAGGGCCGATCGGAGTGAAGGTCGTACCGCAACTATCGAAGCGCGAGCGCGAGGTGATCCGCTGGATTGCCTCGGGGCGCCGACAGGCCGATGTGGCCCTGCTGCTCGGTCTGTCAGAGCGCACTATCGAGAACCATCTGCGCCGCATCCGCAACCGGCTGGGCGCCGCCAGCACCGCGCAGGCCGTCCACTTGCTGATGCGCGCCAGCAACCTGGACGCATGATTACGCTGCAAGGACACATAGCTAAGTGCGCTGTATGTTGCTTCCCGCAAACGAACGGCCGGTGAGACGGCCGGCGCGCTCTCGGAATCGATGGAAATCCGGGAATTGAGACGCCATTCGTAACGTTAGGTTCGAACGGCCCCGGAGAAGTTAAAGACGGTGAGGTATCGACGCATAGGACTTTCATGACGAAAAGGGCTTTGAGTGCGGCGGACACCAGCGAACCGATGCGACGCGAGATGCAGGCGTTCGCAGCGTGCCGGCCGAGACGAGGGGTGCGGAGGAATGCACGGCGTCAATCGCTAGCATCCGGGCGAAGGTCGTCGTCGGACGCTTCATAGGAGAGGATATCGCCCGGCTGGCAATCGAGGTAGCGGCAGATGGCGGACAAGGTGGAGAATCGCACGCCCTTGACCTTGCCCGACTTGAGCAAGGACAGGTTCGATTCGGTAATGCCGATCGCTTCTGCCAGTCGCTTCGACCGCACCTTCCGCTTCGCGAGCATGACGTCGAGTTGGACGATCATCGGCATCAGACGAAACGGTCCAGGTCGCGCCGTGCCTTCAACGCCGCCTCGACCGCCCAGATCGCCGCGTAAGCGGCAAAGGCGAGCAGAAGGCCGCCGGCAATCGGGGCGAGCAGGATCGTTGTGATGATCTGGAAGCCGTAGGGCATGCCAGGCGACAGCCATGTCTCCAGTGCACTTTGGTGAACCGGACCGGCGAGCGTCCAGACGATCGCCGCCAGCGAGGCGCGGCGGAGCCACGGCAGCGCCCCTTCGAGCGTATCGGCGCCGCTACCGCCCAGGCGCCGTAGCGCGACCCCGACGCTGCCGAGCAACGCCATGAAGGGCAAAAGGTCGATCGCCGCGATGGCAGTTAGCCCGATGCGAACATCGGTTCGCGCAACATGAGCGTCAAACTGGGCGCGAGCGGGCGGCGACATCTCGATCTCCATCCGGCTTTCCTCCGGTAATAACGTCGCAGCCCGGGCGTTCCAGACGCAGCCATAGCCTCCGCCGCAGATCGGCCCGGCGCCTGGCGTCAAGCCTGCGGCCGCGATCACGACCGGCATGACGGCTGCACTCAGGAGGAATAGTACGCCTGCCAACCGGCACAGACGCGCCTTGCGCGGAGGAAGAAAATAACCAGAAGGCATGGATGACTTTCTGTTTGACGAAAATTTATCATCATCATACGGGGCATGCATTGCTTTTAACAGCGTCATGCGACGGGGGCGAATGTGATGATGCGGGACCGCAGTGACGGCGAGGCAACGACAGGGAAAGGAACTTCTTCGGCGGCATCCCGTCACCGTCGCGTGCGCCGTCTGTTCCTTTTCCGGGCAAGATGGCTTCATGTCTCTGCATTGATTCCGGCGGCGCTGCTCGCCGCGTGCGGCGGAGGCGGCGAAGGAGCCAGCGGGACGGTCCTGGTAGTGCCTGGCCCTTCATCCTCCGGCACATCGCCGACGCCTACCCCCTCATCTACGTCGCCCCTCACCGCTCAACAGATCGAGGACCAACAATCGAGCTCCGCAGCCGCAGCGAACGCCGACGCCGCCTATCGTGCGGGCGCGACCGGCCGCGGCGTCAAGATTGCGATCATCGACACCGGCATCACCCCAGGTCTCACCGAGTTCAGCAGCCGGATCGATCCTGCCAGCGCCGACATGGCCGGGACGCGCGGTTTGACCGATCCCAGTGGTCACGGCACGCTGATGGCGTCCGTAGCGCTTGCGGCACGCGACAGTCGCGGCATGCATGGGGTCGCCCCCGAAGCGACGCTTGTGTCCTTAAACGCCTCAAACCCGGCGACCTGTCGTTCCGCCGACGATTGCCCGGCTTCGGCCGAGTTGCTCATCCGCGCGATCGATGCTGCCATCGACGCGAAGGTCCGGGTCATCAACATCTCGGCGACGACGGACATCACTCACGAGACCCTCATAGCAGCCGTCCGCCGTGCCGCGGCCGCCGGCATCGTCACGGTGATCAGCGCTGGTAACAACAACGGCGACGCACGTCAGCCGCTGCTCCTCTCGCGTTCCTTCGCCGAAGCGGCTCCGGGGTGGGTGATCATCGCAGGCGGGCACGACACGTCCGGAGCCTTCGACTATCAGCTCGCAAATCGGGCGGGGGGCAGTCCGGCGGCCGCCTGGTATTTGACGGCCTTGTCGCGGGACGTCGTGATGACCGATCGCAACGGTAGCCTCGTCCGCTACAGCGGCACCTCGCCGGCCGCCGCTGCGATCAGTGGTGCAGTGGCTCTGGTCGCGCAGGCGCGGCCCAACCTGACGGGCGCGCAGATCGTCACGTTGCTGCTCGCTAACACCACGGACGCCGGGACGCCGGGTCCCGATAACGTATTCGGCAGAGGCATTCTCAACATTGCCGCTATCTTCACCGCCCTACCACCGGCTGGATGAAAATCCTGGCGGCGCACATAATCAAGCCAATCGACGTTTACTTTCTCATAAACGAACCGAAGGTGGCAAGCCTGCGGGCCTGGACCACGCTGATTCCCTCTCAGGAGCTCAGATTCTCAAAACCCGTTCCCAAATGCTCCCTCCTAAAATTGCACCACATAGACGGAGTTACGGGATCGTAGAGCGTCCGCTAACGGCGGCATTCCGGGAAGGCGGCCAGGACCCAATTCCGGCCGTTCGCTGGTGCCTTCTCGCTTCCCGAAAGCTGCCGCTCGTTCATATAAGCGGACCGGCTGCTTGAGCGAGCCCGATCGGCCCCTCGGAACGGCGAAGATTGATGGCGAACGGTCCGTCCGCTTAAGCGCAGTCTATAGTGAAAATCGGCTGTTCGCCTGCCTGCTCAAAACGACGTAGCGCCCACGGCTATTGCGATCAGTACCGCGTAGAACAACATAACAAACGACCAATAGGCGAACGGCCTATCTTGCCGCGCTATCATCAGAACCGGCCCATCCGTGTCGAAAACCCTGATGCGTCCGGTTCGAAGCATGCGAGATGCGCGCCAGCCAGCCCAGAGAAGCGCAACGACTAAGCCAATCTTGACGGCCGGGATCATTCGCCAGTGCCTTCTCAACGTCTGCTATCGGGCAGGGTATCGGCGCCTCTGAACGGCCACAAGAGGGCGAAAGGGGCCGCCCTGCCCTACTGCCGCCACGACCCAATTCCGGTCGTTAGGGGGCGATGCTCGCGTGCCCAGGTTCGGACATTCGTTCAGGGCGATGGGCGTCAAGTTCCATCGCTAGGCTATGGTCGACAATTCGAACTGAGCGGCGATCCAAACACCGACCACCCGGTGCGCGACGCCAGCATCTCGAGCGCGCGAACCCCGAGGATCGAGTTGCCGTGCTGGTCCAGGTTGGGCGACCATGCGGCAATGGACGCGACCTCGGGAGCAACCGCCAAAATCCCGCCGCCTACGCCACTCTTGGCCGGTAGCCCCACCCGCACCGCGAAGTCGCCCGAGCCGTCGTAGTGCCCGCAAGTCATCATCAGCGCGAGAACCGTGCGCATGCGTTTCGCCTCAACCTGACCGGCGTCGTCCTTTCCGGTAAGCCGAGTCTGGGCTAAAAATTGACCAGCCTTTGCCAGTCCTTCGCAGTCGACCATAATCGCGCACTGCCGCACATAGGCGTCCATCACCGAGTCGCTGTCCGAGCGGACGTTGCCGTGGTGGCGCATGAAGCTGAGCATTGCCCGATTGAGGTCGCCGCCTTCGTGCAACACATCGTCATCGAGCGGGACGTTATTGCCGTCGAGTTGCTCGCTGACGAAGTTAACCACCGAGTCAGGGCCACCGGTTTGCTCTACCAGCATGTCGGCGATGACGAGCGCGCCGCCATTGATGAAGGGGTTGCGCGGTAGGCCACCCGTCCGCTCTAAATCCACGATCGAGTTAAAGGGATCGCCGGATGGCTCGCGTCCTACCCGCTCGAATACGGCATCCCCCCGCTCGCACAGAGCAAGGTTCAGCGCCAGCACCTTCGAGATGCTCTGGATCGGGAAGGTGTCGATTGCACCCACTTGAACGACCGGGCCGTCGACTGGCACGATCGCCATGCCGAAGCGGCCCGGCTCCGCGTCCGGGTTCTTCGCGTCTGCCGAGCCCTCGATCTCCAGCGCCTTGGCGTCAATTTCGTCGGCGATGGCGGTCACGATGCCGGTCAAGTCCATGCGGTCACTCCAGAATGCTGTCAGCGGAACGAGCCTCGCGTGAAATCGGGTGCGCTATTTGACCGCGAACTGGGGCGGCGTTAGACGCTCCCTACGAAGTAGACCTCAATCGCTCGCACAACGAGATGCAGCGGCTTACCCCTACGCTATATTCTCGATGCCTGAGTTGCACCGCCGGTGATCGGTCGCGCCGCAACCGCAACGACCCATATCCGGTCATTCAAGGCGCATTATCAGTGGCCCATTTACAGACATTCATTTAGGTAGAAATCACGGTGTCGGGATATGCATCTTGTGCAATTTATCCGACAATCGAAGTTGCTCGTACGGCATAGAAGCTCGCGGTTAACGATCATGCCGGCTTGCCCGATCGATAGAATTGTGGCGGGAACGGGGCCTGTGACGGCCCTTTTGGATCGCGGAGTTCATTTCGCTGTCCCGCATCAGCACTTAATGGGATCGCCATGCCGTGGCTTTGCTCGAGTAGTGTGAAAAGCTTCCCACTCATTCGCGCGGCGAGATCCTCATGACCGGGGCTAGCAATGAGATTGTTCGTTTCATGCGGATCCTCGGCAAGATCGTATAGTTCGTCGATGTCCCAGATGCCGTGGAAATGCATATATTTGTACCGGTCCTCGCGCAGGGCGTAGACGGTTGGGGTCTGCGGGAAATTCCGTTCCCAATAATATTCGTAGAGAAGTTCGTCTCGCCACGGCGCGTTCACGTCGTGCAACAGCGGCAGCGCGTTGGCCCCAGCCATGCCGTCCGGCGCGCGAAGTCCAGCAGCAGCGAGCAGCGTGGGAGCGATGTCGATATTGGCGACCACCTGTTCCACCACGCTGCCGGCCGGGAACAGCCCCGGGCAGCGCGCCAGCATCGGGATGCGCATCGATTCCTCATAGGCGGTGCGCTTGTCGATCAACCCATGCTCACCGAACATGAAGCCATTGTCGCCAAGATAGAGGATCAGCGTGTCGTCCAGCTCGCCGCGCTGTTCGAGCAGGTCCATGATCCGCGCCACCCCCTCGTCGACCGCGAGCAGCGTTTCCATATAACGCTTGTAATAGTCGCCGATGTCGAGCGTGCCGTGATAGGGATAGCCGACGCCGTGCCAGCTGTTGCGCTGGTTCTCCACCCACATCGGCCGCCCCGGCGCGTTCGGCGCCATCGAGGCGGGATAGCGGAACGTCTCCTTGTCGTACCGCCCCTTGTGACGCTCGGCCGGGACGAACTCGGAATGCACCGCCTTATGGGCCAGATGCAACATCCAGGGGCGGCCCTTGGAACGTTTGCCAATCCAGTCGATCGCGTAATCGGTCAGTTCGTCGGTGATATAGCCCTTTTGCGGTACGCGGCGACCATCGACGTTCAGTCCGTCGGCGCTTGGCAGATAGCTCCCCTGCCCCTTGAAGCTGACCCAATGGTCGAAGCCGGGCTGCGGGCCATCACCCTCGTCGCCCATATGCCATTTGCCGATGAAGGCGGTGTCGTACCCGGCGGCCTGGAGATATTCGGGATAGAATATGAGGCCCGGCGGGATCGGATGGTTGTTGTCAACCACCTTGTGCTGATGCGCATAGAGCCCGGTGAAGATCGATGCCCGGCTGGGCGAACAGAGTGCGGTGGTGACGAACGCGTTGCGAAAATGCGTTCCCTCGCGCGCCAGCCGGTCGAGCGTGGGCGTGTCACCGAAATCCTGCGCGTTCATGAAACCCATCGCGTCGTACCGATGATCGTCGGTCAGTACGACCAGGATGTTGCGCGGCCTGACGCCCGGCAGACGCGGTAGGCGGCGCGACCGACGCGGCTCGGGCGCGGCGCCCGCCGCCATCGAATAGAGGCCGAACGCACCGCCGGTCCCGGCGAGCAGCACCCCGCGCCGCGTCATGTCGCCGTTCATTAGAAGTCCTTTCGCAGCAGAAGGCCCGCGTAACGCCGGTCGTCGCGCGGCACGAAGCGGACGGTCCCGCCAAATGTGCCGTTGCTCAGGAAGCTGGCATAAGGAGTATTGGCGATGTTCTTCACATAGGCGCGCAACTGCCACCCGTCGCCGGGCCGGATCAGCGCCATGCTGGCGTTCCAGATGGAGTAGGCGGGCTGGACGGTGTTGGGCGTCTCGGCCAGCGAATATTGCACCTTGCTGCTGAAGGAGACGTCGCTCTGTAGCTCAAGCGAGAGGGCGTCCGAGAGCGCGAAGCGATAGGCCGCATTCTCGAACAGCCGAACGCGCGGCGCGAAGGGTAGCGGCTGGCCATTGATGTTGCAGCTGACCGGCGCGCCGACCGGGCAGTTGAAGTTGCGAACGGTGGCGTCGGTGAATGCGCCGGACAAGTCGACGGTGAAGCCCTTGGTCGGACGTAAAGTCACGTCCGCCTCGACTCCGCGCGAGCGGACCCATCCGGCGTTGATCAGCCGCGTGACTGGCGCGCCGCCAACCGAGTCCGTGAAGTTCGCCTGATAGCCGTCGAAATCGGTCGTATAGACTGCCAGTGCATAGCTGAGCGCGCGGTTGGCGGTGCTGCCCTTGATCCCGGCCTCAAAGGAATTGGACGTCTCCGGGTTCAGCGGCACTTCGTCGAGCAGGGTCGTCGCATTGAGCGAACGCATGTTAAAATAGACGTTGTAGGCAGGGCCCTTATAGCCGCGCGAATAGGTGAAATAGGTCTGGGCATGGTCGCCCAGATCGAGCTGGAGGCCGAGGCGATAGCTGTCGCCGCGCGCATCGGTGTGGCCCGTCGCATTGTGATAGGCACGAATGCCGGGCCGATCGAGCGACGCCGCACCGCTGTTCGTCGGGTCGTTGGTCGAGGTGCGGACATGGTAGAAGTCCAGCGTATCCCAAGTCGAACGATAGCCCGCGATACCCCGGAAATGCGGGGTGAAGTTGATGTTCGCCTCGCCGAACAGCGCGTAATTGTGGTTGGTGATGCCGTAATTGGCGACGCCGGTGGTGCTGGTCCGCGTCGCGCCCGACAGGGTGGTGAGCGCCCGCTGGTATCGCTCGTCGGTCCGCGCCCGCAGATAATAGGCGCCCAGCACATAATCGATCAGCTCGCCCTTGGGCGAGGTCAGCCGAAGCTCCTGCGAGAATTGGCGGCTGTTGACCATGCCGTCATCCGCGCCCGAGGGAAAGGCAGCCGTCAGCTGGGCGAGGCCATCATAATCCTGACGTTGCTTGTTCAGCCATTGCCGCCAAGCGGTGATCGACGTGACGTGATAGTTGCCCAGCGTCAGTTCGCCGGTCAACGAGCCACCATAATTTTCATCACGGACATTGGTATCGATATCGGTCGCCAGCTGACGGTTCGACGGCGACGCGACGATCCCCTGTCCGGCCAGCGCGGTGGCCAGGGCAGCCGAATCCGAAATGACGTTCGTCGGATAGGCGATCTGGCGGGTCGAGCTATAGACCCCCGCCACCGTCTCGCGCGTGTTCAGATAGTCGCCGATCGCAGTGATCTTCAGCGTGTTGAACGGCGTCACCACCAGCTTGCCGCGCGCCCCGTAACGGCGCGAGCCATTGGCATCATGGCCGGTCACGACATTGCGCAGATTGCCGTCGAAATCGCTATAGAGGCCGCCGATCAGCGCCTGGACCCTACCCGGCACGATCGCGCCCGACACGCCCGCCTTGATCCGATATTCCTGATCGGTCGTTGCCCCGGCCTCGCCAAAGGCGTGGAATTCGTCGGTGGGATTGCGCGTGACGATATTGACCACGCCCGCCGACGCGTTCTTGCCGAACAGGGTGCCCTGCGGCCCGCGCAATACTTCGATACGCTCGACCTCACCCAGGTCGAGCGTCGACTGACCCGGACGGGTCAGCACCACGCCGTCGAGCACGGTCGATACCGATGGCTCGACACCCGGTGACGTCGTGATCGTGCCGATCCCGCGGATGAAGACGGTGCGATCCTTGTTGGACGCGCCACTGCGAAAACCGACCGACGGGATCGAGGCTGCGATCCGCTCGAGGTTGTTGAGTTGCCGCTCCGCCAGCGCACCGCCCTCCAGCGCGGTTATAGCAATCGGCACCTGTTGCAGCGTCTCGTTGCGATAACGCGCGGTCACGACCACTTCGCCGTGGGCGGGCTTGGTCTCGGTCTTCGTGGCAGGTGCATCCTGCGCGGCAGCGGACGTAGCGATTAGCGTGAAGGCGGTGCCAACGAGCAGCACGGACAGGCGTCGATCGATCATCTGGTCCCCTTTTCAGATCGACGCGGAGGCTAATACCCACTCATCTACTAGGGAATAAAGAAGGACCTTGCCGGTCAGCAGCCGGACTTTAGCGTTCGGCCTCAATCAGCGACAGCCGGGGCAGCAGCAACTGCACCCAGCCGAACGCCCCCATATAGGCGATCGCCGCGAACAGCAGCAGTGGCAAATAGCCCAGCCCCGCCGCCAGGGTCAGCCCGGCGATCTTGGCGATCGCCACCCCGCCCATATTGCCGCAGAACGACCCAAACGCCGTCACCCGGCCGACCCGGTGCTGCGGCACGATATCGGCAATCATCGCAAAGATGTTGGTGGAAAAGGCCTGATGCCCGGCCAGCGCCAACGCCATAAGTGACACCGCGACCGCATAGTTGTGCGTCAGCAGCGCCAGCGGGATCGGGACGACGGCCAGTGCACCGCTAAGCAGTACGGCCTTGCGCGCGGCATTCACCGACCAGCCACGACCGAGCAGCCGGGTCGGCACAACACCGCCGACCAGCGAGCCGATCGCTGCACCGCCATAGGCCAGCGCCAGCGGCACGCCGAGTGCGACGCCCGACAGCCCGAACTGCCGGTGGAAAAAGTCGGGCAGCCAGAAGAGCAACAGCCACCAGGTCGCATCGGACAACAGCTTGGCCCCCGCCACAGCCCAGGTTCGCCGGTCGCGCAGCAGCGGTGCGTCGGGCAGCGGCACTGCTGCGTCGCTCGCTCTGGGCGCGGCAAAGACGATCCCCCGCGCCGCGATCAGCCAGGTCAACGCCCAACCCAACCCGATCAGTCCGACCGCGATGAACGTGCCCCGCCAGCCGAAGGTCAGGCCTAGAACCGGAATGGCGAGCGGCGCCAGGATCGCACCCAGGCTGTTGGCGGCATTGCCCGCACCGAACCCGGCGGACCGCCAGCGCGGCGGCAGAACGGCCGCGACCGTCTTGATGCCCGTGGGCGTCCCCATCGACTCGGTCGCCCCCAAAGCTATGCGCACCGCGATGAACGCGCCCATCGACCGCGCCCAGCCATGGAGCAAGGCCGCGACGCTCCACGCCGCCACCCCGATCGGATTGGCCCAGCGCACGCCCAAGCGGTCGACGATCCATCCGCTGAACAGGAACCCGACCGCCGCGCCGCCCTGAAACCAGGCGGCCAGCGTGCCGTAATCGTCATCGCTCCAGCCGAGATCGGCAGCGATCACGGGTTTGAGTACCGCGATGACCTGTCGGTCGACCAGGTTCAGCACGCCGGCGGTGATGACCAGCGCAAATAACAGCCCGCGATGGCGCGCACTCAATTCCCCGACATGTCTCATGCCCGCATCATGGCGAGACGCCGGGCATGGCGGCGAGACAGTTTCTCTATCGCCCTGCCAAGCCGGTCACAGCGTCAGCGGGGCATGCTCGATCCGGGGCAGGACATGGCGGGCGAACAGATCGGCCTCCGCCGCGTGCGGATAGCCCGACAGGATGAACGCATCGATGCCTGCTTCGCGATAGGCCTGCAGCTTGGCGAGAACCTGATCGGGATCGCCGACGATCGCCGCGCCGCAACCCGAACGCGCTCGACCGATGCCGGTCCACAGATTCGCCTCGACATAGCCGTCGTCGCTGCCCTCGCGCAGTTCGGCCTGCCGCCGGACGCCCGCCGATTGCGAGTCTAGCGAACGCGACCGGATCGCCGCGCCGGTGGCGTCGTCCAGCTTGGATAGCAATCGGTCGGCAGCGGCACGCGCCTCCGCTTCGGTTTCACGAACCACGACATGGACACGGTAGCCAAAGCGCAAGCTGCGGCCGCGCCGTGCTGCCCGCGCGCGCAGGTCGGCGACGATAGCGCGCACCCCCTCCATCGTGTCGGGCCACATCAGATAGACGTCCGCACCCTCGGCCGCTGCCTCACGAGCAGCCTCCGACAAGCCGCCAAAATAAAAGGGCGAGCACTGCCCCGAGACGGTAGTCACACGAGGCGGGTCGAGCTTCAGCTTCCAGAACTCGCCGTCATGATCGAGCGGCTTTCCGTCCAGCAGGGTACGCAGGATCTGCATCGCCTCGACCGTGCGGGCGTAGCGTGGCGCGCTGTCCAGCGTCTCGCCGGGCAGGTCGCTGGAGATGATATTGACCGTCAACCGGCCGCCCAGCATCCGGTCAATCGTCGCGATCTGCCGCGCCAGTTGCGGCGGCCAGCTCTCGCCAATCCGCACCGCCATCAGCAACCGCATCCGCCGGAGCAATGGGGCGATCCCGGCGGCAAAGGCGGTGGTGTCGATGCCCAGTGCAAAGCCGGAGGGCAGCAGGCAATTATCATAACCCGCCGTTTCCGCCTGCAACACGATGTCGCGGCAATGCTCCCAACTGGAGCGCAGCGCCGGATCGGGGACGCCCAGAAACTCGTAATCGTCGTCGCACAACGCCGAGAACCAGCTGATCTCGCAAGGGCCAAGCGTATCGGTCATGGCAGGTGCTCCCCCATTCCGGCTTGAAGCACCGCATACCATTCGGCGCGTGTCCACTCCACGCGGTACACGTCTGCCGCCGCACGGATGCGATCGGGATTTTGCGATCCGATGATTGGAATGATCCGCGCTGGATGCGCCATGACCCAGGCCAACGCAGCCGTAGCAGCATCGACACCCCAGCGCTGGGCGTGCTCTGCCAGCAGCGCACCTGCCAGTTGATCGCCTGCGACCAGCCGCCCGCCCGCCAGCGGCGACCAGGCGAGCACCGCCATGTCTCGCGCCATCGCCTGATCCAGCGTGCCATCGAACAGCGGTGTCGAATGCAGAGGCGAAAACTCAGGCTGGGTGGTCAGGATCGGCAGGTCCAGAAATGCGGAGAGCGCATCGATCTCGGCCGGGCTGTGGTTCGACACGCCGATCCCGGCGATCTTGCCCGCCTCCACCATCCGGGTCAACGCGGTGGCGACCTCCTGCGGATGGGTCAGGAAATCGCGACGATGAATCTGGTACAGTTCGACCCGTTCGACGCCCATGCGCGCCAGCGACGCGTCCAGCGCCCCTGTCAGATAGGTCGCGCTCGAGTCATAGGGACGGCCGGGCCAGATGCCGCCCTTGGTCGCGAGCACCATCCGCTCGCGCAGTTCCGGCGCCTCGGCAAGTACCCGGCCTAACAGCGCTTCCGACGATCCGAACCCGCCATCGTCGACGCCGTAGATGTCGGCGGTGTCGAACAGGGTGATCCCCGCATCGAGCGCCGCCTCGACACGGACACGCGCCGCGGAGACATCGTCGCCGGTGAAACGCCACATGCCCCAAGCTATTGGGGACACAAGGATTGCACTGTTGCCGAGCAGCCGTGCTTCGCGGGAAAGGCGGATCGTCGTCATCGGGCGTCGGAATGGCATAGGGACACGGGCAATGGTAGCCGCAATTCGATACGGGATCGTCGGGACGGGCATGATGGGCGTCGAGCATCTGCGCAACATCGCGCTGGTGCCGGGGGCGCAAATCGTGGCGATCGTCGACCCGGTGCCACAGTCGCTCGACTGGGCGCGTGACGCGCTCGGGGCGGCAGTGGCCGGCGTCACCGCCTACGACAGCGTCGAGGCCTTTGCCCGCGATGCGCGCGTCGACGCGATCGTCATCGCCTCCCCCAATCACACTCACCGCGCGGTGCTGGAACCGTTGTTCGGAATGGATGCGGCGATCCTGTGCGAAAAGCCGCTCGCCACCACCATGGCCGATGCCCGCTGGATCGTCGAGCGCGCTGCCGATCATGTCCGGCCGTTCTGGACCGGCATGGAATATCGCTTCATGCCCCCCGCTGCCGCCTTTATCGATGCCATCCATAGCGGGCGTGTCGGCCGTTTGCAGATGCTTTCGATCCGCGAGCATCGCTTCCCCTTCCTGCCCAAGGTCGGCGACTGGAACCGTTTCGCGGCGAATAGCGGCGGCACAATGGTTGAGAAATGCTGCCATTTCTTCGACCTGATGCGGCTGATCATCCAGGCGGAACCGGTGCGTGTCTATTGTTCGGGCGCGATGGACGTAAACCATCTCGACGAACGGTATGACGGCCGCACGCCCGACATCATCGATAACAGCTTCACTACCATCGACTTTGCTAATGGCGTACGCGCCATGCTCGACCTGTCGATGTTCGCGGACGGGGCCGAGCATCAGGAGGAGATGAGCGCGACCGGCGACATCGCCCGCCTCGACGTCCTGATCCCGCCCGGCGAACTGGTGTACAGCCCGCGCGTCGGCTTCGGCGGGAAAAAGCGCGTCGAGCGGACCCGCATCGCGATCGACCCGATGGCGCATGCGGCGGGCAGCCATGAGGGCGCGACCTATTACCAGCACCTTGCCTTTGCCGATGCGGTGCGCGGCGAGGGCCCCGTCCAGGTGTCCGCCGAGGACGGTCTTCGCGCGGTGGCGATGGGTGTCGCAGCGGAAATCAGCGCCCGCGAACACCGTGTGGTCGAAATGCATGAGGTCGAGGAGATAGTGTAATGTCGCGGCCTTGGCGTGGTTAGGCGCTTACCATGATCACATCGGGCATTGACCCAGAAGCGGACACTCGCAGCTTCCCGCCAGCTTACCAGGATCCGACATTCGTTCAGGTTGGAGGTAGCCGATACCGCGAGTATTCCTCATGTCGCCGCAGCCAACCGAAATCCTCATCCATCTGCGTGGCTCTTCGCAGCTTCGACCAAGGCGTCGATGAAGACCCGAACCTTCGCCGACAAGGCCCGGTGGCTTGGATAGAGCGCGTGGATGGCAACCTCGTGGGTACGACCGGCAGGCCACAACCTGACCAGTCGGCCCTCCTCGACAGGAGCTTTGACGAGGAAGTCCGGAAGCCGTGCGATGCCGCAGCCGCCAAGGACGGCGGGCAGGATCGCTGCGGCGTCGGAGATCACGGCGTGCGGGCGGAATTCGGCGATGCCCGCTTGTTCAGCTGCGCCGTCGTGATAGGCCACTGGCCGATCCGCATAGTCGAGCAGCGTATGGGCCTGGAGATCGGAGGCGCGAAGCGGCGTGCCGCGCACCGCGAGATAGTCAGGGCTCGCACACAGCCATGTCTTCGATGTCAGTAGGTGCTTCGCGATCAGATCGCTGTCGGCCAACGGGCCAACCCGGACAACCATGTCCACAAGTTCGGCTGGCATGTCGATGATGCGGTCCTCGATCTTCAGGTCGACGCGTACTTGCGGATAAGCCGCCATGAAGGACGGGAGCATCGGCGCGACAAGCGCGCTCGCGATCGTGAACGGCAGACTGATCCGCAATGTGCCGCTAGGCACGGCGGCAAGACCTTCGAGCGCCGCCCCCGCCTCGTCGACATCGGCGAGGATGCGAAGGGCGTGCGGCCGGAACAGGGTGCCAGCGTCGGTCAGGCGCATATGCCGGGTCGAGCGATCGAGGAGGACGGCACCGACCTGCTGCTCAAGCCTGGCCAATGCGCGACTGACCCCTGATTTTGGTAAGCCCAATGACCTTGCTGCGGCCGAAACGCTCATCAGGTCGGTGATGCGCACGAAAGCGCGAAGATCAGACAGGTCCATCATTGTTGCACCGTATGCAACACCTGTCGCGTATAGGCCATCTAATCAGGTCGCCATGCAACGACTATCCTTTCCCCGACACGAAAGGATGCACCATGAGCCCCACGATCAATCAGGCACAACCCGATGCGGTGACGGCGTTCCCGATCCACATACCCGACGCCGACCTCAGCGACCTCGCCGACCGGCTCGATCGTGTGCGTTGGCCCGACCCCGGCCCGACCACGGATGGGCGTCAGGGGCCCGCTTTGCCGACGATCCGGCGATTGGTCGAGCACTGGCGGGACGGCTACGATTGGCGGTCTACGGAGGCCATGCTCAACGGATGGGGCAGCAGCAGGACCGTAATCGACGGACTGGGCATCCACTTCCTACACATCCGGTCGCCACACGCGAATGCCACTCCACTGCTGCTGACGCACGGCTGGCCCGGCTCGATCCTCGAGTTCCGCGACCTGATCGGGCCGCTCACCGATCCGCAATCGCATGGCGGCGATGCCGCGGACGCCTTCCATCTCGTGATCCCGGCGCTGCCGGGCTTCGGCTTCTCGGACAAGCCCACCGGGCCCGGCTGGGGCGTGGGCCGCACCGCCGCGGCATTGGGGCAGCTGATGCAACGGCTGGGCTACGGCGACCGCTGGATGGCGCAGGGCGGCGACTGGGGGGCTGCGGTGACGACAGCGCTCGCCCATATGCGCGCGCCCGGTCTGGTTGGCATCCACCTCAACATGGTGATGTTTCAGCCAACGCACGCAGAAATCGCCGACGCAACGCCCGACGAACAGCGGATGCTTGACGACGCCCGGCGCTATGACCGGGAATACTCGGGCTACATGAAGCTGCAATGCACCCGTCCGCAATCGGTCGCATTCGCGCTGGCCGACTCCCCTGTAGGTCTGGCGAGCTGGATCTACGCGCTGTTTCAGGACGTATCCGACAGCGATGGTGAGCCCGAGCGCGTGATTTCGCTCGACCATCTCATCGACGACGTGATGCTCTACTGGCTACCAAACTCCGGGCCGAGTTCAGCGCGCTTCTACTGGGAGGCCGCGCAGGAGATGGCGCAGCGAATGCCACACGGTCCGATCCCGTTACCGGCCGGGGTCAGCATGTTTCCCGGCGAGCAGGTTCGGCTCTCGCGGCGCTGGGCTGAAGCGCGCTTCGCGGATCTGCGCTTCTTCGCTGAAGCGGATCGAGGCGGACACTTCGCAGCGATGGAGAACCCGCAGATGCTGGTCGAGCATATCCGTTCAACCTGCCGCACAGTCCGATAAACTGGAGTAGTATTAGTGCACATCCTCGTCGTCATGGCGCATCCTGCCGGCCCGTCGCTGACCCGCTCCGTTGCGTCTTCATTTCTCGATGCTGGAGCAGCGCTCGGACACACCGTCGAGCTTGCCGATCTGGTGGCGGAAGGGTTCGATCCGGTCTTCGGACCTGCTGACCATGCAGCGTTCACCGCAGCTGGCCCGACGTCGCCAGATGTGCGCCGGGAACAGCAGCGGATCGATCGGGCGGATCATCTCATTCTTGTCTACCCGGTCTACTGGTGGTCATTGCCGGCGGTGCTCAAGGGCTGGATCGATCGTGTGTTCGTGTCTGGGTGGGCATTCGAGGAAGGTGTCGATGGAGGCATCGTCAAGAAACTTGGACGGTTGAACGTCCATCTGATCGCGCTGGCAGGTGCCAGCGCCGCGACCTATGCCAAGCACGGCTATCGCGATGCAATGCGCGCCCAAATCGATCATGGCATCTTTGACTTCTGCGGCGCGACGGTGGTCACGTCGGAACTCGTCGATGGGCAAACGGACGATCTCGCCTCGGTGCCAGCAAGGGTTGCCAGCCTTATTGGCTGCCACCTTGCGTGACGGCCGATGCAGCTGCGCTGCCTGACAGACCCAAAATCGGTCATTGAGTGTGCGTCACCAGCTTCTCGTATTCTGCCATTCGTTCATATCGAAAACAGCGCATCATCCACCGTCTCGCTTCACCAATGAAGGTCCGGCATGGGTGGTTAATCGCCGTTCCACAGCCTGAACTTAGCGATGAACTGCCGCCCGCGAAGCGGACAGCGACGTTGACGAGGCGCTGACACCTGCCAGTGTGCCACATAGGCCGCGAGCACAGGCCCTCTTTCATCATACAGGTCAGACGAACACGCGCTTAAGTGGCCGTCTACCTTGATCCTGCAGGTTACCCGGACTTTGGCTTGGGGATATGGATACCGATCCCTTTGTGGCAGCGGGGGCATTGTAGGCCGCACCACCTTGAGATTAGCCGGAGTGAAAGCAGAAGGACAGTCAGCTTGTGCCGTAGTTGGAACCACAAGAAGAAGCGGCAACAAAGCAAGTCGTTCGTGCATCGCGGAAACCTATGCTCGACATCGGACGCCCGCAAGTCGGCGATCGCGGCATGTCTGCTCGGCGTGTTGAAGCGACAGGCAGCTTTTGGAGCGCCGCGGCCGACAAGCCAACTATACGCGGGCGAGCGCAAACCCTTGTTTCGTCGCCATCACATTATCCTCGTCGCGCAGGTCGTCCGATAATTCGATACCGGTGGGCACGCCGATAACGAAAATCTGCGACCAATCTGGATAGTGCTCTTGGACGTTCCAGATCGACCGCAATATTGCTTCACGCCCGACCTTCCCGCCTTCCGGGATGAATACGGCACTTCCGGCATCAAGATCGTCCTGCTTGTCAAACCATCGGCGGTTTTCGGCAGTATCTACGATCCACACAGCCCCTGCGGCGTGGCGCTCAAAAGCCGCATCGAAGATGATCGAAACTACCATATTGGCAATGTGCTCGATGGGCGGGCGGTTCGCAATGGCAGGTATCAGGCTGGCCGATAGCCACGGGAAACGGCGTCTGGCTGTGATTAACGGGACGCGAGCCTAATTCTGGTACGCCAATTGAATCGTAACATTTCAATAGACTGAGTACCGCCTGACAATTCTGATACCGGAACAAAAACATATACAGGACACAGTAGCGGCGGCCCTCAAAGATTATCGAAAACCGCCGAATATGTAGGAAAAATTATCGCGTGAAGCGCAGCCCGACGAAGAAGGTCCGCCCGATCACGTCATAGACGCCTGCCTGATAGCTCAGCTCGAAATTGGCACCGCCAGCTTCGGCGCCCGGAATACGCGGAGGCTTGCGGTCGAAGGCGTTGTTGAGTCCACCGGACAGCTCGATATTCCTGGTCAGCTTCACCCAACCAAAGAAGTCGTTGTAGAAGACGTTGGGCGTGAAGACCGGATCATATTTCGCTGAGGTGATCGTGGTGGCCGCCTTCATTGGCGAGAAGTGGCGCAGCGTCCAGGTCGTGCCCCAGCTCGGCTGGGAATAGGTGGTGCGGATCACGCCCTTCCAGGTCGGGCTGCCGAACACGCCGCGATATTCGGTAATGGTGTTCGGATCGCTGGGGTCCAGCGTATAGCGGCGATTGAGCAGGCGGGTATAGTTGGCGTTGATCGACAGGTTACCCGCGCCCAGACCGAACCGCTCCAGGTCGGTCGCATAGGCCAAGCCGAAGTCGATGCCGCGCGTCAGATACTGCGCCAGGTTCAGCTTCTGCGTGACGACAGACTTGATGTTGTTGCCTGCATCGCGCGTGACCAGCGAACAGAAGACGTTGGTCAGGCTGGGCTGGTCGACGCATTTGTCGATGAGAGTCTGCGCGCCAAAGGCATCGATCGCGTTGCGCAGGTCGATATTGTAATAATCGACCGTCAGCGACAGGCCGGGGATGAAGCGCGGCTGGAGCACCGCGCCAACGGTCAGCGTCCGGGCGGTTTCCGGCTTCAGCGCCAGATTGCCCTTCGAAATGATGTCGCGATAAATCCAGTAGTTGCTCAGGTCGGTCGGCTTGATCGCCGCACAATTGACTGCGGTATATTGCGTCCGGGTGATGCGGTTGGCGAGGTTATAGGCGTTGCAGGGGTCGGTGACCCACATGCCGCCGACGCTGCTCGCAGTGAACAACTCGCCGATATTGGGTGCGCGCACCGCCTGGCCGTACGTGGCGCGGAAACGAATGTCGCGGATCGGGGCCCATTCGCCGCCGACCTTCCAGGTGGTGGTGCGGCCCGCCGTGCTGTAATCCGACAGGCGCACCGCACCGTCGACCGACAGGCTGTCGAAGAAGGGCGTCGCACGCAGGATCGGCGCATGGAGTTCACCATAAGCTTCCTTGACGCTGTAATTACCGATCAGCGGCATCTGCGTCACGCCCAGCGTCGGGTCATATCTCGAACTGTCGGCATTATATTCGGCCGCCACGCCGATATCGTTGCGTTCCTTGCGATATTCGGCACCGATCACCGCTTGCAGCGCGCCGCCCGGCAGATCGAACAGCCCGCCCGAGATATAGCCGGAAGCGACCTGCTGGGTCATGACCGACTTCGCCCAGCTCGACGTGTACTGGATATAGTTGATCATCGGCTGGGTCAGCGTGACGAACGGATTGATCGGCACGCATCCGTTGTTCGGGCTGGTCAGCGTGCTACGGCAGATCGGATTACCCCCCGCGTCGGTGGTGGAATCGAGCCCCTGATACCAGCGCGCATAGGACGTCGCGTTGAAGTCGCGAACCTGTTGCTCGGACCGGCCATAGGAGTAATAGGCGGTGTAGTTCCAGTTGTGCGCCAGCAGGCGGAAATCACCCTCAGCGCCCGCGACCGCCTGCACCATCTTGCGGCGATACTGAGTTTCGGGCGTGCCGACCTCAATGACCCGCCGCGCGAAGTTGACCCCGCCCGCCGGGATCGTCCCGCCTGCCGCCGCGCGCATCTGCGCGGTGATATACGGGCTGTCGGCCGGAACCGCGTCATAACCGAAGGCGGTCAGCGGGGCGTAGGCAGCGGTCGAGAAATTGCGCGCGAAGCTGACATTGCCGAACAGCTTGAACACCTCGCTGAAGTCGTAATGGCTGGCGAGGCGGGTGGAAAAGCGCTCCGACGGGACCGAGAGCAGCCAGCCGTCATAGCGTCCGTGATATTCGCTGCCTTCCCCTGCCAACAGCGTACCCAGCGCCTCGCTGGTATTGCTCATATTGACCGATTGCGGGTTCAGGAAACCCTGCGGGCCGAGATTGGGCGCCCGCAGCGAGCCGTCGGCGGCCACGGCGTAGAGCTGCTTGTTGAGGATCAGCTGCGCCGAGTTGGACGAGTAGATGTTATAGTTGCCATCATAGATGGTGTATTTTGGCGCACTCTTCGTCTTGCCGTAATAGGGATAGCCCTGCGCCGTCCAGGGACGGTCCGCGCCATTGATCCCCTCCGGCTGATTGTCGTAAAATGTATAGAAGGTGACATTACCACGATTGTCTGCGAAATTGGTGCCTGCCAGCAGATCGAACCCGTATTGGCTCATGTCGTTGCGGGTCGAGGCATTGTAGCGGACGTTCGATTCCAGCCCCTGATAATTCTTCTTTAGGATGAAGTTAGCAACACCCGCCACCGCGTCCGCTCCGTAGAGCGCCGAGGCGCCACCGGTCACGACCTCGACCCGCTCGACCAGACTGGACGGAATGTTGCTGAGATCGACCGCCGAGGTGCCAGGAATGGCGGGCACTTGGCGATGGCCGTCGACCAGCACCAGCGTGCGCTGTGTCCCCATCCCACGCAGGTCGAGTGCGTTGATGCCCGCATTGCCCGCCAGATTGCTGGTCTGGTTGGTCTGGGTGATGGCAAGAGCCGGAAGCTGGTTCACGACGTCGGTGATCTGCTGCGATCCGACCGAGCGGATTTCCGCAGCAGTGACGACCGCGACCGGCGACGGGCTGTCCTTGGCGTCGCGACGAATGCGCGACCCCGTGACCAGGACGTCGCCGTTGGTGTCGTCGTCCTTGTCTTGTACCTGCGGTTCGTTCTGCGAACGCATTTCAGTTTGGGCGCACAATTGCTGTGCAAAACACGCGCAGCCCAGCATCAAACCAATGCGAAAAGCCCTTTTCCGATCGATCATGTTTCTTGCCCCCTTCTAATGTATTTCGTATACCAGATATGGTGGACGCAAAGGTGTCAAGGACGCGCCATTCAAAAAGGGGCCGTGTTACGTTTATGCCACAGTGGAAAGCCGGACGGGATTCTCGCGCATTCGGACTATCCATGGCGCTGTCGCTGGTGCTGCCCACGGGCCCGGTGTGGTCACAGGGTCAACCGTCGCCCGGGGTGGCAGCAGCAGCCGCACGTCCTCCCGCCGTGCCCATCGCCGACCGCTATGCCCGTGCCGATCGGCTGCTCTGGCCGCAACTGGCGACCCTGCTCCCCAATGCCTCCCTGCGGGCGGTGTTTACCGAGGGCGACAAGGGCGTGCTCTACCGGACCGGTATTCAGGGCCATCGCATGCTGCGCTATCTCGATCTGGGCAGTCGGGCCGGACGCGAGATCATCGACGAGGCGCGACTGGCGACGTTGCTGGCGGCGAGGATCAGCATGCCGGTCGACCCGCTGGCGCTATCGGTCGAACAGCCCGCCTTCGATACCGCGACCGGTGTGCTCAGCTTCACCGAAATGGATCGCCGCTGGACGCTCGGCCCCGACGGAACGCTGACCGAGGCCGCCAAGGGACCGCCGGACGGGGAAGGCGTCGTCTCGCCCGATGGCCGGTTCGAGGTCGTCGCGCACGGCTACGACCTGCATGCGCGCGAGCGGAAATCGGGACGAGAGGTACGGCTTACCAGCGACGGCACCCGCAACCAGCCCTACGGCCGCGGCATAGCGCTGCTGCCCGACATATTGAAGGCCGGCAGCGAGGAGCCGCCCATGCCGGTCTCGGTCAAATGGTCGGCCGACAGCCGCCGGATCGCGACGTGGCGGCTCGACACGCGCGACGTGCCGCGCCTGTCAATCACGCAGGCCAACCCGCCGGGCAGCCTCTATCCGCGATCCTTCCATTACATCTATCCGCTGGCGGGCGGCACGAAGCTGCCTCGGGCGCAACGACTGGTGTTCGATGTCGAGCAGGCGGTTCGCCATCGCCATGCCAAGCCAGTGATGCTCGATATTCCATCGGAATCGATCCTCTATCCGCAGGATCCCGACTTTTATTGGGAGGGGGATCATGTCCGGTCGGTCTGGACTCAGCGCGGCTATGGCGAACTGCGCGTCTACAATGCCGATCCGGTCACGGGCGCGGCAAAAATGGTCGCGCGGGAGAAAGGCGATCCGCTCGTCTTCGTGACATCCAGCTTCTTCCGGGCAGCGCCAGCGCTCGGCGGCGAACTGGACGTGTCGGAGCGCAGCGGTTGGGCGCAGCTTTATCTTGTGCGTCCGGATGCGCCGGGCCAGGGCTATCCCCTCACCCGTGGCGCATGGGAAGTAACGGGGATCGAGCATGTCGATGCCCCCTCGCGGACGATCCTGCTGACCGGCGTCGGGCGGGAGGCGGACCGGGACCGTTATTACCGCGCGCTCTACCGCGTGACGATGGACGGCGAGCCCCCCCGGCTGCTGACGCCCGAGCCGCTCGACCACGAGGTCACGGTGTCGGAAGACGGCCGCTGGTTCGTCGATGCGATGTCCAGCCCGACCCAGCCGACCCGGACCGTCCTGCGCGATGCTGCCGACGGCCGGATCGTCGCGGAGCTGGGCAAGGCGGACAACAGCGCGCTGCGGGCGATTGGCTATCAGGCAACTGAGCCCTTCTACGGTGTCGCGGCGGATGGCGTCACGCCGCTGCGCGCCATGATCTACCGCCCGATCGGCTTCGATCCGAACCAGCGTTATCCGGTGATCGACAATGTCTATACCGGCCCAACGACCACCCAGGTCCCGGTCGGCTGGCGCGACACGATCTCCGCCAGCTCGTCCAGCGTGGCGCAGATCGGGGCCGTGGTGGTCATGATCGACGGGCGCGGCACGTCCCGGCGGGGCAAGGCGTTTCGCGCGCCGTCCTACCAGAATCTGGGCGAGGTCGGGCTGGACGATCATATCGCGATGATCCGCCAAATGGCGGCACGATATCCCTCTATCGATGCGAGCCGGGTCGGCGTTTATGGCGGTTCGGCGGGCGGCTATGACGCAGCGCGCTTCATGTTGCGGCGGCCGGAATTCTTCACGGTCGGACTTGCCTGGTCGGGCAATCACGACCTGCGGCTCGACAAGGCATGGTGGCCGGAGGCATCAATGGGTAATGCCGACAACGCTACCTGGGAACGCAATTCCAATATGGCGGTGGCAGGACAGTTGCGGGGCAAGCTGCTGCTCGTTCACGGCGATATCGACGACAATGTGCCCGTAACCGAAAGCCTTAGGTTGGCCAAGGCGATCATTGATGCGGGCCGCGATGTTGACTTGGTGATCCTACCGAACACACGCCATTCGGTCTATCAGCCCTTCTTCTGGAGAAAATTCCGCGACTATTTCACGCGTAATCTGCTGGACGAGAATCCGCCGCAATTAGCCGCCTTACCGTCCAGTAACGCCCAGCATTGAGGCAATTTTTCGGGATTTATCACTGCACCGTAGCACGCAACAGGCTTCATGTAGCGCGACGTTTTGAGCAGATGTGAAAGCTTGCGGCGGGCATCAGTGATGAATGTGCGCCACCGAGATGATGATAGGATTCGGCCGAACTACGACCCAGTCGCGGTCATCGAGCGCCCCCTACCCGCTTCCCGATTTCCGACATTCGTTCATGTAAATATTTCATGGCAGCGAAGGCTTGGCTCAGCCACGGAGCGCCGAAGGTAGGTCGAGCTAGCCATTCGCCTTTGGGAAAAGCGGAGGCTGCGGCATCGGAGTAAAAAACCTCCGCCTCGGCGCGCTTTGCGCTTGCACAATGCTGTTCGCAGTTGCAGCATGGCAACGCCTTTCAGGCATCCTCTCCTAATGCCTTCGGGTCGGCCTGCGCCGGCCCTTTTTTTTGCTAAGCAAGGGGCTGAGGGCACGGCTCTAAACGTCCGCTCACGCCAAATCCCTGAGCGTCTGTTTTTAGCTAGAGCGGCCACCCCGCCCTTCCACGGCGATGACCCAATCCCGGACATTCAGGTGTCACCTTCGGAGCTCCAACTTCGGACCCCCATTAATGTCCGAAGCGGGGAGTGCGTCATATGCGCTTTCCCCGGCGAACCACACGGCAGCTTCCCGAGGAAAAATTTAGAGAAGCAGCGCCAATGGCAGCTCTGTCGGCGCGGCGGCTGGACTTGCGATCGCCCCTGCGCCGACAGTGGCCACAACCCCGACCCCGCTCACCGACCCCCGGAGTCCTCATCGCGATTAACCTGCGGTATGAGCTCGATCCTACGGCTGGCTCTGATGTGGGGGGCTGGCTCAGCCGCGATCCGGGTTTCCGCGCATCGTCGGCCAGTCCGAATAGCCGACCGACCCGCCGCCATACCAATATTCTTTTGGCGCCTCTGCAAGCGGCGCACCTGTGCGCAGGCGATCAACGAGATCGGGGTTGGCAATGAAGGGCCGCCCCATGCTGAACAGGTCAGCATCGCCACACTCAAGAACCTCCTCGGCCAGCTTGAGCGTGTACTGGTTGTTCGCGATATAAGCCCCTTTAAAGCGCTTGCGCAGCGCAGCAAAGTCGACGCCATCTGCGTCACGTGTCTGCTGCGTCACGCCCTCGATGTCGTGGACATAGAGCAGGCCGCGCTGAGACAGCGCATCAGTATAGGTGCCGAAGGTTTCCATCACGGTGCTGTCGATCGGCGTCTCGCCGGGCATTGTCGTTGCTGGCGACAACCGGATGCCGACACGCTCTGCGCCCCAAACGCCGACGACCGCGTCGACGACCTTGAGGGGGAAGCGCAGACGGTTTTCGATTGACCCGCCATAGCGGTCGGTTCGCCGGTTGGTGCTGTCGCGTACGAACTGTTCAAGCAGATAGTTGTTCGCCGAATGGACTTCGACTCCATCGAACCCTGCCGCCTTGGCGTTGGTGGCGGCGCGGCGATAATCCTCGACGATGCCAAGAATCTCGTCGGTTTCGAGCGCGCGCGGCGTGACGTGGTCCTTCATCCCTTCTTTGGTGAAAGCCTGTCCGACCGGCTTGATCGCAGATGGCGCGACTGGCGGCTCTCCGCCCTGTAGGTCCGGATGTGAGATGCGGCCAGTATGCCACAATTGAAGAAACATCACGCCGCCGCGATCATGGACAGCCTGCACGATCGGGCGCCATGCCTCGATTTGCTGGTCGTTCCAGATGCCCGGTGTCAGCGCGTAGCCGACTGCCTGTGGCGAGATGTTGGTCGCCTCGCTTATTATGATCCCAGCGCCAGCGCGCTGTGCGTAATAGTCTGCGGCGAAAGCGGGCGGAAGCCCGTCGTCGTCCGAACGGCTGCGCGTCAACGGCGCCATGACGATGCGGTTGCGCAGCGACAGGTCACCGATCTGGACGGGCTGCAATATGGGCGATGCGGAATGGTCGGGCATGGTCGGCGATATCCATCAAGCAGTGCAAGATCAGAAACGCTGAACGGACAAGCTGCCGTTACGGTCCGGCGTTCGGCCGCATTCATGGTCGGTTGAACCGATCTGGAAGAGATGCTGGTGGCGCGTTGACGGTCGCAATGCCCTCCTATGCGATCATGACCGAACCCCAGTCGTTTCGATCCCCTCCTGGCTACCTGATCTCAGCGCTCGTCAATGTGTACGAACCCGTCGTTTGGGCGTCCCCGCTTCGGCACCGGCACGCCCAAGCAATCACATGTCCGCTGCGGTCGGGCGAACGATCACCTCATTGATGTCGACACCATCCGGCTGCTCGATGGCATAGCGAACGGCTCGCGCGATCGCATCCGGCGTCAGCGACTTCTTGCGCCATCCGGTCAGGGCCACCGCAACCTCAGGATCGGTGATATCATGACCCAGTTCGGTGGCGACTACGCCCGGCGTGATTAACGTCGAACGGACCTCGTCATGCTCCTGCCGCAGCCCTTCAGTGATGGCGCGTACGGCATGTTTGGTGGCGCAATAAACCGCGGCGGTCGGCATCACCATGTGCGCGGCGACCGAGGCGACATTGACGACATGGCCGCTTCGCTGAGCCACGAACCGCGGCAGGACCGCGGCGATGCCGTTAAGGACGCCGTGGATGTTGACGTCGACCATCCGCTTCCATTCGCAGCCAGCGGCGAAAGCGGCATCACACCCGCATTGTTGACCAGCACGTCAACACGTCCGAAGCGCGCTTCAGCGGCCTCCACGAACGCGTCGAAATCGGCGCCGTCGGTGACGTCGAGTTCGCGCCAGGCGACGGCCTCGCCCAGTTTCTCCGCCAGTGCCTTCAGACGCTCTCCGCGACGCGCGCCGATGAACAGCCGGGCGCCGGTCTCAGCCAGTTCGCGCGCAGTTGCCTCGCCAATCCCGCTCGACGCGCCAGTGATGAGGACGACCTTGTCGATATTTCCTGCCATGATGGGGTCCTTCCGTTGTGGTGACGGGACGCAGATGGTCTATCGCCCGTGTCGGGCGGTAGAGCGATCGCCCGAATGGCTTGCACGATCCTCCAGAATTAGCGCCGGGTGCTTGCCCATGACGCGCGAGTCAGGAAGGATCGTCACCATGGACCGGATCGCCGAACTCTCCGCCCTCATCGATCGACACGTCGTGGACACAGGCATTTGCAACACGGCGATGCCGCATGTGTCGCTGATCCGAGCCGACGCGCCGAGCACCCCCACGCCTGCCGTCTACGAGGCCTCCCTTTGCATAATAGCCCAGGGGTCGAAACGGGTGTCGATCGGCGAGCACAGCGTCGTCTATGATGCGGCTCATTACCTCTTGGTCTCGGTCGACTTGCCGTTGGTCGGCCATGTGCTCGATGCAAGTCCCGAGCGACCCTATCTCTGCTGCAAGATCGATCTCGATGCCGCGATGCTGGCCGATCTCATGGCGAGCGAAGGCGGCGGGGTGGCCCGTACGGATTTGCCGGTGCTCGGCGTCTACCCCGGCAATCCCGACCTGATTGACGCGGCATGCCGGCTGGTCGGGCTGCTCGACCGACCCGACACGATCCGCGCGTTAGCGCCGCTGATCGAGCGCGAGATCCTCTATCGTCTGCTCACCGGACCGCACGGTCCGATGCTTCGTCACGTTGCGACCGCTGGCAGCCATCTCAATCAGGTCAGCCGCGCGATCGCCGCCATCCGCCGCCGTTTCGATGCGCCGATCCGCATCGACGACGTCGCAACCGAGGCCGGGATGAGTTCCTCCTCTCTTCACGCACACTTCAAGGCGATCACCGGCATGACGCCGCTGGAATATCAGAAGCAGCTGCGGTTGCAGGAGGCCAGACGCCTGATGCTGTCCGAGGGTGCCACGGCGAGCACGGCAGGCTTTGCTGTCGGCTATGAGAGCCCATCGCAATTCAGCCGCGAATACAGGCGACTATTCGGTGCGCCTCCACGTGCCGACATCGAACGGCTCCACGCTGCGCCAGCAGCCGCCATGGCGCTGTGACGATGGCCTGGGTGGCGACCGGTGCTGCGGACTACTGGGATCGGCTGAGGCTGGCAAGACGATCCAATCCCGGCCGTTCGCGACATATTTATCGCTCCCCAGCTGCGGTCATTCGTTCATCTCAATCGCTACTGCTCATCCAATTCTAAGGACGAACCGCTGGCGATGAGGACTGTGCAAGCAGCCACTGAGGTCGCCCCAGGCGCCATCGTCCACAAATCTATAGGATCAGAGGCTGAGTAAGCGTCGGTATTCCGCCTCAGCGAACCCATAGGTGTCGCCAGCAAGCCGCAGCAGCCGCTCCCTATCACGCACGATGACGCGCCTGCGTACGGAGCGGACAGCCTCATCCTCTTCAAGCTTGTGGAGTGCGTCGGTCACGCTGCTGCGACGGACGCCGAGCATTAGCCTGAACTCCTCATGCGTCATGCAGATGTCGTCCTCGCGTACTCGGTCGTGGTAGAGAAGAATCCATCGCGCCATCCGCCGTTCAGTCGAATGCGCGAGCGACGAAACGATCGTCTTGGACATCTGGGTCATGACCACGTCGACGAAACGGAGCAGGACGGTTCGGATCGTGGGACGTTCGGCGAGTATCCCGTGCAACGCTGCGGCCGATAGCCTCATCGCCGTGCCGTGTTCGGCCCTCATCACCACGTCATGCGACCAGCGCCCGTTGCCGAGCAGCAACTGCCAACCGATAAACCCCTCATTCCCGAACAGCGCGACCGCGTAGCGGCGGTCACCCTCAAGCGAGTCAAGTATCGCGGCGATCCCGGTCAACGGGAAGCAGATGCTGTCAGCCGCATCGCCGGCGCGCGCAATCATGTCGCCGTTGTGGAACGGCACCAGTTCCAGATGCGGCGCAAGGGCGGCACGGTCAGCGTCGTCCAAAGACGCAACAGTGCATTCGCCTCACACGGCAGTGCATTTGGCCTGTGCGTACCATCCGCCGTCGAAGCCCGATCATCCATGCCGCCGCCCATACTGCCCAACCTCACTGCCCAAACGCTTGGGTCTACTTTCGTACCGAAACGCTGAAGGTCGCCCGATGGTTGTGAAACGGATAGTTACGGGAGGGATATTTGCGCAGAACCATTTCCATGCTGATCGCTGCGTCGACCGTGATCGCAGGCGTTCCAGCTCTGGCTCAGTCAGCCCGCTCGATTACCGCCCCTCCCCCGCCACCGCCGCCCGCGACATCCGTGCAGCCCCCAAAGGCCGCACCCGAAATGCAGTCGGTCCTAGACGCGCTCGCGTCGCTCGGCGGCAAGCCGATCGAGACGCTCACGCCTGTGGAAGCTCGCATGCAGCCGTCGGCCGCAGACGGCGCCAAGGCGGCGATGCAGAAGAAGGGTATGTCGACCGCGCCCGATCCGTCGGTGACGACGCAGGACCTGCCGTACGGCAGCGCCCCCAAGCAGTTCGCACGCATCTACAAGCCTACCGGTGCGCCCGCAGGTGGCAAGCCGATGCCGGTCATCGTCTACTATCACGGCGGCGGCTGGGTCATCGCCGACGTCAACACCTACGATGCCGCGCCGCGGGCCATGGCCAAGGCGCTCAACGCGATCGTCGTTTCGGTCGAATACCGCCATGCACCCGAATTCAAGTTCCCCGCGCAGCATGACGATGCGGCCGCGGCCTATCGCTGGACGCTGCAGAATGCGGCAAGCTGGGGTGGCGACTCCGCACGGATCGCGACAGTCGGCGAGAGCGCCGGCGGCAACCTTGCGATCGCGACCGCGATCTACGCGCGTGACAACGGCCTGACGGTGCCGCGACACATCGTCTCGGTCTATCCGATCGCGAACAGCAGCATGACGCTGCCCTCGCGGAAGGATTCGGCGAACGCGAAGCCGCTGAACACCGCGATGCTGCCGTGGTTCGGCTACTACTATCAGACGAGCAACGCCGATGCGCAGGATCCGCGTCTCAACCTGGTCGCCGCCAACCTGCGTGGTCTGCCGCCGACGACGATCATCAACGCGCAGATCGATCCGCTGCGCTCGGATGGCGAGACCCTGGCGGCGGCGATGCGGGCGGCCGGTGACAAGGTCGAGCAGAAGACCTTCCCCGGCGTGACGCATGAGTTCTTTGGCATGGCCAAGGTCGTGAACGGCGCCAGGCAGGCGAACGATCTCGCAGTCGCACGGCTGAAGACGGCGTTCGAAGCGCCTGCATCCCGCCGCTGAACGTGACGGCGGCGGCACCGAGCCGCCGCCTCCTTGCTGGAGAGGACCACCGACCATGACCCAAACCCCCGTCCTTTATTCTCCCGACGCCGAGGATGTGAAACCCGACGAAGCCGAGACGATCACGAAGCTCAACGAGACGTTCGACAAGATCCTCGAGACGACGGCGGAGGATTACGGTCATGCGGTCCGTTCGGTCCACGCCAAGGCGCACGGCTTCCTCGAGGGGACCTACCGACGCTCCGCCGATTTCCGGGCTCGCGTGAACGGCTGCCCCTACCACGAGCCTGCTGGCGGTCGTGCCTGACCGGCGAAGGTGACGTGCGATCCTTGGACACTCAACGTTGGCAGGTCGGCGTGGAGATTAACGGTGCGCTGGCCGTTCTGGCCGTGGTCCTGTCGGCGCATCCAAAGCATTGATAGAACGGCAGAGTCCACCACCGCACGCAAAAGGTCGCACCGCCAGGAGGCTGACGAATGCCGATGATTACCACTGGCGACCTCAACATGGAGGTGTCGCTTTACGGCGCGGAAGAGGGGCAGCCGCTGCTCCTCATCCATGGCTGGCCGGATGACGCGTCGACGTGGGATCAGGTGGCACCCGCTCTGGCCGTGGAAGGGTTGCGCGTCACCCTCGCCAGACGCGCCCGGCGCGTCACGCCAGCGTGGGGGCACCCCGCGCTGTCCGCTGACGGTGCGGAGGCCGCACCGTCACCCGTCAGGGATCGCAACCCGCATGGGCCGAGACGGCACGGCTCGGCGCCGCGCCAGCGGCGTAGAGCCCGGTCCTGCGACATCGCAGGAGACGGCATCGCTCTACTGTCTGAATGTCCCTCGACAGTGCCGTCAGGACCTCAGCGAAGCCCTACTACTAATCATGCAAAAGCAGGACCTTGGCGGCTCCCTTCCCAAGAACCGCGAGGTGATGTCATGTCCACCAACCCCGACCGCATCCTGCGTTTGAAGGCCGTCCTCGACCAGACCGGGCTTTGCCGATCCACCCTCTACCGCAAGATGGCCAACGGCACCTTTCCGAAGAACATCCGGCTCAGCACCCGCTGCGTGGGCTGGCGGGCATCGGCGATCGACGATTGGCTGCGCAACCCTATGTTCATCATTTCGCCGGATAAGCGCATTTGCGAACCATCGCAGCGTTCCAACTTGGTTTCAGAAATTACCTAAAATCTGCCGCCCCGAGACGCTTGTACCGCGAAGATGCTTTGTTACCCCAACTGGCGTGATGTAGGACAAAGCCGTCATTCGTGCGCTCGGCGGCGATGGACGGCTTCCGGCAGGGAACGGACACAAGGCAGCCGTCAAGCAATGGCGGTCGCGTCGCGATTCAGCAAGGCGGGCGCTGTATCAGACTTCCCTGTCATCGCAGTTGCTTATCAGATGCGATTGACTCGCATTATCTTGTGCTATTAGACGCCCCTCGAAATCTTTCAGGAAAGGCACCGTCGGGGACGGCGGAGACAGGGGCGGGAGACCTATGAAGATACATTGGGGCCTTGGATTGCTGCTGTCGTCGGCGGCTTCGCCGGTGGCGGCGCAGGAGAATAACGGCGACGCGTTGCGCGATACGGATATCGTCGTGACCGCGACGGGACAGACCCAGGCGACGTCGGGCACGAAGACCGCCACGCGGCTGATCGAGGTGCCACAGTCGATCTCGGTCATCACGCGCGAGGAACTGGACGTCCGCGCGGTCCACAGCGTGACCGAGGCGCTCGCCTATACCGCCGGCGTCCAGGCCGAGCAGGACGGCATCGACAGCCGCGCCGACAGCTTTTCGGTACGCGGCTTTGCTGCGGGAAGCTTCAGCGACAATCTGTTCCTCGACGGCATTCGCCTGCCTGCCGGTGGGCAATGGACGCGAACCGCCTTCGATCCTTTTGCGCTCCAGCAGATCGAGGTGCTGAAAGGCCCGTCGGCGGTGCTGTTCGGGCAGGTGGCGCCCGGCGGCATCGTCAATCTGGTGACGAAGCGCCCGACGGCGCAGCCGCGCGGGGAGATCATGCTGCAGGGGGCAGGATTCACCAACCTCGGCAAATGGCAATATCAGGGCGCGGCGGACGTGTCGGGGCCGATCACCGCCGACGGTACGATCCGGGCGCGGCTCGTCGGCCTTGCGCGCTACGGCGATGCCCAGATCGATGATATCAAGACCGGGCGCTATTACATTGCGCCCAGCCTCTCCTGGGTGCCCGATGCCGCCACCAGCATCACGCTCATGGGCCAGTATCAGCGCGACGAGGGCGGATCGACTTTCCAGTTCCTTCCCTATGTCGGATCGCAGCAACCGGGCGCGGGCGGCCGCCATATCCGCCTCGACGCGTTCCTGGGCGAGCCGCAATTCAACACCTATGATCGCAACGAGTATCTGCTCGGATACGAATTGCGCCATGCCTTTTCCGGTCGGCTCGAGCTGCGACAGAATGGCCGCTACACCCGCGTGGAGACGCTGTTCCGGGGAACCGTGCTGCGCGGGGGAACGCTCGCCAACGGGCAGACGATCAATCGTCGCGCGGTACAGGGCATCGGCCATTCCGATGGCTATGGCCTGGATACGCGGCTCGAAGGTCGCATCGACACTGGCGCGCTGGAGCACCGTGTGCTGGTCGGCGTCGACATGCTCGATACCGAATGGCGGCACCTGCGCGACCTGTCGACGAACGTTCCGCCGATGCCCGACATCTTCAACCCCGTGTCGCAGGGCATCGGGAGAGTGCTGCAGACGCTTGCGCCGCAAGTCCATCTGAATGCACGACTGGAGCAGGTCGGCGCCTATGGCCAGGACCAGATCACGCTTGGCCAGCTTCATGTCACTCTGGGTGCGCGCTATGACTGGGCGAAGAACCATCAGGTCAACGAACTGGCGACCGGCAGCACCGATCCGGTGACGCTGACCAAGGCGGACAAACTGACATGGCGGGCGGGCGCGACCTGGGTCTCGCCAAGCGGCCTTGCGCCCTATGCCAGCTATTCCACCTCGTTCCAGCCGACCACCGGCCAGTATTTCGACGGCACGCCGTTCAAGCCGACGACCGGCGAGCAATATGAGGTCGGCGTCAAATACCAGCCGCGCGGCAGCAACGCGCTGCTCACCGCCGCGCTATACCAGCTCACCCAGAACAACCTCGCCAGTCCCGACCCGGACGAAAGCCATGTCTGCGCGGGAACGATCTGCCAGGTCCAGACCGGACAGGGCCGCATCCGGGGGATCGAGCTGGAGGGCAAGGCGACGCTGATAGGCGGGCTCAGCATGATCGCGACCGGCACCTATATGGATAGCGAGATCACGCGCGCCGCGCCGGGGCAGCAGGGCAACCGGCTGACTCAGGTGCCCGAATGGATGGGATCACTGTTCGCCGACTATCGCTTTGCCGAGGACGGTCCGCTGGGCGGCGTCGGACTGGGCGGCGGGGTGCGCTATGTCGGCGTCTCGTACGGCGACACCGCCAATGCGTATCGTGTACCCAGCTACACCTTATACGACCTGTTCCTGCGCAAGGCCTTTGCCAGCGGCATCATCCTGTCGGTCAATGCACGCAACCTGACCAATCATCGCTATGTCGCGCTCTGTTCGTCGGCGTCATCCTGTTACTATGGTTCGGGGCGGACGCTGAACCTGCGACTGCAATACCGGTGGTGAGCATGTTCGCGGCCATCATGCTCGCCTTGGGGGCGCCCGGTGCGCCGGTCACGAAAGAGCCTTTGGCGGCGACGCCTTACACGCTGTCGAACAGCGTCGAGCAGGTCGTCCATGCCGAAAACGGCGAGGCCTATCGCGTCATGATCGCCTGGCCGGAGGGACCTCCACCGCCCGCTGGCTACCCGGTCCTGTATGTACTGGACGGCGAGGACAATTTCGCGATCGCGGCGCTCACTGCCCGTCGGCTGGCGCGGGCCGGTGCGCGGACGGGCATATCCGAGGGCATCGTCGTCGGGATCGCGGCCGGGCCTTTGCCGCGCCGCACCCGCGACTATACGCCCGCCACGCCGGGCTGGACGATCCCTGCGAACCGGCCTGCCAGCGGCATGGCGACGGGCGGGGCCGAAGCGTTTCTCGACTTCGTCGAGCGGCAGGTGCAGCCGCTGGTCCGGCAGCGCTGGCGGGTCGATCGCTCGCGGGAGACGTTGCTCGGGCATAGTTTCGGCGGCCTGCTCGCTCTCCATGCGGCACTGACGCGACCGGCGATGTTCGGTGGCGTCGTCGCGGTCAGTCCGTCGCTGTGGTTCGGTGATGGTCTGATCGCGCACGAGGCCGCGGTCGCCAGGAGATCGCCCCGGATACTGATCGCCGAAGGCGACGGAGCCGCCGCCTCTCCGGCTGAACTGGCCCGATCGCTGGATGGCGGTGAGAACCCTGGCCGGGTGCATTTCCTGTCACTGCCGGGTCAGTCGCACGGGACGACCATGTTGGCGGCGATGGCTCCGGCGATCCGCTTCGCCTTCTCGGGAGTGGAACGATGATCGTGGCGTGGTGCGCGGCGTTTGCGACGGTCGGTGGGGCATTGAGCCTCTATGTCGGTACCCCGCATCAGGCGTTGGTACGTCACCATGTCGACAGACGTCCTTATCGGATGGCCGGAGCGCTGCTCGTGCTGATCGCGCTGGTCCTGCTGCTGACGATAGAAGGACCGGCGACCGCCGTCTTCACCTGGGCGACCGGCACAATGCTGGTGTGGAGCATCGTGCCCGCCATCGTCCGCTGGTGGCGGTTACGGCGGGAGGCGGTGCGATGAGCCGCGCGCCGCTCACCAGTCGCGACTGGCTCGGCAAGGCCTCCGCCGCAACCATTCTCGGCTTCACCCTGACCATGGCGCTGACCTGCACCTTCGCGGCGCTATGCGCGACCGACGATGATGTCTTCAGCGCGCAGCGACAGCTTGCCATGTGGCTGGCGTCACCGATCTGGTGCGCGATCCTCGGCCTCTGTTTCCTGTTCCGCAGCGGCGCGCGGGCATGGGGCTGGCTCGCGTTCGCCAATCTGCTGGCCTGGGCGCTTTACGTCGCCACTCGCCTTCTTCTCGGATGATCGCCGATGCGGACCGATGTCATAAAGACCTATAAGGACGTGCATAGCTGGGTCGGGATCATCGCGGGGCTGGCGCTGTTCATCGCCTTCTATGCGGGGGCGATCACGATGTTCGCCGAGCCGCTGAACCGCTGGGCGTCCGCGCCGACCAACATCTCAACCCCGCCGGCGCTCGATCGCACGCCCGAGTTGATCGAGAAAGTGTTGCGCGCGCGGCCCGACGCGCGCGCGGCCTATACGGTGCATTTCGAAACCGGGCCCGATGAGCCCGCGCGGCTGAGCTGGGCCACCGGCAACCGCCGCGCGCCGGGCCCGACCTTCCTCGCCGCGCTGGCGCCCGATGGGACGGTACAAGTGGTGCGGCAAGACGCGTCACCGGTCGCGGAGTTCGTCGATGTACTCCACCAGAAGGTCGGCCTCCCGCTCGGTCGCAGCGCGGCAATGCCGGTCATGGGCGTGATTGCGCTGCTCTATGCCGTGGCGATCATCTCCGGCGTCATCTGTCTGCTGCCCAGTCTGGTGAAGGACCTGTTCGCGCTGCGCTTCGGCAAGAACGTCAAGCGGATGTGGCTCGACCTGCACAATCTGCTCGGGTTGTTCAGCCTGCCGTTCCACATCGTGATGGCGATTACCGCCGTCATCTTCGCCTTTCACGACCAAATCTACGAGGCTCAGGGCGCGGTGCATCAGGTCGGTGCGGCCAAGGTCGAGCGGCGAGCGCCGCCACCGCCCGGTCCACCGAAGCCGCCAGCGTTCGAAGCGGTGCACGGCACGCTGTCGCCCGCCGAACTGCAGCGACGCATCGAGACGCAGGCGCCCGGCTTCGCGCTCCGCTCGATCACTTATCGTTACGATGCGAAGAACGGCGCGCACGGCGACATCACCGGGGTCGATCCCCGCTATGGGATGCGTGCGCCGACCTATGGTCGGGCGGAGATCGACACCCGCACCGGCGCGATAACCGGGGCGGACTATATGCCGGGGCGTCAGGGGCCGTGGTTCGCGGCGGTGACATCGTTCTTCACGCTGCATTTCGGCAGCTTCGGTGGCGCGCCCGTGCGCTGGTCCTATTTCCTGCTGGGTCTGGCCGGTGCGTTCCTGTTCTACTCGGGCAATCTTCTCTGGATCGAGAGCCGCCGCCGCAAGGAGCGCAAGGCGGGTGCAGTGACGCAGACCCGCGCCACCCGCGTTTTGGGGAGCCTGACGGTAGGCGTGCCGCTGGGCTGTATCGCCGGCATCTCGCTGACGATCGCTGCCGCCAAATGGCTTCCCGCCGACGAGGGCGATCTCGCCGCATGGCATAGCCGCATCTATCATCTGGTGTTTGTCGCCGCCGTTATATGGGCCTTGGTACGCGGTGCGGCGCGCAGCGGGTCGGAGTTGCTGTGGCTAGCTGCGGCGGCGACCGCCGCCATTCCGCTTACCACGCTATTGTCGCCTGTGCTGGCCCAAGGCTGGAGCCATGCCGGCGCGAGCCGACTGGTCGACCTGGTCGCGATTCTCGGCGCGAGCGGTTTCGCCATGATGGCGCGCGCCGCCTGGCGGCGGTCCGTGGCTGGGCCGCGCGACAGCGTCTGGGCCGATCCTGCCACTGCAACGATATAGGAGCGCGACATGAACCTTTTTGCGATCCGGGCCGCCGGGATTGCCGGCATTCTCGGTGCGATCTGCTGGGCGATCGGCGATGTCCTGCTGGTGGGCGGCACGGCGTCACCCGATCAATTCCCGCTGTTGTTGCGCGACTATGCCGACCGCATTCCGTTCAAGGCGCTGGCGTGGATGCTGCCATTCGACGAGCCAAGGCTCGCCGCGGGGGCGATGATCGCCGACCTGTCGATTCCGCTATATCTGGCCGGGAGCTGGCATCTGTATCAAGGCGTGAAACCGGCCGGAGGCATCCTGCCCTTCGCCGCGTTCTTGCTGCTCTTCTGCGCCAATGCCTGGTCGCCGCTCGGCCATGCGTCCTTTTACTACCCCGCCATGGTGTACAAGACGATCCCGACGCTTCCCGCCGCTGCCCATCCAGCGCTGCTGACACTGGGTGCGCAGTTCAGCTGGATGCAATCGACCGCATGGTTTCTGGCGGTGATCCCGCTTGGACTCGGCATGGCACTGCTATGTGCGACGATCCTGGCTCGCCGGACCCGTTATCCCCGCTGGTCAGCGGTGATCCTCAACCCGGTCGCGCCGCTGCTGCTCGCCGCTATCGGCGCGGCGTTACCGCCCCCGGTCGGGCCATGGGTCTTCGCCGCCGTCCTCAATGTCGGGTTCTTCATCGTCTATGCCCTGTCGACGGTCCTGCTGTGGAATGGCGGCAGGACTGTTGCGCGATGATGAAAGAGGATCGCTACTGAGGGAACTGTCAAACAAAGGCGGACGGATCTCGGGTCGCCGCAGTTCGGTCTATGATGTCGCCGCTCAGCTGACGAGCGACTTCCACTCAGTTAGTGCGGCGGAGCGTCGCTCCTTGTAGGTCACCAAACCGAACCACCCGTGGACCAACGGCCAGTTCGAGCGGATGAACCGGATGATCAAGGAGGCGACCGTCAAGCGCTTCCACCACGGCAGCCATGACCAGCTGCGGACGCACCTCGCCGACTTCATCGCCGCCTATGCTTCGCCCGTGGCTGAAGACGCTCAGCGGCCTCACGCCCCACGAGCACATCGCAAAATCTGGACGTCAGAGCCGGACCGGTACATAGTCAACCCGATCCATCAGATGCCGGGCCTGAACACCTAATCAGTGCGAACGGCAGCTACCGTTGAGACCAGACGTTCGCCGGGGTGAACGCGAACGACACATTTTGGTCGGGAGTTGCCTCACTATCTCACCGTTAACACCACTGCCGTGCAGCGGCTTGGTGGAATGGGTCAAGCTCGTTCCTCTGCCAGCGTTCGCTCCCGCCGAAGCCTGGGTACGTTATCAAGCGCAGCGAGCGCGATCGACGCTGCCTTGCACCGCGCGCTGCGCTAGCATGTCGGTGATGGCATCCCGACGAACCCCATATGCCTCCAGGAGCCGCCCGGTACGGCGCGACGTTGCCGCGGAGCGCTGGTTGCTGCTGCTCTTCGTCGTGGCAGCCATCGCAATCGCTGCTGGCCTTCTAGATAAGGTCGGCGTTGCTCCGGAGACGAAGCCGCCCGGGAGGATGACGATGGCGCAGGCCCGCGCCTCGAACGCCAGGGTTCCCGTCGTTGCTGCGCGTGTCCGCTCAGCGCCCTATCGCTTTCGTGGCGGCCCCGCCGAACGCGCACAAGCCGTCGACTGCTTGGCCACCTCAGCCCTCTATGAAGTGGGTGATGACCCGCGGGGCCAGCGCGCCGTCATTCAGGTCATTCTCAACCGCGCGCGAGCCCCTGGCTTTCCGCGCACCATTTGCGGCGTCGTCTACCAAGGTTTCGACCGGACCACGGGCTGCCAATTCTCGTTTACCTGCGATGGCTCGATCAAGCGGCGCACGAAACATTTGGGCTGGTCCGCGGCGCGACGCGTGGCAAGCGAAGCGCTTGCCGGCCACGTCTTCACCGATGTTGGCCGCGCCACGCACTATCATGCCGACTGGATGGTGCCGTATTGGCGCGACACAATGACCAAGGTGGCAAAGGTCGACACCCACCTCTTCTACGTACGCCTCTGAGCGGCTTGGCTATTTCTGTGCCATCATTTTACGTGGGGACATGATGAAACACATCTGCCGTCTATCGAAAGAAATCACTGCTTGACGCCGCGTCGTTATTGCTGCTGCAAGACCGTATGCTGTGACATGGCCGTTTACGGTTCTCCGGAACCGCGCAGCGTTTAACACTCCTGCCACTCCCATCTGGATTAACCATGGCTGACGAAACCATCACCGATCCCGCGCATGCGGTCGAACTCGCGACCGAACTGACCATTGCCTGGCTGGGCAATCCCAACACGCGCATCGATGCCGAGCAGGTCCCGACCTTTCTGGGCAGCATGCACAGCGCCATCCTGAAGCTGGCCGGCGGCGGCGAGGCGGCGGCAACGGATGCCGTAGACACCACCGAATACACGCCTGCGGTGTCGGTGCGGAAGTCGCTGGCCTCGAAGGACCACATCATCTCGATGATCGACGGCAAGCCCTACAAGACGCTGCGCCGCCACCTCGCGACCAACGGCCTGACGCCGGAGGAATATCGCGAGCGCTATAACCTCAAGGCCGACTATCCGATGGTCGCCGAGAGCTATTCGGAGAGCCGCCGGGCGATGGCCAAGAAGATCGGCCTCGGCCGCAAGCCGGGTGCCAAGGTGGCAACGACCGCCAAGCCCATGGGCGCCCGCGCCGCCAAGAGCGCCGCTCAGGCGCATCTGTCGGGCGAATAACTGGTCAGGCAGGGCTGCCTTCAAGACAGCCCTGCCTATCACTCTCCACTAGGCCCAAGGCCTCATCGACTGCTGGCACGGCGTTCAGATGGCTTTGGATGAACCGGGCCCAGTCCTCGAGCATGCGCCGACGCGGAGAAAGATAGAGCGCGACGTTATAGGCCCCCCTCACCTCATCGCGTTCGACATGGGCGAGCGCCATCTCAATCCAGTCGGCCTAATAGCATTCGGCCTCATTGACCCAGGTCGAGGCGAGCCCGCGAAAGCCGTGCACGGTCTGGCGGCCGCGATAGTCCATCCGGTAGCAGGCATAGATCATCGTGTTCTGCGAGATGGGCTGGCCGGGCTTTTCCCCGGCAAAGACATAGTGCGGCGAGCTATAGACCAGCACGTCCTTGAGCAGCGCGACAACCGCCGGCGCCAGCGGCACGACATGCTCGCGCGCCATCTTCATGCGCTCGGCTGGCACCCGCCACAGCGGCGCAGGCCCATCGAAATCCTCGAACTCCGCCCAACGGGCATGACGCGTCTCGTTGGTCCGCGCCCAGGTCAGCAGCGTGAATAGCAGCGCTGCGCGGGTCACCGCGCGACGCCGCGGCGTCTCCTCGCCATCATAGCCGTCAATCGCCCGGATCTGCGCCAGCCCATCGCTGCGGCCAATACGCGGCATATGCCGGGTGCGCGGTTTGGGCTTGAGCAGTTGGCCGAGATGCTCGGCCGGATCACGCTCGGCCCAGTCATGGGCGATGGCAAAACGGTAGACCTGGCTGACATGCTGCTTGAGGCGGCGGCTGACGTCGAGCGCGCCGCGCGCCTCGACCCGCCGCACCATCGCCAGCACATCGGCCGGAGTGATGACGGACAACCCCAGCTTGCCGAGCACGGGAAAGGCGTCACGCTCGAGTCGGGTCAGCAGCCTCGTGGCATGCCCGGCATCGAGCGCGTCGAGGCGGTGGCCATGCCATTTGCGCGCCGCTTCCTCAAAGGTCATCTGGGTCCTGGGCTTACTGGCCGCCCCTGGATCACCCCCCTCGCCCAGTACCACGCGCGCCTTGGCGCGGCGCAGCCGCGCCTCCGCCAACGACACGCCGGGATAGGCACCAAAGCTCAAGAGCTTTTCCTTGCCGCCGAACCGGTACTTCATCCGCCACAGCTTGGAGCCGTTGGGGCGGACGAGAAGGTAGAGGCCTTCGCCATCGGTGAGTTTATAGTCTTTTGCCCGCTTGGTGGCGTAGCGGACTTCGAGCTCCTTGAGGGCCATGGGGGTATCTCCTGCCGAGGCTGGGATGATACCCACGAAAATACCCCCAAAGGCAAATCGACGTCCTGGCATCGGGAGGCCTCGACTGGGACACGATGAGAGACCCTGAACGAGGGCTAAGCCACGAAAAAAAGACACAAAAAAGCCGCCACGGGGTTATCCGGGCGGCGTATGGTATATGCGGCGTAATGGTTGCGGGGGCAGGATTTGAACCTGCGGCCTTCAGGTTATGAGCCTGACGAGCTACCGGGCTGCTCCACCCCGCGAGAAGGGGGAAATTG
>NZ_JAXCWU010000011.1:0-60360 GCF_034044895.1 Sphingomonas sp. CFBP8993 | reverse complement strand
GCGAACGGTGCGCCCGCCATACCCGTCACACCACTCGACGAAGGGGGTCCCTTTTGCACGCCGATAAGGGGTCCTTTTTGGACGCCGATTGACACTTGATACAACTGGCAAGTCTGCCATTCTCGATAGCCTTGGTTGACGACCTGCCTCGAAACCGGCTCGGATGTTGAGTCTCTTGGGGGGTAAGCGTCGCCTGCATCATGGGAGATGAATCTTGCCGATCGAAACACTGGATCCAAAAAACTCCGTCCTTTTTCTTGGATCAGGCTTCTCGGCAGATGCAACCAACATCGCGAACGAGAAGCTCCCTGCCGGACAGCCCTTGTTGGAGCGGCTGGCTGAAGCGATCGGGGAATCTCCAAGAGACCACGATCTGAAGTCAGCAGCGGATGCCTTCGCGCACCGCTTCGACGTGAGTCTCTACGAAATTCTATATAATACTTTCACAGTTTCGTCCGTACTAGACTATCAGAGAGACATTCTCTCTCTCCCATGGGCTCGTATTTACACAACCAACTACGATGATATGATTAGCTCGGTAAAGGGTGGCTCCTATCCTATATTCACTTTCGATGATGACAGGCCCCGGACTCTGCCTCAATCTTTTGCGGTGCACTTGCACGGTTCAATACGAAAGGCGACAGAGTCTGACGTCGAAACGCAATTGATCCTAAATAGTCTATCCTACGATGTGATCACTCGCGACCATCCGACCTGGTTCTACGAGTTTCAACGAGATCGTCGAACCTTTGATGCCTGCTATTTCATGGGGTTCAGCCTAGGCGACCACCATATCACTGGATTGATGGCTGCAGGCGAGACGTCCGCGAGGCGGACTCACTTCATCACGCGCAACCCACCGAAGCAACAACTTGTGGAAAGAGCGCCACCGTATGGGGAAATCGTACCGATAGGCTTCGACGGGTTCGCCGATTTGGCCAAAACGCTTCCACCATCGCCCAAACCGGCTAATCCGCGATCTCTCGAATCCTTCAAGTTCCTGCAGCGAGGCATCGACGCAAAGCCGCTCGTCGATCCCACGCCGGTCGAAATCTTCAATTTGGTAACATTTGGCAACTTCAATCAAGGCCGTTTCTTCAACACCGTCCGCGATGATAGCTACGTGGCGAAGCGTTGGAAAAGCGTTGAGAGTGCACTCGCTCTTCTCAGTACTAATAAGACAGTGCTGATCCTCTCAAGGCTCGGGAACGGAAAGACCGTTTTTACGTCGATCTTGGCTCGAGACGCCAGCGAGAATGGCTACAAGTGCTATTTGTGGCGACGTGCCGGTAAACGCCTCGCACAAGACCTTGAAGTCATCCGAGCCGAAAGGCAGGCGCTTATCATCTTTGACGATTATGACGCCGCGATCGACAATATCGAGCGCGTCTCTGCGGGTGTGCCTGACGCGAAGTTCGTAGTGACGATCCGTACCGGGCAACAGGACGTGCGCCTGCATGAGGTCTTGACTAAACTCCCGCAGCCGATGAAGCGGATTAATCTTGATCTGTTCTCCGATGAGGACAAGAAGCATTTGCACAAACTCCTCGACCGTGCTGGCGCGCGAACGGGTCAGTTCGACGACATAATTAATAGCTCCCGAGAAATACGGGAAATCGTCACTCAGCTGTATAACCACGCGCAAATTCGAGAGAAAATATCCGACGGTGTCGCAAAAGCCTCCAGCGAGATGGTCCAGATCCTCGCACTCGCATCGCTCATTAAATGGGCTGGCGTTGAGCTCGACGATAGCGACTTACAGGAACTTGCCGAATGCGACGTCTACGGCGAACTGAAAAGATCTGGCGGTCTCGGCGCCGATTTTCTGAGCGGGGCCGACGATCGGGTCGAGATGCGTTCCGCGTTGCTCTCCGAATATCTCCTTCAAAGAATCTTGACGCCGAAGCAAGTTCTCGATGCCTGCTACACGATCACCACCACGTCTACGCGGCGGCGCGGGGAGCGCGTCCATCGCCTGCTAGCTGGCGTACTAATGAAGGATTCGACGCTCAAACGTTTCCTCAAGTTTCATGCGGGTATCGATCAAACTTTGGACAGGCATTATACGCGCCTGTCCAATGACATGGCGGTAAATGACGAGCCACTCTTTTGGCTGCAGTACGCAATTTTCATGAAGAGGACTGGCAAGGTCGCGAAGGCCCGGATGTTCCTAACTACCGGATATGATCGGGCAAGCAAAATTCTTGGATTTAAGACCTACCAATTAGACACCCAAGCATTGAGTATTTACCTTCTTGAAGAGGCAGGAAGCAATTCTCCTACGGTTGAAGGTTTGGATGATATTCTTATTTCCATTAAGCTAGTGTCGGATATGATTTCTGAACAAAGTCATCGCCAATATGCCATAGAGGTCCTCGGTGAAATTCCGGCGTTCATCGACGCCCGTCAGCATGCACTTGAAAACACAGAGAAGGTTGCGCTAGTTTTTGAGCTCAATCGCACAAGCATCACCTTAGCGGCTCTCCCTGCGGAAGATAGGGCTTATTACGGCTCGGATATTGTGCGCTCGAAGTTGGAACAGGCGATTGCAAAGCTAGTTCAAACTACGTGACGTAGAGATTCGTATACGATAGCCGCCGAAGGCGGGGCTGCCCTGAAGTTTCACATAACGTGAATGGCCGGTTTCACATGAATGGCCGGTTTCAGCGGAAGCTGTCGTTGCTGCGGCAGTATTGGCAAGACTGGCTCTGGTCGCTTACCGCCATTTGAAGGTGTTCAGGTGGCGGCATTTCACTCGAACCGCTTGACCCAGTCTATTTGGGCGCTCGCTTGAACCAGCGCTGCCCAGTCGAGAAACGACCAATCGACTTTATGAAGTTCGCGGTTCAGGATCGTCAGGCGAACGCCCTGACCGTATTTGCCGCCGACCGTGGTCGCGGCATGGCCGCAAATCTGGTCGACGATCCGCTCCAGTACGTTGGCTTCCAGTGCAAGATCCTTGAAGCCGTGCCGGAAGCTGTGAAAGACCAACCGGGCATCGGTCGATACGTAACGGTCGATGATGCGGTTAGCAGTGCGCGAGGCTTCCTTCGTCCGCTTGCCGAAACCGTTGGGAACCAGATCGGGGAATAACCGGGTGTGTCCAGCCTTCTTCACCGCGTCGATATAGCTGTGAAAGCCCAGCTCGATCAGCTTGGCATGGACCGGTACGAGTCGGCGTGAGGTGGTCGTCTTGATCGACTTGGCGTCATCGCTGGGGCCGGCGGCATAGTCGTCGATGTCGATATAGGTGATGGCACCGTCGGTCTTCACATCGGCGACCATAGCCTGGCCGACTTCCTCCAGCCGCGCGCCGGTCGTGAGGCCGAGGAGGAACAGCCAGTACAGCGTCATGTCGCTGACCAGCCGATCATGCTTCCACGTCGCGGGGGCGGTGAACAGCGGGCTGGCGAACAGCCGTTGCAGTTCCTGTTCCTGGAAGGTCTGGCGAGGGGCGGCGCCAGTCTTGGAATAGCCGAGGATCGGCACGTCGCGGCCCTCGTTGCGGCTGATCCACTTCTGGCCCTTGGCGAAGCTCAGCAACGCCTGGATCGCGCCGACGCGCTTTTTCAGCGTCGCCGGACTGATCCGGGGCGTATCGGAATGCCGATGGCGCTCGAGGCGCTCGGTGAAGGTCAGTTCGCGATCTGCGCGTGGCATGGAGGCGGGCAGATGGGCTGCCTCATCACGGTAATCGAGCAAATCGTTGTTGACGATTTCCTCGACGGTGATGTCCCCCAAAAAGTCGATGAAATCGCGGGTTGCGCCTTCATATTCATGCGCGCTCTGTAGTGAAGGCTGCATCACGGCCTGCCAGTCGGCGAACAAATCCATCAGGCGAAGGTCGGGCCGCAGACGACCCGACGTCGGTCGACGCTTGCGGGCCTTTGGAGCTTCAACAGGGACCGCGTCGAGATAGGCATTGATCGCCGCATCGATACCGCTGGGCAGCTCGGCGACGCTTACATCATTGTGGCGGGCAATCTGGTCGACGACCCGACCGATCTGTTCGGCTCTGGCATCCGATCGGAAGTTTTCGTTGCCCCAGCGCCAGATCGTCCCAGGCGGGTGGCCTTGAACCGGCTTGCGTCCGGGATGATCGCGGAAAAGCGCGGCGTTGTTCGCCAGCGCCCACCATTGCTGATCGCTCAGAGGGCTGGGGGAACTGCATCCGGTCGGCGTTGCGTTCCACAACCCACGGTCTAGCTCCAGCCGGGCAAGCAGCAGACGTTCAATGCCATCGAGACCGCCGGCCTTCAACTCGGGGCCTTGAAAATACGCCGCGACCAGTTCGTCGGCACGGTGCGTGCGGACGGGCAGGGGCTGCCCGTTGCCTTCAGCCGGGCTCGCGCCTCTTCGAACCGCTGTTCAAGTGCGGCGTTGGCTTGGAGGAAGAGCACCGTGGCCTCGCTGCCATTCTTGGTGCCCAGCGATACCTTCCACAACGCCTTGCCGTCGAATGCGGGGCGCAGCTTTTCGGGAATCTGTCGGCGCAGGTAATAAACGCCGGTCGAAGGGTGTTTCCAGGGTGTCGCCATAAGGGCCATTTCAGTGCTCGCTGTACCTGTGCGCTGTACCAGCGAGCGGCAAAGAATGGCTTAATCGCGCAATTCTGCGCTCTTGAGCGCATATGGTGACCCCTACGGGAATCGAACCCGTGTTTCAGCCGTGAAAGGGCCGCGTCCTAACCGCTAGACGAAGGGGCCGCCGGGTGGCGTGGAGGGGCCTCTAAGGGAGGGTGTCGAAACCGTCAAGCGCTTTTTTCAGTCGGCCCATGCGGCGTCGTCGATATGCAGTTCGGCGACGTCGCGGCCCGACCAGTCGTCGACCTTGGCACGGCCCGCCAGCCACAGGCGGCGGCTGCTTCCGGCGCCCAGCAGGGCCTGGCCGAGCACGGTGTCGGCCTGGCGGAAGGCCATGGCCTTCAGGCTGCGTCCGTCCGCGCCCGCGACGATCGCGCGGACATGGTTGGTGCCGACCAGATCGGCCTTGATCACGCGGAAGGGGCCGGCGGCGATCCGGGGGGCGGGCCAGCCCATGCCATAGGGGCCGCCCGCCTCCATCGCGCCGACCAGGCCCGGATTGACCCCGCCGGGGGCCAGGACCGCGTCGACCAGCAGCGCGCGGCCCGCACTGGCGCGCACGACCGCCTCGGCCAGCCGTTCCTCCAGAAAGTCGGCAAACTCGGCGATCCGACCCGCCTCGATCGTCAGGCCCGCCGCCATGGCGTGTCCGCCGCCGGCGATCAGCAGGCCGTGTTCCTTGGCGGCCAGGATCGCCGCGCCCAGATCGACCCCGGTGATCGATCGGCCCGAGCCCTTGCCCAGCCCATGTTCGTCCACCGCGATGACGATGGCGGGGCGGTCGAGCTTTTCCTTGAGCCGTCCGGCGACGATGCCGATGACGCCGGGATGCCAGCCTTCGCCGGAGACGACCGCCACCTGTCGGTTGCGATCGACGGTGGTTTCGGCGACGGCCTGCACGCCCGCCTCGATCGCGCGGCGTTCGTCGTTGAAGTGGTTCAACTCCTCGGCGATCGCACGGGCCTCGACCGGGTCGTCGGTCGTCAACAGGCGGACGCCCAGATCGGCGCGACCGACCCGGCCGCCCGCGTTGATCCGCGGGCCCAGCGCAAAGCCCAGGTCGGAACAGGTCGGCGCGCGGGTCAGACGCGCGGCCTCGGTCAGCGCGGACAGGCCGACATTGCGCCGCTGGGCCATGACCTTCAGTCCCTGCGCGACGAAGGCGCGGTTCAGGCCCTTGAGAGGCGCGACGTCGGCCACCGTGCCCAGCGCGACGAGGTCGAGCAGGTCGAGCAGTCGCGGCTCGGGCCGATCGGCAAAGAAACCGCGCGCGCGCAAAGTGCGGATCAGCGCGGCCCCCAGCAGGAAGCACACGCCCACCGCCGCCAGATGGCCGTGCGCGGCCCCCTCGGTCTCGTCCAGCCGGTTGGGATTCACCACGGCATGGGCGAGGGGAAGCTCGGTCGCGCATTTATGGTGGTCGACCACCAGAATCTCGATGCCCGCCGCCTGCGCCGCCGCCAGCGGTTCGAAGGCCTGCGCGCCGCAATCGACGGTAACGATCAGGTTCGCTCCCTCCGCCTGGAGGCGGAGCAGCGCGCCCGCCGTCGGGCCATAGCCCTCGGTCATGCGATCGGGAATATAGGGGCGGGCGTTCAGGCCCAGGTCGCGGAGCAGCCGGACCATCACCGCCGCCGACGTGGCACCGTCGACGTCATAGTCGCCGAAGATCGCCACGGCCTCGCCCGCGATCACCGCGTCGGCCAGGCGATCGGCGGCGCGGTCCATGTCGCGGAAGATCGATGGATCGGGCATGAAGCCCCGGATCGACGGCATGCGATGCGCCTCGATCGCGTCGGGTGGACAGCCGCGCGCCAGCAGCAACTGGGCGACCAGATCATCATGGCCCAGCCCGTCGCGCGCATCGGCGGCGAGCGCACGCCAACGCCAGGGTTGGCCCAGGATGGACTGGGCGATGCCGAGGACCTCGGTCATGGGCGGATCACGAAAAGCGGGAACGTCACGCGAACGCCATGCCACGCCGCATGGAGTCGCGACAAGAGCAGTGGGCGCCGCTTAGTGGCTGACCCAGTTGCCCTCGCGAAACCATTTGGTGATGACGTACTTGGTGCCCTCGACCACCGGCATCCCTTCATGGAGCGTCATCTCGTTGGGGCTGCCGTCGAGCTTCATGTTGTTCCAGGCCAGCAGCAGGCCGCGACGCGGAGCCACGCGGATGCCCGCCTGGGGAAACCAGGTCGCGCCGCCCTCCGCCACGTCGTTCAGATAGATCATCGCGGTCCAGGTCCGCTGTCCGCCATGGACGCGCACCCGTTCCCAATAGCTTTCGCTTTCATGGAAATAATCATGATGCGCGCGAAACTGCTGGCCCGGCGCGTAGCGCTGTCCCTGCATCGTCTCGCCCTGTTCGGGCGCGATGCCGAGGAGGGCCGCGATCGACTCGTCGATCGGCTGCACATCGGGTGACCAGCGGGCCATGTCGCAGCTTTCCGACGTGCGAAAGCCATAGTCCGGCCGGTCGGACAACAGGGTCGAGGGCCGCCGGTTGGAGTCGATCATCGCCATCAGCGCGTCGCATTGTCGACCGGTCAGGAAATCGGCCTGATAATAGATCTGCGCCGTGTCGGTCGCCACGCGGGTGACGGCCGGATTGGCGTCGAGATGCTGGCCGACGGTCGCCCCGAAGCGAGCGCGGACGGGGGAGGCGGCGGGATTGCCCTTCGGCTTCCTCGAAAAGAACGACATGCTGCCGATTTGCGATGGCCGCGCGCCAAACACAAGAGGGGAGGGGATGCCATGGTCCCCTCCCGTCCCGTCCAACGCGTCACCAGAAGATGTCGTACACCACGTCGACGACCAGGCCGCTGCGCACATCGACCAGGATCGCATCGTTGTAATAACGGACCCAGCGATACGCGCCGTAGGCGGGCGGCAGGCGATAGGCGAACGGATCGTCCAGCCAGTAATTCTGGCCGAAGAACATCGGCTCCAGGATCACGCCGCTGGAAAAGCGCTGATAGCCATAGCCGCCGCCCGGCCCGTAATAGCGCGGCAGGTGATAGGCGCCCCGGTTCAGCGATCGCCAGCCCATCCAGTCGTAACGCCGGTCGCGCCGCCAGCCGCGGTTCCATTGATCCGCCCAGTTGCGCCGCTCGGCGAAACCATAGGATTGATCGCCATGGTCGCGCCAGTCGCCATTGTTGCGGCGGAAGCGGTCGCGCTCTTCGCGTTGGCGACGCTCGTCGTCACGCCAGCGTTGGTCCTGGCGCTGGTCCTGCCATTGCTGGCCACGGTCGCCACGCCATCCGTCGGGCCCCCGATCCTGGCGGTAGACTCGCACACCGCTGGCCCCCGGATCGGGGCGCGGCATGGGCGCAGGCCTGGACTGGTCGCGCCAGCCGCCGCGATTGCCCCCGGAATTCCCCCATGCGCGCTCCTGGCCGGGAACGGGCGCGGGGGACGGCTCGGGTCGGTCGCGCCAACGCTCGCCGCGCCCGCCGCCGTCGCGCGGGTCGATGCGCGGTGCGGCCTGTGGTGGGCGCGGGGCCTCGGCATGGTCCGGGCGAAAGGCTGGACGGTTTTCGGGGAAGGATTCGCGGTTGTTGAACAATGGCCGCCCCTCGCTGCGCTCCAGCCGTCCGGCCGGCCCACCGGGCCCGCCCGGCCCGCCACGCGGCGGGCCACCCTCTGGCCGGGCGCGCGGGCCTTCATCCATCCGCAGGTCCTGTGCACGTGCCGCCGCCGGGGTCGCCCCCGCCACCATCGCCGTCGCCGCCAGCAGAGCCGCCATCCAACGCCTGTTCATCATCGCTTACCCCATGTGTCGGCGCACGAGCCGACCCCGATCATGAGACCGGTTCTGCCATGCGCGCGTTGAGCGGTTGCTGAACTGGCCTGTCAGCAATGTGAAAGAATCATGGCGCGATCATGCCCGTGAAAGCGGGCCTCAGCGCTCCTCGGGCATCGCCCCCGGCACCAGCGCGGGGACGGCACGGGCGGCGTCGGCGGGATCGGTGCCGGGCATCGGGGCGGCGGGAATGGTTTCCTCGCCGCGGCCTGCGCGGGCGGCGCGCTGGATGGCTTCGACCAGACGGGGGTAGATGCCGCAGCGGCACAGGTTCGTGATCTGCGCGCGGATCATTTCCTCCGACGGGTCGGGATGCTGGCGGATCAGCGCGGCGGCGGCCATCACCATGCCGGGGATGCAATAGCCGCACTGGCTGACATTGGCCGCCAGGAAAGCCTGCTGCACCGGGTGCGAGCGGTCGCGGGACAGGCCCTCGATCGTGGTGACGACGCTGCCCTCGATCCGGCCGATCGATACCTGGCAGCTTCGGACCGCGCGGCCGTCGATATCGACCGTGCATGCGCCGCAATCGCCGGTGCCGCAGCCATATTTGGTACCGGTCAGGTTCGACGCATCGCGCAGCGCCCAGAGCAGCGGCGTGTCGGGCGGCAGGCGATAGCGGACGGGCTGGTTGTTGACGGTGAAGCTGGACATCGCGAAGCCGGGCTTAGCCGATGCGCGGGGCGGGTGCTACCGACCCAGCAACGGCGCGGCACGGTCGAGCGACAGGTCCGCGTCCGAAAACCGGATCGGCGTGCGCACGCCCGGCACGCTCGATCCGTCCGGCCGCTCGGGCTGGATGGCAAGGCCACGCGCCAAGATCTGCGGGTCGGCAAAGGCCTGTTCGACGGTGTTGATCGGCCCGGCCGGGACGCCGGCGGCCTCCAGCGCGGCCAGCAGTGCGTCGCGCGGCCAGCGGGCGGTGGCGACCTCGATCATTGGGGTCAGCGTGTCGCGATGTTCGCAGCGCAGCGCATTGGTCGCAAAGCGCGGGTCGTCGCCATCGATCCCGACCACCTTCGCAAAGCGCCGGAACTGCGCGTCGTTGCCGACGGCCAGGATGAACCAGCCATCGCTCGCCGGGAAGGCGGCATAGGGGACGATGTTGGGATGCGCGTTGCCCAGCCGCGTCGGTGTCCGGCCCGAGGCGAGATAGTTCATCGCCTGGTTCGCCAGTACGCCGGTCATCGTGTCGAGTAGCGCCATGTCGATCTGCTGCCCCCGCCCGGTGCGCGTCCGCATGTGCAGCGCCGCCTGGATCGCGATCACCGCATAGAGCCCGGTCATGATGTCGGCCAGCGCCACGCCGATCTTCTGCGGCGCGCCGTCTGGTTCGCCGGTCAGGTCCATGATGCCGCTCATGCCCTGCACGATGAAGTCGTATCCCGCACGCGGCGCATAGGGGCCGTCCTGCCCGAAGCCGGTGATCGAGCAATAGATCAGGCGCGGGTTGATCGCCGACAGGCTGGCATAGTCCAGGCCATAGCGGGCGAGGCCACCCAGCTTGAAATTCTCGATCACGACATCGGCGTCGGCGATCAGGTCGCGGACCCTGGCCTGCCCCTCGGGTGTGGCGAAGTCGGCGACGAGCGAGGTCTTGCCGCGATTGGCGGCGTGGAAATAGGCCGCATCCCGACTGCCGTCCGGGTTGTCGATGAAGGGCGGACCCCAGCGCCGGGTATCGTCGCCCTCGGGGCTCTCGACCTTGATCACCTCCGCACCGAGATCGGCCAGCACCTGGCCTGCCCAGGGACCGGCGAGAATGCGGGCGAGTTCGACGACCTTCAGACCGGTGAGGGGGGCAGGTTTGGCCATCTAAATCCTCCCCAAGCTGTGCTTGGGGAGGGGGACCATCGCGCCAGCGATGGTGGAGGGGCACGACGAACCTGCCATGCCCCTCCACCATGGCCTTCGGCCACGGTCCCCCTCCCCATCGGAGATGGGGAGGACTTGTGTAATGCTCAAAACGCCGCGATCCCCGTGATCGCGCGGCCCAGGATCAGCGCATGGACGTCGTGCGCCCCTTCATAGGTGTTGACCGTCTCCAGGTTCACCAGATGGCGCATCACCTGATATTCGCCCGAAATGCCGTTGCCGCCATGCATGTCGCGCGACGCCCGCGCGATATCCAGTGCCTTGCCGACATTGTTGCGCTTGACGATCGAGATCATCTCGGGCGCGAACCGGCCTTCGTCCATCAGCCGCCCGACGCGCAAGGAGGCCTGCAGGCCCAGCGCGATCTCGGTCTCCATATCGGCCAGCTTCTTTTGGTAGAGCTGGGTCGCGGCCAATGGTCTGCCGAACTGCTTGCGGTCCAGGCCGTACTGGCGCGCCGCGTGGAAGCAGAACTCCGCCGCGCCCATCGCGCCCCAACTGATGCCGTAGCGCGCGCGGTTGAGGCAGCCGAACGGACCCTTCAGCCCCTCGACATGCGGCAGCAGCGCGTCCTCGCCCACCGCCACCTCGTCCATCATCACCATGCCGGTGATTGAGGCGCGCAAGGACAGCTTGTTGTCGATCTTGGGCGCGGACAGCCCCTTCATGCCCTTTTCCAGCACGAAGCCCCGGATCGCGCCGCCATGCGCCTCCGACTTGGCCCAGATCACGAAGACATCGGCGATGGGGGAGTTCGAAATCCAGGTCTTGGCACCCGACAGGACATAGCCGCCGTCCACCTTCTTCGCGGTGGTGCGCATGCCGCCGGGGTCGGAGCCCGCATCGGGTTCGGTCAGGCCGAAACAGCCGATCCACTCGCCGCTGGCCAGCTTGGGGAGGTAACGGTGCCTCTGTTCGTCCGAGCCATAGGCATGGATCGGATACATGACGAGGCTGGACTGCACGCTCATCATCGAGCGGTATCCGCTGTCGATCCGCTCCACTTCGCGCGCGATCAGGCCGTACGCGACATAGGATGCGCCAACGCCGCCATATTCCTCCGGGATGGTCGGCCCAAGCAGCCCCAGCTCGCCCATTTCGCGGAAGATCGCGACATCGGTATGCTCGTTCGCGAACGCTTCGATGATGCGTGGGGCCAGTCGGTCGTCGGCATAGGCGCGCGCGGTGTCGCGGATCATCCGCTCGTCATCGTTCAGCTGGTCGTCGAGCAGGAACGGGTCCGCCCAGTCGAACTTGCCCATCGGGGACATTGATCTCTCTCCTTATGTCCCCCGCTTCTCGGCAAGGCGGGTGGCTTTGTCCACCCCCGGCCGGGTCAGGTGGACGTCTTCACCGGCGGCGTAGGCACCGGGCGTATGAGCGGGGTCGGCTCGGGAACCGGAGGATTGGCCTTTAGGAATGTTTCCAGCGTGCCCATCATCGACGACCACCATTCGACCATATCATTGAAATTGGCGGGCGTGATGCCGCCGATGGTCGACATGTCATGGGTCAGGCGCAGATCGCCGTCCTTGGTGAGTGCCAGCTGTCCGAAACGCTGCTCGCTGTTCCACTTGTTGACGAACGTCAGATCGCGCCGCTCCGAAGGCGTCAGGCGCATCGAGAATTGCAGCGAGGCACATTGCTTGTGTACCTCGCAGTCATAGAAATAGATGTTGAATTTGTATCCGGCGGCGGCGCTGACGATCATCGGATCGCCCTGGTTGTCGGTATCGATGAGCCCCTGGTAGCCGGCGCGAAGCATTGCGCCGCCGACACTATTGGGTTCGCTGGCACAGATTAGATCCTTGGGGCAGGGGGCCGCATCCTTCGCCTCGGCCGCGCTTGCCCCGCCCGCGAGCATCATCGCCGCCAGCCACCACGTCTTCGTCATGCTTCATCCCCCCGGACAATCTGAAGATCCAAGGCTATCACGGCAGCATCGTGCTGCAAGCGCGTGGCGCGAAAAAAGGCCCCTCCCGCGGGAAGCGGGAAGGGCCAGTCTTTCCAACGCGCCAAAAGGGGGGTGGCGTCAGAGCTTGAAGCTGAGCGTCGCGCGCAGGTCGCGCCCGGACAGTGGTGCGAAGTCCTTGAGGACGCTGGCATGGCGGCGCGCGTCGACATCGAAGATGTTGTTCGCCGACAGGGTCAGCGTCGTCGGGTTCAGCGTGCCCCAGGGCTTGAGCTGGACCGAGGCGTTGACGAGCGTAAAGCCGTTGGTCGGCGTCTCCAGGCCCAGCACGCGGGTCTGGCGGAAGCTGCGTTCGACCTCGACGCGCGCGTTCACGCGGTCCGACTGCGCCTCGAGCCCGCCGAGCAGGCGCAGCGGCGGGATGCGCGGGGCAGGGCCGGTGCCGATGATCTGGGCATGGACATAGTCGCCGAGCAGGTCGGCGTTGATCGCGTATTTGCCCAGCGTGGCGAGGCGCAGCGAACCCTCCGCCTCGATGCCGTAATAGCGGGCATCGGCCTGCGCATATTGGAAGCAGGGCAGGTCGACCTCACGGCCCGACGGTGCGGCGGCGGCTTCGCACGGACCCTGCTGGACCAGCGCGTCATAGATGTAGTTGGAGAAGCGGTTGTAATAGGCCGACGCGTCGAAGCTATAGCCGTCGCCGTGACCGTGGACGGTCGCCTCGATGCCCCAGCTCGCTTCCTTCTTGAAGTCGGGGTTGCCCAGTTCATAGGCCTCGGTCCCGGCGTGCGGGCCGTTGGCGAACAGCTCTTCGGCCGAGGGGGCGCGTTCGGTGCGCGACAGGTTCAAGCCCGCCCGCCAGTCGGGGGCAAAGCCGTAGCTGGCGCCGATCGAACCCGAAAAGGCGTCGAAGTTGCGCTGGCCCCGGAAGAAGCGGTCGTCGGTGACGGCGGTGCGTGCGGTCAGCGAGGTATGCTCGAAGCGGGCACCCGCCTCCATCTTGAACGCGCCGCGATCCAGCTGTTGCAGGGTGAACAGGCCGACCTGCGCGGTGTTGTTGCGGGGCAGGAACGCCTCTTCGCCGCGCACGTCGAAGTCGCGGTTGAAGAACTGCACGCCCGACGCACCCTGCCAGCCGCCGCGCTTGGCCTGGACCAGCTCGAGGCGGCTTTCGATGCCCTTGTTGTAGAAGGCGGTGCCGACCTCGCCGGTTTCCTCCAGCTCGAAGTGGCGATACTCGGCGGCCCCGGCGCGCAGGCGGATGCGGTCCAGGAAGCTGCCGCCCGTCTCGATCTCACCGCGCAGGTCGAGGCGGTTCTGGACCAGGCTGAGGCGCGGGGCCTCCGGCTCCTCGCCGCCGGGCGTCAGATTGTAGCGGACCGGCACGCCGTACAGGCTGTCATAATGGCTGTAGGCGATGCCCAGCGAACCGGTGTCGGTGATCAGCGCGCCGCCCAGGCCTGCGGTCCAGGTCTCGCTGGCGGTGTTGGGCAGGCGACCGCGCAGGTTCGCGACCGCGCCGAAATCCAGCGGATCGTTCGGGGCCTGCGCGGCGGCGGCCTGCGCCTGGGCACGCGCGCGCGGGCTCAGGACATAGCCGCCGATCTTCAGGTCGTCGGTCTTCAGATAGGAGCCATCGGCGTGCAGCACGAACTGCTTGCCCACCGCGACATCGGCGGCCCCGGCCACCGATCGCTCATTGGCGGCCGAGCCATAGGAGCCCATGCCCGACAGGCGATAGCCGTTTTCGGGCACCGTGCGCGGGATGCGGGTGTCGATCACATTGACCACGCCGCCGACCGCCGACGAACCGAACAGCAGGGCGGAGGGGCCGCGCAGCACCTCGACCCGCTCGGCGAGAAGGGGGTTGATGACGACCGCATGGTCGACGCTGGTGTTCGACACGTCGATCGAACCGATGCCGTCGGACAGGACGCGGATACGCTCGCCCTGGAAACCGCGGAGCACCGGGCGCGAGGCGTTGGGGCCGAACGAGGTCGCCGACACGCCCGGCTGGCGCGCCAGCGTCTCGCCGATGGTCGGGCGGATCGAGCGTTGCAGTTCGTCACCCGTCACGATCGAGGTGCCCGCCAGCACATCGGCCTCGGACTGCTGGACCGGCGCGGTCACCACGATCTCGCGACCGCGATTGGCGGTGGGCGCGTTGGACTGGGCGACGGCGGGGGCCGCGAGCAGGCTGGCGAGCGCGGTGGCCGACAGGCCGGACAGGAGGACAGACTTGAACACGAACAGGGCTCCCGAGGAATGAAGCCCTGCTGCGTAGCGAGGTGATACAACATATCAAGCGAAAAATGACGCCTGGATGGCGTCGTCGTCATCCATTCGCCGCATCGAGACAGAGCAGCGCGCGCAGACGCCAGGCGTCGTCCACCGGCTCGACCGTCAGATCGGCTACGATGTCGCGCCCCATCGGCAGGTCGCGATCCGGCAGTTCCGCCAGCCAGGCGAACAGGGCCGGGGCGGCGCGCGCCGTCAGCCTCAGGGTGACGACGACCCCGGCGAACGTCGCCGAGGACCAGGGCGTGACGTCCTCCACCTCAAGCACGACCGGGCATCCGGCGCGCATCGCATCGCCGGACAGGATACGCGCCAGACGCTCGCCGCGATCGACGGGGCGGCGGATGCGATAGGGCGATTTCGGCTGCGCCGTCGCGTGATGCGCCGGGTGGAGCATAGGGGCTGCCGCGATCATGCTTGCGGCCCCCGGATGAAGGCGGCGACGCGGGCGATCATCTGCGTGCCCGGCTCGCGCCCCTTGCGCAGGTCGCTGACCAGCCGCGGATCATTGACCGCCAGTCGTCCGAATTTGGTTTCCGGCATATGCGTCGTTTTCAGATAGACTTCGATCAGCCTCAGCAATTCCATGGACATTCTCCCAAAGTCCGATTCCCGTTTGAATGTTCATGATCCGTTCTCATTTCCAACTTGTCTAGGAAAATTCCTATGCCTATATCATCGGCTATGACAGGCTCCGAGATCAGGACGGCGATTCAGGCGCTTGCGGCACAGGCGGGGGTCAGCCTCGCGGCGCTGTCGCGGATGCTGGGGCGCAACGAGGCCTATCTCCAGCAATTCGTGCAGCGGGGCACGCCGCGCGTGCTGGCGGAGGGGGACCGGCGGCAGCTGGCGGAGTTTTTCGGGGTGCCCGAAACGCGGCTGGGTGCTTTGCCTGAGGCGGGGCCGATGCTGATGCGACGGCTGGCGGTGGCGGCCTCCGCCGGGCCGGGCGCGACCGTCGACGGCGAGGTGATGCTGGGCGTCGAGGCGATCGACCGCCAACTGGCGCGCAGGCTGGGACTGCGCGACGGGTCGGCCTCGGTCATCCGGGTGCGTGGTGATTCGATGGCGCCGGGGTTGCTCGACGGCGATCATCTGGTGGTGGACCAGGACGATGTGCGCCCGACCGCGCGCGGCGGGCTCTACGTCATCCGCATCGGCGACGCGCTGCTGGTCAAGCGGGTCCGCGCCGGGGCGCAGGGATTGACGGCATCCAGCGACAATCCCGCCGCACCGCCATTGCCCGATGGACCGATCGCGGTGATCGGCCGCGTGGTGTGGCAGATGCGGATGCCGAATTAAGGCCGATGCCCCCTTTCTGCCCAACAGTGGAGAGGAACCGGAGACCCTATCGCCCGCGCCACCACAGTAGAAGCGCGACGGCGATGCCGATCGCCAGGCCGATCAGGACGCCCAGCGTGACCTCGCCGGTCGCCACGCCCCCGACGATGCCGCCGACCACACCCAGGGCGATGAAGATGCCGCCCGCAGGCCCGGTCGAAGCCGATGGCGGTGCTGGCGGGGAAACGGGCGGGGGCAGGGGATCAAGGGGATCGGTCATACCCCATCCTGTCACGGCGGACGCGATCCGGCCAGTCGCACCATGGTTGACAAGCCGCTAACCAGCCGCGGGGGGGCTCCATTCATAACCCCGGCTTAGTCGGACATTCGTTCCAGGCTCGTATTCGGGGTATACATGTACGATCACCGCGACTTCCGTCCCGTCACGCCGTTCGTCAGCGACAACGACGTGGCGACCGCGGCGGCGCTGATGAGGACGTTCGGCGAATCGGCGGGGGGCGAGGCGGCGGCGCGCGCGGATCGCAGCCGGGGGCTGGGCAACTATATCCATTTCTGTCGCTGGCGTCAGATCGAGCGGCTGATCGCGCTGCTGGCGCATGACGAGGTGTTCGGCACCATCCATTGAGGCCGGGGAGCGGCGCGCCGTCGTTGCGCGACCACCGGATCGGCAAATCTGTTCAAGCGAGGTGGCTTGGGGGTGTCGTTATCGCCTTCGCGCGGCTAGGGATTGCTGCATGATGGTCCGCGTCAGGCGGCCGTGCCGCTCGGCTGCCATCTTATGCATCGCAATGGGGGTGGGCGGCACGGGCTGGTCCGGCCGCGCCGTTGCGCAGGCCGCATCCGCCGCGCCCGGCAAGCCGCCCGCGCAGACCACGCCGTCGCCCGATGTCGACGATCCCACCATGCTCGACCCGACCGCACCGCTGGCCCCGCTGCCCGAGATCGGCGTCGCCTGGCCCGATCTGGCGACCGCGCCGGGCGATCCGGCGGGCGTCATGGCGGGACGCGTCGATGCGGCGGCCGAGCGGCGTTATCGCTGGCGGGTCGAGGGGATCGACGGCGCGGGTGCGCTCGTCCGCCAGCGTTTCGACCAGCTGTCCTCGCTCGATGCCAATGACGACGAACCCGCCAATGCCGCGCAGCTCGACCGGCGCGCACGAGAAGACGCCGCGCTGCTGACCAACTTGTTGCGCGGGGCGGGCTATTACGATGCGCAGGTCGCCACCCGGATCGAGCCGGGCGACCAGCCCACCGTCGTGCTGGAGGCCGTACCGGGCAATCTCTACCGGTTTGCGGGCATCACGCTGGAGGGGGTGCAGGCGGCGGGAGACAAGGCGCGGTCGCTGGAGACGGCGTTCGGTATCAAGCCCGGCGATCCCGTCAACGCCGACACGATCGTGGCTGGCGAGGCGCGACTGAAGGCGGCGGTGGGCGAGGAGGGCTTTCCCTTCGCCAAGGTGGCCGAGCCCCGGATCGTGGTCGACCGGGCGGAGCGTACCGCGACGCTGGACCTGTCGGTCGATCCGGGCTCGCCGCGTCGCTATGGGCGGATCGTCATGGCGAACGACAAGTTGTTCGACGCGGCCCATGTCCAGGACATTGCGCGGTTCCGACCGGGCGAGCCTTACGATTCCGCCGGACTTGACGATCTGCGCCGGGCACTGGTCCAGACCGGCCTCGTCTCGTCGGTCGATGTGAAGCCCGTGCCCGGCGCCACGCCCGAAACGGTGGATATCGCCGTGGCTCTCGAACCGGCACCGCCGCATACCATCGCGGGCGAGCTGGGTTACGGCACCGGCGAAGGCGCAAGCGCGACGATCAACTGGACCGACCGCAACCTCTTTCCGCCCGAAGGTGCACTGACCCTGCGCAGCGTGCTGGGCACGCGCGAACAGCTGGGCGCGGTCGTCTTTCGACGCAACAACTTCCAGGGGCGCGACCGGGTGCTGACGGCGCAATTCTCCGCCGCACACATCTTGCGCGATGCCTATGAGGCCAAGACGCTGTCGCTGTCGGCCGGGTTGGAGCGGCAGACCAACATCTTCTTCCAGAAGACCTGGACCTGGTCGCTGGGTGCCGAGCTGCTGACCTCGGACGAGCGCGACGTGATCGAGAGCACGGGCCAGCCGCGTCGGCGGACATTCTTCATCGGCGCATTGCCGACCAGCCTGAATTATGACGGGTCCGACGATCTGCTCAACCCGACGCGCGGCTTTCGCCTCGGCGGGCGGCTCAGCCCCGAACTGTCGCTCCAGGGCAGCGTCTTCGGCTATACCCGCACACAGGTCGACGCCAGCCTGTACCACCCGTTCGGCAAGCGGGTCGTGCTGGCCGCGCGGACCCGGCTGGGCACGATCCTGGGCGCGCCGCGCGACCAGATCGCCCCGTCGCGGCGTTTCTATGCGGGCGGCGGCGCGTCGGTGCGGGGCTACGGCTTTCAGGCGATCGGGCCACGCGACGCGAACAACGATCCGATCGGCGGGCGCAGCCTGGCCGAATTCTCGATCGAGGCGCGAGTGCGGACCTTCGGCAATTTCGGCATCGTACCGTTCCTGGATGCGGGCAACATTTCGACCTCGCCGCTGCCGCGCCTGACCGGCCTGCGCTTCGGCACCGGGCTGGGCGTGCGTTATTATTCCAATTTCGGCCCGATCCGTCTGGACGTCGGCACGCCGCTCAACCCGCAGCTCGGCGACAGCCGGGTCGCGGTCTATGTCTCGCTGGGGCAGGCCTTTTGAGCGACGCGCCCGAGCCTTCCCCGCCACCACGCGCGCGCCGTCGCTGGGGGCGGGCCGTACTGATCGCGGTGGCCGGACTGGTCGGCATCGTGCTGGCCGCGCTGGCGATCGTCGACACGTCGATCGGCCATCGCTGGGTCGCGGACCGGGTCGCGACCATCCGTACCGATACGGGCCTGCGCTTTTCGATCGGGCGGATCGACGGATCGCTCTATTCGGACATGCGGCTGGTCGACCTGCGGGTCTATGACTTGGATGGCCTCTTGGTCCGGGTGCCGCAGGCGCGGCTGGACTGGCGGCCGTTGAACTGGACGCGGGGGATGCTCGACATCCGGCGGGTCGAGGCACCGCTGGCGACGCTGTATCATGTGCCGCATACCCGGAAGACCGGGCGGCAGGGACCGATCCTGCCCGATTTCGATATCCGCATCGACCGGCTGCGGCTCGACCGGCTGATCCTGGCCGCGCCCGTGCTGGGCCGTCAGCGGGTGGCGTGGGTACAGGGGCGGGCGGATATCCGGAACGGCCGGGCGCTCGTCGCGATGGACGGGCTGGTGGCGGGGACCGACCGTCTGCGCCTGCGGCTGGATGCGCGGCCCGATCGCGACCGGTTCGATCTGGACGTCGTGGCACGCGGCGGCGCGGACGGCGTGCTGGCCCGGATGGTCGGGGCCCGTGCGCCCGTCGCGCTGGTCATTGACGGGGCCGGCCGCTGGTCGCGCTGGGACGGTCGGGCGCGGGCGACGATCGCGAACCGACGCGCGATGGCGCTCGGTCTGTCGGCGCGCGCCGGGCGCTATACGCTGTCTGGGGACGTCGCGCCTGCGCTGGTCCTGCAAGGGCGGTTGCAGCGTTTGACCGCACCGCGCATCGTGGTCGCGGGACAGGCCGATTTCACCGACCGGCGGCTGAACGGCGCGCTGGTCCTGCGCTCGCCCGCCCTGCGGGTGAGGGCACGCGGGCTGGTCGATCTGGGGGCCAATCGGTTCGAGGGACTGCGCATCGATGCCGCCCTTTTGCGGCCGAACGCGCTGTTCGCCAATATGAGCGGGCAGACGATTGCGCTGACCACGCGGCTGGACGGTGCCTTCGAGCGCGCGAGCTTCGCCTACACGCTGGCGGCGCGTCGCTTCGCCTTCGACCGGACGGGGTTCGAGGATGCGCGGGCGAGCGGCAGGGGGCGGTTGACCGGTGCCTGGCCCTGGATCCTGCCGGTGCGCTTCACGGCGCAGCGTGTGACCGGCATCGGCGATGTCGCGGGGGGTATCCTGCACCGCCTGTCGGTGGTGGGCAATTTGCGCATCACGCCGCGCGCGATCGACGGGCAGGGGTTGGTGCTGCGCTCCGACAAGCTGGCGGGCAAGCTGGCGCTGCGCATCGACCTGACCAATGGGCGCTATGACGTCGCGTTGAACGGCGCGCTGCAACGCTATCTGATCCCCGGTCTGGGCATCGTCGATGTCCGTTCGACCCTGAATGTGGTGCCGGGTGCTGATGGGCACGGTACGCGCGTCGTTGGCAAGGGCGAGGCGCAGGTCCGTCGGCTCGACAATGCGTTTCTCCGTTCGCTGGCGGGCGGCCTGCCGCATCTGACCACGGATGTGGAGCGCGGCGTGGACGGCGTGTTCCGCTTCCGCCGCCTGGTGCTGACCGGACCCGATATTCGCCTGACCGGCGAAGCCATAAGGCGGCGGGACGGGACGTTCCGCTTCGTCGGTGGCGGACGGCAGCGCAGCTATGGCCCGGTCCAGCTAGTGCTCGACGGCCGGATCGACCGGCCCACGCTTGACCTCAAACTCGCCGCGCCGAACGCGGCAATGGGGCTCAGCGGGGTGACGGCGCATCTCGATCCGACCGATCAGGGCTATGGTTTTCGCGCGGCCGGTGGTTCCCGGCTGGGGCCGTTCCAGGCGAGCGGGGCGATCCTGTTGCCGCGTGGACAGGCTGCGGTGATCCAGTTCAACCCGCTGCTCGTCGCGGGCGCCCGCGCCACCGGGGCGCTGACCGTCGCCAAGGGGGGCTTTGACGGGCGGCTCGACGTAGCGGGGGGCGGCGTGTCGGGCGAGTTGCTGTTCCGCCCCGTAAACGACGTGCAGCGGGTCGAGGCGCATCTGGCGGCGCGTCAGGCGCAACTGGCGGGCGTGACGGTGCGGCAGGGGCGGCTGGACCTTGTCACGTTGCTCGATCCGGCGGGTGCGTCGGTCGAGGCGTCGGCCAGGGCGCAGGGGCTGCGGCACGGCGCCCTCAACATCGCCCAGATCAACGGCACCGCCCGGCTGCGTGGCGGTACGGGCGAGGTGCGGGTCGGCATCTCCGGCACGCGTGGTCGCGCCTTCACGATCCAGACCGTGACCCAGGTCACGCCGGGCCGCTTCGTGGTGAACGGGCAGGGGACGCTGGACCGTCGTCCATTGCAACTGCTGTCGCCCGCGATCGTGACGCGCGAGGACGATGGCTGGGTCTTGGCCCCGACCCGGTTGAGCTTTGCGGGCGGCGAGGCGAAGCTGGCCGGGCGGCAGGATGCCGATGGGACCGAGGTCCAGGCCAGCCTGACGCGGATGCCGCTGGCCGTGCTTGATATCGGCTATCCGGGCCTCGGCTTGGGTGGTTCGGCGACGGGCACACTCACCATCCGCCAGGGGACGGGTGCGCCGACGGGCAAGGTCGACCTGACCATTCGCGGCCTGACCCGGGCGGGCCTCGTCCTCAATTCGCGGCCGATCGACATGGGCGTGGCGGGGCTGTTGTCGGCCGACCGTCTGGGTGTGCGCGCCGTCATGGCCTCGGGGGGCAAGACCATCGGGCGCGCCCAGGCGCTGATCGTGCCCGGCGGCGCAGGCGACTGGGCCGCGCGGATGCAGGCGGGGCGACTGATCGCGCAGCTGCGCTATGCCGGGCCCGCCGACACGCTGTGGCGCCTGACCGGGGTCGAGATGTTCGATCTGTCGGGCCCGGTCGCCATCGGCGCGGACGTGACGGGATCGCTGAGCCAGCCGGTCATTCGCGGTGCGGTGAAGGCGGTCGGTGCACGGATCGAAAGCGCCACAACCGGCACCGTCCTGACCGATGTGCAGGCCAGCGGTCGCTTCGGCGGATCGCGCCTAGTCATCGACCGGTTCACGGGCCAGGCGGGCAAGGACGGCCGGGTCAGCGGCACCGGGCAGTTCGAGTTTGCAGCGGCCAACGGCGTCGGCCTCGACCTGTCGCTGAACGCCGCCAATGCGGTCATGATCGCCCGCGACGATATCGGTGCGACGGTCACCGGGCCGCTGACCATCCATTCCGATGGCGCGGGGGGCACGATCTCGGGCGACGTGGTCCTCAACCGCAGCCGCTATCGCCTGGGCCGGGCCACGGCGGCGACGGCGGTGCCGCAGCTTAACATCCGGGAGATCAACATTCCCGGTGGCGGCGAGGAAGACGACGTGCCGCGAAAACCCTGGATGCTGGCGATCCAGGCCAGGGCCCCGAACGGCCTGATCGTCTCGGGCCTGGGCCTGAACAGCGAATGGTCGGCGGACCTGAAGATCGGCGGCGCGCCCGACAATCCGGCGATCACTGGTCAGGCGACGCTGATCCGCGGCGATTATGAATTTGCCGGTCGCGAGTTCGATCTGGCGCGCGGCGTCATCCGTTTCGGCGGAGAGGTGCCCGCCAATCCCGCGCTCGACATTGCCGCCAACGCCAATGTTCAGGGGCTGAGCGCGACGATCCGCGTGACCGGCACCGCGTTGAAGCCCGAGATAGGCTTTTCCAGCACGCCCGCACTGCCCAATGACGAATTGCTCTCGCGTCTGCTCTTCGGCACCTCGATCGCCAGCCTGTCCGCGCCCGAGGCGTTGCAGCTGGCCGCGGCGGTCGCCGCACTTCAGGACGGTGGCCGCGGGCTGAACCCGATCAATGCGGTGCGGCGGGCGGCGGGGCTCGACCGGTTGCGCGTCCTGCCCGCCGACGTGCAGATCGGCCGCGCCACCTCCGTCGCGGCGGGCAAGTACATCACCCGGCGTTTCTATGCCGAGATCATCACCGACGGGCAGGGTTACTCGGCCACCCAGATCGAGTTTCAGGTCACGCGCTGGCTGTCGCTGCTCTCCAGCATTTCGACGCTGGGGCGGCAGAATGTGAACCTGCGGATATCCAAGGACTATTGAGGCGTTGCCCCGCCCGAACCCGCGAACAGGAGATGCGCCCATGGAAAAGACCGCGTTCATCGAAAAGACCGGCGGGCCCGAGGTCATCCAGTGGCGTGACGAGGACCTGCCGCCGCCGGGGCCGGGCGAGGTTCGGATGCGGCATCACGCAGTCGGGCTGAACTATATCGACACCTATCACCGCAGCGGCCTCTATCCGATCGACCTGCCCGGCAAGCTGGGCTCCGAAGCGGCGGGCGTCGTCGAGGTGGTGGGCGAGGGCGTGACCGACTTCGCGGTCGGCGACCGGGTCGGCGTGTTCGGCCCCGCACGCGGTGCCTATGCCACGGCACGCAACGTCGCGGCCGACCTGCTGGTGCCGCTGCCCGACCATGTCGATGACGAGACTGCGGCGGCGATCCTGTTGAAGGGGGCGACGACCGCCTTCCTGATCGAGGATTGCGCGAAGGTGCAATCCGGCTGGACCGTGCTGGTCCATGCGGCGGCGGGCGGGGTCGGGCATCTGGCGGTCGGCTGGCTAAAGGCGATCGGGGCGACGGTGATCGCGACCGTGGGCAGCGAGGCCAAGGCGGAGCGGGCCCGCGCGGCGGGTGCCGACCATGTCATCCTCAACCGGCAGGAGGACGTCGCCGCCCGCGTGCACGAGATTACCGGCGGTGCGGGCGTGCCGGTGGTGCTCGACGGCGTGGGCAAGGCGACCTGGGACGCCTCGCTGAACAGCACGGCGCGGCGCGGGCTCGTGGTCAGCTTCGGCAATGCCTCGGGCGCGGTCGATGGGGTCAATCTGGGCATATTGGCGGCCAAAGGATCGCTGTTCGTCACCCGGCCGACATTGTTCGATTATGCGGTGACGCCCGAGGAGAAGCGCAGCCTGATCGCGCGGGTCTTCGCGATGCTGGAGAAAGGCGCGATTACGCCGGAGATCGGGCAGAGCTTCGCGCTGGCCGATGTGGCCGAGGCGCACCGCGCGATCGAAGCGGGCGAGACGGTCGGGAGCACGGTGCTGATCCCGTGAGGGGAGGGATACACCCGGCCCTAAATCCCCGCTAACCTGCCCGCCAACACCGTACCCGGAGACCAAGATGATCGCGCTCCTTCCCCTCGCGCTGCTCGCTGCCCAGATCGCCCCCGTCACGCCGCCAGCCCCCGCCACGACCGAGGCGCCCAAGCCCGTCATGGCGCGCGTGGCGATGCAGACCAGCCTGGGGCCGATCGTGCTCGACCTGGATCGTACCCATGCGCCGATCACGACCGCCAATTTCCTTCGCTATGTCGATCAGCACCGGCTGGACGGGGTGACCTTCTATCGCTCGGTCCGCGTCGCCCCTGATTTCGGCTTCGTCCAGTTCGGTATCCGGAACGAACCCAAGCGCATCCTGCCGCCGATCGCGCATGAGCCGACGACCAAGACCGGCATCAAGCACATCAATGGCACCATCTCGATCGCCCGCCTCGCCCCCGGCACGGCGCGCGGCGACTTCACGATCATGGTTGGCGACCAGCCTTCGCTCGACGCCGATCCCACCAAGCCCGGTGACAATCTGGGCTATGCCGCCTTCGGCCATGTCGTCGAGGGGATGGATGTGGTCCACCAGATACTGGGCCAGCCCGCCGATCCCGCCAAGGGGCCGTTCAAGGGCGAGATGCTGGCCGCGCCGGTCAAGATCCTGTCCGCCAAGCGGGTGACCGTCACGCCGTGACCACCACATTGCTGGTCATCGGCACCTTTCGCCTGCCGCCCGACCAACTGGCGGCCGCGCGGCCGGTGATGCGGCGCATGATCGACGCCAGCCGCGCCGAGCCGGGATGTTTGGACTATGGCTATGCCGAGGACGTACTCGATCCCGGCCTGATCCATGTCACCGAGCGGTGGGCCGATCAGGTCGCGCTGGATCGCCATTTCGCCTCGCCGCATATCGCACAGTGGCGTGGCACCTGGCCCTCGCTCGGCATCGGCGAACGCCGATTGTCGATTTATGAAGTCGGCGAAGCACGCGCGACCTGAACCGGTCAGAGCGCGGCTTCGGTCCGGCAGCTGGTCTTGGTCCCGACGACCTCGACCGTCGCCCGCTCGCCGTGCGCCATCGGCACCAGATTTTCGCGACCCTTCCAGTTGAACTTGAAGGTCACCGGGCCGACCAGCCGGCAGATCGCGCCCTTACCCTTCATCATGCACATATCGTCCAGGCGCTTATATTCGGCTACGTTCGCGGGCTCGATCGGCTTCACTCCAACGCCGGTCGCCGCCGAGCCACCGATCAGAAAGCGCTGGCCGAAATTCATCGCATTGGCGGTCCATGCGGTGCGCCCGTCCGGGGCGGCCGGCTTGTCGATACCGCTGTTCATCGCGAGGCGGGCACAGAAGTCGCCCTTGGCGGCATCCGGTTGAGTGGATGACACGGCCGCGGTCGATGCCAGCAGTGCTGCTCCGGCCACACATATGCGAACGACGATCATCATGCCCCCTTGCTGTCCCGCCAGTCGGAACGGACCTAGGTCAATGCAGGCCGTCAGGCAATCGCGTGGGTTTGAGCCCGGACCATCTGGGTGATGACTCGCAGGTCGAGTTTTCACCAACTTCCTCTTTCCTTCTCTTCCGGGCGGGAGAGGATGAGGAGATGTGTCGCCAGAGCATGGAGATGCGAAGGCAGGGCCGCGTAGCGTGCCACACATGCCAAGAGATATGTCCTGCTCCGACTTGCTCCGCCGGCCACGTGCTTGCCCCGATATAACAGGATGACGTGACGAAGGATCGGTAACGATGTTAGTTGTGCGATCGCGAGGTTTGACCAACTTCTCAGTCCGGGACACCCCTCCGTCAGGCCTTCGGCCTGCCGCCTCCCATCACGGGGGAGGAATGAAATGGATATCGACGGGCCCCAGGATCATTGTGGCGATCTGTTTTGCGCCCAGGGTCATGACCACGATCCAGTTCGGCAGGGCGGCCGCCGTCGAAAATCCGAAACCGAGAGCCACGCCGTCCTCCCCAAAAAGAAAGGGGCCTTGCGGCCCCTTTCCCCGTAGTGACATCGTGCAGGGGCTGGATCAGCCGCTATAGTACATGTCGTACTCGACCGGGCTGGGGGTCATTTCCCAGCGCATCACTTCGTGCATCTTCAGCTCGATATAGCTCTCGATCTGGTCCTTGGTGAACACGTCGCCCTTCAGCAGGAAGTCGTGGTCGGCACCCAGCGAGTCGAGCGCTTCGCGGAGCGAACCGGCGACGGTGGGAACCTGGGCCAGCTCGGCGGGCGGCAGGTCGTACAGGTTCTTGTCCATCGCCTCGCCCGGATGGATCTTGTTCTGGATACCGTCCAGACCCGCCATCAGGAGCGCGGCATAGGCGAGATACGGGTTTGCCAGCGCGTCGGGGAAGCGCACTTCGACGCGCTTCGACTTCGGGCCGGTGCCGTACGGGATGCGGCACGAAGCCGAGCGGTTGCGCGCCGAATAGGCGAGCAGCACCGGCGCTTCATAGCCCGGCACCAGACGCTTGTAGCTGTTGGTGGTCGGGTTGGTGAAGGCGTTCAGCGCCTTGGCATGCTTGATGACGCCGCCGATGAAGTACAGGCAGGTGTCCGACAGGCCCGCATAGCCGTTGCCGGCGAACAGCGGGGTCTTGCCTTCCCAGATCGAGAAGTGGGTGTGCATGCCCGAGCCGTTATCTTCCTTGATCGGCTTGGGCATGAAGGTCGCGGTCTTGCCATAGGCCTGCGCGACCTGATGCACGACATACTTGTAGATCTGCATGCGGTCGGCGGTCTGGGTCAGCGTACCGAAGGTCATGCCCAGCTCGTGCTGCGCAGCGGCGACCTCATGATGGTGCTTGTCGCAGGGCAGGCCCATTTCGAGCATGGTCGAAACCATCTCGCCACGGATGTCGACGGCCGAGTCGACCGGCGCAACGGGGAAATAGCCGCCCTTGGCGCGCGGACGGTGGCCGAGGTTGCCGCCCTCATATTCGCGGCCGGTGTTGGTCGGCAGCTCGATATCGTCGATCTTGAAGTAGGACGAGGCATAGTTCGTGTCGAACTGCACATTGTCGAACATGAAGAATTCGGCTTCCGGGCCGACATAGACGGTGTCGCCGATGCCGGTGGTCTTCACGAACGCCTCGGCGCGCTTGGCGGTCGAGCGCGGATCGCGTGCATACAGCTCGCCGGTCGACGGCTCGACGATGTCGCAGAACACGATCAGCATCGGGGTGGCCGAGAACGGATCGGTGTAGACGGCGTCGAGGTCGGGCTTCAGGACCATGTCCGACTCGTTGATTGCCTTCCAGCCCTCGATCGACGAACCGTCGAACATCAGGCCGTCGGTCAGCTCATCCTCACCCAGGATCGAGGCGACCATGGTCAGGTGCTGCCACTTGCCCTTCGGATCGGTGAAGCGCAGATCGACCCACTCGATCTCTTCGTCCTTGATCTGGTTCAGAATGTCGCTGGCCGTTTTCGCCATGTGCCGTTCTCTCTCTGCTTGGATCCGTGCCCCGGAAGAAGACCGGGGCCGGTTGTACGTTTTTAGGCGGGCTGGGTGTCAGCCCGGTGACGTTTAGGGGTCGGGATGCGTCAGATCGCCGCGTCGTCGCGTTCGCCCGTGCGGATGCGCAGCGCCGTCTCGACCGGGATCACGAAAATCTTGCCGTCGCCGATACGGCCGGTCTGCGCGGCGGCGGCGATCGCCTCCACCACGCGTTCGGCCAGACCGTCCTCGACCACCACTTCCAGCTTCACCTTCGGCAGGAAGTCGACGACATATTCGGCACCGCGATAGAGCTCGGTATGCCCCTTCTGGCGGCCGAAGCCCTTGGCCTCGGTGACGGTGATGCCGGACACGCCGATCTCGTGCAGCGCTTCCTTCACCTCATCGAGCTTGAAGGGCTTGATGATCGCCTCAATCTTTTTCACGAGTCTGATTGTCCCCGATGATGTACGAACCCTCGCCCGATCACCCGCGTTGCAGGGATCGTGCCAACTGCCCCGCCCTCGGCAGAGGGTAGGAATTCGGTAGGAAATGCGCTCGAAAAGCGGGCAGTTTGCTGTCCGCTGCTCAAATAACAGGCAGTGGTCACAGGATGCTCCGCACGGCTTCGGGTGGGCGACCGATGACCACCCCCTTGGGCGTTTCGACCAGCGGCCGCTCGATGAGAATGGGGTCGGCGGCCATCGCAGCCAGCACCATCGCGTCGTCGGCGGTTGCGAGCGTCTTGGCTGCGGCCTCCGCCTTGCGCAGTCCGTCGCGAGGGCTCAGCCCACCCTTGGCATAGAGCCGGGCCAGTTCCTCGGCGGTGGGGGGCGTCTTGAGATACTCGATCACCGTCACATCAGCACCTGCCTCATTCAGCAGGGCCAGCGCCTCGCGCGACTTGGAGCAGCGCGGGTTGTGGAGGATCATCGCCTTCATCGCCGATGCTTGTGCCATGGGCGGCGGGGAATGTGGAGGGGCAATGGTGTGCGACGTGCACGAAAAAGGCCCCCTTCCAACTGGAAGAGGGCCCGTTTCGTCGTTCGGCGTGTCAAAAAAGAGGCTTAGCCGTTCTGCTTGGCCAGCCATTCCTCCAGCCACTTGATCGTATAGTCGCCCTTCTGGAATTCGGGATCGTCGAGCAGCGACTGGTGGAGCGGGATGGTGGTCTTCATCCCCTCGATCACGAATTCGTTGAGCGCGCGGCGCAGGCGACGCAGCGCACCCTCACGGGTCGTGCCGTACACGATCAGCTTGGCAATCATGCTGTCGTAATAGGGCGGGACCTTATAGCCCTGGTACAGGCCGCTATCGACGCGGACATGCATGCCGCCCGGTGCGTGATACATCTTCACCACGCCCGGCGAGGGGGCGAAGGTGCGCGGATCTTCCGCGTTGATGCGGCACTCGATCGCATGGCCGCGGAACTGCACGTCCTGCTGGCGCAGGGTCAGCGGATGCCCCTCGGCAATGCGGATCTGTTCGCGGACCAGGTCCAGGCCGGTGATCATCTCGGTCACCGGATGCTCGACCTGAAGGCGGGTGTTCATTTCGATGAAATAGAACTCGCCGTCTTCCCACAGGAATTCGATCGTGCCCGCACCACGATAGCCCATATCGGCCATCGCCTTGGCAACCACGCCGCCCATGCGCGAACGCTCCTCGGCGGTGATGATCGGCGAGGGGGCTTCCTCCAGTACCTTCTGGTGGCGGCGCTGGAGCGAGCAGTCGCGTTCGCCCAGATGGATCGCCTGGCCGTTGCCGTCGCCGAACACCTGGAATTCGATATGCCGGGGGTTGCCCAGATATTTTTCCATGTAGACGGTCGAGTCACCAAAGGCGGCCTTCGCCTCCGACCCGGCCTGCTGCATCAGCGTTTCGAGCTGGTCCTCGGACGGCACGACCTTCATGCCGCGCCCGCCGCCGCCGCTCGCCGCCTTGATGATCACCGGATAGCCGATTTCGGCCGCGAGCGCCTTGGCCGTCTCGAGATCGGAGATCGCGCCGTCCGAACCGGGGACGAGCGGCAGACCGAGCGCACCGGCGGTGCGCTTGGCCTCGACCTTGTCGCCCATGATCCGGATATGCTCGGGCTTGGGGCCGACGAAGATCAGGCCGTGCGCCTCGACGATCTCGGCGAACTTGGCATTCTCCGACAGGAAGCCGTAGCCGGGGTGGATCGCGTCCGCGCCCGAAATCTCGGCGGCCGAGATGATGTTCGGGATGTTGAGATAGCTGTCGGTCGCTGCGGGCGGGCCGATGCACACCGCCTGGTCGGCAAGGCGCACATGCATGGCATCGGCGTCGGCCGTGGAGTGCACGGCGACGGTCTCGATCCCCATTTCGTGGCAGGCGCGGTGGATGCGAAGCGCAATCTCACCGCGATTGGCGATCAGGAGTTTCTTGATCTGCGCCAAGGCGGCTTACTCTACGACGACGAGAGGCTGGTCGAACTCGACCGGCTGGCCGTTCTCGACCAGGACGGCGGTGACGGTGCCGGCCGCGGTCGCGGTGATCGGGTTCATCACCTTCATGGCCTCGACGATCAGCAGCGTGTCACCGGCGGCTACCTTCTGGCCGATCGCGGCGAACGGCTTGGCGCCCGGTTCGGCCGACAGATAGACGGTGCCGACCATCGGCGACTTCACGGCATTGGCCGAGATGGCCGGGGCCGAGGCGCCGACTTCCGCCGCGGCGGGTGCCGCGGCTGCGGGTGCCGCCGGAGCGGGGGCCGCTACGGGCGCAGGCGCGTAACCCATCTGGGCCACGGCCGCCGCCTTGCGCGCGACGCGGATCTTGCGGTCGCCATGCTCGACCTCGATCTCGGTCAGGGCGGTGGCGTCGAGCAGCTCGGCGAGCTGACGGACGAGGTCGACATCGACCTTCATCGCTTGTTCAGTCTTTTCGGTCATGGAACGGGCTCCTGTCAGAACCGGGCCGCGGCTTCAAGCGCGAGCAGATAGGAATGCGCGCCAAAACCCGCGATTGTGCCTTTTGCGGCACGCCCGATGAAGCTCTCATGCCGGAATGGCTCCCGTGCATGAGGGTTGGATAGGTGGACTTCGATCACCGGCGTCGTCACCGACTTGATCGCGTCGTGGATCGCGATCGACGTATGGGTGAAGCCGCCGGCGTTGAGCAGCACGGCCTTCGCCTCATAGGCCTGGGCCTCGTGCAGCCAGTCGATCAGATGGCCTTCATGGTTGGACTGGCGCATGTCGATCGTCAGGTCGAGCTCGCGCGCCCGGTCCTCCAGCATGCCCGCAATGTCGTCCAGCGTGTCGTGACCATAGATATGCGGCTCGCGCATACCCAGCAGGTTCAGGTTCGGCCCGTTGAGGACGTAAACGGTCGCGGGCATCGGCACTCCCATGGTTGCGGCTCGGGATGGCCGGGCCTAGATCGAGGGCCCTCCTTAACCGCTTGCCCACCTCTCCGTCGAGCGGGCAACGACTGCATGGTAAGTGACACATATGCCGCACACCGATGGAACCGTGACGATCACCGTGAATGGCGAGCATAAGCGGGTCGCCGCCGGACTGTCGCTCGCCGACCTGGCGAACCAGCTGGGGCTGGTGCCCGAAAAGGTGGCGGTGGAGCGCAATCTGGAGGTCGTGCCGCGCTCGACGCTCGCGCAGGTCGAGGTGGAAGATGGCGACGAGATCGAGATCGTCCACTTCGTCGGCGGCGGCGACCATGTGGCGGCGGTGAATGACGATTCGTGGCAAGTGGCGGGCCGGCGTTTCCGCTCGCGCCTGATCGTCGGCACCGGCAAGTATAAGGACTTTGCCCAGAACGCGGCGGCGGTCGAGGCGGCCGGCGCGGAGATCGTCACGGTCGCGGTGCGCCGGGTCAACGTCTCGGATCGCAATGCACCGATGCTGACCGACTTCATCGACCCGAAGAAGATCACCTATCTGCCCAATACGGCGGGCTGTTTCACCGCCGAGGACGCCATTCGCACGCTGCGCCTGGCGCGCGAGGCGGGCGGCTGGGACCTGGTCAAGCTGGAGGTGCTGGGCGAGGCGAAGACGCTATACCCGGACATGGTCGAGACGCTGCGCGCGACCGAAATCCTGGCCAAGGAAGGCTTCAAGCCGATGGTCTATTGCGTGGACGATCCCATCGCCGCCAGGCGGCTGGAGGATGTCGGGGCGGTCGCGATCATGCCGCTGGGCGCGCCGATCGGCTCGGGGCTGGGCATCCAGAACAAGGTGACGATCCGCCTGATCGTGGAGGGCGCCAAGGTGCCGGTGCTGGTCGATGCGGGCGTTGGCACCGCGTCCGAAGCGGCGGTGGCGATGGAGCTGGGCTGCGACGGGGTGCTGATGAACACCGCGATCGCCGAGGCCAAGGACCCGGTGCTGATGGCCCGCGCGATGAAGGCGGGCGTCGAGGCGGGGCGCATGGCGTACCGGGCCGGTCGTATGGGAATGCGCCGCTATGCCGACCCGTCCAGTCCGCTTGCGGGCCTTATCTGACATTAATTTCAGGGAACCAGCCGCGTAACAAACCGTTTTGCTTCCGAGTGTTCAACGGGGATTTCACGATCCCGTAGCAAATGGAGGCCTTCATGGGTGAACTCACCGACAAGATCAAGGGCAACGTCAACGAGCTGGTTGGCAAGGCCAAGGAAGCCATTGGCGAGCACAACAACAACGACAAGCTCGTAGCCGAGGGCGAAGCCCAGCAGGCAAAGGGCAAGGGCGAGCAGGTCAAGGGCTCGGTCAAGGGTGCCCTTGGCGACAACATCTGAACCTGCTAGTCGTTTTCTGACTAAAGCAATCAGCAACGAACTTGCCGCCTCGGTTTACACCGGGGCGGTTTTGTTTTGTCTAAGTAAGATCAATCCTCGCAATCGTTTTCATGATAGCGTTATTTTCAGGCTATTCGGCTTTGTTTGAACACTTTTGTCGTTGTACGGCAGTGAAGGGTGGGAAGGCGGCGTGCGGGTAAAAGCGCCCATGGATCGTCGCCACTTGCAGCGAGAACTCAGCGGCCAGCGATTCGCGACAATGCCGTGGCGGGGGTGATGACCTCGATATCGGTCTTCAGATGCAGCAATCGTACACCCGTCTCCGCCATGGCGCGGGAAAGGGCAGGGGCGAAGTCCTCGGTCCGCGTCACGGTTTCGCTCCAGCAGCCATAGGCCCGCGCCAGTGCGGCAAAGTCCGGGTTGGCAAGGCCCGTCGCGGCGACGCGGCCGGGATATTCCCGCTCCTGATGCATACGGATCGTGCCGTAACCGCCATTGTCGACGACGATGACCAGCATCGACGCGCCGTGCTGCACGGCGGTCGCCAATTCCTGCCCGTTCATCAGGAAACAGCCGTCGCCCGCCAGCGCGACGACCACGCGGTCGGGATGGCGCAGGGCGGCGGCGGTGGCGGCGGGGACGCCATATCCCATCGCGCCGCAGGTCGGGGCAAGCTGGCAACCCGGCTCGTAGCGCCAGTAACGGTGCCACCAGCCCGAATAATTGCCGGCGCCATTGCACAGGATCGAGTCGGCCGGGAGCGCCATACGCATGGCCGCGACGCACTGGCCGAGGTCCAGCGTCACGCCCTCGCGCAGTGCTGGGTCGGACCAGGCGAGATAGGCGGCATGGGCTTCTTGGCCCGAGGGGTGCGGGTCGGCGGCTTCGTTCGCCAGCAACTCCAGCATTCCCAGCGCACGGTCCATGTCGCAGCATAGCGCCAGTTCGGTGCGATAGACGCTGTGCAACTCCTCCGGATCGGGATGGATGTGGATCAGCGTCTGCCCCGGATGGTCGGGGGTGATCAGCGTATAGCCGTCGGTCGTCGCCTCGCCCAATCGCGCGCCCAATATGATCAGCAGATCGGCTTCCTTGACACGGGCAACCAGCGCCGGGTTGGGGCCATAGCCGAGATTGCCCGCATAGACCGGGCAGGTCGCCGACACCGCATCCTGTCGCCGGAACGCCGCGACCAGCGGAATGCCCGTCGCCTCGCCCCATTGTTCGGCAAGTGTCACGGCCTCGGGGCTCCAGTGCGCGCCGCCGATGATGGCGACGGGGCGCTGGGCCTCTGCGATCATGGCCTGGACGGCGATGGCGTCTTCGATTCGCACATCCTGTGACGGGCGTGTGATGCGGGGGCGGGGGGTGCCTTCGACCAGGTCGCACAGCATGTCCTCGGGCAGGGCGAGCACGACCGGCCCCGGCCGCCCGCTCATCGCGGTCGCATAGGCGCGGGCGACATATTCCGGGATACGCGCGGCATCGTCGATTCGCGCCGCCCATTTGGCGAGCGGGGCGAACATCGCCTGGAAGTCGACCTCCTGGAACGCCTCGCGGTCGCGAGTGCCCCGGTCGACATCGCCGATGAACAGGATCATCGGTTGCGAATCCTGCCTGGCCACATGCGCGCCGATCGCCGCGTTGGTCGCACCCGGTCCGCGCGTCACGAACGCCACGCCCGGCCGCCCGGTCAGCGTCCCGTCGGCGCAGGCCATGAAGGTCACGCCGCCCTCCTGCCGACACGTCACCAGGTCGATCGCGGGCGTGTCGTGCAGCGCGTCGAGCACCGCCAGGAAACTCTCGCCCGGCACGGTGAAGATACGGTCGCACCCCTGTTCGAGAAGCGCATCGACAAGCAGGCGTCCGCCGGTTTTCAAACTCATGGGACGCAGCCTGCCTTGCTTGCCGGCAAAGCGCAAACGCCGGGTTGACCCGCCTCCACCGCTCCGCCTAACGCTTCGGCGATCATAGGGAGGACGCCCATGCAGAAGCTCTATTCCGACGCGGCCGACGCGCTCGACGGCCTGCTCCATGACGGCATGACCATCTGTGCCGGGGGCTTCGGCCTGTGCGGCATCCCCGAACGCCTGATCGACGCGATCGAGGCGGCGGGGGTGAAGGACCTGACCATCGCCAGCAACAATGCCGGGATCGACGGCGTCGGCCTGGGCAAGCTGCTCCGCTCGCATCAGGTGAAGAAGATGATCTCGTCCTATGTCGGTGAGAACAAGGAGTTCGAGCGGCAATATCTGTCGGGCGAACTGGAGGTCGAATTCTGCCCGCAGGGCACGCTTGCCGAGCGTTGCCGGGCAGGGGGCGCGGGCATCCCCGGCTTCTATACCAAGACCGGCGTCGGCACGAAGGTGGCCGAGGGCAAGGAAGTGAAGAGCTTCGACGGCGAGGATTACATCCTGGAGCGCGGCATCCGCGCCGACCTGTCGATCATCAAGGGATGGAAGGCCGACGAGGCCGGGAACCTGATCTTCCGCAAGACCGCCCGCAACTTCAACCAGCCGATGGCGACGGCGGGGCGCATCTGCGTCGCCGAGGTGGAGGAAGTGGTGCCGGTGGGCTCGCTCGATCCCGACCAGATCCATCTGCCGGGGATCTACGTGAAGCGGATGATCGTCGGCGCGCCGTACGAAAAGAAGATCGAGTTTCGTACGGTGCGCGAGCGGGTTTGACGGTTAGGGCAGGGGGTAGGGCGGGCCCTCCCCCCGACCCCCTCCCGCTTGCGGGAGGGGGGGAGCGCATGTGACGGAGGGCATGGCTTTGAGAAACGTGCGATGGAAACCGACGGGTAGGCAAACAACCTCTCCCCTCCCGCAGGCGGGAGGGGCTGGGGGAGGGCACCCTGGCATGAGGCTAGGCATCGCCCTGGCCGCCGCCCTGACCCTATCCGGCTGCGTCGTCGCGGTCGGCAACAACACCCCCGCACCCCCACCTCCCGTCACCGCGAACCCCAAGCTCGCGGGTATGCAATATCTCTACGGCTCGGCCGAAGCCGATGCGATCTCGCGCCAAGCCTGGAACGCGCTCGTCACCTATGCCGCCGACCGTGTCCGCCGCCCGCAGGCGGGCAGCGTCGTGCTGGCGCAGGGTGCAAGCCTCGACGACCCCCGTTTCGTATCGTGCGCGGGCAAGCGTCCGGCGGCCGTGTTCGACGTCGATGAGACGGTCCTCCTGAACCTCGGTTTCGAGCGGGACGACCTGACCGGCCGCGCTGATCGGGCCTTTCCCGGCCGCTGGAGCGCCTGGGAAAAGAGCGACGGCCGCGCCGTGCTGCCGACCCCCGGCGCGGCGGCGGCGATCGCCCATCTGCGGGCGATGGGTGTGACGGTGGTCTTCAACACCAATCGCGACGATGCCGCCGGGGCCGCGCGCGCGATCGAGGCGGCGGGGCTTGGTCCGGCCGTTCATGGCGACACCCTGTTCGTCCGCAGCGACACGACCACCGGCGACGGCAAGGACGCCCGCCGCTGGCGCATCGCGCAGCGCTATTGCGTGATCGCGATGGGCGGCGACCAATTGGGCGATTTCAGTGACTTGTTCAACGATCCTGCCAGCGTGGCGCAGCGGCGTGCGAAGGCGGATGCGCCGCGCGTTGCCGCCTTGTGGGGGCGTGGCTGGTTCGTTTTCCCCAACCCCGTCTACGGCAAGGCGCTGAAGGGCACCGCCGACGACATCTTCCCCGCCGACCGGCGGTGGCAGCCGACAGGAGAATAAGGATGGCCTGGACCCGCGACGAAATGGCCGCCCGTGCGGCCAAGGAGCTGAAGGACGGTTTCTACGTCAATCTCGGCATCGGCATCCCGACGCTGGTTGCCAACCATATCCCGCAAGGGGTTGAGGTTACGCTGCAATCCGAGAACGGCATGCTGGGCATCGGGCCGTTCCCCTATGAAGACGAGGTCGATCCCGATCTGATCAATGCGGGCAAGCAGACGATCAGCGAGCTGCCGCACTCGGTCTATTTTTCATCCGCCGACAGCTTTGCGATGATCCGGGGCGGGCATATCGACCTGACCGTGCTGGGCGCGATGGAGGTGTCGGAGGGCGGCGACATCGCCAACTGGATGATTCCCGGCAAGATGATCAAGGGCATGGGCGGCGCGATGGATCTGGTCGCGGGCGTCAAGAAGATCATCGTGGTGATGGAGCATAACGCCAAGGACGGCAGCCCGAAGTTCATCCCCGAATGCACCCTGCCGCTGACCGGGCGCAATGTCGTCGACATGATCGTCACCGACTTGGCGGTATTCCAGCGGGCGGATCATGACAGCCCGTTCCGCCTGGTCGAATGCGCGCCGGGCGTCACCGCCGATGACGTCGCCGCCAAGACGACCGCCAAGTTCGAACGCTGATGGCCTACACCCTCGTCACCGCGAACCGGAACTATTCCAGCTGGTCGCTGCGTCCCTGGTTGCTGATGAAGGCCCTGGGGATCGGCTTCACCGACCGGATCGAGCCGTTCGAGGCGGCGGAGAATTACGAGGCGTTCCGCGCCTTCTCGCCTACAGGTCAGGTGCCGGTGCTGCTCGACGGCGAACGGGTGGTATGGGACTCGCTGGGTATCACGCTCTACCTCGCCGAGCGGTATTCGGGCATATGGCCGCAGGACGAGGGTGCGCGCGCCTGGGCCATGTGTGCCGTGACCGAGATGCACGGCGGGTTCGGCGCGCTGCGGGGCGAGCGGACGATGAATGTCGGGGTGCGGGTGGAGCCGAAGCCGCCATCCGCCCGGCTGGAACGCGATGTCGCACGGCTGGCGGAGCTTTGGGCTGAGGGGTTGTCGCGCTTTGGTGGGCCCTGGCTAGCAGGGGAAAGCTTCTCGGCGGTCGATGCTTTCTACGCGCCGGTCGCCTTCCGGGTGCGGACCTACGGGATCGACGTCGGGGCCGCTGGCGCGATGTGGGTCAAGACGGTGCTGGCGCATCCAGCCATGCGGGATTGGGAAGCGCAGGCCTTGGCCGAGACGTGGCGGGACCCGGATCATGAGGTCGAGCTGGCCGAGTGCGGCGGCGTGACCGAGGATTTGCGTGCCAAGGGGTGAGTGAAGTCGAAGGCCATGGGAAACCCCTGGCAGAATGACAAACCCGACACTTTCGCGAAATAAGATTACGCGTGGCCTTTGCGTCGCGCATATTTTCGGATAACAGCGCCCCATCATGGCCCAACGACCCCAGACTCTGTACGAGAAGATCTGGGCCGCGCACGTTGTCGAACGGCGGCCCGATGGCACCTGCCTCATCTATATCGACCGGCACCTCGTCCATGAGGTGACGAGCCCGCAGGCGTTCGAGGGGCTACGTGCCGCCGGGCGCAAGGTGCGTCGTCCCGAGCTGACGCTGGCGGTGCCCGATCACAACCTGCCGACGACGCCGCGCAAGGATGCGAACGGCAGGCTGCTGCCCATCGCCGACCCGGAAAGCGCGCAACAGCTCGACGCCCTTCGCCGCAACACCGCCGAGTTCGGCGTCGACTATATCGATGCGACGGCGGCGGCGCAGGGCATCGTCCATGTCGTGGGGCCCGAACAGGGCTTCACCCTGCCGGGCACGACCCTGGTGTGCGGTGACAGCCATACCTCGGCCCATGGTGCGCTGGGCGCACTGGCGTTCGGCATCGGCACGTCGGAGGTCGAGCATGTGCTGGCGACGCAGACGCTGTTGCTCTCGCCGTCCAAGACGATGGAAGTGCGTGTCGACGGTACGCTGGGTCACGGCGTGTCGGCCAAGGACGTGGTGCTCGCCATCATCGGCAAGATCGGCGCGGCGGGCGGCACCGGCCATGTCATCGAGTTTACGGGCAGCGTCATCCGCAACCTGTCGGTCGAGGGTCGCCTGACCATCGCCAACATGTCGATCGAGGGTGGCGCCCGCGCCGGCCTGATCGCGCCGGACGAGACGACCTTCGCCTATCTGAAGGGGCGTCCGATGGCGCCGCAGGGAGAGGATTGGGACAAGGCGGTCGCCTGGTGGCGGACGCTGCCGACCGATGCCGGTGCCGTGTACGACAAGGTCGTGACGCTCGACGCCGCCGACATCGCGCCGAACCTGACCTGGGGCACCAGCCCCGAGGATGTGGTGCCGATCACCGGCGTCGTCCCCGATCCCGACAGCTTCGCCGATCCGTCCAAGCGTGAAGCGGCGCGCAAGTCGCTGGATTATATGGGCCTGACCCCCGGCACCGCGATGCAGGACATCGGCGTCCAGCACGTCTTCATCGGCAGCTGTACCAACAGCCGCATCGAGGACCTGCGTGCCGCCGCGGCCGTGGCGCGCGACCGCAAGGTTGCTGACGGCGTGCGGGCGCTGGTCGTGCCCGGCTCCGGCCTGGTCAAGCGCCAGGCCGAGGCCGAGGGGCTGGACCGCGTCTTTGTGCAGGCGGGTTTCGAATGGCGCGAGCCGGGTTGCTCGATGTGCCTGGCGATGAACCCCGACAAGGTGCCGCCGGGCGAGCGCTGCGCCTCGACCTCGAACCGCAATTTCGTCGGTCGTCAGGGGCCGGGGGCACGGACCCATCTGCTTTCTCCCGCCATGGCGGCGGCGGCAGCGGTGACCGGGCGCCTTTTTGATGTTAGAGAGTTGAAGACCCACGATTTCGATCGTGAAGGCATCTGACAGAGACGACCCTGACAGGGACGATAGGGGACACGCATCATGAAGCACGTATTGGTCATGCTCGTCACCGGCGCAGTGCTGTGCGGGGCCGCCGCCTATGCCGCCGGTGTCGCCTCGCACCCCGCCGTCGCCGAACAGCCGCCGCAGCGCGCGGGCTGATCCCGCAGGGTCAACAGAATACAGGGATGATGGAATGAATCCGGTCACCACCGTTTCCGGCACCGCCTATCCATGGGGCGCCAAGAATATCGACACGGATGTCATCATCCCGGCCCATTGGCTGAAGACGATCACCCGCGCCGGGCTGGGGCGTGGCGCGTTCGAGACAGTGCGGGCGCAGCCGGGCAACATCTTCGACGATCCGCGCTATGCGGGCGCGCCGATCCTGATCGCGGGCGACAATTTCGGGTGCGGCTCCAGCCGTGAGCATGCGGCCTGGGCGCTGGCGGACATGGGCATCCAGGCGGTGATCGCACCGAGCTTCTCCGACATCTTCTCCGGCAATGCCTTCAAGAACGGCATCGTGCCGGTCGTCCTGCCGCAGGAGGCGGTGGATCGTCTGCTGGAGGTGGCGAAGGACCAGCCTGTCACCGTCGACCTGGAAAGCATGACGGTGACGACGCCGTATCAGGATCGCTTCACGTTCGAGCTTGATCCGTTCCGTCGCGAGTGCCTGATGAACGGATTGGACGAGGTCGGCCTCACGCTGGCGCGATCCGAGGCTATTGGCCGGTTCGAGGGCGAAATGGCGCAGGGGCGTCCATGGATCGAGGGGCGTACCCGGCTGGCGACCGCGTCGGCCTGAACCGCTCGATCGCCGTTGGCGGCGGATAGTCGGTCAGGAAGCGACGACGACGACCCCTGCGATCAGGGCCCAGATCGCCAGTGATCCCAGCATACCGTTGACGATGCCCAACATCGGGCCGCGGTCGCCATGATGCGTGTCGCGGGCCGGATCGCGGGTATGCAGGAACTGTTCGTGGCGCATCACACTCTCCTGCGCTTGTCGGCACCGGCTCTTGGATGCGGCCGATCATCCGATCACTGCGTCGGTTACACTACGTCCGAAGGGCCCCTTCTGTTCCCCTTTCGCCGGGGTGGCACATGGAAATCCGGTGCCGATCCTCATGCCGAATTCCGCGCAATCGAAGGGCGCGCGAACGGCGTCGCGGCACATTGGTTGCACCCGCCCGGCGCTATGCCTATTTCGGGGCTTCGATAGAGACACATGACGAGGCCCTGCGGGGCTGGGGGATGGCGGACCGATGACGAGTTTCGACGATCGCAGAAAGGGCTTCGAGGCCAAATTTGTGGCCGATCAGGATATGGTGTTCCGCATCACGGCGCGCCGTAACCGGCTGGTCGCGCAATGGGCGGCCGAGCGGATGAAGCTGACCCCCGCCGAGACCGATGCCTATGCCAAGGCGGTCGTCCAGGCCGATTTCGAGGAAGCGGGCGACGAGGATGTGATCCGCAAGCTGCTGGGCGACCTGACCGCCGCGGGAATCGACGTCGGCGAGGCCGAGGTCCGCCGTGCGCTCGACGAACAGATGGTCGAGGCGCGCCGCCAGCTGATGGAGAGCCGCTGACCATGCCGATGGCCGCCGATGACATCGCCGCGATGATCCGTACCGCCATTCCCGATGCCGAGGTCCAGATCACCGACCTTGCCGGAGACGGCGACCATTATGCCGCGCATGTCGTGGCCGCGAGCTTTGCGGGCATGAGCCGCGTCGCACGTACCCGCGCCGTCTATGCCGCGCTTGGCGGGCGCATGGGGGGTGAACTCCATGCTCTGCAACTGACCACCGCGGTTCCGGCCGCCTGACCCGTTTCCTGAAGGACGAATGATATGACCGACGATACGAATGCGCGGATCGACGCGCTGGTGAAGGACAATGCGGTCCTGCTGTTCATGAAGGGCACGCCGCTCTTTCCGCAGTGCGGCTTTTCCAGCCGTGCGGTCGCGATCCTGAACCATCTGGACGTGCCGTTCGAGAGCGTCGACGTGCTCCAGGACCAGGGCATTCGCCAGGGTATCAAGGCCTATTCCGACTGGCCGACCATCCCGCAGCTCTACGTGAAGGGCGATTTCGTCGGGGGATCGGACATCATGATGGAGATGTACGAAAGCGGCGAACTGGCCGAACTGGTCCAGGATGTGAAGACCGCGTGACCGGTCCGCGATCGTAGGAATGTAAGGGGGGGGCCGGGTTTCGATCCGGCCCCCTTTTTTTGTGCCTCCCCTTGCGGGGGAGGAATGGTTCGGCCCTATTGACTACGCCTGTAATCACAATAGGATTACACATGTAGTCAATGAGAGGGCGAGTCGATGGCCGAGCGTATCAGCGATGCCGAACATGCGGTGATGGAGGTCCTGTGGGACGAAGCGCCGTTGACGGCGCAGGACGTCTCCGAACGGGTCGACCCGGAACGCGGCTGGAGCACCAACACCGTCAAGACGCTGCTTGGTCGGTTGCTGGCCAAGGAAGCCATTGCGCATGAAGAGCAGGGGCGGCGATATCTGTATCGCCCGCTGGTCGCGCGCGACGATTATGTCGTCGGCGAATCGCGCCGTCTGATCGACCGGCTGTTCGGTGGTCGCCTGACCCCGCTGGTCGCGCACCTTGCCGAACGCGACGAACTGACCGCGCAGGACATTTCCGAGATCGAGGCGCTGCTCAAGGAGCTGAAGGCGTGAGCGGCGCGCAACTCGGCTGGGCGGTGGAGGCGATGATTGCGTCCACCCTCCTGATGGTGCTGGTCCTGCTGGCCCGCCGCCATGTCCGCCAGGCCTTCGGGCCGCAGGTCGCCTATGCGCTCTGGGCATTGCCGCTGCTGCGCCTGATCCTGCCGCGCCTGCCGCAGGGGGTATCCGAACAGGCGACGCCGCCGCTGTCGGCCGCCAGCGAGAGTTTCTCGACCTATGTCATGGCGCCGGTCGCCCAGCAGTTGCCGGCCGCGCTTGCCGAGCCGAGCCTGTGGCCGATGATCGCACAGGGCGTCGCCTTGTTCTGGATCGTCGGGGCGGCGGGCTTCCTGGGATTTCAATTCTATCGCCACTGGCGGTTCCGCACCCGCCTGCTCGCCACCGCCGAGACGCTGGACGCGATCCAGGGGGTGCGGGTGGTCGCCAGTGACGGCGCGCCGGGGCCGCTCGCCTTTGGCATATGGCGGCGCTACGTCGCCTTTCCGCGCGATTTCGCCGAGCGCTACGATGCCGATGAGCGTGACCTGGCGCTGGCGCACGAGCTGGGCCATCACGCACGCGGCGACCTGATCGCCAACTGGATCGCGCTGGCCGTGCTGGCGCTCCACTGGTTCAATCCCGTCGCCTGGCGCGCTTTCCATGCTTTTCGCGCCGATCAGGAATTGGCGAATGACGCCCGCGTTCTGAAGGGGCGCAGCCGGGCCGACCGGCATGTCTATGCCTGCGCCATCGTCAAGGCCGCGCATGGCCGCGCGCTGTCGGGCGCCTGTCACCTGCATACCATCGATGATCTGAAAGGGAGGCTGAAGATGTTGACGACTTCTCCGAAATCGCGTCGCCAGTTGACGATCGGCGGCGCCACCGTATCCCTGCTGGTGATGGGCGGCCTGGTCGCGACCGCATCGGGCACCCCGGCGGCGGCGGCGCTGACCAGCAAGGTCGAGGATACGCTGGGCGTGGACCTGTCGAGTGAGGTCGTCACCGATCCGATCGCGGTTCCCGCCGCCCCCGAAACGCCCCAGACGCCCGAGGCGCCGGCCGCCATCGATGCGCCCGCTGCTCCGATGGCTCCGGTCGTAGCCTCGTCGCCGCAAATACCGGCTACGCCTGCTACGCCTGCTACGCCTGCCACGCCCTCCACCCCGGCGACCCCACGAACCGAGATCGTCACCATGCGCGATGGCCAGCGGGTGCGGATCGTGACCGCGAACGGCGCGTACAGCACGCCCGTTGCCGGGATCGCGCGCGTCGAATCGCGCAACTGCGGCACCGGCGGCAGTGATACGCGCACCAGCTTCACCACGGTGGACGGCCGGACGCAGCAGAATGTTACCGTGATCTGCACCGATCGCATCCGCGCCGACGCCGCCCGCTCCGCCGATCTCGTCAAACGGATGCAGCTATTGCCTCTCGTCCAGTCGCGTACCTGCGGCATTGACGGCGTCGACGGGCGGACCAGCTTTACGACGAAGGACAGCAAGACTGGCCAGTCGATTACGGTCATCTGCACCGATCGTATCCGCCGCGATGCCGAGGAAGCCGCCGCCGTATCGCGTGGTTCGGCGCGGCGGAGCATGGCGATCGCCTTGGCCGGTGTCGCCTCGGCCCGCGCCTCGCTCGCCAATGATCGCAACCTGTCGGGCCAGGCTCGTGACGAGGCACTGGCGGGCATGGACAAGGCGATGGCCCAGATGAAGGCCAATATCGCCAATGCCGATCGCAACTGATGCGCTGTCCCCGCCCTGCCATGTTCGGGCGGGGGCTTGCCTCGGGCGGTGCTTGAGGCCACATCATCGCCAATGGCTGAGCACCCGACCGGCATCCCGATCCTGCTCGAGCCGCTGGTCACCCGCGTGCTCGCTCCCAATCCGTCACCCTTCACCTATACGGGGACGCAGACGCATATCGTCGGCGACCGCGACGTGGCGGTCATCGATCCGGGCCCCGACGACCCCGCGCATCTGGACGCGCTGATCCGCACGATCGCCGGGCGGCCCGTGGTTGCGATTGTCATCACCCATCACCACCGCGACCACAGCCCGGCCAGCCGCCCCTTGGCGCAAGCGACTGGCGCGCCGATCGTCGGTGCGGCCCCCTTCGCGGCGGATTATGCGGGCGGACGCGCCGATGCGGCATTCGACCGCGACTATGCCCCCGACCGGGTGCTGGCCGAGGGAGAGGGCGTCCGTGGCGACGGCTGGACGCTGACTTCGGTCGCCACGCCCGGCCATACCTCGAACCATCTGGCCTTCGCGCTGCCCGAAACGAGGGCGCTGTTCTCCGGCGATCATGTCATGGGCTGGTCGACTAGCATCGTGTCGCCCCCGGACGGCGACATGGCGGCCTATATGGCGAGCCTGGACAAGCTGATGACACGCGACGACCGCGTCTATTATCCGGGTCACGGCGACGCGGTCGACAATCCGCAGCGGCTGGTGCGCGGGATGCTCGGTCACCGCAAGCAGCGCGAGGGGCAGATCGTGCGGCTGCTGGCCAAGGGCGCACCGCTGACGCTTTCGGCCATGACCGCGCAGATGTATGTCGGGCTGAACCCCCGGCTGATTCCGGCGGCGGAACGATCGGTGCTGGCGCATCTTTATGACCTGCAGACGCGCGGACTGGTCCGCGAGGAAGGAGCATCATGGACGAGCGCGGCGTGAACCCACCCCAAATTCAACCACGCTCGCGCGGCGGCGTCGGCCTGTTCCTGACCAAGGTCGCGGGCGTCATCGTCCTGCTGGTGCTGGCGGGATTGATCGTGGTGTGGGGCGTGCAGCGTTACGTCGCCGACCGGCTCACCCCGGATCCGACGACGATCGCCCGCGCCAGCCTGGACGGGCTTCGCGAGCAGAACCGGCTCTCCGCCTTTGCCGCGCGCTATGTCGCGGTCGTCACCTCACGCCAGTCGCAGCTGGGCTTTTCGACCGAGCGGACGCTGATCATGCCGGGCATGGTCCGTTACGAAGTCGATCTGGGCAAGCTGCGCCAGCAGGATGTCCGCTGGGACGCAGGCAGCCGGACCCTGTCGGTCACGCTGCCCTCGGTCGAGATCGATGGGCCGCAGGTCGATCTGGCGGCGATCCGAGAATATGGGTCGGGCGGGGTGCTGACGACCTTTACCGATGCCGAACAGCGGCTGGACGCGGCCAATCGCACCGCCGGGCAGGCCGAGCTGTTGCGACAGGCGCGCGCGCCGGCCCCGATGAAGCTGGCCCGCGATGCGACCCGGCGGGCGGTGGAGAGCAGCTTCGCCATGCCGCTCCGCGCGGCGGGGGTCGAGGCGAGCGTCAAGGTCCGCTTTGCCGACGAAGCGTCCAACAACGAACGCTGGGACACGACACGCACCGTCCAAGAGGTTCTGGGCAACGCGGGCTGATGTCCATGATTGTCGGCGCCACACCTAGCGCCTAGGGGAATGCCATGACCATCCAGACGAATCTGACGGGCCTCGACCTGCGCGCCGAGATCGACCGCCTCCGCAAGGAGCGCAATGCCGTCATCCTCGCCCATTACTATCAGAAGCCGGAGATTCAGGACCTGGCCGATTTCGTCGGTGACAGCCTGGACCTCAGCCGCAAGGCGCAGGCGACCGATGCGGACGTCATCGCGTTCTGCGGGGTGCGCTTCATGGCGGAGACGGCCAAGATCCTGTCTCCCGAAAAGATCGTCGTGCTGCCTGACATGGCGGCCGGGTGCAGCCTGGAGGACAGCTGTCCGCCCGACCAGTTCGCCGAGTTCCGCGCGCAGCATCCCGATCACATCGCGCTGACGTACATCAACTGCTCCACCGAGGTGAAGGCGCTGTCCGACATCATCGTGACGTCGTCGTCGGCCGAGCAGATCCTGACGCAGATCGACCCCGCGCAGAAGATCATCTTCGGCCCCGACCGCAATCTGGGCGGCTATCTGGCGCGCAAGACCGGGCGCGACATGCTGCTGTGGCCGGGCGTCTGCATCGTGCACGAAGCGTTCAGCGAGACCGAACTGCTGAAGCTGCGCGCCGAGCATCCGGACGCGCCGATCGCCGCGCATCCCGAATGCCCCGCCGTCATCCTGGACCATGCCGACTATGTCGGTTCGACCCGCGGCATCCTGGAGTTCGCGCAAACGGTCACCAGCGACACGCTGATCGTCGCGACCGAGCCGCACATCATCCACCAGATGCAAAAGGCGATGCCGGGCAAGACCTTCATCGGTGCACCCGGCGCGGACGGCAACTGCAACTGCAATATCTGCCCGTACATGGCGCTGAACACGATGGAGAAGCTGTACCTGGCGCTCCGCGACCTGACGCCGCGCGTTGAGATCGAGGAGGGCCTGCGGCTCCAGGCGAAGAAGAGCCTCGATGCGATGCTGACGCTGGCCAGCGGCACGGTCGGCAAGGGCGATCTGGGGCCGCGTTCGTGATTAAAGGCTTCGACCTCGACGCCTTCGTCTCCGCGACGCTGGCGGAGGATCTGGGGCCGGGCGGCGACATCACGTCGGCCGCCGTGATCCCGGCCGAGGCGCGTTTCGTCGGCACCATGGCCAGCCGCGACGCGATCACCGTCGCGGGCCTGCCCATTGCCGAGGCGTTCTTCCGTCGCCTCGACGCCGATGTCCAGATCGAACGCCTGGTCGAGGATGGCGCCAGCGTTCCGGCGGGCACCGCGCTGTTGCGGCTGTCGGGCAAGGCGCGCGCGATGCTGACCGCCGAACGCTCGGCGCTCAATACCGTCCAGCATCTGTCGGGCATCGCGACGATGACGGCGGGCTATGTCGCGGCCATTGTGGGCACCGGCACGACCCTGCTCGACACGCGCAAGACGATCCCCGGCCTTCGCCTGATCGAGAAATACGCCACCCGCATGGGCGGCGCGCAGAACCACCGCATGGGCTTGTGGGATGCGGCGATGATCAAGGACAATCATGTCGCGGTCGCCGGCGGCATCGGTCCGGCGGTCGCGGCGGCCAGGGCGGCGGGCATCGCGCGGATCATCGTGGAAGTCGACGAACTCGACCAGATCGAACCGGCGCTGGCGGCGGGCGCGACGCATCTGCTGCTCGACAATATGGGGCAGCCCAAGCTGGCGCAGGGTGTCGCGCTGGTCGCGGGTCGCGTGCCGACCGAGGCGTCGGGCGGGGTGCGGCTCGACACCATCCGGGCGCTGGCCGAAACCGGCGTCACCTATGTCAGTGTCGGGCGCTTGACCCAGTCGGCCCCGGCGGCCGATATCGGACTGGATTTCGCCGCGGCCTGAGCCCGGCTTGGAAGGGGAAATGGTCGTGCGACCGAAGTCGGTAGTCCTAGGCGAGCGCCTGTCGTTCCTCGCCATCATCCTGCTGGTGGTGCTGGCCGCACTGGGCTGGGGTGAGGCGGTGGCGCAATATGGCGCGGTCATCACCATCGTCGCCAATGTGATCCCGATCGCGCTGTTCCTGGCGGCGACGCTGATCACGACGCGCGGGGCGAGTTTCGGGGGGCTGATCTTCCTGATCGTCCTGACCGTCTTCAACCTGCTGGGGTTCCTCTATCAGGTATCGGTCGGTGCACTGGCGGAGGGCGTGTTCGGCGTCTTGACGGCGGTCCAGGCGGCGGCGTCGCTGGTGGCGGTCGTCATGCTCTCGCGGCCCAATGCCCGGGCCTGGTATCGCACCATGTCGGAGGTAAGCGACGCATGAAGACCATCCTGATCGGCCTTGCCCTGCTGGCCGTGCCGCAACTGGCGTCGGCGCAGACGTTGCAATGCTCCGCGCCTTCCAGCGTGCCACGCATCCGCCCCGACCTGCCCAGCGCCAGCCAGCCGACCCGTGTGCTGCCGATCGGCGGCTATACGCTGGCGATCACCTGGAGCCCGCAATATTGCCGCGACCCGAAGGGCGACAGCCGCTTTCAGTGTGGCTCGGCCAATCGCTTCGGCTTCACCCTGCACGGCCTATGGCCCGATGGCGTGGACAAAGACTGGCCGCAATATTGCCGCCCCACCGCGATCCTTCCCCAGGCGGTGGTCCGCCGCCATATCTGCGCCACACCCTCGGCGCAGCTGATGCAGCATGAATGGGCCAAGCACGGCACCTGCATGGCGGGCTATAGCCCCGCGCGCTATTTCCAGCAGTCCAACGCGCTTTACTACCGCCTGCGCTATCCCGACATGGCGGCGCTGTCGCGGCAGGGTGACCTGACCGCAGGCGATCTGGCGAAGGCGTTCGCCGCGGCCAACCGCGGCATGAGCGCCGACATGATGCGCGTCACCGCCACGCGCGAAGGCTGGCTGGACGAAATCTGGATCTGTCTGAACAAGGCATTCCGCCCCGCACGCTGTCCGGCGCATCAGGGCGGCTTGTCGCCGAACGCGCCACTGAAAATCTGGCGTGGCGGCCGCTGACCGGGCCTACCCCTCCAGCACCACGCTGGAGGGGTGATGCTTGTCGAGATGCTTGCGGATGATCCGCAGGTTGCGCGTGTTCGACCGGAACAGCACATCGGCGGCGTCGCCGATCAACGGCACGAAGCCCAGCAGCGCGTCGAATCCGACATTGCCCATCATGCGCGCCATCTGGAACTTGGACAGGCCCAGATTGCGCGCCTCCCAGATGATATAGCTGCCCAGCGCGGCAGCGGCGATGTCTCCGATGACGGGCACCAGCCCCAGCACGACGTCGAGCCCGATGGGTCGGTTGAGACCGGGCAGCACCACGACCCGTTCCAGCAGGCGCTCCATCGCCTCGATCCGCTGGCGGCTGGCCGCGATGCTCTTGTCGAGCGGAAGCGCGTCGAAGCTGGTCGGGTCGATACGGGATGCGTTGGCCATAACGATCAATTGGTGTCGGCACGCAACCGGTTCAATGGATGCCAGGCGCGAACATTCGGTTGATACTGGCGAAGCCGCCGCGTCACGAGCGACCAGCGTAGCGGCCGGGCCAGCGGGATGAACGACGTGTCCTGGTTTATCGCGGCATCGGCGGCCGCGATCGCTGCGCTGCGCGTCGCGAGGGTCGGGGCCAGCCGGGCTTGCTCGATCGCGGCCTGTGCCTCCGGGCCGCAGGGCGCACAGGCGGTCGCCAGATACCAGCGCGCGCTGTCGAACGGAGCGACGGCGTCGATCAGCCGCAGGTCGGCGGGGGCGTCGTTGTCGACCCGCTCGGGCGTGATGCTGATCGCCAGCAGGGTCGCGCCGATCTGTCCGTAGAGCAGGTTGGCACCCGGCCCGCGCGGCAGGGCGATCCGCAGCCGCACCGGCTGTCCCCAGGCGGCAACCCGTGCCCGTGCGCCCGCGCGCCGCTCGTCCAGGGTCAGGAGGGCCCAGCCGGGAATCTGCGGCGGGGCATCCGAATCGAGCGCGTCGGGCAACAGCCGGTCGGCGGCCTCCCAGTTGGGCGCAATGCTGCTCAGCATCGCCGTCCGGTCGAACGCTGCCGACAGGGCCTGGCGGTTGCCGGCATCGGCCAGGAAGCCATCGCGATTGGCGATGGCAAGTCCGAACAGCCCCGCGGCGGGGTCGACCCGGACCGCGGTCGAGGCGACCCCGCCTGCGTCGATCAGCGGCCAGGTTTCGAACCGCCCGCCCAGCATCAGGTCCGACTTGCCGCGCGCAAAGCGCAGGACGGCGCGGGCCGGGCTCTCGGTAACGAGCAGCACGTCGTCCTCGGGCGCAGGTGTCTCGGTATCGTCGGGCTCGGCGCGGCGGGGGTCGGGGATGGGGCGGAGCAGGGGCGGGGGACCCGATCGAATGATCCGGAACGGTCCGGTGCCGTGACGAGCACGGTCGATGATCGCCATCTCTGGCTGTGCAAACAGCTTCAGCAGGTCGGGCCGGGGGCGTGACAACCGCACTTCGATCACCTGCGGCGTCATCACGACGATCTCGTCGATCGCGGTCAGGAAGGGGGCCAGCGGGTTGCCCGACTGCGGCGAGGTGAGACGGCGCAGGATTGGCACGACCTGGTCGGCGGTGACGGGCATACCGTCGTTCCACTTCGCCTCGCGCAGCCGGAAGATATAGCTGCCGCCGTCATCGATCACGATCCAGCGCTCGGCCAGCCCCGGCTCGATCTGTCCATTGGCGTCGAAGCGCACCAGCCCCTGGGCGAGCGCATTGCGCAAGACCCGGTGCGGCATATCGCCTTCGCCGGAACGATCTCGGGACGCCGTGGGGGCGGTATCGGCGGAGGACACCGCGCTGACGACCACGGAGCCGGTATCGGCGTGGCGGTCACATCCCGATGCGGTCAGCAGGACGGCGCCCAGCGCCATGGTGCGGACGGCGGGACTCGAACCCGCACTCCATAGGAAGCCGATTTTAAGTCGGCAGCGTCTACCGGTTTCGCCACGTCCGCGCACGGCACAGGAAAAGACGAGGTTGTCGCCGAGGTCAAGGGACCAGCCGTGATAAAGCGGGCAGCGTGACGTTCGTCGTCAGCCGGGGCCCGGAGACGAGGGAGGGGTAATCAGCCCTCTTCGACGTTCAGGCGCGCGCGCATTTCCTTGCCGGGCTTGAAATAGGGGACACGCTTTGCGCTGACATCGACGGTTTCGCCGGTGCGTGGATTGCGTCCAGTGCGGGCACCACGGGCGCGGGTGGAAAAGGCGCCGAAGCCACGCAGTTCGACACGGCCATCTCCGGCCAAGCGCGTGGTGATTTCATCGAAGAAAATCGTGACGATCAGTTCGACTTCGCGGGGGTTCAGACCCGGATTATGCTGAGCGATCTTTTGCACCAATTCCGAACGGATCATCGTCTAGTCCCAACCTTCAGACGTGCCGTTCTTAACCTGTGTTTCTCGCTGCTGAAAGTATTTTTATTATACGATTAAGAGACTGACCAGGGCAATTTGGCCGAAACCGGGACATGTTTCGTCGAAAAACATGCCCCGGTCCAGTGACTTACTTCTGGGTGCGCGCCTTCAGCGCTTCGCCCAGAATGTCGCCCAGCGACGCGCCCGAATCGGACGAACCGTACTGAGCCACCGCCTGCTTCTCTTCGGCGATCTGCATCGCCTTGACCGAGAAGGTCGGCTTCTTCGAACGATCGAAGCCGGTGACCATCGCGTCGAACTTCTGGCCGACCTGGAAGCGCTCGGGGCGCTGCTCGTCACGGTCGCGACCCAGATCGGTACGCTTGATGAAGCCGGTCGCACCATCGTCGCCCGCCTGGACTTCGAGGCCCGCATCGCGGACTTCGAGGACGGTCACGGTGACGACCTGGTTCTTGTTCAGGCGATCGCCAGCCGCAGCCACACCGCCGGCGACGGGGCCGCCGCGCTCGAGCTGCTTCATGCCGAGCGAGATGCGCTCCTTCTCGGGGTCGATGTCCAGAACCACGGCCTGAACGACTTCGCCCTTGCGGTGCAGGTTGAGGGCATCCTCACCCGACACGCCCCAGGCGATGTCCGACATGTGGACCATGCCGTCGACGTCGTTGTCCAGGCCGATGAACAGGCCGAACTCGGTCGCGTTCTTGACTTCGCCCTCGACGGTCGAACCGATCGGATGGGCAGCGGCGAACGCTTCCCACGGATTGGCCTGGGCCTGCTTGAGGCCGAGGCTGATGCGGCGCTTTTCCTGATCGACTTCGAGAACGACCACATCGACTTCCTGCGAGGTCGACACGATCTTGCCCGGATGGACGTTCTTCTTGGTCCAGGACATTTCCGACACGTGGACCAGGCCTTCGATGCCCGGCTCCAGTTCGACGAACGCACCATATTCGGTGATGTTCGTGACGCGGCCCGACAGCTTGGCTCCGACCGGGTACTTGGCGCCGGCGCCATCCCACGGATCGCTCTCGAGCTGCTTCATGCCGAGCGAGATGCGCTGCGTGTCCTTGTTGATGCGGATGATCTGCACCTTCACGGTGTCGCCGATCGCGATCATCTCCGACGGATGATTGACGCGCTTGTACGACAGGTCGGTGACGTGCAGCAGGCCGTCGATGCCGCCCAAGTCAACGAACGCACCATAGTCGGTGATGTTCTTGACGACGCCGTCGATGATCTGACCTTCGGCCAGGCTCTGGATCAGGCCCGAACGCTGCTCGGCGCGGGTCTCTTCCAGCACCGCGCGACGCGACACGACGATGTTGCCGCGCTTGCGGTCCATCTTCAGGATCTGGAACGGCTGCGGGATGTCCATCAGCGGGGTGACGTCGCGGACGGGGCGGATATCGACCTGCGAGCCGGGCAGGAACGCCACGGCGCCGTTCAGGTCGACGGTGAAGCCACCCTTCACGCGGCCGAAGATCACGCCTTCGACGCGGGCCGACTTCGAGAATTCCAGCTCCAGCTTGTCCCAGGCGGCCTCGCGGCGCGCGCGGTCGCGGCTGAGCATCGCTTCGCCGTGCATGTTCTCGACGCGGTCGACATAGACCTCGACTTCGTCACCGACCTTCAGGTCGGCCTTCTGGCCGGGGGCAGCGAATTCGCGGAGGGGCACACGGCCTTCCGACTTCAGACCGACGTCGATGACGGCCATGTCGTTTTCGATCGCGGTAACGGTGCCATGCACGACGCGACCCTCGAAGCTGTCGGCACCGCCGAACATGTCATCGAGCATCGCCGCGAAATCGTCGCGCGTGGGCTGGGGGTTGGTTGCCATAAAAGGGTTAAGTTCCTGAGAGTTTTTCGCCTCCGGCCGGGCATTTGCGCCTGACCTTCGCCGATGGCCGCGCCGACCCCATGCCGACGCCACCAGGCCCGAAGATGTGACCGAAACACGGAAAAGCGGCGGTCCGCGACAAATGCGGAAAGGACGCTGAGGAAAGGGCCCCGCGTCAGCCTCTCCGCGGAACAGGGTCCGCGAGCGCGAGTGCCTTAGCCGAAAACGGGGTTTTGCGCAAGGCGAGGGGGACCGCTCTTCCTCCCCTGCAAGGGGAGGGGGACCAGCGAAGCTGGTGGAGGGGTGTCGCCCTCTCGATGGCGAGATACCCCTCCGTCAGGCCTGCGGCCTGCCACCTCCCCTGCAAGGGGAGGAAGTTCAGGCTTTTGTCTTCGCCGCCACCTGGGCGTCGACGAACTGGATCGCGCGGGCGACCGCCGCCTCGATGGTCAGGCTGGACGTATCCAGCGCCGCCGCGTCGGCGGCCTGGGTAAGCGGGGCGGTCGCCCGGCCGCTGTCGCGTTCGTCACGGGCGCGGATGTCGGCCAGCACCTGCTCGAAGCTGGCGGTCGAGCCGTTGGCGGCCAGTTCGTTATGTCGCCGCCGGGCGCGAACCTGCGGGCTGGCCTTCACGAACAGCTTGGCGTCGGCGTCGGGCGCGATGACCGTGCCGATATCGCGCCCGTCGAGGATCGCGCCGCCCGGCTGCTGCGCGAAACGCTTCTGCCGCTGCAGCAGAGCGGCGCGAACCAGCGGATGGACCGAGACGACCGAGGCGAGCTTGCCCGTCTCGTCATCGCGCAGGGCCGGATCGGCGAGCAGGCTGTCGTCGAAGCTGCACGCCGCGACCGCATCGGCTTCGCGTGTCGGATCGAGATGCATGTGCCGCACCGTGGCGGCGACGGCACGATACAGAAGCCCGGTATCGAGATGCGGCAGGCCATAATGCCGGGCGAGCGCACGGGCGATGGTGCCCTTGCCGCTGGCGGCGGGGCCGTCGACGGCGATGATCATGCCATGGCCCCCAGCTTTTCCAGCGTGTCGAAGAAGACGGGATAGCTGGTCGCGACCGGCGCGGCATCGTCCAGCGTGATGGGATCGCGGGCATTGAGCGCGGCGATGGTCATGCTCATCGCGATGCGGTGGTCGAGCAGCGTGGCGATCGTCGCGCCACCGGGGATCGGATCGCCGCCGGTGCCGGTGACGGCCATGCCGTCCTCAAACTCCTCGCACACGACGCCGCAGGCCCCGAGCGCATTGGCCATGGCCGAAATACGATCCGATTCCTTGACGCGCAGCTCTTCCGCGCCGCGTGCGATGGTCGTACCGGTCGCGAAGGCGGCGGCGACGAACAGCACCGGATATTCGTCGATCATGCTGGGCGTCAGCTCGGGCGGCACCTCGATCGCCGACAGCGCTGCATGGCGGACGCGCAGGTCGGCGACCGGCTCGCCGCCGACGATACGGGCGTCCAGCTCGGTGATGTCGGCACCCATCATCTTGAGCGCTTCGATGATGCCGGTGCGGGTCGGGTTCATGCCGACATTGGTGATCGTCACGTCCGCGCCCGGCACGATCGAGCCCGCGACCAGCCAGAAGGCCGCCGACGATGGATCGCCCGGCACGACGATATTCTGCGGCTTGAGTTCGGCCTGGCCGCGAATCGTGATGATCCGGCCCTCGGGGGAGGGGGTGACGGTCAGCTCGGCGCCGAAGCCCGCCAGCATCCGCTCGCTATGGTCGCGGGTGGCGATCGGCTCGATCACCGTGGTTTCGCCGGGCGTGTTGAGGCCCGCCAGCAGAATCGCCGACTTCACCTGCGCCGAGGCGACGGGCAGGGTGTAGCGGATCGGCACCGCCGGGCTGATACCCTGGACCATCAGCGGCAGGCGACCGCCGGGCGTGTCCTGGAACTGCGCGCCCATCTGCGATAGCGGCTCGATGACGCGGCCCATCGGGCGCTTGGACAGAGAAGCGTCGCCGATGAACGTCGCGGTGATCGGATGGCTGGCGACCAGACCCATCAACAGCCGCGTCGAGGTGCCCGAATTGCCCATGTCGAGCGCGGCTTCGGGCTGGAGCAGCCCGCCGACGCCGACGCCGTGTATCACCCACACCCCGTCATCCTGCCGGACGATGTCGGCGCCCATCGCCCGCATCGCGGCGGCGGTGGCGAGCACGTCCTCGCCCTCCAGCAGCCCCTCGACCCGGCTTTCACCGACCGCAAGCGCGGAGAGCATCAGCGAGCGATGGCTGATGGATTTGTCGCCCGGAACGGCGATGGTACCGCGAAGGGCGGCGGCGGCTCGCACGGTGCGAGGCTGGGGGATGGTATGCGCCATGATGGCGCGGGCTTTTGACAGGGGCCTTGCGCTGTGGCAAGGCGCGCCCACTTTTCGCTCCGGCGGAAAACCCAATCCGAAAGGTATGAACGGCATGATCAAGCCGGAATGGGGCACGAAGCGTACGTGCCCGAAATGCGCGACGCGTTTCTACGACCTCGAAAAGGACGACCCCGTGACCTGCATCAATTGCGGGACGCAGTGGGAACCCGAGCCCATCCTGAAGTCCAAGCAGCCCCTGCCGTTCGAGCAGGCGAAGCCGGAAAGCAAGGAAGCCGACAGCGATCTGGCGGGCGGCGACGACGAGGATCTGGACATCACCGGTGAGGACGAAGAGCCCTCGCCCGACGATGAAGTCGATCTGGGCGGCGACGACGATCTGGGCGTGGAAACGTCCAGCGAGGACGACGAACACTAAGTCGTGCCACGGGCTCGGCGGGTGCTTGAAAAAAGTGCTTGCCGAGCCACGGCGGCCCCGCTAGTGGGCTGCCTCCACAGCGGAATGGGGCCGTAGCTCAGCTGGGAGAGCGCTGCAATGGCATTGCAGAGGTCAGGGGTTCGATCCCCCTCGGCTCCACCATTCCGCCGGAACAGTCGCATTTCATGATGCGCTGACAGGCCAACCCGCATCCCGCCGGGTTCGTGCCGAAATCGTTGGGGCCGTAGCTCAGCTGGGAGAGCGCTGCAATGGCATTGCAGAGGTCAGGGGTTCGATCCCCCTCGGCTCCACCATTTCCCCATATATTGCTGAAACGCTCCGCCATCCCGGTTTTGCCGTGGGTGGGTTTTTTTCGTGCTTCTCCGGATCGACGGCTATGGTTCCTAATCCGCCCGACCTTTTGCGATCGTGAGGCGGCAGTATAAATGGAAACAGCGGGCGGGACCGCCAGACGGCCCCGCCCAGTCATGGCGTTAAGCCGCCAGCCCGTGATGGCGCAGCAGCGCGTCGGGCTCGGGGGCGCGGCCGCGGAAGGCGCGGAAATTGTCGGCGGCCGGACGGCTCGCCCCGCGTGCCAGCACCTCGCGGCGGAAACGGTCGCCCGCTACCTGGCCTTCCTCGGCAAAGGCGGCGAAGGCGTCCGCCGACAGCAGTTCGGCCCACAGATAGCTGTAATAGCCCGCCGCATAGCCGCCCGCGAAGATGTGGGAGAAGCTGTGCGGGAAGCGATTCCATTCGGGCGGGCGGATCACCGCTACCTCGTCGCGTACCATGTTCAGCACGTCCATCACCCGGCCGCCCTGCGTCGGATCGAAGTCCCGGTGCAGGCGCAGGTCGAAGGTCGCGAACTCGATCTGGCGAAGCAGGAACAGCCCCGCCTGGAAACGCCGCGCCGCCAGCATCTTGGCGAACAGGTCGTCGGGCAGCGGCAGACCGGTCTCAACATGCGCGGACAGCGCCTGGAGCGTATCGCGATCCCACGCGAAATTCTCCATGAACTGGCTGGGCAGCTCGACCGCATCCCACTCGACGCCCGAAATGCCGCCGATCGAGGGCAGGTCGACCTCGGTCAGCAAATGGTGCAGCACATGGCCGAACTCGTGCAACAACGTGACGACATCGCCATGCGCCAGCAGGGCAGGGGTATCGCCGGTCGCGGGCGGGAAGTTGCAGGTCAGATAGGCGATCGGCCGGTGGAACCGGTCAGCATCGCGGAAGCGCGGACGGCAGACATCCATCCAGGCGCCGCCACGCTTGCCCGCACGCGCATGGAAGTCGCAATAGACGCCTGCGACGATCTCGCCGCTCTGGTCCTGGACATCATAATAGCGGACATCGTCGTTCCACACGGACACGCCCTGCCGCTCGACCAGACGGATGCCGTAGAGCCGCTCGATCAACGCGGTCGTGCCCTCCATCACGCGGGGCAGCGGGAAATAGGCGCGGATCGCCTCGCGATCGACGCCGAAACGTTCGCGGCGGATATGCTCGGCAACATAGCCCGTATCCCACGGCTCCAGCTTGGCGATACCGAATTTCTCGGCGGCATAGGCGCTGGCCTCGGCCAGTTCACGCTCCGCCAGCGGACGCGCGCGCCCGGCGAGATCGGATAGAAAGGCCAGTGCCTCGTCCGCCGATTGCGCCATCTTGGTTTCGACCGAGCGGGCGGCGGCATTGTCGAAGCCGAGCAGGCGCGCGGCTTCGTGGCGCAGTTCCAGGATGCGGTCGATCCGCGTGCTGTTGTCATGGGCGGGATCGGCGGCCTGATCGGACGCGCGGGTGGCATAGGCCCTGGCGACGCGGGCGCGCAGATCGCGATCGTCCGCCTGGGTCAGGATCGCCTGGACGCTGGGTTCACGCAGCGTGACGAGCCATCCGTCCAGTTCCTTTTCGGCGGCATAGGATGCCAGGATCGCCTTGGCATTGTCGGTCAGGCCGGACAGCAGCGCCTCGTCGGTGACATGCTCGCTCCACGCCTCGCTCGAATCGAGCACGGCATTGCCGAATTCGGTGGTCAGGCGGTTGAGTTCGACCCCGATCTCACGGAAGCGCGCCTTCGCGGCGTCGTCCAGGCCGACGCCGGACAGGGAGAAGTCACGGCGGGCCAGCACGACGGCGCGCGCCTCGGCTTCGTTCAGCGGGCTCAGGCCGACCCGGTTGAACGCGGCGAACAGGCGCGGGTCCTGCCCCGCCTCCATGCCATATTCGGCCAGCTTGGCCTGGGCCTCGGCAAAGGCGGCGCGCAATTCGGGCGTGTCGGCGACCGAGTGCAGGTGCCCGGCGGGCGACCAGCCGCGCGCGATCGCAAAGCCGGCCCGCTCGCTGGCCAGCACGACATCGGCAAAGTCGCTGGCGTTCGAACCACCGATCCGGTCGGCGGCGGCGCGTGCGTCCGCGATCATCTGATCGACGGCGGGCACCAGATGCTCGGGGCGGATCGCGGCGAAATCGGGAAGGTCGGTATCGGCGAGAAGGGGGTTGGTGGTCATTCGGCTTCCTTGAGCAACATCGTGCGCAGCGTCATCTCGGCAGCGTTGACGCTTTCGGCAAGGCCTTGATGCGCCAACCAGTGCGGATCATGGTGACAATCGGCATAACGCGCGCCGTGGTCGCAGATCAGCGTCGCAATCGAACCGGCCCGCCCCGCCGCGGCCATATCCATGGCGAGAAGTGCGGCGGCGACGAAATTGGTGCCGGTCGACGGCCCCACCGGGCGGCCCAGATAGTCGCCCGCGATCCGCATGCCCGCGATCGACACGGCGTCGGGCAGCTTCATCATCCGGTCCACCGCGCCCGGCAGGAAGGACGGCTCGACCCGCGGGCGGCCGACACCCTCGATCCGCGAAGGGCGGGGGCAGCGCGCGGCCGGGTCCCGGTCACGATACCCGGCATAGAAGGCGCTATGCTCGACATCGGCGACGCACAACCGGGTGGGCAGCCCGCGATACCGGCAGTGGCGCCCGATGGTCGACGCGGTCCCGCCGGTCCCTGCACCGACGACGATCCAGTCGGGCACGGCATGCGGCTCCCCCGCCATCTGGGTTAGGATCGCCGAGGCGATATTGTCGCAGCGCCAGTCGGTCGCGGGGGCAGCGTTGGTAAACTGGTCGAGATAGACGCCGCCCATCGCATCGGCCAGATCGCGCGCTTCGTCATACAGCCGCTCGGGGCTGACCAGATGGCACTGCCCGCCCTGCGCCTGGATCGCACGGATCTTCGCAGGAGCGGTGGTCAACGGCATGACCGCGTGAAAGGGAAGGTCGAGCAGCCGCGCGAAATACGCCTCCGACACCGCGGTCGAACCCGACGATGCCTCGACCAGCGGACGCCCCGCCCGGATCACGCCCGCCACAATACCACTGGTGAAGAGCGAACGCGCCAGGCGATGCTTCAGGCTACCGGTCGGATGCGCGGCCTCGTCCTTGAGATAGAGGTCGACACCCGGCGCGGCGGGCAGGGTGACGGCAAGCAACGGCGTCTCCGGGGCCCGACGCCGATCGCGATCGAGCACGGCAAGCGCGTTCGCAATAAAATCCTGGTCGACCGGCCGCTCGGCCATGACGATGCCCAGCATATCGGCAGGGCGCTTTGCGGTGCGGGCGGCGGGGGCGGTCAACAACATGGGCATATCCTTTGCTGACGCTGAGAATATGCCGGATGCCTTGCGAAATCTCACCAAAGACGTCAGTTCTGGCGCGATATTGGTCAAGGATTTCCCAATGATCGGCCCCGCTATCGATAAAATTGACACCGCCATCCTGGCGGAACTGCAGATCGACGCCAGCCTGCCGGTCGCCGAGATCGCCCAGCGCGTGAACCTGTCGCAGAATGCATGCTGGCGGCGGATCCGTCGCCTGGAGGAGGAAGGCGTCATCCTGCGCCGCGTCGCGCTGCTTGATCCCGAAAAGCTGGATGCGGCGATGACCGTCTTCGTCAGCGTGCGGACGGCCGAGCATTCCGCCGACTGGCTGGACGAATTTGCCCGCGCGGTCAGCGACCTGCCCGAGGTGGTCGAGTTTTACCGCATGGCAGGCGAGATCGATTATCTGCTAAAGATCCGCGTCGCCGACATCAAGGCCTATGACCGGGTCTACAAGCGCCTGATCGAGCGGGTTCGGCTGGTCGATGTCAGCGCCGCCTTCGCGATGGAGGAGATCAAGAACAGCACCGCGATCCCGCTTCCGCCCCCATCCCGTTAGCGGTAACGATTGCGTTTGCTGCAACTGTATTTGCCAACGTTGCAATTGCCCAAAGCGCTGCTGCGGTGCACAAGGATCGGGCCTTTCAGGCATCCTCTCCTAAAAACTTTTCGGCCGGTCATTTGACCGGCCTTTTTTTTGGCCGGGATCCGGCTCGGGGCGGCTGGACGCTGTCCGTCCTCAATCCAGTGGGTCGGCGCTACGCCCCATGTTCGCGCCGCCACAATATCCCCATTGCCGATCACCGGGCCGACCGCGAAATTGGCATTCATAGGCGACGGGGCCTATCTGGCCGAACTTGCGGCGTTTCGGTGCGAGGCCCCCGGCCTTGCATAGCGGCGCGGCCTAACCAGGGAGCGTCCGATGATCCAGCGCATCTTCTCCGTCTTCGAACCCTTCGTGCTCAGCCTGTTGGGCACTGTCCTGCTGGCCACGCTGCTGCCCGCGCGTGGCGGATTTGCCGTGTTCGCGGGGTATCTCGCGGATGCGGGCATCGTGCTGCTCTTCTTCCTGCATGGTGCAAAGCTGTCGCGCGATGCGATCTGGCAGGGGCTGCGCAACTGGCCGTTGCACCTGGCGGTCCTTGCCTCGACCTTCCTGTTGTTTCCGGCTTTGGGTCTGGGGATGACGCATCTGCCCGGCCTCGACCCGGCCTGGGCAAATGGTATCCTGTTCCTCACTTTGCTGCCTTCGACGGTCCAGTCGTCGATCGCCTTCACGGCGATCGCACGGGGGAATGTCGCGGCCGCGATCTGCAGCGCATCCTTTTCCAACCTGCTCGGCATCGTGTTGACCCCGGCGCTGGTCGCGCTTCTCATGCATGTGAAGGGCGGGGCAGGGGTGTCGCTCGGCTCTATAGACGGCATCCTCTTGCAATTGCTGGCGCCATTCGTGGCGGGGCATCTGCTGCGTCCGTGGATCGGGGCGTTCGTCGAGCGCCGCAAAAGCCTGTTGACGCTCGTCGATCGCGGCTCGATCCTGCTGGTCGTCTACACGGCCTTCGGGGCGGCAGTGGTCGAGGGGCTGTGGACGCGCGTCTCGCCAGGCGATCTCGGCCAGCTCATGCTGCTCTGCCTGTTGCTGCTGGCGATCGTCCTCGTGGCGACCTTTCTGATCGCCAAGGCGATGCGCCTGTCGCCGCAGGATGCGATCGTCCTTCAGTTCTGCGGCTCGAAGAAGAGCCTCGCATCGGGGGTGCCCATGGCGGGCGTGCTGTTTCCGGCAGCGCAGGTCGGGGTGATCCTGCTCCCGATCATGATCTTCCACCAGGTCCAGCTGATCGCCTGCGCCATGCTCGCACGCCATTATGGCGAGCAGCGGCCGAAAGAGTGAGCTGGGGAAGTTAGGGTGAGTGTGTGACGATGTTTTGGAAGAAAAGTGTCATTGGTGTGAAAAATGTAGTTGACCGTTTTGCGGTGTCGGCCTAGAGGGGTTTCACCGCAGCGGTGGTCGCAACGACTGACCGGTGCAGCTACGACAGACTGGCGCGCTGGAAGCCCTGGGAACGGGGTGGTAAGGTGTTGCCGGTGATTTGTTGTCGGCTCTTTGACATTGTGATTTAGATGAAGGGACATGCGGGCG
>NZ_JAXCWU010000010.1:0-55000 GCF_034044895.1 Sphingomonas sp. CFBP8993 | reverse complement strand
GAAGAAGTGCACATGGACATCGCCCGGACGACGGAACAGCGCATATTTGAAATGGTGATGCTCGAGGTTCGCCAGGCTGTGCGACATGTTCGCCTCGCCCGACAGGAACGGCTTTTCCCAGATGGTCTGGCCGTCGCGGGCGATCTTGCTGGTCCCCTCGATATGCTCGGGCACTTCGCCGAGCAGCAGCTCGGCACCGAGCGCGGCCGGACGCAGCTTGGAATGGGCCAGCCACAGATAATTGTGCCGCTCGGTCACATGGTCGGAGAACTCGTTGGCGAGGCACAGGCCCAGGCGATGCGGGGTGCCGTCGGGTCCGATCAGATAGATGCCCGCCAGTTCGGGCTCTTCGCCGCCATCCTGCGCGAAGGCAGGCATTTCCAGCGCCGCGCCGGGACCGACCAGCTGGGTGCCGTCGCCCTTGTAGAACCATTCCGGCTGCTGGCCGACCTGGCCTTCGCCGGGCTTGCCGCCCTCGACGCCTTCCAGGAACATACGCATGGAGTCCGTCTGGTGCGCAGCGGCCGCCGCATCGCGGTGCATCTTGTCGCGCCCCTCGGCCGAGCCGAGATGGGTCAGGCCGGTGCCGGTCATCACGCAGTGTGCGGGGTCTTCATGGTCGACCGGCGCGATCAGATGACCCGCCGCCAGCTCGGCCGCGAGATCGGCACTCTTGCCTTCACCACAGGCCAGCGCGGTTTCGAGCAGCGTCTTGCCCTCGGCGATCGCGCGCTGGGCCAGTGCGACGACGCTCTCGACGCCCGGCACGAACGCGGCCTGGTCGCCCCGCGCCAGAATGACCGAACGGGTTCCATCGGGCGCACGGTGTTGCAACAGACGATCAGCCATCAAATCCTCCCCTATATTCTATCAACAAAAAGGGGCGCGGACCCAGTCGGCCCGCGCCCCCGTCATTCCTTAGCCCGGCTGGCCGTCGACCAGGCGGGGCAGCGTGCCCGCCGCTTCGTCCTTCAGATCCTGCGGCAGCAGCGCCGCGCTGAGGTTCTGATAGGAGACCGGGCGCAGATAGCGGTCGATCGCCATGCTGCCGACCGAGGTCGTGCGCGCGTCCGACGTCGAGGGGAACGGCCCGCCATGCACCATGGCGTGCGCCACCTCGACACCCGTCGGCCAGCCATTGGCGAGGATACGGCCCGCCTTGCGCTCGAGCACCGGCACCAGCCGTGCGGCCATGTCGGTATCGCCCTCGTCCATCTGGATGGTCGCGGTCAGCTGACCCTCGGCGGCCTTGAGCACGGCGGTCAGTTCCGCCTCGTCGCGGCAGCGGACCAGGATCGACGATGCGCCGAACACTTCATGACCCAGCGCCTCGTCCGCCAGGAACGCCTGAGCGGTGGTCTGGAAGAAAGCCGCGCGACCGGCGGTGACGCCCTCGCCCACTTTCCCTTGCGCCACCGTCTCGACCTTGTCGTGACCGGCGAGCGTCTCCGATGCCTTGGTATAGGCGGCATGGATGCCCGGAGTCAGCATGGTCTGCGCCGCAGCGTCGGTCAGCGCGGTGCGGGCCGCCTCGACAAATGCGTCCAGCCCTTCGCCCTCGATGGCGAGCAGCAGGCCCGGATTGGTGCAGAACTGGCCAGCGCCCATGGTCAGCGAGCCGACAAAGGCGGTGCCGAGCGCTTGCCCGCGCGCCTTCAGCGCTTCCGGCATCAGCACGACCGGGTTGATGCTCGACATTTCGGCATAGACGGGAATCGGCACGGGCCGTTCCTGGGCGATCTTGACCAGCGCCAGGCCACCGGCGCGCGAGCCGGTGAAGCCGACCGCCGCGATACGCGGATCACGGACCAGCGCGGCGCCCAGATCGTTGCTGGGGCCGGTCAGGTGGCTGAACACGCCCTTGGGCAGGCCGCACGCTTCGACCGCCCGCTCGATCGCCGCGGCGACGAGCGCGCCGGTCTGCGGATGGGCGGGATGGCCCTTCACCACGACCGGGCAACCGGCGGCCAGCGCCGACGCCGTATCACCACCGGCGGTCGAGAAGGCGAGCGGGAAGTTCGACGCGCCGAACACCGCGACGGGCCCAAGCGGCACCATGCGCAAGCGCAGATCGGGGCGCGGCAGCGGCTGGCGGTCGGGCATGGCGGGGTCGACGCGGACCTGCAGATAGGCCCCGGCGCGCAGCACCTTGGCGAACAGGCCCAGCTGGCCGACGGTACGGCCACGCTCGCCCTCCAGACGCGCGCGCGGCAGGCCGCTCTCGCGCATCGCGGCTTCGATCAGATCATCACCGATGGCCATGATCTCGGCACCGATCTTGTCGAGGAACGCGGCACGGTCCTCACGCGAAGTGGCGCGATAGACGTCGAACGCCTCCTCGGCGGCTGCGCAGGCCGCGTCGACATCGGCCGGTCCGTGCACCGCAAAGGCGTCGCCCACCGGCTGGCCGGTGGCGGCGTCGATCGAACGGAAATCGGTCATAGGGGAAGCTCCTTTATATTACTCCGACATATTAGTTTGACGGAGCGATGGCAATGTTAAAGGTTGTGCGCGAAGATGGGGGCGGAGAGGTAGACGCGATGGATGACAGCATGACGAAGGGCGACCGATCGCCCGAGCCCGTGGCCGATACGCCACCCGAGGAGACGGCACCCAAGGCCAGGCGCGGCACCGGCCGCCGCCTGCACGGTGCGATTGCACACAAGCTGGGCGCGGCGATCGTCTCGGGCGAATATCGCCCCGGCGATACGCTGTCGGGCGAGGTCGCCTTTTCCGAAGCGCTCGACGTGTCGCGCAGCGCCTATCGGGAAGCGGTACAGGTTCTGAGCGCCAAGGGACTGGTCGAAAGCCGCCCCAAGACGGGCACCCGCGTCCTGCCGCGCCACCGCTGGAACCTGCTCGACCCCGATGTCCTCGCCTGGGCCTTTTCGGGCGAGCCGGACATTCATTTCGTTCGCAGCCTGTTCGAGCTGCGCGCGATCGTCGAGCCTGCCGCCGCGCGGCTGGCGGCCGAGCGGCGAGACAAGGCGGACCTGAAGGACATGCGCGAGGCCCTCGCCGCGATGCGCCGCCATACGCTGGCGACCGACGCGGGGCGGACGGCCGACCGGGATTTCCACAATGCGGTGCTGGCCGCGACGCGCAACGACGCGCTGGTCGTGCTGAGCGCCAGCATCGGCGCGGCGGTCGCCTGGACCACCCAGTTCAAGCAGCGGGCGCGCGCGCTGCCCCGCAATCCGGTGCCCGACCATGTGAAGGTCTATGACGCGATCGCCGCGGGCGATGTCGAGGCGGCGGGAGAGGCGATGCGGTTGCTCGTCGACCTGGCGCTGGAAGATACCCGCAGCGCGATGGAGGGATAAGAAGGCCCGCCCCCGTGGAGGGAGCGGGCCACCCGAGACGCCGGGTTCGGGAAAGGAATCGTCCTTCACCCTGTTCCTCCTCTTGCAGGGGAGGAATCAGGAACTGCCTCAGAACGCCGCGCGGTTGAGCGGCTTGGCGGGGACGGTCACGCGGAAGGTGAAGATGTCCCCCGCCTGGACCTGCTCGGCCAGTTGCTCGTCGGACAGCCCCTGCCGCGCCGTCGTGGCATAGGCGGTGCGGCCATCGGGGCCGCCCAGCGCGATCTTGGTGATGTTCGACACGGGGAAGCGAACCTCGTCGGTCATCACCCCGTCCGGGCCATAGCGACGCGCGGCCCAGCCGCCATAAAAGCCCACCCACACGCCGCCTTCGGCATCGCAGATCGCGCCGTCGGGATGGCCGTCCGCATCGCCGAAGCGCGCGAACTCGGTCGCGGGGCCCAGCGTGCCGTCGGCCAGGATCGAATGCGCCAGGATCACCTTGCCCAGCGTATCGACATGATAAAGCGTCGAATCATCGGGCGAGATGGCGGGGCCGTTGGTGATGCACACCGCCGCCGCGCTGGACGGCGAGACCAGCCCGGCGACCCAGCTGAACAGACGCCCCGACTTGGCCGTCTCGTCATTGTCCATCGTGCCGAACCAGATCCGCCCCTGCCCGTCGACGCACGCGTCGTTCAGGCGATTGGCGGGCAGATGCGTATCGACCTCGGCCATGCGCTCGAACGCGCCGGTCGCGGGATCGAAGTGATGCGGCCCGGATTTCAGCCCGGCCACGAAGCCGCCGCGCTGCGCCGGCACGATCCAGCCGACCATTTCGGGCGAGGCCCAGTGATCGAGCGTGCCCGCGACCGGGTCATGGGCATAGACGCGCTGCTGCTTGATATCGACGAACCACAAGGCGTCATCGACCCAGATGGGCCCCTCGCCCAGCGTCGCGCCCACCGTCAGGCAATGTTCGGCCTGCTGCATCACTCTCTCCTATGCTTTCGCGCCGTGTCTTATCGCCAACCGGCGTCGATGAAATAGTCGTGGCCGGTGCACATCTTCGCATCGTCCGACGCCAGGAACAGCACCAAAGCCGCCACGTCCGACGGCTGGATGCGCCCGTCCAGGCATTGCGCCGCGACGATCTCCGCCTCGCCCTCGGGCGTGTACCATTTTTCCTGGCGGGGCGTCTGGACGTTGCCCGGGACGATGGTGTTCACGCGGATATTCTCGCGACCCAGGTCGCGCGCCAGGCTGCGGGTCAGGCCTTCGATCGCGGCCTTGCACGTCTGGTAGAGGACCAGGTCGTTCAGACCCAGATGCCAACTGATCGACCCGAAGTTCAGGATCGCGCCGCCCCCGGCCCGCTTCATCGCGGGGATCACCGCTTGCGCGGCGAAGAACTGGTGACGCAGATTGACGTTCAGCCGCTCATCCCAATAAGCAGGCGTCACGTCCGCGATGCTGTGGCGATCGTCATTGCCCGCATTGTTGACCAGAATGTCGACGCCGCCCAGCGCGGCTTCCAGATTGGCGAAGATCGCCTTCAGGCTGTCCAGGTTGGTCAGGTCGCAGCGACGATGGATCGGCGCATGGCGGGCATCACCCGACAGACGGTCGACCAACGCTTGGCTGGCATCCTCCGCAATGTCGACGAACGCGACGCGGGCGCCCTGCGCCACGAACGCCTCGACCAGCCCCTCACCGATCCCGGAGCCGCCGCCGGTGATGATGACGCGCTTGTCGATCAGGCTGGGATAGCGCGCGACCGTGTCGGCCGCGCTGGTCTTCTGCAACATAGAAATCGTCTCCGTCACAACAGGCCGCGCTTGGCCAGATTGCGCATCAGGTCGCCCAGACCGAAGGTCCATGCGGGGGCGTCGGCCGAGGTCATCACCGGATTGACCAGCGTTCCCAGACGCGGGTTGGTGATGACGACCGTGTCGCCGACCTTGTGGGTGAAGCCGCGGCCCGGCTCGTCGCGGTCCTGGGTCGGCGCGAACAGCGTGCCCAGGAACAGGACCAGCCCGTCCGGATAGTGATGCTCGCTCAGCGCCTGACCGAGCAGGTCCTCCGGATCGCGGCTGATCTGGTCCATCGAGCTTGCACCCTCCAGCACATAGCCGTCGGTGCCGGTGATGGTCAGCTTGACCTCGCTCGACCGGACATCGTCCATGGTGAAACCGTCGTCGAACAGGCGGACCAGCGGACCCAGCGAACAGGACGCGTTATTGTCTTTCGCCTTGCCGAGCAGCAGCGCCGAGCGCCCCTCGAAATCGCGCAGGTTCACGTCGTTGCCCAGCGTCGCGCCGACCGCCTTGCCATGCGCATCGGCGACCAGCACCACTTCGGGCTCCGGATTGTTCCAGGTCGAGTCGGAGCGGACGCCAACCGGCATCCCCCAGCCCACCGTCGACAGCACCGGCGACTTGGTGAAGATCTCGGCATCCGGGCCGATCGCGACCTCCAGATATTGCGACCACAGCCCCTCGGCGATCAGCGCGTCCTTCAACTGCGCGGCTTCGGGCGAACCGGGCACGACCGAGCGGATATTGCCGCCCAGCGCCGCCTCCAGCGTCCCGCGAAGGCCCGCCGCCTTGGCATGGTCGCCGCGCGCCCGCTCCTCGATCACCCGCTCCAGCGCGGACACGGCAAAGGTCACGCCCGCGGCCTTCACGCATTGCAGGTCGATCGGCGACAACAGCCGGTTGCCCGCGCCCACGTCCGGCGACAGGCCCAGCTCGGCCAGCTCGCCCAGCGGCTCGCCCTGCACCGGATCGATCGCGCCACCCGCCAGCAGATCGGCGACGGTCGGGGCGACGCGGCTCATGTCATAAACCTGTCCCTCGACCACCAGGATGGGGCAAGGCCCCTCGCCCCGGTCGATCCGGCCGACAAAACACCCCTCGCGCCAGTCATCCGGCAACGCGCCGATCAGGTCGATCGTATTGCTTGGCATAACATCCTCTCCGCCATTCTTGTTAGCGGTATCGATTGCCGCTGTTCACAGGTCAAGGCCTCGCTCGCGCGGCGCCGGCGAGGCCCCCGCGACGTGTCCGGGCGAGACAGGCATGCGCCGAAGCTCGATTGGCCCGCGGCGATTTTGCCTCTATTCATGGTCAGGATGACATCATCTGACGAAGAAACGCGTTTCGCCGTATGAGAGTGGACGACCCTGACTTCATCATCTGGATGGACGATCACCATATCGTGCAGGTCCGCACCAGCAACCTCTGGACCCAAGAAACCGCCGGGCGTTACTGGGCGGCGTTCCAACCGTTCCTGACCGAGTCGCGGGCCCGGTTGGGCGGTTGGGCCAAGGCACTGATCGATCGACGCGGCGCGCCCGTGATGACACCCGAAATGATCCACCGGATGCGCGACGGCATCGCCGAAAATTACCAGGCGAGCGACCGGCTTGCACTGGTCCTGGATTCCAGCCCGTTGAAATTGCAGGCGCGCCGGAACTATGCGCTGGAGAATTTCGAGGCCTTCCTGTCGTACGAAGCCGCGCTGGCCTGGCTGATCCATCACTGACCCGCCCCCGGTGGACGGCGAATGGCGGGCCGGGCGAAGATGATCCGCCCGGCCCGTCTCACCTTTAGTGGTTGTCGCGCGGCAGGCCCTGGGTCTGGGCGATGCGCTGATACTTCTCCGCACCCTCCAGGATCGCACCCGTCGACATCTGGCCGACGACCGAACGCTGGATTTCCTGCCACGGGGTCTGCGAGGCCGGGTATTTATACCCGCCCGCCGCCGCCAGCACCTTGCGACGCTCGGCCAGTTCCTCGTCCGAGATCAGGATGTTGGCCGTGCCCTTGTTCAGGTCGATGCGCACCCGGTCGCCGGTTTCGATCAGCGCCAGGCCGCCCATCGCCGCCGCTTCCGGGCTGGCGTTCAGGATCGAGGGCGAACCGCTCGTGCCCGACTGGCGGCCGTCACCGATGCAGGGCAGCGCGTGCACGCCCTCGGTGATCAGATAGGCGGGCGGACGCATGTTGACGACTTCGGCCGCGCCCGGATAGCCGATCGGCCCCGCGCCGCGCATGAACAGCAACGTCTCGGGCGTGATGCCGGTCGCGGGATCGTCGATCCGGTGGTGATAGTCCTCCGGCCCGTCGAACACGACCGCAGGCCCCTCGAACGCGTCGGGATCGGCCGGGTTGGACAGATAGCGTTCGCGGAACTCGGGCGAGATCACGCTGGTCTTCATGACGGCCGCGTCGAACAAATTGCCCGACAGGACGATGAAGCCCGCTTCCTCGACCAGCGGCTGGGCAAAGGGGCGGATGACCTTTTCGTCCTCGATCGCCTTGCCGCGGCAGTTCTCGCCCATGGTCTTGCCGTTGACGGTCATCACGTCCTCGTGGATCAGGCCCTGCTCGATCAGCTGGTTGACCACGGCGGGGACGCCGCCAGCGCGGTAATAATCCTCGCCCAGATATTCGCCCGCCGGCTGCAGGTTCACGAGCAGCGGCACCTTGTGCCCCTCGGTCTCCCAGTCCTCGACCGGCAGGTCGACGCCGATGTGGCGCGCGATGGCGCACAGATGGATCGGCGCGTTGGTCGAGCCGCCGATCGCCGAGTTGACCTTGATCGCGTTGTGGAATGCGTCCCTGGTCAGGATGTCGGAGGGCTTCAGGTCTTCATGGACCATCTCGACGATGCGCTTGCCGGTCAGATACGCGACCTCCTGGCGATCGCGATACGGCGCGGGGATCGCGGCCGAACCGGGCAGCGACATGCCCAGCGCTTCGGCCAGCGAATTCATGGTCGTCGCGGTGCCCATCGTGTTGCAATAGCCGGTCGACGGCGCCGACGAGGCGACCAGGCGGATGAACTCCGCATCGTCGATCTCACCCGCCGCCAGCATCTGGCGCGCCTTCCACACGATGGTGCCCGAACCGGTGCGCTCGCCCTTGTGCCAGCCGTTGAGCATCGGCCCGACCGACAGCGCGATCGCGGGGATGTTGACCGTGGCGGCGGCCATCAGCGCGGCCGGGGTCGTCTTGTCGCAACCGATCGTCAGGACGACGGCGTCGAGCGGATAGCCGTACAGCACCTCGACCAGGCCCAGATAGGCCAGGTTGCGGTCCAGGCCCGCAGTCGGGCGCTTGCCGGTTTCCTGGATCGGATGGACCGGGAATTCCAAGACGATGCCGCCCATTTCGCGCACGCCCTCGCGCACGCGCTCGGCCAGCACCAGATGGTGGCGGTTGCAGGGGCTGAGGTCCGAGCCGGTCTGCGCGATGCCGATGATCGGCTTGCCCGACTGAAGCTCCTCCAGGCTGAGGCCGAAGTTCAGATACCGCTCCAGATAGAGCGCGGTCATGTCGATGTTTTCGGGATTGTCGAACCAGGCGCGGCTGCGCAGGCGCTGTGCCGTGGGGTTGGGCGTGTCGGTCATGTCAGGCTTTCGGTCAGCGAGCGGTGGAGAAGCGATAGATCATCGTGTGGCGATACGGCTTGCCCGGATCGACGCGCGGCGAGACGAAGTCGGGCTTGTTGGGCGAGTCCGGGAATTTCTGCGGCTCCAGCGCGATGCCGTCGCCCATGCGGTACAGATGCCCCTTCTTGCCGACATAGGTGCCGTCGAGGAAGTTGCCGGTATAGAATTGCACGCCCGGTTCGGTCGACAACACTTCGAGCACGCGGCCCGAGGCGGGGTCCTCCAGCCGCGCGGCCAGCTGCGGCGTCGCGGTCAGCCCCTTGTCGAGCGCGAAATTGTGATCATAGCCCTGGCCGTAGCGGATCTGCTGGTCGTTGCCGTCGCGAATGCCGTCGGCGACCACGCGGGGCTGGCGGAAGTCGAACACGGTGCCCTGCACCGGCTTGCGCTCGCCCGTCGGGATCAGCTTGGCGTCGACCGGCGTATAGGCGGCGGCCGGGATGGTCAGCTTGTGATAGGTCGCGCCGAGCGGCGACCCCTCGCCGTTCAGGTTGAAGATCGCGTGGTTCGTCATGTTGACGATGGTCGGCTTGTCGGTCTTCGCCTCGAACGCGATGGTCAGCGACCCCGCCTCGTCCAGCGAATAGGTGACGGTCGCATCGACCTTGCCGGGATAGCCCTGATCGCCGTCCGGGCTGGTCAGCGCCATCACCACGCTGGCGGTGGGGCCGTCCTTCATCGACACGATCCGCCAAAGATGCTTGTCGAAGCCCTTGGTCCCGCCGTGCAACGAGTTGACCTTGTCGTTCAGCGTCAGTTGATAGGGCTTGCCGTCGAGCGTGAAGCGCCCCCCGCCGATGCGGTTGGCGAAGCGGCCCACGGTCACGCCGAAGAAATTGGGATGGTTCACATAATCTTCGGACTTGTCATAGCCCAGCAGGACGTCGGCGAGCCGGCCGTTGCGGTCGGGCGCCATCACCGCCTGGAGCGTCGCGCCATAGGTCAGGACGCGCGCCGACAGCCCGGCCTTGTTGGTCAGGGTCACCGCCTCGATCGCCGCACCATCCGACGACTGGCCGGCGGGGGCACGCTTTGCCTCGCTCGCCAGAGCGGCCGTGGATGTCATTGCGGAGGTTACCGCTACCAATGTAAGAAGGCTCTTGATTGACGCCACCGACATGCCTCACCCTTTCGTCGCCAGACGCCATTGACGCGCCTTTTGCGTCACTATAGTCAGACAAAATATTAGGAGCAAGCCGGTCAACGAACATCTTTTGACGATGTTTCCCGGCGCGAAGGAGAGGAATGCAATGGCCGTACCCGTTACGTCACGCGCCACCGGCGCATCGGTCGGGGGAGGAGGCGCGACCAGCTACGGCCCGGCACTGGCCCTGCTCGCCAGTCTTTTCTTCATGTGGGGCTTCATCACCGTCCTCAACGACATTCTGATTCCCCATCTGAAAGCCGTTTTCGATCTCAACTATACCCAGTCGCTTCTTATCCAGTTCGTCTGGTTCATCGCTTACGGCGTTGCCTCTTTCCCAGCGGCCAAGTTGATCGAACGGATCGGCTACAAGCGCTCGATGGTTGTCGGCCTGATCATCATGGCGGTTGGCGCGGTGGGTTTCTTGCCCGCATCGCAATTCGCCTCCTACGGCTTCTTCCTGACCGCTCTGTTCGTCCTCGCCTGCGGGATCACCCTGCTTCAGGTTGCCGCTAACCCCTATGTGGCCGTGATCGGACCGCCCAGCACGGCCTCGTTCCGACTCAATCTGGTGCAGGCCTTTAATTCGCTCGGCACCTTCGTTGCCCCGACCTTCGGCGCGATGCTCATTCTGTCGCGTTCGGCCTCGGGCACGGCCGAAGGCGGCGAGGTAAAACTCAGCGCCGCGCAGAAGCTGGCCGATGCGCAGTCCGTGCAGATCCCCTATCTGCTGATCGCCGCCGTCCTGGTCATCATCGCGGTCATCATAGGCCGGTTCAAGCTTCCCAACCTCGGTTCGGCGACCAGCCGGATGGCGGCAACCGAACGGCATCAGCATTCGCTCTGGAAACACCGGAACCTGGTATTCGGCGTGCCCGCGATCGGGCTGTACGTGCTGGCGGAAATCTGCGTCGGGTCACTGCTCATCAGCTTCATCCAGCAGCCGAACATCGCAAATCTCAGCGCGTCGGAAGCCAGCCACTATCTCACCCTGCTGTGGGGCGGCATGATGGTGGGTCGCTTTATCGGCGCGTTCATCATGCGGTATGTCGCCCCCGCCCGTCTGCTGGCCTTCAACGCCTTGGTCGCGGCCGTTCTGGTGATGACGGCGGTACTCGGCAGCGGCCATCTGGCTATGTGGGCGCTGGTCTTGGTCGGCTTGTTCCATTCGATCATGTTCCCGACCATCTTCACCCTGGGCATCAAGGGTCTTGGCCCCTTGACCGAGGAGGGCTCGGGTCTCCTGGTCATGGCGATCGCTGGCGGCGCGCTGGCAACGGTTCAGGCATGGATTGCCGATCACCATGGCCTGAGCATCTCGTTTCTCATTCCAGCGGCATGTGAACTCTACATCCTGTTCTACGCGATCTGGGGATCGAAGCCGACCAACGCTTTCCCGGACGAAGAGGTCGCATAAGCCACCTGTCCACAACGACAAAAAAGGGGGCGGCGCCGCAAGGTGCCGCCCCCTTTTGCATGGGGAAAAGGCACGGACTTTGCGGAAGGAATATAATGTTGTACCATTACATTCCAAAATCATGTGGAGCCCTGTGCCCGTGTCCTCCGATGTTGCCCCGTTGCTCGATCCTGACGCCATCGCCCTGCCCAATCATGTTGCGTTCAACACACAAGCGACGATCCTGGCGGCGATCGACGATCCGGCGGTGACGCTGGCGGTCTGGCAACGGCCCACGCCGCTCGACCGGCCCGATATCGGCGCCCTTTCTCCGATCCGCTTTGCGGCCCCCGCGCCAGCGGTCGAGCGAACATTGTCCGACCTGCTTGCGGATGATGGTCCGGCGCATGATTGGCATCCGGTGCTGGCGCAGGATGCCGGGCGACTGGCGACACTGTTCGCGTCCCTGTCGGGCGAAGAGCGGGTCGAGGTGCGGCTGGAGCGGGTGACCGGCAACGGGTGCTGGAAATTCCATGCCGACTATGTCGCGATGCGGCTGATCTGCACCTATGCGGGCCAGGCGACGCAGTGGCTGCCGCTCGGTGCCGATGCCGACACGCCGCCGCGCGCGCTGGCGACCGGCGATGTCGGGCTGTTCAAGGGGCGCGCGCTGGCGGGCGACCGGGCGATCATCCACCGCTCGCCGCCGATCGCCGGGACGGCCGAGGACCGGCTGCTGCTGGTGATCGACGCCGAATGGCTGGAGCGCGACTGACTGCTTCCAGGCGGCACCGGCCCGCTCCCCCACCCGGCCTCCCATCCAGAATATTCTGTGGGAGGCCGGGTGGGGGAGCGGGCTGGTGCCGCCAAATGCGCTTCCAGCGCATTTTTGAACAGCCATTCAGAACCAGGTGCGGATGCCCAGCGCCAACGCCGCGCCGCTGCCCCCGGCCGGGCCATAGCGCCGTTCCCAGGTCACCCCGACATAGGGGGCGAACTCGCGGGCGATCTCGTACCGCAGGCGCAGGCCCAGCTCGATATTGGACACGCCCGCCGCGATCCTCTGTTCGGGTACGTCCTGCGCGGCCAGATTCACCTCCAGCCGCGGTTGCAGGATCGCCCGCTGGGTCAGGCGCTGGTCGACCCAGGCCTCGGCGCGGGCCAGGACCTCGCCCTTGTCGGACAGGAACAGCGCGCCCTCGACATCGAACCAATAGGGGGCCAGCCCCTCGATGCCGATCACCGCATAGGTGCGCCGCGCGCCCGACCCGACATCCTGGCGCAGGCCCGCCTGGAGGTTCCAATAAGGGTCGATCGCGCGGGCATAAAGTGCCTGCACCTCGGCCGCGCCGACCGATCGGCCGAACGTCCCCTCGCCCTCGGTCTTCACGACCAGCCGGTGGATGTCGCCGCCGAACCACCCCTCCCCGTCCCAGCGATAGCCTTCGCGGCCGTCGCGGACCTGGATTTCGGCGAGGTTGAACAGGATCTGCGAGAAGCGCATGCCGCCATGCTCGGCTCGCATCTGCGCGTTCGCGGCGGCCATGACGGCGGGGTCGTAGAACCGGTCCGCCGCCCTGTCGGTCGGGGCCGCCGGGGGCGGGGCATCGCCCACCATTCCCTGCCCCGCCGCCATGCCCGGCATGGCACTGTGGTCCATCACCATCCCCGGCATGGTTGCCGCACCATCCTGCCCCTGGGTGGACACCGCCGAACGACAATGCCCCATCGCTTCATGCTCGGGCGTACAGACGGGTGCGCCGGGCTTGGAGGCCATGCCCGGCATCGTTCCATGATCCATCGCCATGCCCGGCATCCCGCCATGGCCCATCACGGGAGGCTTGCCCTGCTGCTCCTGGGGCGACTCTGCCATGCGGCAGTGCCCCATCGCCTCATGCTCGGTCGTACAGGCGGATGCGCCGGGATTGGAGGCCATGCCGGGCATCGCCCCGTGGTCCATCGCCATGCCCGGCATTCCGCCATGGTCCTTGGCGGCGACGGCACCCTGTGTTTGGACAGCCTTCCCCGCACGGCAATGCCCCATAGCGGCATGTTCAGCCGTACAGCCCGATACGCGACGGGGAGCGCTGCGCGGCTTTGCCTTCTTCACGACGGCCTTGGCGCGCGGCGCGGGTTGCTTGCGCGCCGGGGCCTTGGGCATCGCCATGCCCGGCATCGCCATGCCCGGCATCATGTCATGCCGATACTGGGGTTCGGCGAGCAGGAGCGCGATCAGGATCATGCCGCGGCCTCCGTTTTCGCATCGCGCCGGACCGTCACGACCTGCATCATGCCGGCATGCATGTGATAGAGCATGTGGCAGTGGAACGCCCAGTCGCCCTCCGCATCGGCGGTCAGGTCGAAGGTGACGGTGCCGCCCGGCGCGACATTGACCGTGTGCTTGCGCGGCGCGTGATCGCCGTGCCCGGTTACCAGCTCGAAGAAATGGCCGTGCAGATGGATGGGATGCGCCATCATCGTATCGTTGACCAGGGTGACGCGCACCCGCTCGCCCAGCCGGAACGGGATCGGCGCGGTCACGGCGTTCAGCTTCACCCCGTCGAACGCCCACATATAGCGTTCCATATTCCCGGTCAGGTGGATGGTCAGCGCGCGCGACGGCACCCGGACATCGGGATTGACGGCGATGCTCTTCAGGTCGCGATAGGTCAGGACCCGGTGGCCGACATCGCCGAGCCCCTGGGGCGGCTCGCCGGTGCGGTCGACGGGCATTGGCGCGACCGTCTGCACCACGGGCGTGCGCGGCAGGCCCGGCGCATTGGCGAAGTCCCGCATGGAATGGCTCATGCCGCCATGGTCCATCTGGCCGTGCGCCATCCCCGGCATATCGCCGGACTTACAATGGCCCATCGCGGCGTGTTCGGGCGTACAGCCCGCCGAACCACCGCCGCCGCCATGGTCCATGCCACCCATCCCCATATCCTTCATCGTCGCCAGCGGCCGGGGGCGCAGCGCGGGCACCGGCGCGACCATCCCCATGCGCGGGGCCAGCGTACCGCGCGCCATGCCCGATCGATTCCAGGTCTCGGCGACCAGCGTATAGGCCCGGTCGTCGGTCGGGGTGACGATCACGTCATAGGTCTCGGCCACGGCGATCTGCAGTTCGTCGACCGTCACCGGCTGCACCGCCAGCCCGTCCGCCTGCACGACGCTGAGCGTCAGGCCGGGAATGCGGATGTTGAAGTTGGTCATCGCCGAGGCGTTGATGATGCGCAGCCGCACCCGCTCGCCCGGCGAGAACAGGCCGGTCCAGTTGTCCGCCGGACCATGCCCGTTGACGAGGTAGCGATAGGTCGATCCCGTCACGTCGGACACGTCGCTGGGGTCCATCCGCATCCGGCCCCAGTCCATCCGCTCGGCCAGGGGCTGATCCCGGCCTGCCAGCAACCCCGCCAGAGTCTGCTTCTGATAGTTGAAATAGCCGCCCTGCATCTTCAGTCGCCGAAAGATCGCATGGGGGTGAAGCGGGCTGTGATCGGACAGCACGACCACATGCTCGCGGTCGGACATGATCGGATCGGGCCCGGCGGGGTCGATGACGATCGGGCCGTAATGCCCTTCCTGCTCCTGCAAACCCGAATGGCTGTGATACCAGTAGGTCCCGGACTGGACGATCGGAAACTCATAGGTGAAGCGCCCGCCCGCCGGAATGCCCGGAAAGCTGATCCCCGGCACCCCGTCCATCTGGAAAGGCAGGAGCAGTCCGTGCCAGTGGATCGACGTCTCCTCGTCCAGGGTGTTGACCACGGTGATCCGCGCCCGCTGCCCCTCGCGCAGGCGGATCAGCGGGGCGGGCGTCGACCCGTTGATGCCGATCACGTGATAGGGCTTGCCGTCGATCATCATGTGCTGGCGCGCGACGGTCAGGGTGATGTCGGGCCCGCTCAGTTCGGCGCGCGGCGACAGTCCGGGCGAATGGTGCTGCGCCCAGGCGGGCATGGCGGCCAGCGTCCCCAGGCCGACGCCACCGGCCAGCAGGTCACGGCGGCGCATCAACGTCGTGGAATCGGTCATGCCCCGCTATACGCATGCCGAAGCGCCTCCCCTCACCCCGTTCGTTCGCGCAGCGCGGCGCGGGCCCGGCGGATGCGCAGTTCGACCGCCTTGGCGCTCAGCCCCAGCGCCTCGCCCGCCTCGGCCTGGCTCAGCCCCTCGACCGCGCACAGCAACAGCGGCGCGCGCAGGGCGTCGGGCAGCGCGTCGAGCGCGGCCAGCGTCCGGACCAGCGAATCGCGCTCGATCGCCGCCGCCTCCGCATCGATCCGGTCATCGGCCACCGCCTCGACCGCCTCGACCGGCAGGACGCGCGACAGCATCGCCCGCACCCGCCGCCGCCGCGCCCAGTCCCGGCACTTGTTGAGCGCGATACGGCTGAGCCAGGCGCGAAAGGAGCGCGCCGCATCGAACCGCGCCAGCGCACCATGCGCCGCGACGAAGCTCTCCTGGACCAGGTCCAGCGCCTCGTCGGCATCGCGGACATGCGCCAGGATCAGGCGGTACAGCGCCGCCTTGTGCCGGGTGACAAGCGCGGCATAGGCACCCGGCCGCTCGCCCAGCGCCAGCGCGACCAGATCGCCATCGGCCAGTCCCGCCAGGTCGCGGTCGCCCACGCGCCCGCTTAACCCGCCGTATCGGTCAGCTTGGCCACCACCAGCCGGTCGAAGGTCGCCGCCTGATCGGGGCGAAGCTGGGCGCGCATCGCAAAGACATGCGCCAGCGTCGCCTTTTGCAGGTCGCCCATCGACCGATGCACCGCGTCGATCGCCTGGGCGACGCGCGGGCCGTCGCGATGCTCGGCCTCGATCGCGGCGGCCAGCCGGGCATTGTCCGCCCGCAACCGCGCCTGAAGCCCCGCGCGCGTGACCGCGAACCGCGCCTCCAGCTGGTCGAGTGCACCCTTCTGCCGCGCGTCGAGCGCGATCTCCCGGTGGACCAGCGCGTGCAGATCGCTAGGCGGCGGCGCGGCGGGCATCATCAACCGACATCCGACCCAGACCCCCGCCAGCGCCGCGACAAAGGCGATGACCATGATCAGCAAATGGCGGCGCAACACCCCGCTCACCGGCCGAGCAGCAGGGTGGAGGGCGCAAGGCCGGTTTCCAGCCCGCTATCGAGGGCCGCGACCATAACCGGCGGACGCTCGCGCGCTTCGATCCGGCCCGCCATCACGCCGCCTCCGGCCACCCCCAGCAGCAGCGCCGCCCCGCCCGCCAGCACCAGGCCGCCGGAAAATCCCGTGTCGGCGCGGTCCGGAGCCGCGATCGCGGCGGCGATACGTCGCTCCACATCGTCCAGCGCCGCCGGGGTCGCATGGTGGGCCAGTCGGGCAAGGTCGCGGTCGAGTGGGTCCGTCATGATATAGCCATTACGCAAAAACGATGCCCGCCCCTCATGGCGCGGTTAGGATCAGCATATGGACATCGCCACGCTTCGCAACATCGCCGCCTTCGCCCCCGTCCTGGCCGATCCCGCTTTCGTGGCCGGCGAATGGACCAAGCCGGAATGCTCGGCCGAGGGAGTCATCACCATGGCCTGGTTCCGGCTCTCCGAGCTCGCCTCCGCCTTCGTCGCGGTAATCGCGTCCGAGGATGTCGCGGCTCCCTATCACCGCCCGGTAACGGACGCGGCGCGCGCGACATTGCTACGCCTGACCCAGGATCCCTCCGCGATCGCCAATGCGACGGCCGACCAGATCGGCTGGGTCCTGACCTATCTGCTGCGCGCCGACCGTTTCGTCGAGGGATCGCTGGGCCACGCCTTCGACACCGGCCTGATGCTGGCAATCGCCCGGCGGGCTGCCGTGCTGACACAATAGAACCGTCCGTATATGGCCTCTAAAATTGCCAAAATGGTAATTACGGTCCATATACGGACGATGATGTACGCGCCGAGCGAGATTTCCGCCGAAATCGGCCAGAAGGTCAAGCGCCGCCGACTGGCGATGAACCTGACACAGGTCGATGCCGCATCTCGCGCCGGCGTCTCCTATCGAACTTGGCGGCGCCTTGAGGCCGAGGGCAAGGCGTCGATCGACGATCTCGTCCGCGCGGCCGTGGCGCTGCGGTGCGAGCAGGATCTGTTCGTCCTCTTTCCGGAGCCGGTGGCCAGTTCGATGGATGCCCTGCTGGAGCAAAACCGGATGACCGAACGCACCGCCCCGAAGCGCCGCCGCCTTGCAGTGTCGAGGATCCCATCGTGAAGCTGAGGCCGGGGACACCGCTGGGGCTCGCGCTGGCGTTCGACGATACCATGCCCGCTGCGCCAGCCGGCCGGGTCGTAATGGCCGGTGGCGTCGCCCAGCTCGAATGGTCGCCCGACGTGATCCGCAGCGGCTTGCCCGTCGCCCCGCTGCTCTATCCTCCCGAACCGGGCTTGCACGCCGCGCGGAGCCGGTCGTTCGGCGGGCTGCACGGCTTCCTGGCGGACAGCCTGCCCGATGCCTGGGGACGGCTGCTGCTGCGGCGTCGCCTCGCCAGGATCGACGTCCAGTTCGACACGCTGAACCCCGTCGATAAGCTGGCAATCATCGGCGCCGGTGGCCGTGGCGCGCTGGTCTATCAGCCAGCCACCACGCCTGACGAAGCGATCGGGACGATCGACCTCGATGCCTTGGCCGAGGAATCACGGTTGCTCCTCGCGGGAGACGAGGGCGCGCTGGTCGACACGCTGGCGGCGCTGGGGGGCGCCTCGGGCGGCGCTCGTCCCAAGGTTCATGTCGGCTTCGCCCCCGACGGTGCGATCAGCGTCGGCGAGGCCGCGGACGGCCATGACGCCTGGATCGTCAAGTTCCGCGCGACCGGCGATCCCGTCGATATCGGCCCGGTCGAGGAAGCCTATGCGCGCATGGCCCGGACCGCCGGACTGACGATCGCGGAATCCTGCGTTCTGCCCGAGCGCGATGGACCGGGCTATTTCGCGACGCGCCGCTTCGATCGACCGGCCCCCGGGCGCCGGCTGCACATGGTATCCCTCGCCGGGGCAGCGGAAGCCCCGTCCGAGATGCCGAGCCTCGACTATGACGGATTCCTGCGTGCGACCATGGCGATCACCCGCCATGCCGGCGACGTCGAACAAGCGTTCCGCCGCATGGTCTTCAACGTCCTGGCGCATAATCGCGACGACCATACCCGTCAGCATAGCTATCTGATGGGACCGAGCGGTGAGTGGCGCCTCGCCCCGGCCTATGATCTGACCTTCTCGGTCGGCCCGGGCGGCGAACACTATCTCGCTGTCGAAGGCGAAGGCCGCACCCCAACCCGCGCCCACGTCCTCGCGCTGGGCCGCCGCCATGGCCTGTCGGATCGCGTCATCGCGCAGATCATCGACCGAACGCGCGGCGCGCTGGCCGAATGGCCGGTCATCGCCGCCGATGTCGGCGTCACTGTCTCGCGACGCGAGATCGCGGATCGCCTGAAGGTCACCGACGACCACTTCGGGTGAGAAGAAGGCCCTGCACGTGGGGGGTTACCCACGTCAGGAAGGAAAAGACATGATGAGCATCGACGCGGACGCCGGCGGCACCGTCGCGATGACGCCGGGGACCGGCCCGATCCTCCCCCAGGACATGATCGACGCGGCAACCGCCGACGCCATCCTGCGGCTCGACCGCAAGATCGCCCGTGCGATCCAGACGGACCGGGGCATCAACCTCAAGTCGGAGGATCTCGACCTCCTCACCCTGGTGGGTGCAGTGAACCTGCTTGGAAAGGCGCGAAGCGAAATCCTGAAGGAAAAAGCGCAGTGCCGGCACCGAAAGTTTTCTACCGCCGGGGTGAATTCCACCTCGATCACCTCCGGGGCAAGGGCGGCGAGGTCGTCAGCCCGAACCTCTACATCTGCTGGTACGACCCGACCTCCGGCCGAATGCAGCGACGCAGCACGGGCACGGCTGATCTTTGCGTAGCAACCGAGGTGCTCGACCGTCACTATCTGGCGTTCCACCAGCCTGCCGATGACGACAAGGCGTCCTACACGGTCCATCAGGCGATGACGGACTATTGGACGCTGCACGGCGCCGGTCAGGTCAGCGCCGACGCGATCCGTGCCCGGCTGAAACTGGTGAACCGGTTCATCGATCATGAAATCGCGATCGGTGTACTGCGTGAACCCGTGCTGCCGACGGTGCTGGACGTCGAATGGCTGACGCGATTCCGAAAGTGGGGGACCGAGATCGATCCCGTGACCCAGCGGCGGCGTGACCCGGAGACCGGCGATTGGACCATATCGACCCGCAAACGGGCGAGGTCGACGGTCGAGGAGAGCATCATCCAGCTGAAGGCAGCCTTGCGGTTCAACGTGAAACGTATGGAGGCGGTGCCCGAACTGAAACACCTGCCTCGCGCCGCCGTGACGCCGGAGCGCAACTTCCGCCTCTCGCTCGAGCAGATCGCCGAGATGCTCGACTATACGGCGGAAGGAGACCCGGAGCTCAGCCCGGCGCATCCGGCACGACTGATGCCACTGCGCCGCTACCTGATCGGTGCGATCTGCACGCTAGCGCGGCCGGACGCGCTCTACGATATCTCGGTGCGGCCCAACCGACAGCAATGGCACCGCGACGCTGGCGTGCTCGACCTCAACCCGGCGGGGCGGATCCAGACGCGCAAAAACCGGCCTGCGCTCTCCGTCACATCGCTCTTGGCGAACTGGCTGGAGGCGACGGACGACCGGCTGGTCTGTCACGAGAGCGTGGCAGAGGAGGATGAGGACCGTTGGGTGGTTCAGCGACCCGTGGCGGACGTCAAAAAGGCGTGGAGCGTCATGGCAAGGCGGTTCGGGGTGCCGATCGGCTTCGGCCCCAAGCTGATGCGCCACAGCATGGCGACCCTGATCGCGCAGCGCGGCGTCTCGCAGCAGGAGATCCCGCTGGCGCTCGGCCATGTGGTGCTGCCCACATCGACGCGGCGCTACGTGATCTTCAGCCCGGCTTATCTCTCCGAGACCCGACAGGGGCTGGAGGACATTGCGTCCGAGCTGGCGCGGAAGATGGCGACGCCGCTTCACGCAAAACCCACGCAAGTCGGTCCCGATGGACGGCGGCGGCAGGTATGATGGCCAGTCGTTTTGACGCGATCGCTGCCGCTCCCAATCCGCTGGCGCAGCCGCCCTAGTGCCCTCGAGGCCCCCGTGAGCCCGAATGTTCCACTCGGCATGACACGCAAAAGGCACGCAAAACCGTGACGCGCAACTCGGGGGCCTGAAAACCAAAAACCCCGCTAAGCCGTTGGCCTAGCGGGGTTTTCGATGGTGGGCGTGGCAAGGATTGAACTTGCGACCCCTGCGATGTCAACACAGTGCTCTACCACTGAGCTACACGCCCGCCGGAGGCCGGGCAATTAGCAGTTTGGACGGGTCTGGCAAGCCCTAAATCGCGCCATCGACCGAATCCGGCAAAAAAAGTCGATCCACCTCCATCACCAGGTCGCGCAGGTGGAAGGGCTTGGACAGCACGCGGGCGTTGGGCACCGCCTGTCCTGCCTTCAGCGTGACGGCGGCGAAGCCGGTGATGAACATCACGCGCAGGTCGGGCACCATCGCGGCGGCGCGCTGGGCCAGTTCGATGCCGTCCATCTCGGGCATGACGATATCGGTGAGCAACAGGTCGAAGCGTTCGCTCTCCAGGAGCGGGATCGCCGCCGTGCCCCGGTCGACCGCCGACACCCGGTAACCCGACCGCGTCAGCGCCCGTGTGAGATATTCGCGCATGACCTCGTCGTCTTCGGCCAGCAGGATATGAAACATTGTTTGATCCCGATTCATCGTTCGGTCCGGTGTACCGGCGGGGCCGTTAAGAATTCCAGACCAGAAGCGCGACTTCCCTCGCCCTTTCGGTCGGATTAGGGTCGGTCGCATGGCTCACCCGAACCCCGGCGCGTCCTTCTACAGCCTCGATGGCGACGGGCCGGTCGTGATCTCGGTCCCGCATGGCGGGCGTGCCTATCCCACTGGCATGACGGACGATCTGCGCGTGCCGCTGTCGGCGGTCATGACGCTGGAGGACCGGCTGGTCGATCTGGTCGCAGAGGGCGCGCGCACCGCCCAGCCGATGCTGGTGCAGACCGTGCCGCGCGCGTGGATCGACCTGAACCGCGACGAGCGCGAGCGTGACGCCTTGATCGACGAAGGGGCCCGGATGGCGCCACGCTCCTCCGCCAAGCTGCGCAGCGGGTTGGGCCTCGTGCCGCGCCGGGTGGCGGGGCATGGCGATATCTGGAACCGGCGGTTCAGCGATGCCGAGATGCTCGCCCGGATCGCGGCCGACCACCGCCCCTATCATCAGGCGCTGGCGGAACGGCTGGCCGAGGCGCGCGCGCGATACGGCCTAGCGGTGTTGCTGGACCTGCATTCCATGCCGCCACTGGGCGCACCGGGGGTCGTGCCCCGGCTGGTGATCGGCGACCGCCACGGCACCACCGCCGCGACCCGCTTCGTCCGCCGCATCGAGACGGAAGTACGCGCCAGCGGTTTCGCGGTCACGCGCAACGCGCCCTATGCCGGGGGTCATATCGTCGAGCGGCAGGGCGATCCCCGGCGCGGCATCCACGCGGTCCAACTGGAACTCGACCGTTCGCTCTATCTCGATGCCGCGCTGGAAGCGCCGGGGCCCGGCTTCGACGCGACCGTGCTGCTCGTCCGTCGCATCCTGTCGGCACTGGCCGCCGAAGCGCTGGGCCAGGCCCACGCACTCGCCGCCGAATAAAAAACCACCTCGCGCAAGGGGGAGAGCGCGAGGTGGCCAAGGTTCAGGGAGGAAACACGCTGAAAGCGTGTCGCACGACACCGCGAAAGGGGGGGACACGATGTCGTACTGGTATAAATAGGAAAGGGCCTATTTGGTTCAACCCTCCGCCCCACAATTCGTCATTTTTTCGTAACGGGTGGTGGCGGGACGGCTGAGCGCCCTTCGGCAGGGCCTGTGGCGATGGGCTGGTTCGCTCCACACGACAACCGATTGCGATGGCCCGGTTGGAATACTGGCGATCTTCGCGCTCGTATTATTCTGCAACGCCGCGATGTCTGTAGGCCAGTGGCTCCTGCACCTTCTGGACGTTTCTGATGCGGACGACTGGTCGTTCCTGCTGATACTTCCGACCGTGACTGCCGGATGGATCATCGCAGAGCGTCATAGCTAGGATTGACCGACGTTCAGGCCGGGACACCCCTCCGTCAGGCCTTCGGCCTGCCACCTCCCCTTGCAGGGGAGGAATAAAATGAAGGTCGACCGACCTTGGGCAGTCAAGTCCCAAGCGCACGAATCGCTGCTCTCCACCCATTCCGGCCGTCCGCGCCGATTCCGCAGCGCCAGTCCATCACCGGGGCAATCGGGAGTTCGTAAGGGAGTCCTGCGAACGCGCTCAGCGTGCGCGAAAACCCATCCGCGCGAGCAGGCCATCGCGTAGCAGGAAATGATGGCGCAACGCCGCCGCGACGTGGATCACGACCAGCGCCAGCATGACCCAGCCAAGAATCTCATGCGCTTCGTGCCCGAACCGGCCGGCGGCCTTGCCGATCGGCAGGGGCGGCACGTCGAACAGGCCGAACCAGCTGACGGGACGTGGCACGTCGCGGCCCGATCCCATCGCCCAGCCGGTCATCGGCATGACGATCATCAAGGCGTAAAGCATGGCATGAAGCGCATGGGCGCTGCTACGGGCCCAGGCCGGGACTTCGGCGGGAAGCGGCGGCGGGCGGTGCCCCAGACGCCAGACGATCCGCGCGGCGGTCAGCGCCAGCACGGTCAGGCCGATCGATTTGTGCAGCGGGATGGTTCCGGGCAACAGGCTCTCATGGAGCAGCCCGATGGCCAGATTGGCGACGACCAGGGCCGCGATCGTCCAGTGAAAGACGATCGCGACCTGGCTGTAGCGCGGACCGGAGGCAGCCTGCCCGCGCATCACATCAGCCGAGCGGCTGGAGCTGGGGCTGCGGCATCTTGCCCTGCTGCGCCTGGCGCGCGAAGATGTCGCGCATCAGCGAGAGCGAGAAGAGATGCGCATAGAGCAGCGGGAGCATGCCCGACTGGCTCATCTTGCGCAGCTGGTCGCCACGCAGGTCGACGAGCTTTTCCTCGTTGATCATCTGGAAACCGCGATAGATGAAGGGCTGGTCCGCGCCTTCCGGCTGGATCGAGACTTCGCCGTCCATCAGCAGGCCCATCTCGGCCAGCTCGGTCATGAAGTTCTGGGTGCGGGCACCGGCCTGTTCGAACGATTCGTTGAACTGCAGGATGTTCTTGGTCAGCTCGCTCGGCTGGTTGCCATCGAACAGCGCCTCGCCATCGTCGAACGCGCCGATCGTCGGCGAGGTCGGGTCGAAGCACAGAGAGAGCTCTTCGGCCTCGGGGCGAAGCTTGGCCAGCATGTACGGATAGCGGCGGATATAGGCGGGGACGTAGAAGTTCGTCTCGCTCAGGCGGCCCTCGTCGTCGACGAAGACGTTCACACCCTCGTTCAGGCCCATCAGCGCCAGCGGGATCGGCTGGTCGCCGACCGAGAAGACGATCGGCATGAAACGCTGGACCAGCGGGAATTCATCGACGGTCACGGGGATCGCGTGCTGCCCGACCAGGAACGGTGCCGTCTCCTGCGGACGGACCTTGTAATTGGCATGAGCCTCGCTCGAAAGCGGCTCCAGGCCGTTGTAGAAAAGCGGAAGGGACGGCGCGCTCGCCATGATGTTCTCCAAAAAACCGGAACCATGCGAGCCCCCCGGCCGCATGTTCTGGCCACGTGTCTATGGGCCTAGCGCGTCATGCGCAAGCGACGAGCTTTCCCGGATTGAACAGACCGTGCGGATCGAGCGCCGTCTTGATGGCGCGGATCGCCGCGACCCGCTCCGGGGACAGGCGGGCGAGTTCGTCGCGCTTCATCTGGCCGATGCCGTGCTCGGCCGAAATGGTGCCGCCCGCCGCCATGACCAGGTCGTGGACGAAGCGCGTGATGACGCCCGCCTCCTCGGCATAGAAACGGTCGCGATCGGTGCCGGGGGCGGCGCGGACGTGGAAATGGATATTGCCGTCGCCCAGATGCCCGAAGCCGGAGGCATGGGTGCCGGGGAAGCGCGCGTCGCAGGTTGCCGCCGCCTCGACCATGAAGCGCGGCATCGCATCGACCGGCACCGCGATATCGTGCTGCACCGCCGGGCCCAGTGCGCGCTCGGCATCTGACAGCGAATGGCGAAGCAGCCAGAACGCCTCGCTCTGCGCCTGCGACGCGGCGATCACCGCATCGGCGACGACCCCGTCCTCGATCGCGCGGGCCAGTTGCGCCTCCAGCATCGCGGCCGGGTCCGCCTGCGGATCGCCGGTCACCGCCTCGATCAGGATGTGCCAGGGATGCGTGCCCTCCAGCGGGCGACGCGCGCCGGGCAGGTGCGCGATCGCGGCGGCCAGGCTTTCGGCGGGCATGATCTCGAAACTCTCGATCATGTCGCTTGCCGCCTGCAACCGGCGCAGCAGCGTTAGCCCCGCCGCCGGATCGGACAGCCCGACCCAGGCGGTGGCCGACCGCGCGATGCCCGGCGCCAGCCGCAGCGCGGCGGCGGTGACGATGCCCAGCGTCCCTTCCGCGCCGATCAGCAACTGGCCCAGATCGTAGCCGCGATTGTCCTTCTTCAACGCCGACAGCCCGTCATGGAGCGTGCCGTCGGGCAGCACCGCTTCGACCCCCAGGGTCAGCCCGCGCATCGTGCCGAAGCGCAGCACCTGCGTGCCGCCCGCATTGGTCGAGACGAGCCCGCCGACCGTCGCATTGCCCTTTGCCCCCAGGGTCAGCGGAAAGCGCGCCCCCTCCCCCTCGGCGGCATCCTGAAGATCGGCGAGAATCACGCCCGCCTCGGCCACGACCATCGCCGCATCCGATTCGATTCGCCGGATGCGGTTCATCCGCCGCGTCGACAGGATCAGCGCCGAGCCATCCCCGGGCGGCGTCGCCCCCCCGACCATCGAGCTGTTGCCCCCCTGCGGCACCAGCGGCACCCGGTGCTCCGCCGCTGCGCGCAGCACCGCCTGGACCTGACCCGTGTCGGCGGGCGCCAGGATTGCGGGCGCACGGCCCGAAAAGCGCCGTCGCCAGTCGATTTCCCATGGCGCGATCAGCGCGGGGTCGGTGACGATGCCCTTGTCACCCAGAATGGGCCGAAGCGCGTCCAGCAAGGCGGTCTGTGCGGGGTTCATGACCGGGTCGACTAGGCCAGGTTCATAAAGCGTTCAATCATCGGCGCTATGATGGGAACCCGCTGACATGCTGCGCCGCCATCGAAACCTTGCCGCCATCGCCCTGATGACGCTGACGTCGCCCGCCCTGCTGGGCGCGGCGGATCCGATTCCGATGGTTCGCCATACCCAGGTCATCGTGCGCGAGCATGTCGTGATCCGCGTTCCCCGGTCCGTGCCGCTGCCCGCGCCGACGCGCTGGCGCGAACGCAAAGGGCCGCGCTGCATCCCGGCGCAGCAACTGGCGGGCGCGCTGCCCGCCGAGGAGGGCGCGGTCGATATCGTGCTTGCCGGCGGCAAGCGGGTCCGCGCCCGGCTGGCCCGGGCGTGTCGGCAGATCGACTATTATTCCAGCTTCTATATCCGCCCCGGCCTGGACGGACAGATCTGCGCCCAGCGCGACCCGATCCGCACGCGCGCGGGCCGCACCTGCGAGATCGAACGGTTCCGGTCGCTGGTCCCCGCCCGCTGACAGTCCAGCCGGTGTGTCAATAGCATCTCGACTTCTCCGCAAGCACCCTCCTCCCGCAAGCGGGAGGGGCGCAAACAGGTGACACGGCCTGAAACGGCCCCGCCCGCTACCTCCTTCCATATGTGGAAAACTTGACATTCGCCGCCAAATCCGCAAGCGGCATAGGTTGCTGGGCGCGTGCGGGGCGATTCCCATTCCGCACCAAATTCCGGAAAATTGCATGAGCTTTGCCGATCTCGGCCTCTCCGACGAACTTCTCAAGGCGGTCAACGACGCCGGCTATACCGAGCCGACGCCGATTCAGGCCTCCGCCATTCCTTCCGTGCTGATGATGCGCGACATCATCGGCATCGCCCAGACGGGCACGGGCAAGACCGCTGCCTTCGTGCTGCCGATGATCGACGTCCTGGCGCATGGCCGCAGCCGCGCACGGATGCCACGCAGCCTGATCCTGGAGCCGACGCGCGAACTGGCCGCACAGGTCGCCGAGAATTTCGAGAAGTACGGCGCGGGTCAAAAGCTCTCCATGGCGCTGCTGATCGGCGGCGTCTCGATGGGCGACCAGATCAAGGCGCTGGAAAAGGGCGTCGACGTGCTGATCGCCACTCCGGGCCGGTTGATGGACCTGTTCCAGCGCGGCAACATCCTGCTGACCGGCTGCTCGCTGCTCGTCATCGACGAGGCGGACCGGATGCTCGACATGGGGTTCATCCCCGATATCGAGGAAATCTGCACCAAGCTGCCGACGCAGCGCCAGACCCTGCTGTTTTCCGCGACCATGCCGCCGCCGATCAAGAAGCTGGCCGACAAGTTCCTGCAGAACCCCAAGACGATCGAGGTCGCACGTCCCGCCTCGACCAACATCAACATCGCCCAGTTCGTGGTGCCGGTCGCGCCCCAGTCGTTCGAGAAGCGCAAGCGGCTGCGCCAGTTGCTGGCGCTGGAGGAGGTTCGCAACGCGATCATCTTCTGCAACCGCAAGACGACGGTGCGCGAACTGAACAAGTCGCTCAAGCAGCACGGCTTCCGCTCGGGCGAGATCCACGGCGACATGGAACAGCCGCAGCGCCTGGCCGAGTTGGAGCTGTTCAAGCGTGGCGACATCAACATCCTGGTCGCCTCGGACGTCGCGGCACGCGGGCTGGACATCAAGGGCGTCAGCCATGTGTTCAACTTCGACGCGCCCTGGCACCCGGACGATTATGTCCACCGCATCGGCCGTACCGGCCGTGGCGGCGCGACGGGCATCGCCTATACCTTCGTCACCCCCGATGATGCCGAGAATCTCGAGAATATCGAGAAGCTGACCGGCCAGAAGATCGACCGCCTCGAATTGCCCGCCCCGGCCGAAGAGGAGCGCCCCGCCCGCCGCACGCGCCGCGACCGCACTCCACGCGCGGCGGAAGCCGAGGTCGAGACGACGCCGACCCCGATCGAAGAGGTCGAGGAAGCACCCCGCACCCACGCGCCCCGTGCGCGTCGCGAAGAGACCCGGAGCGAAGAGCCCCGTCGCGAGGAGGCTCGCCGCGAGCAGTCCCGCTTCGCGGAGCCGCGCCCCTCCCGCGCCGACGAGCCGCGTCGCGAACAGGGCCGTGACCAGAATCGCGACCGCGGTCGCGATCGTCGTCGTGGCCAGTCCGACGAACTGCCCGATGATGGCGGCTGGAACGGCCCGATCCCGGACTTCCTGAAAGTCTCGTTCGGCATCTGACGCCCGTCATGTCGCTCGACATCATCAGCTTCGTCGAACCGCAACCGGCCAGCCTCGCCAGCCCGTGTGTCCTTGTGTGCACGATGGACAAGGCCACCGGCTGGTGCCTGGGCTGCGCCCGCACGATCCGCGAGATTTCGAACTGGAGCAGCAAGCCCGCCGAAGAACGCCGCACGATCCTGGCGGCACTCCCGGCGCGGCAGGCCGAGTTGGCCGCCCGCGAGAAATAAGGGCGAATTCTGCGCGGGCCTGAGCTGGCGGCAGAGTGTCGCCGCTGAGGAAGGCGGCCCCCCTGAAGTTTGATCCAGCCAAGCTGAAGCACCACCCTGGCGGAGGCCGGGGTCAAGTTGGGGGTGCGGTTGCGATGATCCAGTGCGCTTCGTCGCTGAAGCCTTCGCAACTGGCCCCCGGCCTTCGCCGGGGTGGCAGGGCAATAGGTCAGGGCAGGTGGATCAAACTCTAGCCGCACGGATTGGGCGTGGCCTTCGACGTCGCTCAGGCCGAACGGAGTTGGGCGCCGGTGTCGATGGCGTCCGACGGACAGTGGCATTCGGCGAAAAGCGCGCAGGTTCAGCACCCATTCCCACCCTCCGTTCGGCCTGAGCGAAGTCGAAGGCCAAGGGTCAACGTCACCCCGGGGATAGCGCCGCCTTACCCCACCGATGCAGGCTTCACTCACATCCAGCGAGCGTTCCAGCCGTCCCCTACCGCCCCACAAACCTACCGGGCCGCCGCTCGGTCACCGCGCGGACTCCTTCGGCGAAATCCTCGGTCCGCATCAACACCGCCTGTTCGGCCAGTTCGTGATCGGTCGCCGCCTCGACCAGCGCACGCAGGTCGCCGCGCAACGTCCGGCGGGTGGCGGTCACGGCCAGCGGCGCGGCGCCTGCGATTTCATGCGCCAGAGACAGCGCGGTCGCCTCCAGCGCGTCGGCCGACACCAGCTGGTCGACCAGCCCCCAGCGCTCCGCCTCTTCGCCCCGGATGCGCCGCCCGGTCAGCAGCATCAACGCGGCGCGCTGACGCCCGATCACCCGCTCCAGCACGGCCGAAATGCCGAAACCGGGATGCAGCCCGAGCTGCACGAAGTTCGCCACGAAGCGCGCATCGGGCGTCGCGATGCGAAAGTCGGCAACGAGCGCCAGCCCCAGGCCCGCCCCCACCGCCGCACCCTGTACCGCCGCGACCACCGGGGTCTGCACGCCGAACAGACGTGCCGCTGCCATGTAGAAGGGACTGCGGGCGCCCGGCGGCAACGGATCGGCGACTGGATTGGCATGGACCAGATCCGCCCCTGCGCAGAACACCCGACCTTCGGACCGAAGCAGGATCGCACGTACCGCAGGATCGGCATCCGCATCGTCGAACGCATCCGCCAGAATCGAAATGGTTCCCGTACCCAGATGATTATTCGGCGGATTCCGTAGCGTCATGATCGCAACCGGGCCGTCGTGATGTATTTCCACTGTCATGCCGCCTTCTTAGACCGGCTATGCTACGGCTGACCAGCCGCCATACCCGTTGCTCGAAAGACACAGGCCGCCAACAAGCGTGCGGCCCTAGGAACGGATGCTTGAGTCTCCCCCGTGCGACACTGTAAGCGGCTGCCATGTCATAATCACCGACCGGACACAGGACGGGGCATGACATCGGGTACGGGCTATCGTTCCGTGTCGGGAGAGGATGCCGGGCGGCCCGGAGGCGGGCCGCCCCATTCCTCCCATCCGCGCCTTCCATCAACGCCACCGCCGAATCGGCACCGTGCCAAGCGTGGTGATTCGCGTCATATCGCGGCGGATCGTGTAACCGGTTACATATATTTGTCCCGGGCCCCAGAATCGCCGAGCCGCAGCGGGGCGGCTTTTCGCCGATATCCATCTGTTATCGCTGCGCTTTTCCGACTTCCCAGTCGCAATAGTCCCCTACCGCCCTGCTCTTCCCCACTGGGGGGCGTTGCGGCTACCCTTGGCGACCAAACCAGGGACGGGATCGAAAGCCCGCCCGGTGCGCAAGGACGCAAGGAGAGAAGATGTACGACCGTCGTCGGGTCCTGAATCTGGGCGGGCTCAGCCTGGCCGCACTGATGACGGGATGTGCCGGGCCGCCGCACGGCCGGATCGCGGCCCCCCGCATCATACCCCAGGTTCAACCCGATCTGATCCGCGACCTTCAGGAGCGGAGTTTCCGCTTTTTCTGGGAGACGACCGACGCCGATACCGGGCTGGCCCCCGATCGCTGGCCGACCCCGTCCTTCGCCTCGATCGCGGCGGTCGGTTTCGCGCTGACCGCCTATCCGGTCGGTGTCGTCAATGGCTGGATCACCCGTGAGGAAGCGCGCGCGCGGACGCTGACCACGCTGACATTCTTCGCCGATGCACCGCAGGGGCCGGGGGAGACGGGCTTCAGCGGCTATAAGGGCTTCTTCTATCACTTCCTGGGCGTGACCAAGGGGCAGCGTTTTGCCCGGTGCGAACTGTCGACCATCGACACCGCGCTGTTGCTGGGCGGCATGTTGTTCGCGCAGAGCTGGTTCGACGGCGATCACCCGGACGAGGTGCGCATCCGTGCCCTGGTCGACCAGGTCTATGGCGCGGTCGACTGGACCTGGATCACCCCGCGCGCGCCGTTCGTCTCGATGGGGTGGCATCCAGAGAGCGGGTTCATCAAGGCCGACTGGGACAGCTATAACGAGGGGATGCTGCTCTATCTGCTGGCGCTGGGCTCCCCCACCCATCCGCTGCCCCAGGGCACATGGCAATCCTGGACCCGGCGGTTCGAGCCGAGCTGGGGCGATCGCTGGGGCGAGCCGCATCTGCAATTCGCGCCGCTGTTCGGCCACCAGTACAGCCATGTCTGGGTCGACTTCAAAGGCATTCGCGACGATTACATGGCGACCAAGGGCATCGATTATTTCGAGAACAGCCGTCGTGCCACCTATGCGCAGCAACGCTATGCGATGGCCAATCCGGGTCGCTGGGCGGGATATGGTGCGGAGGTGTGGGGACTGACCGCCTGTGACGGGCCGGGCGATTTCACGCAGCAAATCGATGGCGTGCGGCGTGAGTTCTTCAGCTATTCGGCGCGCGGGCCGGGCGAACGCGATGACGGGACGCTTGCCCCCACCGCCGCCGCCGGCTCGATCGCCTTTGCCCCCGATATCGTCATGCCCGCGGTCAAGGCGATGCACGATCGCTACGGCGTGGGCATCTATGGCAAATACGGCTTTCTCGATGCGTTCAATCCGACGCTGACCAACGCCGCCGAGCCGTTGAAGCATGGCGAGATCGTCGCCGGGATCGGCTGGGTCGACAAGGATTATCTGGGCATCGACCAGGGACCGATCGTCGCGATGATCGAGAATCACCGCACCGGGCTGATCTGGAAGACGATGCGACGGAACCCGCATCTGCGGCGGGGATTGCAACGGGCAGGATTCACCGGCGGCTGGCTGAACGGATAGCGGCCCGTCGCGGACAGGAGGCGGCCATGCCCGACACCATATTGATCACCGGCGCATCGGCCGGGCTGGGCGCCGATTTCGCCCGGGCGCTCGCCAAGAAACCGGTGACGCTGATCCTGACCGCGCGGCGGACCGACCGCCTGGCCGCACTCGCCCGCGAGCTGGAGCAACGGCCGGGCGTCGAGGTGCATGTCGTTCCCGCCGATCTGGGCCAGCCCGAGGGGGTGAAGACGCTGATCGACGGAGTGCGCGACCAGGGGTTTGCGGTCGACACGTTGATCAACAATGCCGGATTTGGCGCGCTGGGTGACTTTGCCGAGAGCGATCTGGCGACGCAGACGGGGATGATCGACCTGAACATCCGCGCGCTAATGACGCTGACCCATGCGCTGCTGCCGCCGATGCTGGCACGCGGACGAGGGCATGTCCTGAACGTCGCATCGACCGCCGCCTTTCAACCGGGGCCGTATATGGCGGTCTATTATGCCAGCAAGGCGTTCGTGCTCCACTTTTCGGAGGCGCTGCACGAGGAGGTGAAGGGGCGCGGCGTGACCGTGACCGCCCTGTGTCCGGGGCCGACCAAGACCGAGTTCGCCGATGTCGCGGGCATGGCCGAGACGCCGTTTTTCGAGCGATTCGCCGGGACCTCCGAACAGGTGGTGCGCGATGGCCTGGCCGCGCTGGAGCGGGGCCAGGCGGTGATGGTATCGGGGCTGCTCAACCGGCTGACCGCCGTCAGCACGCGGATCGCGCCGCGCGGGGTCCTGCGCCGCGCGGTCGCGAAACTGCAAAGCGGGCGACGTTAGTCGGTCGCGACCTGCGCCCGGCTTCCTCTTATGCTGTCGATGGCATAGAGCGCACACCCGGCCCAGATCAGCGCGAAGGTGACGATGTGGACCGGCTTCAACGGTTCACCGAACAGCAGCACGGCCTGCGCGAATTGCAGGGTCGGTGCGATATATTGCAGCAGACCCAGCGTCGCATAGCGCATCCGCCGGGCCGCCGCCGCGAACATCAGCAGCGGCGCCGCCGTCACCGCGCCCGCCAGGATCAGCAGCATGTCGAGATGCCGATCCACCCCGAACGCCGCCGTGCCGTTGCCGCTCGCCTGGAACAGCACGAACAGCGCAGGCCCCGCGAGCAGCAGCGTCTCGACCGTCAGCCCGCCCAGCGCGTCGATCGCGGCGATCTTGCGCACGAAACCGTAAAAGCCGAACGACAGCGCCAGCGCGAGCGAAATGCCGATCGCCCCGCCGCCGCTGATCGCCAGCACCGCCACGCCGACGCCCGCGATACCGACCGCGATCGCCTGCCCCCGCCGGATCCGCTCGCCCAGCAGCGTGACGCCCAGGATCACGTTGACCAGCGGATTGATGAAATAGCCCAGGCTGGCTTCCAGCACATGGTTGTTCTGGACCGACCAGATATAGATCAGCCAGTTGACCGCGATCAGCGCCGCGCTGGCGCATAGCAGCAACAGGGTGCGCCCACGCGCCGCTGCGGCGATGGCCTTGCCACGCCGCAGGACCAGCACGACGACCGCCAGCAGCAGGAGCGACCACAGGATGCGATGCGCCAGCACCTGAAGCGCGGGCACGCCCGTCAACAATTTTAGATAAAGCGGCAATATGCCCCAGCTGACATAGGCGCCGATGCCCAGCAACAGGCCGGTGCGCGCATGTCGGGCGTCAGGTCGAGCGGTCGTCATGCCGCCCCTGTCGACGCTCCGGGCGTCGATGGCAAGCCGCGCTTCAGCCCGCGACCATGCCCCTCACCTCGACCACACCGCCCAGATTGACGACCCGGCCCGACACCATGCCGGTGATCCGCACCGACGCCCCGCGCTCGACGATGACGTCGCCTGCGATCATGCCCTTGATCGTCGCGTGAACGCCGGGCGTCACGATGACGTCACCGCCGACCATCCCGCGCACCGTCCCGTCCGACGTCATTTCCAGCGATCCGGCCAACATCCCGCGCATGGCATCCTCCTGCTTTGAGTTCAGGACGCGCGGGTGAGGGATAGGTTCACGCGTGCGCTTTGACGTCGCTCAGCGTGAACGGCTGTCAGGATCTTGGCCCCCGCTCCGTTCAGCCTGAGCGAAGTCGAAGGCCAAGGGAATCCCTCAATCCGCGAACAGCATCACCGGCGTCTCGAGCAAGTGCTTCAACGCCTGGACATAGCTTGCCGCATCATAGCCGTCGACGACGCGGTGATCGCAGCTGATCGACAGGTTCATCAGCTTGGCCCGTGCGATCGTCTCGCCGCCGCGCCCGTCCGAACGGAACACCGGCCGCTCGACGATACGGTTGGGCCCGATGATCGCGACCTCGGGCCGGTTGATCACCGGCGTGGTCGCGATCCCACCGAGCGGCCCGAGCGAGGTGATGGTGATCGTGCCGCCGCCCATGTCACCGCCGGCGATGCTGCCCGCGCGGGCGGCTTCGGCCAGGCGGCCGATCTCGGTGGCGAGCTGCCAGACATTGCGGCTTTCGGCGTTGCGGATCACCGGCACCATCAGCCCCGCCGGGGTCTGCGTCGCCATGCCCATATGCACCGCACCCGAACGGTTCACCACGCCCGCTTCGTCGTCATAGCGTGCGTTGAGCATCGGAAAGTCGGGCAGCGTCTTGCAGATGGCGACGATCATCAGCGGCAGCAGCGTCAGCTTGGGCCGATGGCCCCGCCCCGCATTCAGTTGCGCGCGCGTTTCCTCCAGCGCGGTGACGTCGATTTCCTCGACATAGGTGAAGTGCGGGATGGCGCGCTTGGAGGCGGCCATGTTCTCGGCGATGCGGCGGCGCATGCCGATGACGCGCACCGCTTCGTCCGCGCGGGGCGCACGGGCGGGCGTATATCCCTGGCTCGAGCCATAACGCAGGAATGCGTCGAGATCCGAGTGACGGACACGGTCGCCCTCGGCAGGCTTCACGCTGGCGAGATCGACGCCCAGATCCTGCGCCCGCGCACGGACGGCGGGTGAGGCCAACACCTTCTTCTCCTGCTCCCTCTCCCCTTGTGGGAGAGGGTCGGGGTGAGGGGCGGCCACGGGGGACGTCGCTTGCGGCTCCCCCTCAACCCGCCCCTCTCCCACAGGGAGAGAGGGAGTTTGCGCTTCTTCGACGCCGGGGTTTTCGGCTTCGAGCACCGCCTCTTTCGTCGCGGGCGACGCGTCCTCGACCGCATCAGTCTCGATCACCATCAGCGCCGCGCCGATCGGCACCTGGTCGCCGACCTCGCCGGCCAGCTCGACGATCGTGCCCGACACCGGCGACTCCATCTCGACCGTCGCCTTGTCGGTCATCATGTCGGCAACCGACTGGTCCTCCTCGACCCGGTCGCCGAGCTTGACGTGCCACGCGACGATCTCGGCCTCCGAGATGCCTTCGCCGATATCGGGCAGGCGGAAGGTGAAACGAGCCATGTCAGGCGTCCTTCAACAAGGTCTTGAGTGCCTGGCCGATACGGACCGGGCCGGGGAAATAGGCCCATTCCAGGCTGTGGGGATAGGGCGTGTCGAAGCCGGTCACGCGCGCGATCGGCGCTTCGAGGTGATAGAAACAGCGTTCCTGGACCAGCGCGGACAGCTCTGCGCCGAAGCCCGCCGTCCGGGTCGCCTCATGCACGATCATGCAGCGACCGGTCTTCCTGACGGATTTCTCGATCGCCTCGATATCGAGGGGAATCAGCGTGCGAAGGTCGATGATCTCGGCATCAACGCCCATGTCGGCGACGACGGCGGCACAGACATGGACCATCGTGCCGTAGCACAGGATCGTCACCGCCTCGCCCGCACGGACCGTCGCCGCCTTGCCCAGCGGAATCTTGTAATATCCGGTCGGCACCTTGCCGCCGGAATGCTTGGACCAGTTCTCCGCCGGGCGATCCCAATGGCCGTTGAACGGGCCGTTATAGATACGCTTGGGTTCGAAAAAGAGGACGGGGTCATTGTCCTCGATGGCGGCGATCAACAGGCCCTTGGCGTCGTACGGGGTCGCCGGGATCACCGTCTTGATGCCCGAGACATGGGTGAAGATGCCCTCGGGCGACTGGCTGTGCGTCTGGCCGCCGAAGATGCCGCCGCCAAAGGGCGAGCGCACCGTGATCGGTGCGGTGAACTCGCCCGCCGAGCGATAGCGCAACCGCGCCGCCTCGCTGACCAACTGGTCGAGCGCGGGGTAGATATAGTCGGCGAACTGAATCTCGGGCACCGGGCGCAGGCCGTACGCTCCCATGCCAACCGCGACGCCGATGATGCCGCATTCGGTGATCGGCGTGTCGAAGACGCGGGTCTTCCCGTATTTCTTCTGGAGGCCCGCCGTCGCGCGGAAGACGCCGCCGAAATAGCCGACATCCTCGCCCATCACGACCACATCCGGGTCGCGCGCCATGACCACGTCCATGGCGGAGTTGATCGCCTGGATCATGTTCATGCGGGAGGTTTCGCCCGCTTCGGGCGCGGTTTCGGTGTTAAGATCGCTCATCGATTATCTTCCACCCCGGCGAAGGCCGGGGTCCAGTTACGAGACGATGGGAGACGCCCGACAGCCTGCGACCGCAAGGACGTGGCGACTGGACCCCGGCCTTCGCCGGGGTGGTGCAAAACCCCCATCATTTCCGTGCCCATGGCCGTCCGCTCGCCTGTTCCTCGTCCAGCATCTGCTGACGCTGCTCGCGCAGATGCCATGGCATTTCCTCGAAGACGCCATCGAACATGCTGTCGAGCGGCTGGTGCAGGCCGTGGCCCAGAATACCGTTCGCCTCGGCCTCCTTCTGCGCGGCGCGGACCTGTTCGGCGACTTCCCGGTCCTGCGCGGCATGGGCGTCCTCGTCCCATTCGCCCAATGCGATCAGATGGTCCTTCAACCGCCGGATCGGATCGCCCAGCGGCCAGGCCGTCGGCTCTCCTGCCGAGCGATATTGCGTCGGATCGTCGGAGGTCGAGTGGCCTTCGGTGCGATAGGTGAAATGCTCGATCAGCGTCGCGCCCTGGTTGGTGCGCGCCCGCTCGGCCGCCCACTGCGTGGCGGCATAGACGGCCAGCGCGTCATTGCCGTCGACCCGAAGCCCCGCAATGCCATAGCCGATCGCACGCGCGGCAAAGGTGGTCGCCTCCGCGCCCGCGAAGCCGGAGAAGCTCGAAATCGCCCACTGGTTGTTGACGACGTTCATGACAACCGGCGCGCGGTAGACGGCGGCGAAGGTGCAGGCCGAGTGGAAGTCGCCCTCCGCCGTCGAGCCTTCCCCGCACCACACCGCCGCAATCCGGGTGTCGCCCTTGGCGGCCGAGGCCATCGCCCAGCCGACGGCTTGCGGATATTGCGTCGTGAGGTTGCCCGAGATCGAGAAGAACCCCGCTTCCTTCGCCGAGTACATGATGGGCAACTGCTTGCCACCCAGCCGATCCGCGCTGTTGGAATAGATCTGGTTCATCATGTCGACCAGCGACCAGTCGCGCGCGATGAGCAGCCCCTGCTGGCGATAGGAGGGGAAACACATATCCTCGTAATCCAGCGCATGGGCAGCGGCGACGGCGACCGCCTCCTCGCCCAGCGCCTTCATGTAGAAGCTGGTCTTGCCCTGGCGCTGCGCGCGGAACATGCGCTCGTCAAAGGCGCGGAGCAGCACCATGTGGCGGAGCATCCGGCGCAGGCCATCGGGCGAAAGCTTGGGATCCCAGGGGCCGACGGCGCGACCCTCGTCATCCAGCACGCGGATCAGCGTATAGCTGAGTTCGTGGAAGCTGTCGGCAGGCGCGGCGGTGTCGGGGCGGCGTTGCGCACCGGCGGGCGGAACCTCGACACCGGCGAAGTCGACCGCGTCGCCCGGCCGGAATTTCGGCTCGGGCACGTGCAACTGCAACGGGGCCAGGTTGGCGCGCGAAATGCCTTCTGGCGGCACGGCCATGCTCTCTCCTCAACGCTTCGCCCGATTCCGCTCGGGTCGTTTCTATCTTTCAACTGAATGACATTTTATTTCAAGCGCCTTTTGAGGGCGCCGGTCGGGGGAACGGGTCGGGTGGTGGGATTTTTCCGGCTTGGCTGAACGACCCTCACCCTTCCCACCCGCTATTGCGGGCGGGCCCCTTCCCTCTCCCATTGGGAGAGGGAGGGAGGCGCGAAGCGCCGGAAGGGTGAGGGTGTAGCGATCAGTCCCCCGTGATCACCATCTCGAACGGCACCACCGGATGCGGGGCTTCGTCATAGAAATTGACCACCGGTGCATCGGCCCAGGCATAGCGGACACGCACATCGCCGGGGCGCGCATCGGCCAGCCGCACTTCGGCCCCGTTCACCGTCGCATTGGCATAACGGCAGGTGCTGGCATCGCACAGCTCGAACCCGATCGGCGCGGCGGCGCTCCAGGCGTGAAGCGCGCCCTGCACGCCGTTGAAGCGCAGCACCACCTCACCTTGGCCCCGCGTCGCCGAAGCGATCATCGGCCCGGAGGCATTGGCGCGGTCACCCTCCATCAGATGCTGTTCGGCAAAGACCAGCCGCTTGGCCAATTCGTTCTTGTCGGCCGGGTGGATGTCGTTGCGCACGCCGATATCGATCGTCGTCGCCAGCGCGGCATGAGGATCGCGCAGCACCGCCAGCCGCTGCGTCTCGCGCAAGGCCGCCCAGCCGCTATTGTCGATCTTCACCGGCGGCGCGCCGAAATTGGCGAGCTGGACGATCAGGAAAGGCAGGTTCGGGTCGTTGAACTGGCGCCGCCATCCGGTCATCAGCGATGCGAGACGGTCGCCATAATCGGCGCGCCCCACATCCGACTCGCCCTGATACCAGGCGACGCCCTTCAGCCCGATCGGCCCCAGCGGCGCGATCATGCCGTTGTACAGCGTGCCCAGCCCGGCATGGCTCTCCCACGGGCTGCGGGGATAGCTCTGGTCGCCCGCCTTGTAGACCGAATAGCGCCAACCGGTGCCGAGCGGGATCGGCGCGCCGCCCGCAGGGGTGAACTGGATGCGGTCGGCCGGACCGAACATCCCGCCCGGACCATAGGTGTCGCCCAAGCCCACGACGATCTCGTTACGCCCCTTCCTCAGCGCCGAACGCGGCACCGTGTAGCGCCGCCAGTCGCCCCAGCCGAAGGTCGCACCGACGACCACGCCATTGACCCAGACCGTATCGAGCTCGTCGATCCCCGCCAGCTCGATCACCCCGTCGCCGGTCGGCGCGGTGGACAGGTCGAAACCCTGCCGGAACCAGACGAGGCCGTTATAGTCGGCCAGTACGGGGACGCCCCATTCCTCCCACGGGCCGAACTTGGGCACCGGCGTCCAGCTCAGGCGGTCGGGCGCGTTCCACGGCTCCTGCCCGCGCTTCGTGCCGCTGGCCTTGCGCCACCAGTCGCCCCAGCGATCGCCGAACGCACGCAGACCCGCCGCATGGTCGCGCGCATACAGCGCCAGCAAATCGGCATCGGTGGACAGTCCGGGCAGCTTGCGCGAGTCGGTCGCGGCGATCCAGGGCAGGATCTTAGTCCCGCCCCAGCTCGAATCGATCGCGCCCATCGGCACGCCCGACTTGGCGGCGAGGTCCTTGACCATCAGGTAACAGGCGGCCGAGAAATTGGCGACGCTGGCGGGTGAGGCGGCGGCCCAGACGGGGCGTTTTTCCAGCGGCTCGTCGGCGGACAGGCCGACATGATGCGCCACGTCGAGCAGGCGGATACGGTCATTGGCCGCGCCGCCGACCAGCCCTTCGCCGTTCAGCGCCTGCTTGGTCGGATATTCCATGTTCGACTGCCCCGAACATAGCCAGACATCGCCGACCAGCAGGTCGTCCATCGTGTCGGCCGTGCCGTCCTTGCCCGTGGCGGTCAGGGTCAGCGGGGTGGCGGTCGCCGCCATGGCGGGCAGGGTCGCGCGCCAGCGGCCCTTGGCATCGGCGGTCGCGGTCGCGGTGGCCTCGCCCAGCGTCACGGTGACGCCCTCGCCCGCATCCCCGGTGCCCTCGACGATGATCGGGCGGTCCCGTTGCAGGACGGCATGGGCGCTCATCGGGGTCAGGATGTGCGGCCGCGCCTCCGCCATCGCGGGCCAGGCCGCCGCGGTGCCCAGAAACAGTGCCAAACCCAGGCGCCGCCCGGCGCCGGACCGTGAATGCCCCATCCGCATGTCATCCCTCTCCTATGCCCGGCACGCGCACGATTCCGCGCCGCCAAGGGTCATGTCGCGATCATAGGAGGGGCCCAATGATAACGCTATCGGGAAACGATCCTCCCCGGCACGGGAGGGATTTCAGCGCTCGTTCTCGAACGACACCACCGCCTGGATCGGGAAATGGTCGGACGGATAGGTCTTGCCCCGATGATAGGTATCGGTCGCGATCGCGTCCGCCTTGAATCCCCGCAGGAACAGATAGTCGATCCGCCGATCGGGCGTGCCGGTAAAGTCGTGGAAGGTCATCTCCGGCCCTTCGCGCCGCACGGCGGCGGGCCAGGCATCGGTCAGCGCGCCTGCAAAGCGACGATAGGCCGCCGTATCGGGCCGCGCGTTCATGTCGCCCGCGACCACCACCGGCAGGTCCTTCGCCAACGCAGGCAGTCGCGCCAGGATCAGCGCCGCCGCCTTGTCGCGCGCTTCGGCATCCTCGTCGCGGTGCGCCAGATGCGTGTCGAGGAACAGGAAGCGGTGCGGCCTGGCCTCCTTCGTCTCGAACACCGCCCAGTTCGCCATGCGCGGCAGGTCCGTGCCCCAGCTCTGGCTGCCGACGATCTCGGGCGTGTCGGACAGCCAGAAGTCGCCATGCTCGATCAGGGTCAGGCGATCGGGACGATAGAAAATCCCCATATGCTCATTGTCGTGCCCGCCCCGCCGGTCGCGCCCGAACCAGCGATAACCGGGCAGCGCGCGGGTCAGGTCGTCACCCTGGCGCTGGAGCAGTTCCTGCGTCCCGATCACATCGGGTGCAGCCCGGCGGATCAGTTCGACCATCACCGGCCGCCGCACCGCCCAGCGCTCCGCCCCCTCGTCCGAGGCATAGCGAACATTGAAGGTCATGACCTTCAACGGCTCGGCCATCGCTCCCGGCGCGGCGAGCAGACCCGCCGCCAGCACCGCCACCGCTCCGATCGTCCGCCCCAGCACCGTCATTCCGATCACCCTTCCCGCATTCCAGCCCACCCCCATGACGCCACCACATGGCAGGGCCGTGACACCACCCGCACCAATAGCATGCCAGTTTATGATTGAGAGTTATTATCATTATCGATATTGGCTGCGCCGAAATCGATTGGGAGCTCTGAATGGCGAACATGATCTGGCGTGCGATGCTGCTGGCCGGGGTGGCGATGGGCCAGACGGCGGGCGCGCAGACGCTGGCGGCGCCGGCGGAGCAACCGGGCGAACAGACCCAGGCGGATGTCGTCGTCACGGGCCTGCGCGATGCCAATGCCAGCATCACCGGCACCGACACGCCCCCGACCCGCTATCCGCAGTCCCTGCGCGTCATCGACCGCGCGCTGATCGACCGGGTGGGCGCGACTCGGCTGGACGACACGATCGACCTGGCGGGCGGCGTGTCGCGGCAGAACGACTTTGGCGGGCTGTGGGACAAATATGCGATCCGCGGCTTTGCCGGAAACGAGAATAGCGGCCCGGACATCCTCATCAACCGCTTCACCAGCAATCTGGGCTTCAACGCACCGGTAGATGTCGCGACGGTCGAGCGGTTCGAATTCCTGAAGGGCGCCGCCGCCGCGCTGTCGGGACTGGGCGAGCCGGGCGGGTCGCTCAACATCGTCACCAAGGCGCCGACCGCCACGCCACAGGGAGAGGCCTCGCTCAGCTATGGCAGCTGGAACCGGGTGCGCGCGACCGGCGATATCAGCGGTCCGGTGACGAGCACGCTGTCGGCGCGGCTGATCGGCGTGGCGGAGGAGGGCGACAGCTTTCGCGATTATGTCCACACCGACCGGCTGCTGATCGCGCCCTCGCTGTCGTTCACGCCGACCCAGGACCTGCGCTTCCTGTATCAGGGCGAGTTCATGCGCAACCGCGCGCCGCTCGATCGCGGCGTGGCGGCGATCAAGGGCAACGCGCGCGCGATGGACCGCGACACGTTCCTGGGCGAGCCCGCCGATGGCCGCATGACCCAGCGCATGTTGTGGCAGCAGGGCAGCGTCTTTGCCGCACTGAACGACCGCATCTCGTTGGAGGCCGGTTTGTCGAGCCGTGACGGCTTCCTCACCGGCTATGCCACCCAGGTCGATTTCGGGGCGCGCGGCGTTCAGGCCGATGGCCGGACGATCGGCCGGTCGCGGCGCTTCCACGATTTCCGCTGGCAGGACCTGACCGCGCGTGTCGAGCTGACCGCCAAGGCGGACTGGCTGGGCCTGTCGCACGACATCCGCGTCGGGGTAGACCGGGTGCGCCACGGCATGGACTTCCGCATGGACCAGGCGCGCGGGCGGCCGGGCGCGCCGATCCTGACCATCGACGCCTTCGATCCCGTCTATGGCCAGCCGCTGCCGGTGCCGACTCCGTTCCAGGACCGCCATCACTCGTTCCGCAGCGAAAGCATCTATGCGCAGGACCTGATCCGCTTCGGCGACTTCACCGCGCTGATCGGCGCGCGCTGGAACAGCTTCCGCGAGACGATGACCAATTACCTGCGCGGCAATCTGGTGCTGGAGACGGTCGATCGCGGCATCACGCCGCGTGCCGCGCTGACCTGGGCGGCCAGCCCGCAATTCTCGCTCTTCGCCAGCTGGGGCCAGTCGCTGCGCCTCAACCCCTCGGACGGGATCAGCAGCTTCGATGCCGAGCGCAGCAGCTCGACCGAACTGGGTGCGAAGTACAGCCTGTTCGGCGGCGCGCTGACCGGTCAGACGGCGCTGTTCACCATGACGAAGCGCAACGTGCTGAACCCCAATGCCACGGACGTCTTCGTAAAGACGCAGATCGGACGCCAGCGCTCGCGGGGCGTCGAGACGGTGGCCGACCTGCGCCTGACCAGCGGCCTGACCGGCACCGCCACCTATACCTTCACCGACGCGACGGTGCGCAACGACAAGAACGCCGCGCTGATCGGTACGATGCTGTCCAACGTGCCCAAGCATCTGGCGGCGCTCGACCTGCATCAGCGGCTGGGCATGGTGACGGTCGGCGGCGGGGTGACGCATGTGGGCGCACGCAATGGCGATCCCTTCGCCAGCGGCTATCGCCTGCCCGGCTATACGGTGGCGCGGGTGGATGCGACCTGGGCGGTCAATCCGCGCTTCGACGTGCGGCTCGACCTCGATAACCTGTTCGACACCTACTACATCGCCAGCAGCTATGCCGATGTGTGGACGATGCCCGGCGCGCCGCGCAATGTCCGAGTGACGCTGCGCGGACGGTTCTGATCTGATTCCATTCCTCCCCCCTGCAGGGGAGGAATGGTCTTCTAGCCGAGCATCGCCTTGAGCGGCTCCGTCATTACCTCTTCCACCATATCGCCCCGGCGCACCAGGATACGCGCCGCGACCTGCATCGGCGCCAGCGGCGACAGGTCCGGATACGAAACCGCCACCGCCGTCGCCAGCGCATCGGCGAGCATCGCGGTCGACGCGATGACGTGCACGCCGATCACCCCGTTCGTCGGCGGATAGCCGGTGCGGGGGTCGATGCCATGCTCCCCCTTGCGATAGGTGCCGCTGCCCGCCACCGCCATCTGGTGCAGCGCGACGCGCATCGGGGCCAGATCGGCATCCGGCGGGGTTTCGAGATCGACCCACCAGGGATCGCCATCGGGCCGCATGCCCCGCCCGACCAGCTCGCCGCCGACCTCGACCAGGCAATGGCGATGGCCCAGCGCCGCCAACTGGTCGGCGACCGCATCGGCGGCATGGCCCTTGGCGATGCCCGACAGGTCGAGCGCGACGCCCCCCGCCTGCCACAGCCGCGCCGCCCCCGCATCCCAGCGCAGCCGTCGCCAGCCGCTCGCCAGACGGGACCGGTCGACCGCCGCCGCGTCGGGCACCGGCTGCGGCCCTTTCGGCCCATGTCCCCACAGGTCGACCAGCTGTCCGATCGCCGGATCGAATGCCCCGTCGCTCAGCGCCGCGATACGCAGGGCCGCATCGATCACCGCCGCGAAATCGGGCGGCAGGGCGGTCCAGCTATCCGGTGCCGCGCGGTTGAAGCGCGACAGCACGGACAAGGGGGCCCAATGGCTCATCTGCGCGACCAGATCGTCCAGTCGCGCCTGGATAGCCGCACCCACGCCCTGCGCCGCGGGTACATCGCGGGTGGCATAGAGCACCCGCCACATGGTCCCCATCGTCTCGCCACCCAGCGTCACGACCGCCGCCGGGTCGCCGCATGCCACGGCATCTGGGTCGATTCGGGGCGGCAGGATGATCCGCATCGTTACGGCGTCATCACTTCCAGCGTGGTGGTGTAGCTCATCCGCCGCTGCGTCGCGCGCGGCGCGGTGGCCTTGTCGTCCGTCGCGGTCGCGTTCAGCCAATACATGCCCGCCGTCGGCCAGGCATAGCTCAGCACGCCTTGCGCATCGGTCGTCACCTCCTTCGCGCCCTCGGCGTCGCGGTAGCGCTTGCCGCCGGGGACGATGGTGACCTTCAGATTGGCTGCGGGCTTGCCATCGATCAGGAAGCGGAACTTCGCGGCCTCGCCCGCGACCAGTTCGTCCGGGTGGGTGACGGGATCGATCTCCAGCCCCTTGCCCGTGGGTTTCAGGACGGTGCGGGTCGGCTCGCCCGCCGTCACGAAGATCTCGTTGCGCGCGCTCGTCTCGGTCAGCGTCACGTCGGTGGCGTTGGCGGGAATATCGGCGACGGTCAGCGGCGGCTGGCGCACACCGTTGGGGCCCGGCGGGCCGCCGCGTCCGCCGACGCGCTTCTCGACGCCGTCGACCTTGAAGCTGCCCATGATGCCCGACATCTCGCTGCCGATCTTCCAGGTGCCAGGCTTGTCGAGCTGCACGTCGAACACCGAGCGATAGCGGCCCGTCGCGCCGTTCTGGATGCGGCCGGGCGTGCCGTCGGGCTGCCAGACCTTCACCATCTCGATCCGGCCGGGCTGGTGGTCGGCATAGAACAGGTCGTTGGACACGGCGCTGTCGACCGTCACCCAGCTATCGGTGCCCGAAAAGATCGTGCCCGAGGGAAGCAGCCACATGCGATGCGCCGAGGCGAGGCCGGGAATGGCCAGCAGCGCGGCGGCGGCCAGCAGTTTGAGGCGATGGGTCTTCATGTCGGTCCTCCCCTTTTGTCAGCGTGCCGAAACGGTCACGGTGCCGAGTTCATGGCTGCCCGCCCCGCGCCCGTTCGGGTTCGGCACGGTCAGCGGCACCTGCACCAGCTCGCGACCGCCCGTCTCGCGCGCAGCCTCGACGTTCAGGACGTACTGGCCGGGCTTCAGGTCGGCGGGCAGCGGGATGGCGTGGGTGCCGGGCGCACGGGTCGCGCCGCTGACGCCGTTGGCGGGCATCGCCATGCTCCGCCCACCTTTCCGCCACCAGGCGCGCAAGTCGGCCAGCCATTTGGTGCCCGGCTCGCCGCCCGTCTTCTTGACGTCGTACCACACCGCCAGCGTACGCGCCGGACCGCCGGTCGCGGGCTCCAGCCAGACCGCGACATAAGGCTTGTGATATTCGGCGACGTTCAGCCTCGGGATGGTGACATTGACCGTCGCGGCGCTCGCCACCCCCGGCAACGCCACTACGCCCAGCGCGAAAACAGCGGTCGATCGCATCGTGATATTCTCCATCAGTGCAGGAAGAAGACGGCGATCGCCGCCGGAATCAGCAACCCCGCCGCCACCAGCGGCCAGGTCGAGGGACGGTGCCGTGCGTGCATCTGGAGCAGCAGCAGCCCGGTCAGGGTGAAGATGATGCACGCCACCGCGAATACGTCGATGAACCAGAACCAGGCGGCACCCGCATTGCGCCCCTTGTGTAGGTCGTTGAGGTACGAGACCCAGCCGCGATCGGTCCGCTCCGCCGTGATCGCGCCGCTCGTCCGGTCGATGCTGACCCAGGCATCGCCGCCGGGACGCGGCATGGCGACATAGACCTCGCCGTCCGACCATTCGCCGGGACGCCCGGCGGGGTCGAGATCGACGGCACGTTCCACCGCCTCGGCGACACGCGTCGGCAGGGGCGCATCATTCGCCTTGGGATTGGCCAGCAAGGGACGCAGGCCGGGCGCGAGCAGGCCGCTCTTCTGCACCGTCCTGGGGTTCGCGGAAATGCTGGCGGCATGGTTGAGCGTCAGCCCGGTGATCGCGAACAGCATCATGCCGACCAGCGACACCGCCGCGCTGATCCAGTGCCAGGTGTGGAACTGCTTCAACCACCAGCTGCGCCATTTGCGCTTCTTCGGTTTCGCCATGGTCGTGACGGTCATGCGTCGGCCCAGCGGCGCAGCAGGTTATGATACACGCCGGTCAGCTCGACCACCGAGCGATCCCCCTGCCCCTTGTCCGCGCCCACCCGCTGCACCGCGCGGTCCAGGTCGAACAGGATGCGCCGCTCGCCATCGTCGCGCACCATCGACTGGATCCACAGGAAGGAGGCGACTCGGGTGCCCCGCGTGACCGGCTCGACCCGGTGCAGGCTGGAGGCGGGATAGAGGACCGCGCTTCCGGCGGACAGCTTCACCCGCTGTTCGCCGTACAAATCCTCGACCACCAGCTCGCCGCCGTCATAGGCGTCCGGGTCCTCCAGGAAGAGGGTCAGCGACAGGTCGGAGCGCATCCGGAAATCGCTGCCCCGCTTCAGCCGTACGGCATTGTCGACATGGACGTCGAACGCCTGCCCGCCCGCATAGCGGTTGAACAGCGGCGGATAGACCTTCAGCGGCAGGGCGGCGGCCACGAACAGCGGCGACCGGCCCAGCGCATCCAGCACCATCCGCCCCGCCTCGACCGCGGCGCCCGAATCCTCGGGCAATTGCTCGTTGCGCTTGGCGAGCGCCGCCTGCGGGCCGGACGTGGCGTTGCCGTCCGCCCAAGGGCCGCCGTCGATGACGCGGCGGACCTGGGCGACCCCGGCGGGATCGAGGATATCGGGAAGGACGATCAGCATCGACGAAGGCTAACCCGATCAGAAATTGGTGAACAGGCTCAGCGTGGCCTGGCGCCGGTCGCCCGGGATCGCCCAGCCGCCGGTGACTACGCCCGTCGTCGCATTGACGTTGTTGCGCACGCCCGTCGCGTATTTCTCATCGGTGAAGTTCTGGACGTTCAGCTGCAACGTCCAACGCTGCGCGATGGTATAGGCCAGATACGCACGGTGGATCAGGTAATCGTCGACCCGGTACTGGGTGCGGTTGAGCAGCACCGGCGCATTGGTCGCGAACGATCCCTGATAGGTCAGGCCGTATCCGACCTCCAGGCCGAAGGGCAGCTTGTAGGTGGTGAACAGGCTGCCCGAATGCTTCGGCGTCTGGATCAGCTGGCTGCCGGCCTGCGGATCGACCACGCCCGCCGCCTTGTCGCGGTTGGAGATGCTCTGCAGCACCTTGCCGTCGAGATAGGTATAGTTGGCGAAGATGGTCCAGGCCGGGGTGATCGCCCCAGACACGCCCAGCGCGACGCCGTCCACCCGGCTGCGCCCGTCCAGCACCTGGAGCCCGGCGGGCAGCGCGGGGTCGTTGGAGGGGACGCGGTAATTGGTCCGCTCGTTGCGGAAGACCGCCGCCGTCAGCTCCAGCCTACGACCGAGCAGCCCGGCCTTGACCCCCGCCTCGTAATTCTTCGCGGTTTCCGGGGCCACGGCGCACGGGTTCGCGGCGGTCGCGGTCGACGGCACGCCACAGCCAAGCCGGACGGTCGAGGACGACGGCGTCCTGGCATTGCCATAGCTGGCATAGAGGCTGACCGCCTCGACCGGATGGAAGACGCCGCCCGCGCGCCACGAGAACAGCTTTTCACGACTGACCTGCGGTGCGGCCTGGAGCGCGGTCAGCTGGGTCGAGCCGGGCGGCACGATGTTGAGCGGCAGGGCGCGGAAATTCGCCTCCTGATATTCCCAGCGTACGCCGCCGTTCAGCTCGAAGAAGCGGTTCAGCTCCAGCGTGTCGAAGGCATAGACGGCCAGATTGTGCGTCTCGCTGCGCGACTGGGCGGTGATCGTGCTGTTGATCGGGCCGGTATAGTTGGTGTTCGGGCTGGCGATGGCGATCAGCGGCAACGGCGACACCGCGCTGCCATTGGCGTTGCGCAGCAACGAACCCTGGGTCAGCCGGTAATTCTCGATCATCCCCGACATGCCGATATTCAGCACATTGTGGAACCCGCCCTTCGCGCCCGCTTCATGGCGCAGGTCGATCTGGTCGGTCAGCATCTGGTTCTGCTGGTCGCGCACCAGGCCGCGCGGACCCGAGGGGAGGTAGAAACCGGCGGGCATATTAGCCGGGCACGCCGCGCCCCCACTGGCACCCGGCGTCGCGGTGATCGGCTGCAACCCCGTCGAGCCGAGGCAGAAAGTGCCCTGCGGCGCGCTCGTCACGCTGTACTGCGTCACCTGCTGCCAGCGGGTCAGGTTGCGCACGCTCCAATGCTCGTCGATCTGATGGCGGAAGGTCGCGGTCAGGCGATCCACCGTGCTGTCCTGCCGGTCGAGATTGGCGATGCCGAAATAGGCGTCGCGCTTCGCCCCCGGTACGAAGCCGTCGACCACGCCATTGTCGAACCACGGGATGCCATAGACAGGTGTGTTGCGGTCTTCCTGATGGACATAGGCCAGCGTCAGGCTGGTCGGCCCGTCGATGCCGATCGTGACCGAGGGCGCGATGCCCCAGCGCTCCATCTTCTCGACATCGCGGCCGGGCACGTCGTTATGGTGGTAGGCGCCGTTCAGGCGCACCGCGACCAGGTCCGATACGCGGACATTGCTGTCGATCGCGCCGCGATAATAATTGTCCGTGCCCACCGAGCCCTGCACGATGGTCAGCGTCTCGGGCGTCGGCACCTTCGAGACCAGGTTGATCGTACCGCCGACCGATCCCGATCCGTTGAAGACGCTGTTCGCGCCGTTATAGACCTCGACCTGTTGCAGGTTGAACGGGTCGGTGCGGCTGTATTGCGCGCTGTCGCGGATGCCGTCGATGGTGACGTCGTTGTTCGCCGAATAGCCGCGCAGGTTGATCGAATCGCCATAGCCGCCGCCGCCTTCGCCCGCCCCGAAGGTGATGCCCGGTATCGTCTGGAGCACGTCGCGCAGCGTCTGGAGGTTCTGTTTCCGGATGATCTGTTCGCTGACCACGGTGATCGTCTGCGGCGTGTCGAGCAAAGGCGCGGTCGCCTTGGGGCTTTCCAGAGTCGCGGCGGTGGCGCGTTGCCCGGTCACGACGACGGTGTCGCGCTGGCCGGTGGCGTCCTGTCCGCGCGCGGCGGCGCTGTCGGCGCGCGGCGCGGTCTCGGCCAGCGCGGTGCCGGGGGCCGTGGCCAGGAACCCGACGCACGACAGGGCGATAAACGAATGTGACATAAAGCTTCCCCTTCGCCGACGGCCGCTATTGCGAGACAATCGCATTGTCAATGCAAGTGATAATGATTCTCATGGCTTGGCGTCAGCAGGGGGATCGGTCGCTGTTCCGCGACACGAATGCGGGCCACGGCTCGGCCGCAAAAAATAAAATACGCCGCCCAATATGCCCGAAATGGCCAATAATGCCGTTTTACAGCGCGTTATGGCAGCCGCCGGGCCGTGGCGGGCCTTCCGCCGTGCAATCAATATTTTACGGGTCCTGTCCTATCCCAAGTCTATGATAGAGAGGTCTAATCCAGGTCGGTTTCTCCGTATTGCCGGAACCCAGGTGGAGCGGGGCATGTACATCCACACGCTGCATTGCGGGTGGCTGCAGAACCCATTTTGGCGAAAATCCTTCCTGCTGGTGCATGACGCCGATCGCGACAAGATCCGTGCGACCGTCCCGCATGTCACCATCGACTTGACGAAGGGGCGTGGCCTGACGCTGGTCGCCAGCCGCGATCTCCCCGACGAAGCACCCGTTCCGGCTGCGCCTGTCGCCACCATGATCCGTCCCCGGCGCCGCAAGCCCCAGACCGAGACCGAGCGGGCCGCCGACACCGCCAGCCGCGCAGCCGAGGCGATCTCGGCCCTGTTCGGCCAGGCCCGGTTGGGTCGCGCGATCCGTCTCGACGACCTGGCCCCGACGGTCGATGAGATCGCGCTGGCGATCACCCCCGGCCCCGCCGCGATGCTGGCGGTCACCCGGATGAAGGACCAGGACCACTATACCTATATCCACTCGGTCGCGGTCGGTGCGCTGATGATGGGGTTGGCGCGCCATCTCGGGATGAGCGAGGCCGATATTCGCGTGGCGGGCATGGCGGGGCTGCTCCACGACATCGGCAAGATGCAGATCGAGCCGGCCATCCTCGACAAGCCGGGCCGCCTGACCTCCGACGAGCTTGTCCGCATTCGCATGCACCCCGGCCTGGGCCACGGCATCCTGCTCGACAATGACGATCTCGACCCCCGCATCCTGGACGTCTGCCGCCACCATCATGAAAGGATGGACGGTGCGGGTTATCCCGATGGGCTGAAGGACGAGGAGCTCAGCCTGTTCGTCCGCATCTCGGCGGTCTGCGACGTCTATGACGCGGTCACCTCGATCCGCTCGTACAAGCCCGCCTGGTCGCCGCACGAGGCACTGGCCCAGATGCTGCGATGGGAAGGGCATTTCGCGCCCGAGATCCTGCGCGCCTTCATCGCCAGCCTGGAGATTCAACCCTTCGGCGCGCTGGTCCGGCTCCACTCCAACCGGCTGGGCCTTGTGGTACGAGAGGGCGATTGCCCGACGACCCCGATCGTGCGCACCTTTTTCAGCGTGCCCGACCAGCAGCTTATTCCGCCCCAGGATGTCGCCACCCGCGACGATCCGATCCTGCGCTCCGAACGCGGCGAATACTGGTTCGCCGACCGCTGGCCGACGCTCCAGGCCGAGGTAATGGCCGAGGCCGCGATGCCCGCGCCGGCGCTGCCCCGCGCCATGGGGATGTAGCGCTTCGAGGTGGACCAAGCGGGTGATGGCGGGAGCCCGCGCAATTCTATATGGCGCACGGGATGATCCGCCTCAGTGAATTGAAACTGCCTCTCCATCATGCGGACGAGGCCCTGCCCGCCGCCATCTGTCGCCGGTTGCGCGTGACGCCACGCGAACTGGTGCGCTTCGTCATTGCCCGGCGTGGGCATGACGCGCGCGACAAGAACAATATCCAGCTCGTCTATTCGGTCGATGTGAACCTAAAGAACGAGGCCGCCGTGCTGGAGCGGTTCCGCCGCGACCGCGACATCCAGAAGACGCCCGACACCCGCTATCACCTGCCCAGCGCGCCGCCCGCCGGAGCCAAGCGCCCCGTCGTCATCGGTGCGGGCCCTTGCGGCCTGTTCGCCGCCTTGGTGCTGGCGCAGGCGGGATACCGCCCGATCGTCTTGGAGCGCGGCAAGGTGGTGCGCGAACGGACGCAGGACACCTGGGGCCTGTGGCGGCGCAGCGTGCTCAACCCCGAATCCAACGTCCAATATGGCGAGGGCGGCGCGGGCACCTTTTCGGACGGCAAGCTCTATAGCCGGATCAAGGACCCGCGCCACCTGAACCGCAAGGTGCTGACCGAGTTCGTCAAGGCGGGTGCGCCGCCCGAGATCCTGACCGAGGCGCATCCGCATATCGGCACCTTCCGCCTGGTCACCATGGTCGAGAGCATGCGCGCGACGATCGAGGAACTGGGCGGCGAGTACCGCTTCTCCACCCGCGTCGACGGGCTGGACGTCGAAACCGACGGATCGGGCCAGCGCCGGGTGCGCGGGCTGCACCTGAACGGCGGCGGCTATCTGGAGGCCGACCATGTCGTGCTCGCCATCGGCCATAGTGCGCGCGACAGCTTCGCGATGCTGCAGGCGGCGGGCGTGTATGTCGAGGCCAAACCCTTTTCGATCGGCGTGCGCATCGAGCATCCGCAGGGCTGGATCGACCGCGCGCGCTTCGGGCATCAGGCGGGCCATCCGATCCTGGGCGCGGCCGAATATCACATCTCGCACCACTGCCAGAATGGGCGGACGGTCTACAGCTTCTGCATGTGCCCCGGCGGCACGGTGGTCGCCGCCACCTCGGAAGAGGGCCGCGTCGCGACCAACGGCATGAGCCAATATTCGCGCAACGAACGCAACGCCAATTCGGGCTTCGTCGTGGCGATCGACCCGGAGCGCGACTTTCCCGGCGATCCGCTGGCGGGCCTCGCGCTGCAACGTCATTGGGAGGAGCGCGCCTATGTCGCGGGCGGCTCCAACTACAAGGCACCGGCGCAGCGGGTCGGCGACTTCCTGGCCAAGCGCCCCTCGACCAGCCTGGGCTCGGTCACGCCGTCCTATCGCCCCGGCGTGACGCCGACCGACCTGTCCGAGTGCCTGCCCGACTTCGCGATCGACGCGATGCGCGAGGCGATCCCGGTCTTCGGCCGCCAGATCGCCGGATATGACCACCCCGACGTGGTGATGACCGGCGTCGAGACGCGCACCTCGTCCCCGGTCCGCTTCACGCGCGGCGAGGACGGGCACAGCCTGAACACCTATGGCCTCTACCCGGCGGGCGAAGGCGCGGGCTATGCGGGCGGCATCCTGTCGGCGGCGGTCGACGGCATCAAGACCGCCGAGGCGGTCGCGCGCAGCATCGGCGCGGTGTGAAGGTCTTCTTCGACGGCGGCTGTCGCCCCGGCGGGATGGAATATGCGGTGGTGGTTGGCGGACAGGCGCATGTCGAACGCGACCTGGGGCCGGGATCGGCGATGGAGGCCGAATGGCTGGCCCTGATCGCTGCGACCCGCCTGGCGGTCGAGTGCGCCGTCAGCGATGCGATCCTGCTAGGCGATGCCTTGGCCGTCATTTCCCAAGCGAACGGCAAGGTGCGCGTGCCACCGCTCTGCCGCCCCTATTTCGAACACTGGTCCGCCCTGCCCCATCCCGCGCGGTTGCGTCTGCGTTATGTCAAACGGACGCAGAACCTAGCGGGGATCGCGTTGGAGCGATTGCGACAAACAATAGGGAATTGATAGGCCGTGCCCTGATCGCAGCATGTCTGATTAGGGTGGGAAGCGGACATTGCAGCCCCGTCTTCCAATTGATAGCAATTACTTATGACCGAGCACCAGTCGACTTCCGGGGGCGCTATTTACAACCACTTTTTTGAGCACGGCGAGGTGCGATCAGAATTCACAAAGGAATATATCTCGTTGTGGTCGGGTTGGCTCGGAATGGAACGGCTGAACCTGCTAGATGAAGTCTCCGAAGTTGAATGGTTGAGTTTCAACCAAATGTTGCTGGCTACCTTTAAAGCCTTCCGCATGGGGGTTGCCAGCCGTGCAGCGGAAACCGTCGAGTTTCCTGCCGAGCTTGAGCCACTGCTGGACGACTATCAGGCATCCATGCAGAAGGACGGGTCGCAGTTCTCCCAGTTCGTCATCCCGGGGTTGGATTGCGTGTTAACGGAGGAATGGGATTACATCTACATACTGTGGCATCGGAATAATGGGGCGTTAGAAGCCATTGAGCCACTACTTGGTGACGCAAAGCTCAAGCATTTCTCAGATTAGCGCGCACATTGACCGCATGCTCGATCCTGCCTCTTGAACGTCCGCAATTGGGCGATAACGGAACGTCTGCCAGGGAGGACAGACTCACCGCATGCTGCGAAGCTGATCTAAGGTCGATTCAAGCTCTTTGTAGGTCTGGTCACGTATGCCAGTGCAGGTGAAGCAGGGAGCAACCAGCGCAACAAGCGTCGTCAGCATCGAATCAAAGCTGGCGAAGCCTACAGACAGCCCATTGTCCCATACGACCTCACATGGGCCGTCTAAATGCGCTTGGAGCGATAGGCTTGTGCTGTATCCAGTCAAGGCTCCAATATGCGTCCAGCCATCACTCCACCGCTTAGGGTAGGAAGAGGCAAATACTTCATTTTGCCACACAATCGATATAGCCGTTTGCTTCTCCAAATCCAAGCTTCTAGTAATATTCTCTGCAAACCCGAACAGGAAAATGGTCTTATCGTACAGCGTAGCTCCATTTGCCTTAACCAAGAAAGCCCCTAGCTCCTTTGGAAGCGGGCGACCCAAAATCTCTTGGCAACGCTCCCACTCAATTTGATCAAGCGGCCTGTAAAGGCAGTGGAGGAATGCAAGTGGCCCTTGGTCCGGGAGATTCCTTATAAGCCGCGTTCCGTTGGGCAAAGCGTGGGATGAGCCATCCTCACAAACTGAACATGCCGCTAGCAGTTCTTCGTAGACCAATCGATGCACGACATTCTCCCTATGCGGCCGGACATACCACATCGGCAGATGTCAGCTATTGGGCCAGGCCGTGTAAAAACGGCTTCACAGCAGCTGGTCAGTATTTTCGGCGCGGCGCGTTGAAGGTTGAGCGTTGGCGCTCAGCTCTGAATTGCTGCGATCATTGCCCGGACGCCGAGGATGGCAATCAGCCGCTTGAAGTTATAGGCCAGGATATGGAGGCTGGCCTCCGTTCTGACATTCTTGAGCGTTTTCGTTTGGAAGTGCGTCGAGCCCATCCATGCTTTCAGCGTGCCGAACGGATGTTCGACAGTCTGCCGGCGGATCCGCATGGCGTCTGGCGCACGATCGAGGCGCCGCTCCATCGCCTCGACGACCGCCTCATGTTCCCATCTTTTGACCCGGCGTTCCTTGCCGGTCGTGCATCGGTCATGAAGCGCGCATGTCTGGCAGTTCGAGCTCCAGTAGCTATGGAGCGTCATACCGGCCTCGACCGACGTGTACCGATAGATCAGGTCTTCGCCGGCGGGACAGCGATAGACGTTTTCCTGCTCCAGATAGACGAAGTCCTGCTTGCCGAAGCGACCTTGCGCCTTCGCCCCTGAGGTCAGCGGCCTGGGCACGAAGGCGGTAACGCCCATCCCATCGCAGGTCCGGATGTCCTCGCCCTTGAAATAGCCCTTGTCGGCAATGGCATCCAAGGCCTCCACCCCCATGGCGTCCTTGGCTTTCGCCGCCATGGGGGCAAGTTGCCCGCGGTCATAGCCGATGTTCAAAAGCTCGTGCGCGACGATGAGGTGATGCTCGGCATCGACGGCCGCCTGGAGATTGTAGCCGACGATGCTCGTGCCGCGCCCCGCACTCGCCATGGCGCGGGCGTCTGGATCGGTCAGCGACACCTGCTGGTCCGGCGCATTCCGGACTTCCTCCTCGCGTACCGCAAGATCGCGCAACTGCGTGCGCAACCGGGCGATCTTCTCCGTCAATCGCTTCGCCTTCGGCTCGGCAATGTCACTTTCTTCGCGGTCGGCACGATCAAGCGCGTCGAGATACCGGTCGATATTGTCCTGCACCTGCTTCATCCGCGAGGCGACCTTCGCGGCCGTGTAGTTCTTGTCGCGGTTGTTGACCGCCTTCATCTTGCTGCCATCGATGGCGACCACCGCGCGCGTGAACAGCCCCAATTGCCGGCACAGAACGATGAACTGGCTGCACACCGCCCGGATCGCAGCGCCATTGGCCTGGCGGAAGTTGGCGATCGTCTTGAAGTCGGGCGCCAACCGCCCCGTCAGCCACATCAATTCCACGTTGCGCTGCGCTTCACGCTCGAGCCGTCGGCTCGACTGGATCCGGTTCAGATAGCCATAGAGGTAGATCTTGAGCATCGTCGCCGGATGATAGGCGGGCCGTCCCGTCTCAGCCGGCGTCATGCCCGCGAACTCCAGCGCCTTCAGATCCAGCGCATCGATGAACGCCTCGACCGCGCGAACCGGGTTATCTGCCGATACGTAATCATCAAGCGATGCAGGCAGCAGATAGTCCTGCCGACGGTCTTCCCC